>JAOFSE010000021.1 GCA_028044295.1 Sulfurimonas sp.
AAAGTTTGTTATACTCTATATTTTTACCATCTTCAATGTTTTCAATGATACCACCTCTTTGCAGTCTACCATATTTCACATTTTGGTCATAATAGTCATTTATATTATCCAAGCCAACCACTTCATCGCCACGCTCTAGTAATTTAATAGCCAAATGACTTCCAATAAAACCTGCTGTGCCCGTTACTAATATTTTCATATTTTTATTTCCTTTGTAATCTTTATAATTTTATTAGAATCAATATCGCATATAGAAAAATCATTTTTATTAAGTTTATAATGGTTTATTTTAGTAGGTGATTTTACTACTTTATTGATAGGAGTAATGTAAACACGGTTCGTGGGAGTTGGTCCAAATATTGTAATTGATGGTATGTTTAATCCCCATGCCATATGTGTTGGCCCAGTGTCATTTCCTATAAGTAAACTACATTTTGAGATTACATATTTTAAGTCATTTAAGGAGCCTAGAGGAAGGACGTGAAGATATTTAGATTGCTCTTGCATCCATAAAGCTTTTGTGTGCTCTTCGTCACTCCCCCATGCTATGAAAGTATCTACATGTAGATTCTCCGCAATCTCTACAAATAGCTCTTTTGGATAGTTTCTGCTCTCCCAAGTTGAACCGATTACAAAGAGGTTGAAAATCTCTGGTAGATTATCTACATGTGAAGATGAAAACAGGAAGCTCTTCTTGTTTATAATCATCTCACTTGTTGCTTCTACTCCTAAAGGCTCACAGATAACTGTAGCATTTCTATCTATTGTATTCGCATCATAAGGGATTGATACTTTTTTGTTGTAAAAAATAGAGGCGATACCTTCACGGATTGAATCTTTGTCAAAGCCTGCGACTGTTTTTGCACCGATAATTCTAGATACTATTGCAGATTTTAGTAAGCCTTGAGCATCTATCACGATGTCATAGTTGTTTTTTGAGTAAGTTTTTAAGATTTTGTATTGAAAAAAGATTTCACTCTTTTTCTTTTTGATAGATTTTAGGTTTATAGGTAAAATATTATCAATATGTGGATTGTTCTGAAGTATTCCCTTGAAGCCACTTTCTACTACCCAGTCTATTTGAGCTTCAGGAAACTCATTTTTTATAAACTGCAAAGCTACCATTGCGTGAATGATATCTCCCATAGCTGATAATTTTACTATACAAATTTTCATAATGAGGATTTTACATTAATTATTATGAAAAGTAGCTAATGTTCAAATTGTTTTTAATTTTAGGATAAAATTACATCAATGAAAAAAATATTAAAACGCTACTTACCGTACATAAAAGATTATAAATTACAATATTCCTTTGTCTTTATAGGAATACTTTTCACAGTTACAGCTACAGCCGCAACTGCACACATAATGAAGCCTCTTATGGATGAGATGTTTATCCAGAAAAAAGAGGAGATGCTTTACTATATTCCTCTAGGTCTGATTGGAATATATTTTTTTAAATCAGCAGGTAGATATATACAGTCTGTTTTCACTAACTACATTGGACAGCATATAATCACAAGGTTTCGCGAGATGCTTTTAGATAAAATTATAAATCTTGATATGGGGTTTCTATATATAAATCGCAGTGGGGAACTTATCTCTCGCGTAACAAATGATATAGAGAGAATTCGTTACTTTGTATCAAACCTGCTTCCTGAACTATTTCGAGAGGGTCTTACTGTTATCACTCTGATTGGATATATTATATATCTAAACCCTGTATTAGCATTTTACTCGTTAGTTGTTATGCCTCTTGTTGTCTATCCTATTATTGCTATTGGTAGAAAACTAAAAAAATACTCAAAACGTTCACAAGAGAAAAATGCAGATGTTGTAACAAGACTTACCGAGGTATTTAATAACTCTGAAATCATAAAAGCAAACGCAACTGAAAAGTTTGAAGTAGATCGTTTTTCTACACAAAACTGGCAGTTTTTTAAGATAAATATGAAGTCAGTATATGTCGGTGATATAGTCTCTCCTATGATGGAAATTGTTGGAGCTATGGGTCTTGCGGCTGTTATATTTGTAGGTGGTAGAGAAGTTTACAATGAAAATATGACTGTTGGCGAATTTACAGCTTTTTTAACTGCTGTTGGACTTGTTTTTCAACCAATTCGCCGTATAGGTTCAATCTACTCAAAAGTTCAAGATGCGGTTGCTGCAAGTGAGAGAGTTTTTGAAGTTTTAGACATAGAGAGTAAAATAGTAGATGGTGAAGAACTTCTTCAAGAAGAGATTGTACATGTAGAGTTTAGAAATGTACAGTTAAAATATGAAGATGCATATGCACTTGATAATGTAAATGTCGATATATTGCAGGGTCAAAATATAGCTCTAGTTGGTGATAGTGGTGGCGGTAAAAGCACATTTATCAATATGCTATTACGTTTTTATGATCCTGATAATGGCCAAGTTTTAGTAAATGGAACTGATATAAAAGACTTCACTCAAGAGTCTTTAAAGCACAATATATCTTTAGTTTCGCAAAGAATATATATATTTCAAGATTCTTTGGCTGTAAATGTTGCTTACGGTCAAGAGATAAATGAAGATAAAGTGCATGAGGCACTAAGACTTGCTGACGCTACTAGCTTTGTAGAGTCTTTAGAAGATGGAATACATACAAATATGGAAGAGTTTGGGGCTAACCTATCTGGTGGTCAAAGACAGCGTGTAGCAATAGCCCGTGCTATATATAAACACTCTTCACTTATACTCTTTGATGAAGCTACATCAGCACTTGATAATGAAAGTGAAAAGAGAATTCAATCTTCTTTGGAGAAATATACAAAAGATAAAATAACCATCACAATCGCACATAGGTTAAGTACGATTGAACATGCAGATAAAATTTTAGTTATGCAAAAGGGAAGAATTGTATCTGTTGGAAATCATAATGAACTTCTAAAAAACTCAGATGTTTATAAAAGGCTTGCAGGCGAGTTTAAAAATTAAATTAATAAGCTTTTCAACACTTTTTAGAGATAATCGCGGTAATGATCATGAATGGAAGATATAAATGCTAGATTTTGCAAAATTTACTAAGTACTCAAAGCCTGGGCCTCGTTATACAAGTTACCCAACAGCTTTAGAATTTAGTGAAATTTTTACTTACGATAAGTATATAAACATACTAGAGGCACAAGACTCTTCTCGTCCACTGAGTTTGTACTTTCACCTTCCATTTTGTAAAGAAGCTTGTTACTTTTGCGGTTGTAATGTTGTATTTACTTCTAAAGAAGACAAAATGCTTCGCTATATTGATTACCTAAAACGTGAGTTAAAGATTTTATCTTCACATCTAGATTGTAATCGTGATGTAATTCAGATGCATTTTGGTGGAGGAACACCAACATACTTTAGTGCGGAGCAATTAAAAGAGATAATTGCTGAGATAAAATCGTATTTTCCAAATTTTGTTGCTGATGCAGAGGTTTCTTGTGAGATAGACCCACGCCATATAAATGAAGATCAAATGAAGGCTATGAGTGAAGCTGGTTTTAATCGTGTAAGTTTTGGTCTTCAAGATTTTAATGAAAAAGTTCAAAAAGCGGTACACCGTATTCAACCATATGATATCTCAAAGGATGCTATGGATTTGGCTAGAAAGTACAATATGATTTCAGTAAATGTTGACCTGATTTATGGACTTCCTTTTCAGACATTAGAGACTTTTAAAGAGACACTTAAGCAGTCATTGACTTTAAATCCAGATAGATTTGCAGTGTTTAACTACGCTCATGTTCCATGGTTGAAAAAGACTATGAGAAAGATAGATGAAACTACTCTTCCAGAGGCTGATGAAAAACTTCAAATTATGCAGTACACAATTGATTATCTTACAGAGAATGGTTACAAAATGATTGGAATGGATCACTTCGCTAAACCAGAAGATGACCTTTTTAAAGCGATTGAGAAAGGTGAACTCCATAGAAACTTTCAAGGGTATACTACAAGAGGTGGAGCAGATTTAATTGGTATAGGTCTTACTTCTATAGGTGAGGGTGTCTCTCACTATGCGCAAAATTTTAAAGATATGGCATCTTATGAAGAAGCTATTGATGCTGGAGAGTTACCATTTGAACGTGGTGTTCTTTTAAATGATGATGATATGATTCGTCAATTCGTAATCATGGAGCTGATGAGTAATTTCAAACTTGATATAAGAAGATTTGAGAAACTTTTCAATGTAAACTTTAAAGAGTATTTTGCAGATGCAATAGAAGCTCTTAAACCTTTTATAGAGGATGAACTAGTGACTATAAGTGATGATTCAATTGAGTGTAGCCAAACAGGAACTCTTCTAATAAGAAATATTTCAATGCCTTTTGACGCATACATGAAAAAACATGTATCAAGTACAAAAGCATTTTCAAAGACGGTATAAATTATGAGTAAAAGCCCACAAGAGATTTTTAATTTTGATATAACAGCAGATGACTGTGTTAAGTGTGGAAAGTGTATCCCAGTATGTACTATCCATAATGTGAATGCCGATGAGGTTACATCACCTCGTGGTTTTTTAGACCTTTTAGGTGCATACAAGCGTGGAAACCTAGAGCTTGATAAAACGGCAAAAGACATCTTTGAGAGCTGTTTTTTATGTACGAACTGTGTAGATGTATGCCCTAAAACACTTCCTGTAGATATGGTGATAGAACAAGTTCGCTCAGACATTGGTAAAAAGTTTGGTATAGCTTGGTATAAAAGACTGTTCTTCTTACTTCTTCGCCATAGATGGATGAACGATATAGCATTTAAACTTGGCTGGGTTTTTCAAACATGTGGTTTTAAAATCAAGGCTGAAACAGATTCGATGAATTCAAGGTTTAGTCTTCCTATGCTAAAAGCAGATAGAGTACTACCTAGTCTGAGAAAAACATCTTTCTTAAACTCTAATCCTGAGAACATAGACAATGGTGGAAAAAGAAAAGTAGCTGTGTTT
Source organism: Sulfurimonas sp. (assembly GCA_028044295.1). Classification (GTDB taxonomy): domain Bacteria; phylum Campylobacterota; class Campylobacteria; order Campylobacterales; family Sulfurimonadaceae; genus Sulfurimonas. The sequence goes on from JAOFSE010000021.1 coordinate 4,955, forward strand.
ATAGGTTGTCTTGCAAACTATAACTATGTAGATGTTGGAAACTCTCTTTTAGATATTTTAGAGACTCTAGAGATTGATGCATTTTTAGCAAAATCTCAAAAGTGTTGTGGTGCACCTGCTTACTTTACAGGTGACTTTGATACAGTTAACCATAATGCTAAGTTTAATATTGAGTATTTTGAGAGCTTTTCTAAAGATGTAGAAGCTATCATAATTCCAGAAGCTACATGTAGTGCTATGTTAAAGATTGATTATGAACACTTTTTTCATGATCAGCCAGAGTGGAAAGAACGTGCTAAAGTAATCAAAGATAAAATATTTATGGCTACAGAATGGCTACAACACCATACTCATTTAGAACAAGTTTTAAAAACTAAAAAAGAAGATACACGTATAGTTACGTATCATGACCCATGTCATGCAAGAAAAATGCAAGGTGTTTACAAAGAACCTAGAAACCTAGTGAGGAAAAATTACAACATTGTTGAGATGAGTGATCCTAATGTGTGTTGTGGTTTTGGTGGTATTACTATGCAGAGTGAGAAGTATCATTTTGCAAAAGCAGCTGGGATTCCAAAAGCAGACATGATTAATAAAACTGAAGCTGATGTAGTAACCGCAGAATGTAGTGCATGTAGAATGCAGATAAATTCATCTCTTGGATATACTGAGAGTAAAACAGTCTTCAAAAATCCAATTGAGCTTATCGCAGAAGCACTGAAAAGATAGTATTTGAACGCTTGGAACAGAATATACGAAACATTTGATCCCGTCGCATTTAGTGTATTTTCTATTCCTGTGCACTGGTATGGGATTATGTATGTCTTAGCTCTTATCACAGCTCTTTACATTGGAAAGTACTTTGTTAAAAAAGATAATCTAGACTTTAAGTCCAAAGCACTTGATAGTTATTTTATATATGTTGAAATAGGTGTAATACTGGGTGCTAGACTTGGTTATATTCTTTTTTATGACACTCAAACCCTCTATTACCTTTCCCATCCATGGCAGATTTTTAATCCATTTGTCAATGGAGAGTTTGTAGGAATCCGTGGTATGAGTTACCATGGGGCAGTACTAGGCTTCTTACTTGCTACATATATGTATTCAAAAAAACATAAAATTGAATTTGGAAAGATTATGGATCTTGTTGCTATAAGTGTTCCTTTAGCATTCGTTTTTGGTCGTATTGGTAACTTTTTAAATCAAGAGCTGATAGGTCGTGAGACAGATGTTAGCTGGGGTATTTTAGTGGATGGAGTTTTAAGACATCCTTCTCAACTTTATGAAGCTATTTTAGAAGGGTTTGTGGTTTTTTTAATAGTTTATATATATAAAAACTTTCAACGTTTTAGTGGAGAACTTGTCCTGGTTTATTCAATGAGTTATGGTGTTTTGCGTGCTATTGCAGAAATTTGGCGTGCACCAGATATCCAAATTGGGTATGTTTGCTGTGATATGATAACTTTCGGACAGGTTCTTAGTTTAGGTATGAGTTTAGCTACACTGTTGGCATGGTTTTATTATAATAAAAAATGTGATAAGATAGGTCATAAAGTTTAAACTAAAGTACTGTTTTGAAAATACTATATACAATCTTATTACTCTCATCTTTCTTGTATGCTAATATAGTCGATATATCATCAGAAACTGTGAATATCAAAGACTTTAAAATGTCTCTTTTAGTTGATAAAGATAATAGTCTGAGTATAGATGATGTTAGGAATACTAAGTTCACCCGAGTTATTCCAAATAAGATAGCTCTAGGACATTTCAAAAAAAGTGTATGGTACAAAATAGAGCTCAATAACTCTACACAAAATAGCAAAAAACTCTATTTACATCTTAAAGATGCTTATGTAAACTCTAAAGTAACTATATATGATGATTATAAAACATCTATAAAAAAGTCTGAGTTTGATTTATATAACGATCCTGATATATCAAAACAATTTTATGGAAGTAGTCTTCGATATGAATTTGATATAAATCCTAAAGATAATAAAACTATATATATTAATTGTATAAATCAATATGCACAGTTTTTTAATGTAGCTATATTTGATGATTATAATAGTATTGAAGAGTTTACCACTGTCCATATATTATCAATTTTTTTACTTTCAATACTTTTAGTATTATCGGTTTATCATGTTATTTTATTTTTCCTATCGAGGTATATGGAGTATATCTATTACTCTTGTGCACTATTTTTTGCCTTTATATTTCAGTTAAGAGAGCTAGGCTTTTTTGCAATATTTGGTCACCATGGTCAAACACCAATCATTATCTCATCTATAGCTGTTTTACTTTTTATCATTTTTTCACTAATTTTTGCCATAAATATCTTCAACTTAAAAGATTACAAAAAACTCAATATACTGATTAAGTCTGTCATAGCAATTTTAACTGTAAATATACTGTTTCTATTAACACCCTTTTATGAAGAGGCAATAATACTCATTGAAAATACTGCAACACTAGCAATATTATCTCAACTGACTTTATCTGTTTACATGTACAGGCATAAGCACCCATTAGCTAAACATTATATTTTAGGAAATGGGTTTTATATATTTTTCTCTGTTGTGGCGCTAATGTTCTATGAGGGCTTAATAAGTTATAACGAAATTACTTTTAGAGCAGTGACAATAGGCTGTGTACTAGAGGCCCTGGTTTTTGCTCATATGTTGTCATATATGTTGTCTTTAAAAATAGATATTTTAAAAGAGAGAAATTTAGCTCAAAAAGAACAGATTATAGACAAGTCTAAAAAAGAACAATTAGGAGAGATGATAGAAGTTATATCTCATCAGTTAAAACAACCTCTAAATGTTATAAGTATGAGTGTAGCGGAGTTTGAGCTAAAAAATATGACAAAAGACAGTATTCCAATGAATCAATGTACAGAGTTATTTAAGGACTTATCTCTACATGTAAGTTTCGCTAGTGATACTATTGATGACTTTAGGCATTTTTTTAATCCAAATAAAAAAGCAGAGATTATAGACATTCGCTATCCTGTCAATATAGCATTGCAACTGATAAAGGCTACCTTTAAAGAAAATAATGTTGTAGTTAATAATGAATTGAAATTAAGCTCTAGAATTATGACATTTGGAAATGAAATTGTTCAAGTACTAATAAATATACTAAAAAATGCTAGTGAACAGTTTGACCCTAAACAAGCTGCAAAAATAGTTAAAATCAGTAGTATAGAAGATAAAGATTATGTGTATCTAAGAGTCGAGGACAACGCTGGTGGTATAGATGAAAAGCATATTAATCAAGTATTTGATAAGTATTTTTCAACTAAGACTACAAAAGATGGAAGTGGTCTTGGTTTAGATTTATGTAGAGAGATTATTGAAAATAGATGTTCTGGACATCTAACTGTAAAAAATGCAATTAACGGAGCTGTCTTTACTATTAGACTTCCTAAAAATATTTAACTACCTATCTTTATAGTGAAGTTTCTTAGAATTTTTTACAGATGATTTCCAAAAGTGGTTTACTGCCCAGTAGGCCAAAGCTGAACCAAAAACTGAGTAAAAAGCTGTACCTACATAAAGTGGTATAAAAATATTTCCAATGTTGTCACTAAACCAATCGAGTGTAAGTTCAACTGGCGTCACCTCAGTTCCTAGTAAAAAACTACCCGTCAAGTACTCCATATAGTACATTGGTGGCATTGTAAAAGGATTACTAAGCCAACACATAGCAAGAGCAATAGGCACATTAAATCGAGTAAAAGGCATAACGGCAAGTACTGCTAGCATCTGAAGAGGCATAGGTATAAAAGCTATAAATATACCTATAAAAACAGCTTTAGAGACCATTTTTCTACTTGTCGCTAAGTACTCAAACGGAACGTTATATTTTTTTGTGATTTTTTTTAGTCTGTCGCTAGTACTTATTTTTTTAAATGTTTTTCTCATCATTACCTGTATTGCTTAAAAAGTGAGGAGATTATAGCAAAATATGTTAAAATTTCGTTATTAAAAGTAAAGTAGGTATATATGTCATTTGAAAAGCTAGGTCTCATTAGACCACTCCTTGGAGCTATTAACGATTTAGGCTATAAAAACCCTACTACAGTTCAAACCAGAGCAATCCCTTTAGTCTTTGCTAAAAGTGATATATTTGCTACTGCTCAAACGGGTACAGGAAAAACTGCTGCCTTTGGCCTACCAATGCTTCAGCGCCTTCGCTCAAACAATAAAGACGAAAATAGAGAGATTAGAGGTGTAATACTATCTCCTACTCGTGAACTTTCACAGCAGATTTACGAAGACCTAAAAGGCTTTGCAAAATATATGGAGATAGACATAGCTCTTTTAGTTGGTGGTAAAGATTTAGAATCACAACAGAAGACTCTTAAAAAGGGTGTAGATATTGTAATAGCTACACCTGGTAGAATGTTAGAACATGCAGAAGCTAACCTAAGTCTAAAAAGTGTTGAAATATTTGTACTTGATGAAGCTGACAGAATGTTAGATATGGGATTTGTAAAAGAGATTAGAAAAATCCATCCAATGCTTCCTAAAAAACATCAGTCACTACTTTTTTCAGCTACATATAGTGATAAGGTGAGAAAGCTTTCAAAACTTATTCTTACAAAGCCAACATTTATTGAAACAGCAAAGAAAAATACAACTGTTGATACAATTAACCAAAAAGTATATTTAGTTGACCGTGAGAGAAAGGCTGCATTATTAGCATATATCATTGGTTCGAGAAACTTTAGACAAGTTCTTGTTTTTACTAAGACTAAAGCTAGTGCTGATGAGTTAGTACTAGAGCTTAAAAAAGATGGTTTAAAGTGTGGGATAATCCACGGAGATAAGACTCAAGCAAACAGGTCTAAAACACTTGCTCAGTTTAAAGAAGAAAAGATTAGAGTTTTGGTTGCAACAGATATTGCTTCTCGTGGACTAGATATTGAACATCTTCCATATGTTATTAACTATGAACTTCCATCGATACCTGAAGATTATGTTCATCGTGTTGGTCGTACTGGCCGTGCTGGTCGTAACGGTGAAGCAATTTCACTTATAGACATTTATGAGAAGTATGACATTAAAGAGGTAGAAAAACTTATAGGTGTTAAGATTCCTCAAGAGACAGTAGAGGGTTTTGAACCTGATCCTACAATCCGTAGAAAAGATGTTGAAGATATTAAACTAAAGAATGAGCATAAAAAACAAGAGAAGAAGCATGTTAAGAAAAAAGCTCCTCCTAAAGTTACTGCAAAAAGTTTAAAAGTAACTAAGAAGAAGAGAAAAACGACAAAGAGAGACTAGTTCTCTTCTTCGTCAAAGAGACGGTGGTAGAGTAGGGCATAACTTAAGTAGACAGTTGGAATTGCCCAAACAAGTCCAATCCCAAGTGGAATAAGCCCTAAAATAAGTATAAGACAAGACATAAGACCTAAACCAAAGAACTTAAACCATTGAGCTGTTACAGCTTTTCTAGATAACTCCATAGCTTCCCATAAATCCATATTTTTATCAACCATTAGAGTATATGTAAATACATATGAAATGATTAGATAAATCGCAGGAAGTATAAAAAGTATAAATCCAGTAAGTATAAGAGCAGTCATAGCCAAGTATGCAAACATAAGTGGAATGAAAAATGAATAGTAGTCAAAAATAGATGGAACTAGTGTCTCTTCCTCTCTTACTCTCTTAACCGCAAGCATATTGATACCAACTAAGATAGGTATAGTAAAGATAGCCTCTAAAACTGAGGCCACGTAAAAGTTTGCGACTGACTCATCATTAGGAAAAATAAACCCAAGAGCTTGATTTGTTAATAGGCTAATAACAAAATAAATAAATACAGCTCCAAAGAATATTAGCTTAACTCCTTCTGTACGACGGAATCCCTCTTTTAAAAGAGCTATTATAGAAAAATCATACTGCATTGCATACCTTTTTTACTTATTATAATCCAAAAATGATATTATTTCAACATGTTTGAAAATTATGAGTTAGAGATTATATATCAAGATGAGTACCTTGTAGCTATAAATAAACCAAGTGGACTCTTAGTTCATAAGTCCATGATAGATAGATATGAGATTTATTTCGCTATGAAGATGTTAAGAGATCAGATAAATCAATGGGTATACCCAATTCACAGGTTAGATAAACCTACATCTGGAGTTTTACTTTTCGCACTAGATAAAGAGACAGCAAAAATCATGAGTGAACAGTTCAAAGCTAGAGATACTAAAAAAACTTATATTGCAGTCGTACGTGGATACACACCTGAGAGTGGAATAATTGAACATGCCCTATCTGAAAAACTAGATAAAATTGCAGATAAAGACAGTTCTACATGTAAAGAGCCTCAAGAAGCAACAACTGAGTATAAAAGGCTAGATACTGTTGAGGTTGATTTTGCTGTTGGAAAGTATGAAAGAAGTAGATATTCTCTAGTGGAACTTTATCCTCAGACAGGAAGAAAGCATCAGCTTCGTCGTCATATGAAACACATTTCACATCATATGTTAGGTGACACTAAGTATGGTCGCGGTGAGCATAATAAGATGATTAGACGTGAGTATGATTGTCATAGACTTTTACTTCACGCTATATCTCTACATGTAAGACATCCATATAGTGGTGACATGCTAATTCTAAAAGCTAAACTAGATGCAACATTTCATAGGATGTTTAACTTTTTTAAATGGAATTATAAAGTATAATCATTAAAATTTATACAAATAAAAAGGACTAAAAAATGAAAATATTAAAGTTAGTTACGTTTGTTATAGCATTAAGTATAAGCTTATGCACACAAGCTGTTGCGAAGAAGATACCTACACCAAACGAGCCACCAAAAGGTGTTCAACTAGCAACACCTCAAGATTTGATTGATGTATTTCACGCGGGTGGAGATGTTTATGATGTTAGATGGCATTATAGTGAGTATGAGTTTGAAGGACATATTCCTTTTGCTAAGTGTGTACCTTTTTCAGAATGGTCAAGTAAAGATGACAACTTTGATATAAGAGAAGATAGCTGGGACTATACAGTTTTACCAAAAGACAAAAATACACCTATAGCTTTTTATTGTATGGGTATTAATTGTTGGAAGTCTTATAAGCTTACTGCTGAAGTTGCTAAACGTGGTTATAAAAATGTTTATTGGTACAAAGATGGACAGCCAGTATGGGATAAATTAAATTTACCAGTAGTAAACTCTAATCCTACATATAGACCATTACAAAAAATATTTAAAGGTAATAACAATCCAAGTGATTGGTTAACTAGTGTAGATACTCTAAAGCAGTGGTTTAATGACAAAGAAAATGTAAAAGTGATTGATTTAAGAGATGTGAAAAAGTTTACTAAAGGTAGATTGCAAACTGCTTACCAAGTTCCGATTCATCAACTTCTTTCTCGTGATGGAATTCAGCTAATGCCAAAGCCACAGTTAGGATACAAAATAGTTTTAGTTTCAGAGGATGGAATTTTAGCTGCAGCAGCAGCTGTACCTTTAGCTGCCCTTGGTTATGATGTGAAAATACTTAATGGTGGAATGAAAGCTTGGAGTGAAAAATATAAGAGTGATAACACTGTTAAAGGTGACTTAGAAGTTAACTGGCCTGGTAAAAAAGGTTGGAAAGCTCAAAACTTTAAACTTCCAAAAAATAAAGTATAAGTCTTATTAAAACAGTTAAATTAATTGTCTTACTTTTAGCTCTTAGTATCTTTTTTGTAGTTTTTACAAAAGAAGATACTAAAGTAAAAAGTGAACTGGATAAAGGGACTGTCATTCTTGCTTTTGGGGATAGCCTAACTTATGGTTATGGAGTATCCAAAGAGTTGAGCTACCCCTCACAACTTCAAAAAAAAACAAGCCTACATGTAATAAATGCAGGTATTTCTGGTGAAGAGTCTACTCAAGGCTTAAAAAGACTTCCTAAGTTACTCAAACAATCCCCGGATATAGTTATCTTATGTCATGGTGGAAATGATATTTTACGTAAACGATCACTCACTCAGTTAAAACAAAATCTCAAAGAGATGGTAATACTTATTAGAAGAAGTGGAGCAAAAGTTTTACTTGTTGGGGTTCCTAGTTTTGGCCTTTTTGGCTTTGATACAGTTGAACTTTATGATGAACTAGCAGAT
>JAOFSE010000022.1 GCA_028044295.1 Sulfurimonas sp.
ATTATTTAATGAGAAAGTCATAAGGATAAGAGATGCAAGATAATCTATATGATGCTTCACATGTAGTTTTTGCAATAGTGGAAAAAGCTATGACAAATTCTATAACCATTAGTGGTGTAGAAAATTTAGATGAAGCATTGCCAACTCTTTTTGTAGCAAACCATTTTACAAGAGTGGAAACTTTTTTAATACCCTATGTACTTTATAAAAAACTAGGTTTCAAGGTTCGCTCTCTTGCGGACTATTCAATCTTTAAAGGAATGCTAGGTGACTATATGTCTGCAGTTGGAACTGTATCTACAAAGGATGAAAAGAGAAATGAGAAGATACTCGGGGACTTGATAACGGGAAGAGTTAACTGGGTTATATATCCAGAAGGTGCAATGATAAAAAACAAAAAAGTTGTGCTTGAAGATAACAGTTGTTTAGTTGAAAACTCTGAAGGACTTCACGATATATTTACAGGCTCAGCAGTACTTGCACTTAAGAGTGAGTTAGAAAAAACAAGATACTTAAATGCTCAAAATGCTTGTAATGTTGAAGAGATACGTGAGTTTAGAGAGGAGTACTTTTTTGATAAAGAGGATGAGCTCTCGTACCATAACACAAATATTATTCCCATGAATATATCGTACAGTCCTATACGAACAGGTACAAACAGACTTGTTGAACTTGCACAAAAGTATATAGATAACACCACTAAAAATATAGATGAAGAGATAGAGATAGAGAGTAATTTACTTCTAAATTCACAGCTACATGTACACTTCTCAAAACCCATAGATGTAAAAGACTATCTACTTAAAAAAAAGAGAGAGTTTCGTAAAAAAGGTTTAGAGTATAGTGAAGAAACCGTCATACAAAAGGTACGGATTCCTCTCACAAACTTGATGATGAGTGAAGTGTATAAAAATACTCTCATCACTTTTGACCATATATATGCCTTATGTTTAGAGTACATTGGTGATAGAGAATTCACTATGATTGAGTTAAAGTCTCGTATCTACTTACTGTCGCGTGAGTTGAAAACCTTAGAGACTTATAGGTTAGATGGTAATATAAATGCAAACCTATACAAACTTTTAAATGATGAACCCTATGATATATTTGATAATGTTTTTCAACTCTCTAAGGAACAAAACATACTCTTACATGTAGAAGGTGACACCTATAAGGTAGATGTTAAAAACTTTAAAAATGAGTACACATTTCATACTATAAGACTTAAAAATATTTTACGAGTTTTACTAAATGAAGTACAGATTTTAGAAGAGCTACATGTAACGGCAAAAAAAGAGATTTTAAAGAGTAGTGAGGTGGTTTTCAGAGAGGTTATGTATATTATATATAACAGGGATAAAAAACAGTTTAAATATGACTACAACAAGTACTACTCAGTACTAGATTCTAAACATAAAGATGTAGGCAAACCTATACTTCTTTATGATGAGAAGAATAGTATTGGTTGTGTTATATCTCATGGCTATAAATCTGCTCCTAAAGAGATAGAACTTCTTGCTCAATATCTTTTTGAACATGGGATTAATGTTTACGGTGTCAGACTAAAAGGTCATGGAACTATGCCTGAGGACTTAAGGGATAGTAAGTTTGAAGATTGGTATGATTCTTTTGATGTTGGCTACAGTGCATTTAGTGGTGTAAATGAAAAGTTGTACTTATGTGGTTTCTCAACTGGAGGTTTATTATCATTACTTAAAGCTTCAAATATTGAAGATAAGATTAGTGGAGTCATATGTTTAAATAGTGCAATATCTCTTCAAGATATTAGAGTTAAGTATATAGTTCCAACCATAAATGTGATAAATAACTTTTTGTCTATATTTAATGCAGATGTTGATACATATGAGAGTGAACCAGAACATCCGGAGATAAACTATAAGATGCACTATTTAGTTTCGGTAGGTGAGTTAAAGAAGCTAATAGATTTAGTGAATGATAGACTAAAGTATATAACAGAGCCTACGCTTATCATACAAGCAGATGAGGATCCAACAGTTGATCCTAATAGTGCGGATATTATCTATGACAATATAGCTTCTAATGTTAAAGAGAAGTATATGGTCCAAAGTGATAAGCATGTTATCACTTTAGATAAAAATGTAAATCAAGATGTATTTCAAAAAGTTTTAAAATTTATACAAACTAATTAACACTATATTAGAGAACTAGCCATCCATTAAATACTGAAACTGCAACAGTAGCCAGTAATAGAGCTGCTATACGTTCTATATTCTTTTTATGTTGGCCAAACTGTTCAACAATCTCTCTAGCAACAGAAGAGATTAAAAAACCGTAAAAGAGTAGGGTTGCACCAATAGCCCCTAAACCAAATGATAAACCCATAACTGCAGCATTACTGAGTGAAGAGCTATTTGCTGCGGCTGCTATTAGTGTCATAATGGGTGCACATGGGTTAAGTGATATTGCTAATCCCATAGTAAAGTATCCTGCAATACTCGTTTTAGAACCAGTTTGTTTTGAAGATGAACAATTACTGGGTTTTTCTTTATAACTTCCATAAAACATAACTATAGCAATAACCATAGTGGCAGTTCCAAGTATGACTTGTGATATTTCAGGGTTATTTATAACACTCTTGACTTGTAGCATACTTATAGAAGCTAGCATAGCCATTAACATATAGCTGACTACACGCCCAATACTAAATGGGAGTACCACCGCCATAGCATGACGCACTGAACGTGAGTTTGCTAGTAAGATAGGGCTTAAAAAAGGCATGCATGAGAGCATACATGCTGTAACTCCATAGCTTAGACCAATAAGGAATAAAGACGTATATGCAACACCCTCCATCTATTTTGGAGCCACATCTGCCCAGGTAACTTTTTCCCAGTTTCTTTGATCTTTATTACGCTTTTTGAAGTACTCTTTGGAAGATTTAAAAAGTGGATAACCTGCATATTGAAGTTGTAGTACATCATCATCAGGACAAAATTCTGCACATAAGCCACAAAGTGTACAATCAGCATATGTAATATCAGTAGGTTTGTCTGCAACTTCTTGAATCTCTATAATGTCAGTTGGACACACTTTAGCACATAGACCACAGTTTTCACAAGAGCTTGATCCATTCTTTACCAACTTTAAAAGACCAACTTTTTTAAATACAGCTTGAAGAGCAAGCATAGGACAGATACGACAAAATGGCTGTTTGATTACAAGTGCCATAGCTATCATTAGACCAAAAAGTAAATCAGCTAATATTGAGAAAATCATATAACCTGTTGATGAGTTATCAATATATAACTGTGAAGTATCACCCACTGCAAGTGTTGTAAGTATACGGCTTGGACATATTCTACAAAAAGGGTCACCCATCTCATGTCCTAAGAATCCAATACCTGTGAGTAGAGGAAAGATAAATACTAAAAATGCAAGCATAAACCACTTTATAGGACGTACTTTTTTAAGAGTAGATGTACTAAGTGTATGAAAACGTTTAAATCCGAGCTTGTCACCTAATGAATGAATCATCTCTTGGAAGAATCCAAGTGGACACACCCACCCACAAAAAGCCTTGTTAAGAATAACAATAAGAATTACAAAAGTTGCTAAAGTAATAAGTGTTGGTAAGATAGCTTGCATAACACTAAGGTCACCAGTAAAAGCACCGGATACCCTATGGTCCATTTGATGTTGAAAAGGTATAAGTGAACAGTAATCAGCATTTTCTTTATCGTAAGCACATGATAGTGCAGGTAAAGCATTTGTAAACTTGTCTTCACTATAAAAAGTAGTCATAAATAGTGAACCATATACCATTATGATAAACATGAAAAGTTGTACTAAACGTCTAAACCATGTGAGTGTTAAAAATTTCTCCATTATACTTTACCTTTTTTCTTTTTCTTTTTATTTATATTTCTGAATAAATATAAACCTACAATCAAACCAAAAATAAGTACTATGGCTCCTCCGCTTACAGATTGCCAATAATCAGTAGGACTTACGTAGTAAGGCATAGCAAGAGTAGTTGTATAAGTTATACCTTCATTTACATAAGATGATTTGAGAATAAACTGTGCTGGTCTATTTTTACGTTTTCCAGTTTTTACATTTTTAAAGTCATTAGGCATTGTTACACTAAACTCACTACCTTCATCAGCTTGAATGGTCTTTGTTGTTCCATTACTTGTGTTAAATATAACACTATTGTATGGAAGTTTTTCACCTTTAAAGCGAACTTCAAAGTCGTAAGATTTTGAGCCATGATACTCGTCATGTTCACGAGGAAGTAAAATTGGTGCTATTTCAAGATCACTTTTTTGAAGTTGTGTGATTTTAGTAGGAGATACTTTTGAAGGTCTACCTCTAGAGTACTTGTAAAATACAGAACTGTTGATGCTTTTGTCTTTAGTTTGGTTTACAACAAGAGCGTGGTAATTTTCCATACCTGTTCTTGGAAGAGATACTAAAGAGTTTTCAAGTTTTAGCTCTATTTTTTCTAGTGTAGGCTTAATATAAAATATTTCTAATTCTGAGTGTGGGTCATAGTTGTTTAGTTGAAGCTGTTTTGCTTTTCTCTTACCATGTCCACTATGCCCAGAATGGTCACCTTTTGTGGCTTTTACAACTGGAGGTTGCCAGTTGATGTAGCCTTGTGCTTGAAGTGTAAAACAAAATAGTAATACTGTGATTATATATCTCATAATTATTCTCCTAAAATTTATAACTATAAGTCAACATACCACTTATTGGTGCAGCCGCTTTGTATGAATATGTGCCTGTAGCACCTAACTCAGCTTGCATTGCATAGTACTCGTTTGTAATATTGTTAATATTAAGTTGAATGTTATGGTTATTTTTCTCATAGCCTAACATTAAGTCAGTTACAAAATCATATCCCTCATACTTTTGAGTATTTGCATTGTCCATATAGTAACTACCCCAACTTTTTGTTGTTACCCTGGCTTTAAAACCATTATTCAGGTTAAGCGTCGCAAATAAAGAGTATTGGTGTTCAGGAATATATGTAAGTGTATTGCCATCTCTAGATGCCCAAGTAGTAGGTCCATAACTTACTATCTCTTCAAATTTAACAAACTTAAAATCACTATAAGCATAGCTACCACCAACTCCTAGAGTATCAGTGATTTGATATACAGTATTAAGCTCTAAGCCTCTTTTTTCAGTCTCTCCAGCATTAGAGTATATAGATGAACCAGAACCGTTAGCAATTTGAGTAATTTCATCTTTTACATTATTTTGATATATAGCTAAATCAAGAGAGAAGTTTTTTGTTCTTGTTTTCAAACCTATCTCATAGTTTATGCTTTGACTCTTAGACAGGGTTAGGTTTTCATCCTGTGCTGAATCTATCTCACCACCAGTAGGAGCTTGGTTTGCTGTAGCAATAGATGTATAAATATTTGTACTATCTGTTAATTTATATACAGCTCCAAGTTTTGCTGACACTAAAGTATATGAATTATCAATAGTGTATGCTCCTTTACCTGCTGCGTAACCATATGAGCTCCAATCATACTTAGAAATCTCATTTCCAGTAATATCATAAGTTAACTTATCAATTCTAGTACTGATATCGATTGTTAAATCTTTAGTTGGTGAAAAAGTTTCCATTGCATATACACCATAAAGAGTTGTTGTACTATCTTCTATGTTTGCTAAATCACCTCTTCTTTTAGAGAGAGTTTTTACAATACTATTTGCTGTTTTTGGACCACCAAAATCGGGATCCACCCCATAAACCTGAATATCAGCATACTTATATTTCTTTGAGTCTTTAGTTATGTCAGTTTTTAAAGTTATACCTGTAACGAATAAAGCATCATTTCCAAAAAATTCATGTTTATAGTTTAACTCTAAATCAGTACCAAAAACATTGTTACTGTCACTATCATTTATCATACCAGATACTGGATGGAAGTGTTCCCATGTATTAAAATAAAACCTTGGTTTATAAGTTATATCCCCAACTTCTTTTTCATACTTAGCGTTAAAAGCAAATATTTTTGAATCTCTTGCACTATGTTGCCACTGGTAACTAGTATCGTGCTGTTGACCAGTTTGTTGAAATGTTGCATATTCAGTTTCATTCATAGTTGCAGGTATATTCATATTTGATTCAGTATAAGAAAACTCTGTTTCTAGTGTGGACTCATCATCAAATATATGACCATACTTGAAGCTAAATTGAGTAGCATCAAAGTCGTTGTTATCTCTCCAGTTATTGTCTATACCTCTATGACTCATAGTTGCAGATACGAAGTTGTTATCGTCAATAGCACTTCTTACTTTTAGGTTGATATTTTTTTGTCCATCATCACCTATACCGATTTTAAATCTGTTTGTATCGTCATGAAACACTGATTTAGTTACAAGTTGAATAACACCACCAGCTGCATTTGATGCATTGATTGAACCTGGTCCTTTTTGTACCTCTACACTTTCAACATCTTGCATATCAATAAAGTCAAATCTTGTAAATGAATCTGGATCCGTCATAGGAACACCATCTTTCATTACCATAATCTCACGAACTCCATAACGAGCTTTAAGACCAGCACCCCTGATGATTAGTCTAGGACTTGGAGAGTTAGTTGATGACTCTGCATTTACACCTGGAATGTTCTCTATTGCTTGTTGTATATTTAATATATTCTTATCTTCAATTGTCTTTGAATCTACAACTGCGATAGATTGAGATATGTCTTTTGTAGAAGTTGCTACTTTTGTTGCAGTAACACTAATAGTGTCTAGGCTTATCTCTTGTGCATTAAGAGAAGATATGGATAAAAGGGCCGCTATGGATAGTTTGATTTTCATTTTTTTCCTGAATTAATTAATATTTATAGAACTTTAACGAACAAGTGTTACAGTTTTGTTAAGTATTAGCTAAATAGGAAAATTAAATTATAAAGTTTAATAAAACTGTATAATTTTAAACGCAATCTATACAAAAGAAGGAAAAATATGAATAGTAATCATAAACTAGATTATCATTTTACTCCTGCTGCATTAATCTCAAATTTTGTTCCATTAATTGTCATACTAGACGATGAAGCGCCAAACTTTGAGTACAAGATGTGGAATGTGCTAACTCCTATAATAGATTCTAACGATATAGATTCAGACCTCTTACAAGACCTTATAAATGAGATGGCAGAAGAGTATGAGTGTGAAGATCATATTTATATTTATGCAAAAGGTAGATGGGCTGATACAGCTATCTTACATGCTTCGCTTTGTAATGCAAATGCAGTATATGTAGACACAACACAAATCAAACAAGTTGCTAAAGACTATGAGCCAATTCTTTATGTGCATAATGAAGAGCATACACTTAAAGAAGTGTTAGACATGCTGGAGCGTATGAAACCTAATTAGCTTTTACTTAAAATCGTATGAAAAGTAATAGTTTAAAGCTTTATAAGGAATAGATTAGCTACACTTTAGAATTAGAATGAAAAAACTCTAAGGAATAGTATCATGAGTAGATTAGACGTAAAGGTACAAATGAGGCTTCTAAAAGAAGCTAAAGAGCACCTAAAAATGGAAAAGAAAAAAAGACCTGTTCTTCTGTCTGAAGAGCATATTATGGAATGGCTTGAAGTATTTTATGATGACCGTATCATGTTAGATGGATGTAACCACTCTAAAATAAAATACTAGTTTTTTATAGTAAAAAAAGTAGAACCAGAACCAGAAAAAAACCAACCCTTTTTAGCTTCTTCTTTTAACTCTGGATAAGCAATAAGGGAAGCTGCATACAGATCGTTTAGCAGAGCTGGATCATCACTCATCTCTAAAATACTTTTAGAGTCTAGTTTCTCCCAACCTTCAAATGAAGACAAATCAATATCCGCTAGTAAGTGTTGTTTAAATGTCTTATAAACCAGAGTAGTATCGCACCCAATGTCTGGTTTGTAAAGTTCAATATGAAGAGCTTCTTCCTCAAAAGCTTCAACTATTTCTCCAAAACCTGAAACATTTGCAGAAGGATAGTTATGTATGAAAAAAGGTAAATCAGAACCTATTGTACTCCCCACTTTTGACAACTCATCAGTACTTATGACTAGGTTGCAAACTTCTTTAGCCAAAAGCATAAATGCAGATGCATCTGAAGAACCACCACCTAAACCAGCTTGAGAGGGGATTTCTTTGGTTACTACAACTTTATGCGTTAAAAAGAACTCTTCAATATCGGAGTCATTAGTGTAGTCACAGAGTGCTTTATAGGCTTTGTAGATAGTGTTTGACTTTAATGGAATATCGTCACACCCTTCTATAGAAAACTCTTTACAGTTTGCAGGTACAAAGCTGATAGTATCATAAAGATTATCTACACGCATAAAGCGAGAAAGTAGGGTGTGAAAGCCATCTTTATGGCCAGTTATTTTTAAAAATATGTTGACTTTTGCATGAGCTTTTATGCTGTATATAGAACCATCACTTTCTATGAATGATTTTTCTTTAGTAGGGTTGTTTGGTTTGTCAATTAAAGTTTTGATAGCATCTTCATCCCAAAATCCACCTTCATCTCCACCTTCAAAACCACCCATGAAATACCCTTTTAGTAATATGATGTGATTATACTAAAATAGCACCTAAAATCAATTTATTCATTCACTTCTTTCAATACAAATAGTTAGCTATTGTATTTAAGATTTTTTTCAGTTATAATGTCATTAAGAAAAGATGATTTTAGTTACATCTTTAGTCTGCTATATATTGAGAACTTCTTGTTTACAGTACATTCACCTAAAAGAAAACTTTATATTATATTTTTATCACCT
>JAOFSE010000023.1 GCA_028044295.1 Sulfurimonas sp.
TGGAGAACAAAGGTTTAAATATTTTTAATTCTCATTATGTTTTAGCTGATGAAGACACAGCAAGTGATACAAACTTTATGGGAATTCAGTCTGTAATAGCTCACGAATACTTTCACAACTGGACAGGAAATAGGATTACATGTAGAGATTGGTTTCAACTTACTCTTAAAGAGGGTCTCACTGTTTTTCGTGACCAGAGTTTCTCTGCTGACTTGAACTCAAAAGAGGTTCAACGTATAGAAGATGTTAAAGCTCTTAGAGATAGACAGTTTGTAGAAGACGCATCTGCTACAGCTCATCCAATTCAGCCTGACTCGTATATGGCTATAAACAATTTCTATACGGCAACTGTATATGAAAAAGGTGCTGAAGTTATAAGAATGATACATACTCTTCTTGGTGAGGAAAACTACAGAAAAGCAACTGACCTTTATTTTAAGACGTTTGATGGTCAAGCAGTTAGAACTGATGACTTTTTATGGGCTATGAGTAGTGCAAGTGAAATTGATCTTAAAGAGTTTGAAACATGGTACCACCAGTCAGGTACACCCACTCTACATGTAAAAGAAGAGTTTAAAGATGGAGAGTACAAGTTAACTCTTACTCAGGATGTTCCAAATGCAGTAGATGGTTCTTCTCAAAAGCCATACTTCTTTCCTTTGAAAATTGCACTTTTAAATAACTCAGGTGAAGAGTTTATCCATGAAACTTTAATAATTTCAAAAGAAAAAGAAGAGTTTACATATAATCTTGATTCTCAACCATACCTATCTATAAATCGTGATTTTACTGCACCTATTATCGTAAACTATTCTACATGTAACTATGCATTTTTAATGAAACATGATGCCAATAGTTTTGTAAAGTATGAGTCTGCACAATCTTTTTCAGTAGAGACTATTGAGAGTCTTATGGCAGGTAATAGCATCAATGAAGAGTATGTTGAAGCTTTTGGGCATATGTTAGATAATGATTTAGATTTATCTTATAAGGCACTTTTACTTGAACTGCCAACAGTTTCAACGCTTATGCAAAGACAAAAGAGTATAGATTTTGATGAGATATATAAGGCAAAAGAGAAGCTTTCACTTCACTTGGCGACTACTTTTAAAGATAAACTTATTGATATTTACTCTAAAAATCATAAGCCTACATGTAAAGATTTGGATGCACAGAGTATGGGTGAAAGAAGTATTAAAAATCGTTGTCTGAAGCTTCTTAGTCCATTGGAGAGTGATGAGGTAATAGCGCTTGTATATAAGCAATATAGTGAATCTATTACTATGACAGATAGAGCTGTGGCATTGGATATTTTAGAAAATGTTTCAACAGAGTTTGGTGAGAAGGCACTACAAGATTTTTATGCAAAATATAAAGATGACACTTTAGTGATGAACAAGTATTTCTCGATTCTTGCTGCTTCACATAGAGTAGGAACTCTTGATCGTGTAATAGCTCTTCAAAATGATGATGCATATAATGAGTTAGTACCTAATCTTGTTCGTTCACTCATTGGTGTATTTGCTAGAAATTACAAATATTTTCATTCAAAAGATGGACATGGCTATAAGTTTGTTGCTGGTAAAATCATTGACATAGACAAAATAAATCCGCAGATGGCTTCAGGACTTGCTGGAGCATTTAAAATATATGCAAAACTCAATGAAACTAATAAGACTCAGATGAAAGAGGAACTTGAGAGAATTCTATCAACGAAGTCACTCTCAAAAAATGTTTATGAGATAGTTAGTAAGATTTTACAATCTAACTAACTGCTGAGATGCTCACTTTAGAAGTTGTTTAATATCATCTTCTATCTCTTCAGGTGAAGTTGATGGTGAGTACCTTTTAAACACTTCTCCATTTCTTTTTACTAAAAACTTTGTAAAGTTCCATTTTATAGTATCTGTTATAAATCCATCTGATTTTTCTTTTAGATACTTGTAAAGAGGATGAGTTTTTTCTCCGTTAACATCTATTTTAGAGAACATATCAAAACTAACTCCAAAGTTACTCATACAAAAGTTTTTTATATCTTCTTCGGTACCTGGTTCTTGAGATAAGAACTGATTACACGGGAAGCCTAAGACACTTAACCCATCTTTTTCATATTCTACATGTAGAGATTGTAATCCCTTGTACTGTTTAGTAAAACCACATTCGCTTGCCACGTTCACTATGAGTAAAACATTTCCTTTATATTTGTCTAAAGTAATGGTTTTTCCATCTATAGTTTTAACTTCAATATCATAAAGATTCATCGTTTGACCTCCAAATACTACAACAACTGATAGTAATAATAGAAATAATGTTTTCATTGTAGTCCCTTTTTTAAAATTATTGTATGATAATATAAAAAAATAAGAACAAGATTAGGAATAAAATGAATATCAATGGAATGAAAATTTTATCAATATGTAATAAAGATGAATTGCCAGTTCTTGAGAGGTATGCAAAATCTCTCTCTTTAGATATTGATAGCTTTGAAGATTCCAAAGATGCGCTAGAGTCTTGTCAAGGTGTTCAGTATGACTTAGTAGTTGTAGATGACGTAGACTTCATTAGAGCATTAAGACATGATTATGCTGACGTGCCAATCATTATGTTAGTTATTGAAGAAGAAATCAAGCTACAAGAAAAAGCACTTAAGTTTGGTGCACATGATATTTTGAGTAAACCTATTAGTCCTATACTGTTTCAGTCAAAGATTCAAAATGCATTAAGACTTAAAAAATCTGAGGCTCTTTTAAAAGACCAAAGTATCTTGTTAGCAGATGAAGTTAACACTGCAACAAAAGAACTTCAAGCTAGTGAACATGAAGTTTTACAGATGATGGGTGTCTTAGCATCATATAAAGAACATGAAGGCTCTAGATACTCTCTTAGGATGGCACATTATTGTCAAGCTATGGCTAAACTTGCTGGTTTAAATGAAAAGGTACAAGACATAGCCTTTCATGCATCACAGGTATATGACCTAGGTAAGAGTGCTATACCAGACGAGATACTTCTTAGAAATGGAAAACTGAATGAAGATGAAACAGAGATAATGAAAACACATGCTCGAAAGGGTTATGATATTTTAAAATATGCACAAAGTAAATACTTAAAAGCTGGTGCTGTAATATCTTACTCCCACCATGAAAAGTATGATGGAACAGGCTATCCAATAGGCCTCAAAGGTGAGACTATTCCTATCCTTGGTCGCATAGTATCACTTGTACATGTGTTTGATGCTCTTACATCTGTGAGAACCTATCGTGATGTATGGAGTTTAGATGATGCATGTAAATACTTGGAGGATGAAAAAGGTAAATCTTTTGATCCAAGCTTAGTGGATTTGTTTTTAGGAAATTTAGATGCTATGATGTCTATAAAGAGTGAATTTAACTAGGAGAATGATATGAATATAGTTATGTTAGAAGAGTTTCTGCTTTGGTGTTTTATCATCAACTACTCAATACTTTTGTTATGGTTTGTAATGATTGTGTATGCAAAAGAGTTTATTTACAACATTCATACTAAATGGTTTGATATATCTAAAGAGAAGTTTAACAGTATAAATTATTCATGGATGGGTTTTTATAAGTTGTCAGTTTTCTTATTTAATATGGTTCCTTACATTGCATTACAAATGCTGAAGTAGTAGATTAGATTATCATGGGTGTTAAACTTGTTAAATTGTTTTTTTTATTACTAATAGTTAGTTTTCTTGCTTCGTTGATTTATAAAGCTACTAATCCAAATGATTATAGACATCCTCGTGATAGAAATATTAAATTATATTGATACACATATTCCCTCAATACAGGGGAACTTATAAGTAGGGCACTAAGAATTAAGCCAAGTGTATTTTTGTTTTATTAAATTTTCTGTTATGATATAAATAATAGAAAGTTACTCAAAGGTAAATTTGATGGTTAAGAAGCTAATTATACTTGTTGAAACAATATTTATTGTAGCAGCTGTTGAAGCTTTAATAATGACACTATTGGTGTTTTTAGATGGCCACTTGTCTTCCACTCAAGAAGTGCTTTTGGATACACTCATATTGTCCCTTGTCTCAGCCCCACTGATTTATTTTTTCATAATTTATCCATATATAGTAAAAGAAGCTGAAGTAAGCGCAAAGCTCAACAAGATATATGACAATTATAGTGAACATGTCATAGCATCAAATAGTGACCTAAAAGGTATCATAACTTATGCAAGTGCTGCTCTTTGTCAGATTAGCGGGTATAGCGAAGATGAACTTTTAGGAAGTCCACATAGTATTTTAAGACATCCAGACACTTCTCCTATGATATTTGAGGATATGTGGGCAACTATTCAATCTGGTAAATTATGGACTGGCGAATATAAAAATCAAACAAAAGATGGTAACACTTACTGGGTTATTGTAAAAATAAAGCCTGAGTTTGATAAAGATAAGAATATTATAGGTTATAGCTCTATTAGACATGATATTACACAACGTAAAAAGAATCAAGAAGAACTACTTAAGTCCCAAGCAAGATGTGCTTCTATAGGTGAAATGGTTGGAGTGATTGCTCATCAATGGATGCAGCCAATCGGAACGATATCTGCCTCAAATGCAAATCTCAAGGTTAGAGCTGAACTTGGAAATATTAGTAATGACTATATCATAGAGAGCACTAGTAATACTGATAAAACAATAAAGTTTATTTCAGAAACAATCAATAATTTTAGAAACTTTTTCAAAGAAAATACTAACAATATTGATATATCACTTCTTGAACTGATTGAATATGCAATGAGTATTTCTAAGCCATTAGTAAATGAAAGACATATTCATCTTGATTTTAACTTTGATAGAAGTCTTAGTGAAGAAGATTTGATTATTAAAGATGTCTCTAAAAATGATTTTGCACATATTTTGTTAAACTTGATAAACAATTCTGTTGATGCTTTGTTAAGCAATGAAGTTGTCAATGCAAAAATTGAAATCTATTTAGAAAAAGAAAAGGACAATTTTATCTTAACTGTACAAGATAACGCAGGGGGTATTCCTGAAGATATTATTGAGTGTGTTTTTGAGAAAAAAATCACTACAAAAGGTGAAGCAGGAACAGGGCTAGGGCTTTATATGACGAATATGATTGTAGAGCGTAACTTTAAAGGTAAAATATCTGCCCAAAATAAAGAAGATGGAGCACTCTTCACTCTTGTTCTCCCACAAGCTACTTCATAACCCTAAAAAGAATTATATATCTTTTTCAATTACCCTGTATTATTGTGATACAATGAATCTAATCTCATAATACTTGATCTGTATTTGACTTCGTTTTTATAATTCTTTAAAAACACAATAACTACACATAAAGCTTAGATCTACTCGAATTAACATTAACAGATTTTTGTTAGGCTTTTTCACGATGCATCTTTATCTATAATCTGATGTATTCACCCCAGGAAAAGTACTATTACAAAGAATATAACAACAGTTTATAAGCATAAAACTAAAAATAGTAATAAGTTGGATTTATATATAGATACCGATAGAATTGGATTTATAGACTATAAGGTAAAAGACGAACTTTTAAAAAAGATTTATATAAATCAAATATCAATAGATGCATATTATCAGAAGAATGGTTTGGGGACATATTTAATAAACTGTTTAAAAAAAGAGTTCAATACTATTGGGTTGTTGTCAATAAGTAAAGGGTTGAATATATTTTATGAAAAAAATGATTTTGAAGAAGATTTACTTAAAACAAAGCAGAGGAATAATACAAATTATGTGTGGAGTAAATAGAGTTATAGGTATTAATTGATAGCACTAGTGAGATCAATCTCACTAGCATACTCGCCAATAATTTCGTAGTGTTGTAGGAGGTACTAAGATGTTATATTAGTTTACTAGGCATAGACTCTCTTTGTATTGCTTATACCATGACACGAATTCTATCAAAATATAATTAAACATATATTAACTTTAATTGTTTTAATAAGAAAATAAACTATCTATAATAGAAAATAAGAGTGTACTTAAGGACACCGAAACGACACCGATAATTAATAAAGTTGGTTGAAAGTTAATGTTTGTGGGGTTTAAAAAGTAATGGCTCCGGATACTGGAAAATCTAAAATATACTAAAAAGCCCTGAAATAGTTACTTTAAACTCTCTCTTCTATCAATAAAAGCTACTAAAAGACATATAATTAGCTACTGAGTAGCTATTCTAGTATCTAAAGTAATAATCTTTATCCTTGATTATAATAGATTATAATATAATTATCAAAGCAAATAACAAAAGCTTCACTTATGTATAGAAGTATAAAATTAGTATTACTGGCATTAACTATTGGATTATTATGTTCTGGATGCACAATAAGAGAGGCACAATCTTTAAGCCCAATAGAAGTAAATAATCACCTTGCAGTTTATAAGGCAAACTATGACTTTGAATGTTCTTCAAGTGAACGTGCAACTGTTAGTTACTCGGTTAAAAGTGGAAATATATTTGCTCCAGTAGTACTAGGAGGTGTTATGTTTGCTAAACATTCACTTATAATTCCAATGATGATGAATAATGGTGTTGTATTACCAAAACATACAATAGGTTTATTAATTTATGATGAGCGTGCTGTACTACTTGATGGAGAACAACATTACATGTTAATAAACCCTGATGGTAACTTAGCTTCAGATAATGCTATAGGTAGTTTAGTACAAGCTCAAATAAATTTTAAAGGTTTAGAAAATTATGGGTATAACTGCTCAATTCGTGAAGACGAAGCACCTTTTAAACTGATAGAAAATAACTAAGGAAGTAATATGTTAAAAACAATATGTATGACAGCCTTCGCCATATTATTTGTTGGCTGTTCCAGTCATACTTCTTCATTAGCAGATTCTTGGTCTATGGGATATGATACTCAAGATAATGAAAGAACACTATATGCAGCTTCCACTCAAGATACATCAAATAAAGTAATATATAAAACAAGGTATCCTATAGAGTGTAAAGTGAATTCAGTAATATGGCTTATTATTAATGAAGGGGATGAATTTGTACCGTTAAGCTTTGGTAAACATACTTTAAAGGGAGATAATTTATATCAATTAGAACTCAATAAGAGTACATTAGGCTTATCACTTGCTAAAGAAACTATAGTTAAAGGAAATGTAATAAGGGAGTATTATGCACTTATTTATCCAGATGGAAACTATGCATCAAATAGAATGAAGATTATTTACCACAACTCATTAACTAGTGCAAGTAAAGAATTAGGTATGGCTCCTGGGGATGAAGGACACTTGACAGGTTCCGAATCCTCTATTTGTAGAATAAATTGGGCTAAGGTAGGTGCTAAGTATTATAGTAAAGGTTTGCTTGAAGGCCCTCCATTCGAATTAATTCAAAGATAGAAATTAGGTATGATAGAGTGTAAAATAAAATTATAATGTTTAATAGTAAATTATAATAAATAGTAGGAGAGAGTATGTTGAAAATTAGTTTATTCACTTTAGTAGGAAAATTGATAAGTCAATTGGATTGTTTTAGAACAAAAAGTGTAAATGTGTATCAAAATAAGTGATACAGAAAATATATTTTAGCTACCTATTAGCTACCA
>JAOFSE010000024.1 GCA_028044295.1 Sulfurimonas sp.
ATGTTCACTATAAAGTGCTGCACTACCTACTAATACTCCATCAACACCATCAAGTTCTAAAACTTCTTCGGCATTTGTCACTTTTACACTTCCTCCATAAAGAAGAGGTGCTTTACAACTTCTCTTTAACTCTTTATGTATACTTGTTATATCTTCCAAGCTTGGTGTTAAACCAGTGCCAATTGCCCATACAGGTTCATATGCAACAACTAGATTCTCATAGTCTACATCTATACCTTCAAACTGAGAGCTAAGATAATCCATCATTATATCATTACCTGCTTCTCTAATATCTAAAGGCTCACCAATACAGTAAACTATTTTAAAACCTCTAGCTTTATAGAAGTTAAACTTAGCCACTATCTCTTCTTGAGTTTCACCAAGGACATGTCTTCTCTCGCTATGACCGATAAGGATAGTTGTTATACCAAACTCTTCTAAATGATCTGAGCCTATTTCACCAGTAAAAGCACCATTGTCTGTAGCATATGCATTTTGAGCACCAATTGTAACAGACCCTACATGTAGATTTAGACTACTCATAGCAGGAAATACTAAAACTTCTTGAGAACTATTGCTCTTAGATAAATAACTCTCCAACTCCTCTACATACTTTGTTGTATTAGTACGAGTAAGGTTTGTTTTTAGATTCGCTGCAATTATCATAATCTATCCTTGTTTGACAAGTTGTGCTACACCTGGAAGTATTTTACCCTCTAGAAGTTCTAGGGATGCTCCACCACCAGTTGACATAAAGCTCATCTCATCATCAAGACCAATTCTTTGAACTAAGTCAGCTGTATCACCACCACCTACAACAGTTGTAGCATAAGTATCAGCAACAAAATGAGCTATTTTCGTAGAACCACGAGCAAATTTATCCATTTCATAAACACCCATAGGTCCATTCCATAGTATAGTTTGAGAATCTGCTAAACCTTCACGGTATAGTCTAACAGTAGCAGGACCAATATCTAGTCCCATCCAATCAGTTGGAATCTCTTGTGCAGTCGTTATTTTAATAACAGAATCTTCTGAGAATTTTTCAGCAGCTACTACATCTATAGGTAAATAAAATTTAACACCTAGTTTTTTAGCTTCGTCCATTATATGTTGTGCGTCTTCAAGTAAGTCATCTTCTACAAGTGATTTACCAATATCATACCCCATCTGTTTTAAAAATGTAAATGCCATTCCCCCACCGATAAAGACTTTATCAACTTTTGGAAGTAAATTTATAAGTGCTTCAAGTTTTCCAGAAACCTTACTTCCTCCAACAATTGCAGAGAATGGTCTAATAGGGTTATTGA
The DNA here is from genome assembly GCA_028044295.1 of Sulfurimonas sp. Taxonomy (GTDB): domain Bacteria; phylum Campylobacterota; class Campylobacteria; order Campylobacterales; family Sulfurimonadaceae; genus Sulfurimonas. The sequence goes on from JAOFSE010000024.1 coordinate 1,311, forward strand.
TAAGTTTATCAAAAAACTCTATCTCTTTACGAAGTAAAAATCCAGCTGCTTTTTTGTTGTCATCAAAATAATGGGTAATCCCTTCTACTGAAGCGTGAGCACGATGAGACACACCAAAAGCATCATTAATATAAAACTCCGCCATTGTAGCTAGGTTTTCACTAAGAACTTCATCATTCTCAGTCTCGCCTTTTTCAAAACGAAGATTTTCTAGTAAAAGTACTTCATGACGAGGTAGATCTTTTGCTTTTTGCATAGCATCTTCGCCAACAACATCTCCAGCTAATTCAACATGACGTTTAAGTAGTTGTTGTAGTCTTCTTGCAACTGGTGCTAAAGAGTACTTTTCAACTATTTCACCTTTTGGACGACCTAAGTGTGAAGCCAATATAACTGCACAATCCTGGTCTAAACAATAGTTTATAGTTGCAACAGCTGAGCGAATTCTTCTATCATCTGAGATGTTTCCAAACTCATCCATCGGTACATTGAAGTCACACCTAATAAATACTTTTTTATCTTTTAAATCTAAATCTTTAATACTTAATAATTCCAAAAAAAGTCCTATTTAGAGATATGAAGTGCCATATCAATTAAACGCATTGAATAACCCCATTCATTGTCATACCAAGCCATTATTTTAACCATGTCTCCACCAATAACCTGAGTTAAATCCTCAGCAACAATAGAACTGTATTCGCAACCCACGAAATCTTGAGAAACTCTCATCTCTTTATCCATCAGTAAAAGACCTTTAAGTCTACCATCTGCTGCTTCATTAAAAACACGAGTCACTTCTTCTTTTGTAGTTTCTCTTTTAACAACAACATTTAAATCAACCATAGAAACATCAGGTGTAGGAACACGAACTGACTGACCATGAAGTCTACCTTGAAGTTGAGGCATTACAAGACTAATAGCTTTTGCAGCACCTGTAGTCGTTGGAATCATATTGATAGCACCAGCACGAGCACGACGCTTATCTTTTGAGTGTTTAACATCTAAAATATTTTGATCATTTGTATATGAATGAATCGTAGTCATAAGACCTTTTTCAATTCCAAAAGCATCATCTAAAACACGGGCTACTGGACCAAGACAGTTTGTTGTACATGAAGCATTTGAAACTATTTTTTGACCAGCATATTTTTCTTCATTTACGCCCATAACAAAAGTATCAGTAGCTGTATCTTTTGAAGGAGCCGAGAAAAGAACTTTAGGTACACCTTTGTCAATATGTACTTGAGCTGATTCTTGAGTTAAGAATACACCTGTACATTCTAAAACCATATCTGCACCACATTCAGCGAACTTAAGATTTTTAGGATCACGGTCAGAAAAAACTCTTATTTTCTGTCCATCAATACTAATGTTATTATCATCAAGTTGTTCAACATCTGAGTTGAAAGTCCCATGAACAGAATCATTTTTAAGTAGGTAAAGCATCATATCCATGCTAGCCATGTCATTGATAGCTACTATCTCTATATCATCTCTTGAAGCTGCTATGCGAGCTACACAACGACCGATTCTACCAAAACCGTTAATTGCTATTTTTAGTGCCATTGAATTTCCTGTTTGAATAAAAATTAAAATTCTGTTATTTTATCAAAACTTAGCTATAATTCGCTTTAAATATGGAAACCATTGCACTTTTTGGTGGCTCATTTGATCCACCACATATCGGTCATAAAAAAATAGTCGACTCCTTAGAAAAGTTTGATTATATAGATAAAACAATAGTAGTACCAACATTTTTAAACCCTTTTAAATCAACTTTTGTGAACACCCCAAAAAGAAGATTTGAAATGCTTAAAGAGATGTTTGAAGACTATAAGTATGTTGAAATTTCTGACTATGAAATAAATCAAAAAAAGAAAGTGCCTTCGATAGAAAGTGTAAAGCATTTTCTAAAAACATATAAAAAAATCTACCTAGTTATTGGTGCTGACAATCTAGCATCTTTAGAAAAATGGTACAACTATAATGAGCTTAAAAAGTTAGTTACATTCATTGTAGCAACTAGAGATGATATAGAGATACCAAAAGAGTTTATAACTCTACATGTAGATGAAAAAATATCATCTACTCAGATAAGAAAAAAAGGAATCAAATAAATTGCAAAATAGAATAGAAAAAATCACTGAAGTACTAGACAAAAATAAAGCTGAAGGTATAGAGGTATTTGACCTTAGAGAAAAAAATTACTTTGTTGATTATGCGATTATAGCATCATCACTAGGTTCTAGACATACAACTGCCCTACTTGACCATTTGAAGAACAACCTCAAACCTGAAGAAACATTCAACAATGTTGATGAGAGTGGCGACTGGGTTGTAATCGACTTAGGTGATGTTCTTATTCATATAATGACTCCAGAGTATAGAGTCAAATATGATATGGAAACTTTTTTAAGTGACTTAGCAGATGGTAAAGAAGGCGAAGCACTTTAAAAAGTATAGTTTTACTTTTGCTATGATTGTATAAAATAACTTATTGTATATTTGGGAATATGTCCTCAGTAGTATTTTCTAAGATGTCTTTATAATCATATATTGAATCAACGTACTTTACAGGTTCACTTCCTCTTGCATATCCATGCTTTAGAAATTTATAGTATTTCTTTTGGGCTAGCAATGGAAGTGCTTTTTTCAAATCTTTCCATACATTTTGGTTTAGACCCATCTTCTTAGCTAATTTTTTAGCATCTTGTACATGGCCTCTTCCTACATTGTAAGACGCAAGAGCAAACTTTAAACGATCTTCACCAATCACATCTTCAGATACATACTTTAGCATTTGGTTCAAATGCCTTGCCCCACCCTCAATGCTTTGTTCTGGATCTAATCTATTTTTCACTCCTAAATACTTAGCAGTTGCACGGGTTAACATCATCAAACCTCTTACTCCTGTAAAACTTTTTGCCTTAGGATTCCAATGTGATTCTTGATAAGATTGTGCGGCTAAAATTGAACATGGAATATTATATTTTTGGCCATACTTCTTAAAATATTGTTTGTACTTTGGTAACCTACTTTCAATTCGCTTATAAAACATTTTTGTATTGTAATAATCAAAGAACACTACAAAACTGTAGTAATGGTCTTTTAGTCTAGCCATTGAACCATTTTGATTGTATTCATTTAACCATGAGTACATATCAGCTTCTAGCTCTTTAGAGCTTGATGCTAAGACCCATGCTAATTGTTCTCTTGAGCTTATCGCAAAAGCAAGTGCTATGTTTGGAAAGTATCTTTGGTTCAATGAATAAACATTTGAGTCAGCTATAGTACAATCTATCTCATTGTTAGCCACTTTAGAAAGTAACTCTTCAGTGGAGTGTTCTGATGTATATGTAGCTTCAATATCATATCCGTCTTCTTGAAGTTGTCTTATGGTTTCATCATAACTTGTATCTTCCCCAACAACAATATTTAATCCGCTTAAGTCTTCTACATCTTTGGGAAATTTTCCTTCCCAAAGCATACCTCTATAGCATACAACCTGCTCTTGAACCTCAAAATATGATGGTCCAAAATTAAATTTCTTTTCCCTCTCTTTTGTTCTAGCTAAGGCAGCGGAAGTTATATGAATGTTGGGATCTTTACTGAGTTCTATAGCTTCTTTAGTTGTATTTGCAGTTGTAATATTTAGTGTAACACCTAAACTGTCTGCATATGATTTTAGTAAATCATACTCAAAACCTCTGGGACCATCAGAACCGATATAGTAAGTGGAAGGGGAGTTAAGAAGAACAACATTTAATATTTTTGATTTTTTAATCTTATCTAAAATTGAAGGTGTTTCTATTCTATGTACTGGATTATAAGCTGTGTGGCTTAACCAGCCAAACGCAAAAAATGATACCGAAAAAAATACTATAAGTATTGCTCGTATGTTCTTATCCATACTATGATTTTACAAAGAAAAACTTATGCAAATATAAATCTATTTACTCCATTTTTATATTCATGAGCCAGTACCTGATTATGAGACTTTAAAATTGAATCTACTAAGTAAAGGCCCAAGCCAAAACTATTTTTAGATGGATTGTCTTTTGTAAATGGTTCAATGTAGTATTGCAATGGATGCTTAATACACTCTCCAATACTCTCAAAACAAAGTTCATTATCTATAATGGATATGATTACATGTGAATTTGTAGAGTATTTTATGCCGTTATCTATCATATTTTTAATTGCTGTTGTATATAGTCTGTAGTTTGCTTCTATTTTATAACTTGAATCTATATTTACGCTTACACAGTCTGTCTCAACCATTGCCATATCAATAGCTCCATCTATGATATCTATGAGACGGTATTCTTTAAAGTCACTTCTTTCCACAAGACTTGTAACCTCTTCGATAAGTGCAAATTCATTAACTAAAGACTCTAATCTACCAAATATAGAAGAAAACCTATCTATCTGTTTTTGAGAATTTAACATTTGAGTAGCTATCGTACCTTTTGCTATAGGAGTTTTTAACTCATGCATGATATTTCTAAGAAAAAGTGTGCGAGACTCTAAAATATTATTGATTTTACCTCTTGTAGCTTCTAATTCATTAGATACCAATGCAATTTCATCGGAGCCTTTTGTCTTAAAAGATATTTCCATATCTCCATCTCCATAAAGTGCTATCTTCTTTCTTAACCTAATCAGTGGTCTTAAGCGTTGTAAAATAAGTATGAAAGAAACAGATATAATAGTTACGATAATCATATATGAATATATAAGAGAGTAATACTTATATGGTTTTAACTCTTCGTCTAAAATTACTACTGAACTAGATGGAGCTTTTATATGAAAATATATTTTTTCATTAAATTCAAGCATATTTGCAGTTAAATCTGTAATAATTTTTTGAGTATAAACACCCATCTGTGATAATTTCAGTGATGCATTTACGCTCTTAAAATCTTTACTTTTAAGTAACTTAGCATTCTTTAAAATGATTTTTTGCCTAGACTTATCTTTTTCGACTACAAACTTATATACAGCTAGATTAGCTTCAAGCATAATCTGAGAAGTAAGTTGTTGTTGGTGATGACGGTAAATTTGTGTAATTGTAGAGTGTTTTGTAAAAATATGATTTATATAACGCTGCTCATTTAGTTTGTAAAACTCCCAAAAAACTGCACTTACACTAAATAGTGTAACTACTAATGCAAAAAGTACAGTTATAAGAACAGCATGTTTTTTCATTATTTAAGTAGTTTGTATCCAACGCCTCTTACAGATTCAATCAGTGTTTTATCACCAAGTTTGTTTCTGATTCTTCCGACCATAACATCAATACTCTTATTAGAAGAGTCCTCATTAATTGCATTTACATTATGAATTAAATCTTCTCTTGACACAACCAATCCTTGCTTTGCTATCATATACGAGAGTATTCCAAATTCAGCATTTGTAAGTTCAATATTTCTATTTTTATATGTAATTATCATAGATGACATATCACATTTAAAATCACTCTTAGATTCAGATTTTTCCTGTGATTTTGCTTCATATCTTCGTAAAACAGAGTGAATTCTGGCTTCTAGTTCTCTTGGGTCATAAGGCTTTGGAAGATAGTCATCTGCACCTAATTCTAATGCTTTAACTTTATCAGTAACATCACTTCTTGCAGATGAGATTACTATAGGGATATCTTGCCTCTCACGTATTGCTTCACAA
>JAOFSE010000025.1 GCA_028044295.1 Sulfurimonas sp.
CGTTGGAGAATGGATTAATTTAGAACATTACTTCTCGACAGTTGATAATCATGTATATGGTGCCGGTTCTAAGGTATATCATAATATCGTATCAAAAGTAGGTGTTTTTAGTGGTAACTATAGTGATTTAAAAATAGGCTTGCCATCACAGTCAGTATATCTAGAAGGAGAAGCATACCATGAGCCAGTTAGACTACTGACATTTATGGAAGCTCCACTAGAATTAGTCGGTAAGGCTGTAGAAAAGTCTATCGCTAAAGAGTTTATCCTCAATGAATGGATTAGGCCTGTTATTATTGATAGGCAAGCTAAAAAAGTATATTCTTATGAAAATGGCGATTTTATTGTAATAAAAGAACTTGATTAAGTAATAGTAATTTTTATTTGAGAATATCGCTTAAGCACTAAATGATATAATTTCAATATCAAAAGGAAATAAAATGTATAAAATAGAAATAGAAAAAGAGTGTAGTTGTTTTAAAAAGAGTGGTTTTGAAAACAATATGACTTTTGAAACAAGAGAAGATATGATAAATAAGGCAAGAGTTTTAGAGTGTCTTATGAATCAACAATTTTGTATGACCCACTTCTTTGAAGCAGTGGACTATAATGATAAAATAGTAATTCATAGTAGCATAAGACCAGAAGATGAAGATGACGATGATATAGAAAATGCATGTGAACTTGTACGTAATAGTACTGTAAAAATAGGTTTTGACGCTGCAGAAGCTAGTCCTAAAAAGGCCGGAGGAAACTAATTCAAGTTTCTTCCAATTCATAAAACATACTTCTTTTCAAAACTACCTCAATTTTAGTTAAATCAATAATGCTTCGTAAAATATAAACAAGGGAATACTATGTATACAGTACAAATAGAATATGAATGTTCATGTTTTAAAAAAAGTGATTATTTAAAAGAAAAGTCATTTGAAAAACAACAGGACGCTTATAATTATACAAATATATTGGTAGAATTTATGAATGAAGATTTTTGTACTTCACATATTTTTTATGCGCAAAAGCTAGGTGATTATGCTTATTTGATTAGAGTCGCGGACAATCCGAATGCTGGTGGAAGTTGTAGTACAGGTAGTTGTGGTCCTTGCGGCTGTGACTAAGTTGAAACGAAATATGTATATAAACTATATACACACCTCACAATCTTGACTAATTAAGCTCTCCAACCATTCAACATCTAATTGGGTTAATTCTAATTTGTTATATGTACAGTCTACTTCTTTTAAAGACAAAAGACTGCCTATCTCAACTGGTAGTTTTGTTAGTTTATTCTTCCAAAAAGTTAATTTATTTAAGCGAGTAAGATTTCCTATCTCTTTTGGCAGTGAAGTAAGTTTATTTCCTCCTACTTCTAATACTCTTAGATTAGTAAGGTTTCCTATTTCACTTGGTATAGTTGTTAATTCATTTTCTTGAATAACAAGCATTTCTAAGGATAAAAGATTTCCTATTTCACTTGGTATTGATGTTAAGTGGTTACCAGGTACATAAAGCTCTTTTAAATTACTAAGGCTAGATATTTCTTTTGGTAATTTAGTTAGTTTATTACCTGAAAGATAAATCTTCGTTAGCTCAGTAAGATGACCTATTTCACTAGGTAGTGTAGCTAGCTGATAGCCTAAAAGGTTAAGTTCTTTTAAGTTAATCAACTTATCTTTATCCCTAGGAAGACCTTTAAAGTACCCAGCCTTTAAATAAGAATCATGCTCTATCCATTTTAAATCAGGAATATGATTTTCATCAGCCCAGGTCCAAATCTTCTCAAGCCAGGTATCATCTATAATATTCATAAATTATTTTCTATGACTGATGGAATCCAAGTAAAACACCAAAAAGTTTATCTTCAGTCAATCCCATTTTTGCTGAAAGCATCATGTTGTTCTCTTCATAGTACTTAACAAGCTCTTGAGCGTCTTGACCTGTCATCATTGCTTGATAGCCTAATGCAGCATGAACTTCTTGCTCATGTACCTCTATACCCTCTTTTTTAGCTAATGCTTCAACGATAAGTGAAATCTTAATACTTTGTCTTGCTTCATCACGAACAGACTCTCTAAGTTCCATGAACTTACCTTTATCTTCCATAAATGATTTATGTTGATCTTCGCTAAAAGTTCTAGTTTTTTCACGTACTTTAGCATCTATTTCTTGTTCTACAATATTATTTGGTAATGTAAAATCAAATATACCTAATAGACCTTCTATGATTTTTGGTTTAAGTTCAGTCATGTAAACTTGTGATACTTCTTCAGATGTAATCTGCTCAGCTAGTTTACCTTTTAGTGTATCTAAAGTTGCTTTGTCATCACTAAGAATTTTCTTTGCAAAAGCATCATCTGGCGTGTCAGCTATTTGTTCTTGAATTTCAAGAAGTTTAACAACAAACTTTGCTTCTTTACCAGCTAAGTCATCCGCTTGATAATCATCAGGAAATTTAACTACTACATCTTTTTCTTGATCATATTCCATACCAATAATTTGTTCTTCAAAGCCTTCAATAAAAGATTTTGAACCAATTTTAAGATTAAATTTCTCAGCACTTCCGCCTTCGAATAGTTTATCATCGATATACCCAGTAAAATCAATTACAGCTACATCACCGTCTTCAACTGCTTTAGCTACTGCTATCTTTTTAAAAGGAGCTTGCTGTTTTGCAAATTCAGCAAGTTTATCTTCTACAGCTTTAGGGTCAGCTACTGGCTTTGTAAAGTCTGGCATAACACTTTTATAGTTAACATCTACATTAACTACAGGACTAACAGCTAATTCAACTTCAAAGAATACACTATCATCTTGTTGCTCATATTTTTTAAGTGCAGGTTGACCTAAAATAGTATCAACATCTATCTTAGCTTCTTTAATTCCTTCATCTATGAACTCTTTAAATACTTCGCCAGCTGCTTCTTGTTCTACAGATTCATTAGATGATTTATCATCTTTATTATCTTCGGATATCGTCTCTTTTAATTTACTTACTTTATCTTGAATAACACTGTTAGCTACATTACCACTCATAATGTAGTTTATGTCATCTATTTTTTTTACTGTAACTTGCATTACAATCCTTTTGGTTTTAATTGCGAAATTTTATCATTTTAGTCTAAAATTAACTTTTTATGAGTATTTGACTAAGTCTTGAAAGGTTGTTTAAATTTTATGAGATTAAATTCGTTTGATTGCTAAATGATATTGAGTCATCATAAAGCTAAGTTACCCGAGAGGGTAACTATTGTCTTAAAGAGATTAGTCTTCGTGACCAGCCATTTCCATTGTAATACAGTTACGATCAAGCATATCAGTACAAACGTATACACAAAGTGCACACCCTTTACATCTATCTTCATCTACCCAAGATGTATTACCATCTTTATCGAACATAAGCGTATTTGCTTCTGGACAATATAAAGTACAAGTGTTACACTTGTACTCAGCACACATATCTGAATTAACTTTTGCTACATAATACATTTATATCCTTCCTTACACGTCTAGTCTAACAATTAAGTCAGAACCAGAGATATCTACAGAGTCAGCCATTTCAAAAGTCTTATTGATAACATCCATATTCTTTTGAAGTAACTCTTCTTTTTTCTTAAACTTTTTCTCAATAGCTGAATCTAGAGCAGCTGTACCACCTGAAGCAACAAAAGAGTTTCCAAGGAATCTCTCTTTAACTGCAGCTTCGATATTCTCAGCGTTTACAAGTTTAGTAAGACCTAGAAGCATACCCATCATTGCCATATTAGTTGCAAGTTCAGTACCAGCTATTTTCTTAGCTAGACCATTAGCATCAAATTGAACAACAGTTGCGTTTAAGTCATTAAGTACTTTTTCATCTTCTTCAGTAAGAACATCAAAATCAGTATTGATGATAATTAAAGAATTAGGTTTTAAACCAGTGTAAAAAGGCATTGTATATGATTTACCATGTGTAACAACTTGTGAATGGTAGATCATAATAATGTCTGGGTAAACAACTTCACCAACTTCATAAATTGGTTGGTTAGAAGCTCTTACATAAGCTTCAACCGGTGCCATACGCTTTTCAGAACCAAAGAATGGTACTAGTGAAGCATATTTACCAGCATTATCCATAGTAGAACCAAGGATGTGTGCCGTAGTAACAACACCTTGTCCACCAAGTCCAGAAATACGTATGTTATATCTTTCTGTCTTTTCAGCCATACTAGTTTACCTCCGCTTTACTTGCAGCTTTTTTAGCTTTTCTAGCAGTTTTTTCTTCTTCTTCAACTCTTTCTATTACAGCTTTAGCTTCATCTGTCATATACTCTTCGAATTGAAAACGAGTTTTTTCTTTATCTTTTGCATCTTGGAATACATCTTCTGTAGGAATTGAATACTCAATGTTACATGATGTATAAGCATGGATAAATGTAGGACCAACTTCTCTAGCAACGAAAATAGCTCTTCTAATAATCTTAGCAGCTTTTTTGATGTTAGTAGGAGACATTCTTACAGTATACACACAACCAGCAGCTTGAGCTAAAGCAGTTGCAGGCATTTTACCGAAATCTTTACCCATTGGAGCCATCTTAAGAATAACACCTTGAGGTGACATACCAGATGATTGACCACCAGTATTTCCATAAACTTCATTATCAAGCATGATCGTTGTGAATTTTTCACCACGAATCCATGAGTGCATAGTCATTGAGAAACCGATATCCATAGTACCACCGTCACCAGCAATAGTAATAACATCTTTAGTTTTATCTGGGAAACGTAATCTGAATGCACGAGTAAGGCCTGAAGCCATTGCATTTTGATCACCATAGTTACCGTAGATAAATGGAACTGCAGCTTGAGAAATCGCAAGACGACCACAACCAGCTGTACCTAATGTTACAGTTTCTTCTGGACATGGAAGTGAAGCAAATATCAATCTGATATAGTAAGCCATCCAACAACCAGAACACATTGGATGTTCTTCCATTAACTCTTTAAATTGACCCATGTTACCTGGACCAGCTTCTTCTTGAGTTTTTCCGAATGGACCGTAATCAACTAATTCTACATAATCTTTTGGCAGGTATTTTTTAAATCTCTCTGCCGGAGTAATATATTTTAAACTCATTGTATCCCCTTATAAATTTAATTCGTACTCTAAACCAAGAGCAGTGTATAGTTCTTTCATAATCAACTCAACTGGAAGTGTCATACCACCGTAAACTCTTGGACCATCTACAACAATACCACCATTTGGAATTGATGCTTTTATCTCTGTTGATAACCAACCGATGATGTTGTGCTCAGGAACGATAAGTGCCTTAGCATTTTTAACAGCGTCAGCTATTTCATTTTTAGGGAAAGGTCTGATTGCTCTAACTTTAATTAGACCAACACTTAAACCATCCTCTTGTGCATATCTCCATGCTTCTCTAGCTTGTGCAGCAGCACAACCAGATGCAACAACAAATACATCAGCTTCTGGATTTTGAACCTCAATTGGTCCTCCAAGATACTCATAGATATATTTCATTGCACGAGAGTTTGAATCCCAAATCTCTTGTTGCCATACTGAGTGAATCAGGTAAGACATAAAGTTTGATTTTTGAACAGGAGCATCTCTTTGAATTCTAGCTGGAGGAGTTTCGTTATCCATAGCTGGAACTGGAGCTGCAACTGGGTCAAAAGGAGTATAAGCTAGTTCTTCTGACATCATGTCAACATAACCCTTAGCGTGTGTTACGAAGAAACCTTCTGTTGCAACAGCTACTGGAATATATACATCAACTTTTTCAGCAATAGCAAATGCAGCTAGTGTGTAGTCAAATGTATCTTGCTGATTTTCAGCATGTAACATTACAGCACCACAATGCATCATGTAAGCCATTTCAATATTATCAGGCTGAATTGATAAAGGTGCATTAACAACACGAGTTAAAATACCAAGAACAGCTGGAACACGGTGACCTGGCCATGAAACAATTGCTTCTAAACCACGTAATAGACCTGGACCTGATGTTGCTGTAAATAGACGAACACCAGCTCTTGAAGCACCAGCGATAGCTGACATTGTTCCAAGTTCTTCTTCTGCTCTATAGTACTCTTTAATGTGACCTGCAGCGAATACATCACCAACAAGGTGCATTACCTCTGATTGTGGTGTAATAGGATATGCAATAGCCATATCAACACTTGCTCTTTTAACAGCTTCTGCCATTGCTTGAGCACCTGTAATAAAGTGTTGCTCTCTTGGAGCTTCCTTTAACAGGTAATTCATGTCTACTAGTTTTTTTTCTAACATTGGTCTTTTATTTGGACTCATATTTTCTCCTTCTATTCAGTTTCAGTAACATGCTCACCTTTTTTGGTCATGATGAGACTTCTGTACTCGCCATAATCAGCTGGTGATAGTGTTGAAAAATCTTCTTTTTGTAAAGATGGATTTTCAGGTGGTAAAGTAGTTTCCCACTTAATTCCTAACTTGTTTCTTTCTTCAATGATTATCTCTTTGAATTTTTGAATGTCTGATGCATGTAAATCTCTAATAGATGCCATAGCTTCTTCGTGTCCCATGTAAGCACACATAGCAATTGTATAACAACTAGTACCTGCACGAATCATTCTAAGTGAAAGATTTGCATAGTGACAGTGTACACCAACAAAAATACAAGCATCGATCTTATTATCAAGAATTGTAAGATTTGGGTGATTTGGATTAATTTCAGCTTTAACATCAATTTTTGGATATTTAGGTCTGTAATCTGGCATTGGGATGATTTTACAGTTTGGAATCTCAGATGCAAGATCTAAAATAGCTGCAGATTTCTCAGCAACGTCAGCTTTCCAGTCCCATAGAACTTGAGGAC
>JAOFSE010000026.1 GCA_028044295.1 Sulfurimonas sp.
AAGCTTCCTCATGTACAAATCTTTGAATCTCTTTTTTCAACTCTTCATCAGAAGCAGGAGAACCTTTTTTATTTATCCAGTTATTTTTTATAGTAATGATATTCTCTTGAGTCACAACTATATTCTCAGATGCATTAACTTCTTGAGTACTGTTCATTTGAGCATATATAAAAAATAATGCTAGTCCTAGGATTACAAAATGGAGCAGGGGCTCTTTTATTATTTTATTCATATTGTGTATACATCTTCTTTTATTTTAATATCCCCACCACTAATCACTTTAGCAAAGATTCCTCTGTCATTTTTTAAAAGAGTGGGTAGTTTTACATCTAATACTGCTAAATGATTACAGATAGTACAGTATTGAGATATTTCTAAAACTGTATCAGCGATTTGAATACGGCTTCCAACTTCAAGGGAGTATGGATTATAGTCTAGTAAAATATTTTCACCCAAATAACCTAAAGGCATTTCAATATTATATTTTTTGATTAGATTGTAGCTATCTATTGATGATATTAGCACTGATCTTTCTATATCTTTGTTGTAAAACTTGTCATTTAGTACACCTGACTCATCTAAAGATATTAAGTTTTCGTTAAATCTTTCAGAAGTTCCAGACTTAGATGTAAAAAGTTTTAGAACTTGACCAACTTTTGTTTTCGCCATCAATACGCCTTGTATTCTCTTTAATTGGTGTGATTTTATCATATATTATGTTAGTTTAACAAGTAAAATATATGAACTTCAGTGTGTAGTAATTGCTAAGATAAATGAATTATATTATGTTGTTGTTATTCTTTATTGACAATTTAAGAAAACTTGCTATATAATCTTCGTCTTGCATTTTGTACTATGCATATTATAATTTGTACTATGCATACTATAAAATCTACAAGATAATACGAGGAGGTAGATATTAATGAATAATATTTCTGAAAATAATTTAGAAACTAATAGTAGAAGAGATTTCTTCAAGAAAACTGCTGCTTATTCTGTAAGCGCAATTACTGCTGCTGCTGTTTTAGCACCAAGCAAACTATTAGCTGATGATGAGAATATAACTCATCACACTAAATGGGGAACGACTTTAGGTGATGAACTTAATAAGCATCCATATGGTATACCATCAAAATACGAGCATAACATTGTAAGAAGAACTTCAAGTCTTATGTCATCGGCTGGTGATATGCATGCTGCTGTTTCTATGTGTCCATTACATGAGCTAGAAGGTATCATTACTCCAAATGGTCTACACTTCACAAGAACTCATAATGGTGTTGCACATGTAGATCCTAATAAATTTAGATTAATGATTCATGGTCTTGTTAAAAAGCCATTAGTTTTAACTCTAGATCAACTTAAAAGATACCCATCTGAAACAAGAACTCTTTTCTTAGAGTGTCCTGCAAATGGTGCTGCTGAATGGAAAGGTCCACAATTCAACTCTTTACAATTTGTAAAAGGTATGATGAGTAATGCTGAATGGACTGGTGTTCGTTTATCAGTAATCCTTGATGACTTAGGTCTTAAGCCAGAAGCAAAATGGATGTTAGCTGAAGGTTCTGATGGTTCAGAAATGAGTAGAACTATCCCAGTTGAAAAAGTTTTAGATGATGCAATGATCGTTTGGGCTCAAAATGGTGAAGCACTTAGACCAGAACAAGGTTATCCTGTTCGTCTTATGTTACCAGGTTGGGAAGCTAACTTATGTATCAAATATCTTAAACGTTTAGAATTCGGTGAAAACCCATGGTACTGTAAAGAAGAGACTTCTAAGTACACTGTACTTACTGCAAGTGGTAAAGCTATCCAGCATTTCTATCCACTAGAAGTTAACTCTATCATTACTTCTCCATGTCCTGAAAAGCCATGGACTGATGTTCAAAAAGGTGATTTAGTAGAAATTGAAGGTATCGCATGGTCTGGTCACGGAACTATTTCTAATGTAGATCTTTCAATGGACGGTGGTAAAAACTGGTTCCAAGCTAACCTTAAAGGTTTAGTGCTTCCAAAATCATGGACTAGATTCTCATTCATGTATAGATATGAAGGGAAACCTTTATTATTACAATCACGTGCTGAAGATGATAGTGATAATATTCAACCAACAGTTAACCAAGAGAAAGCTGTAATTGGTGTTGAAGGTGTTTATCACAGAAACTCAATTTGTACTTGGGAAGTAAACGATATGGGAGAGGTGAACAATGTTCAAGTTAGATCATAAATCAATTGTAATCACAGCAGCTCTTGTTGCTAGTACAACTTTATTTACAGGTTGTTTTGGTACTTCTAACATAGCTGAAAGCTATAACGGAAGTGTTGACGCTCTTGATGGTGGTGTTACATACCCAAGAGAAAATGGTATTGAAACTGCATATGCTTACAACACTCAAGATGTGAGTGGTGTTAATCATGGTAGAGTTCCAACACCTAACGAGTTAAAAGCTTGGGATGCAGATATTATGCCAGACGGTACAGGTCTTCCTGAAGGTTCTGGTTCTGTTGAATTAGGTGATGAACTTTACGAATCACAGTGTGCTTCATGTCATGGTGAGTTCGGTGCTGGTGGTAAAGGTTATCCTACACTTGCAGGTGGTTCTTTAGATTCACTTACAAACCAAAGAACTGCTCCAGGTATGGATGCTCCAAAAAGAACTTTTGGTTCATACTGGCCACAAGCAAGTACTATGATCTGGTACATTCGTGATGCAATGCCTTACGCACATCCAAAAAGTTTAAGTAATGATGAGCTTTATGCTTTAACTGCTTATTTATTGAATGTAAATGAAATCTCTATAGATGGTGTTGAAGTTGATGATGAATATGTTCTTGATAGAGAAAAATTCTTAAAAATCAAAATGCCAAATAGAGAAGGTTTCTATCCAAATATTGATGGTCCAAATGGCGTTGAGAATGTAAGAGCATTCTTTGCTGATCGTCCTAAAAATATTGGTGCTGGTACTAAATGTATGGAAGATTGTAAAGATCCAAATATACTTGATGGTAACAAAGAAGCTACAGTAATGAGAATTGGTATGGAAATATCTAATGTTGTTCCTGCTTACTCAACTGTAAGAGATTTACCTGTTGAAGCTGGTACTTCTGCTAAATCAGAAACTGAAAAACTATACGACGCAAACTGTGCATTATGTCACGCTACAGATGCTATGGGTGCTCCAGCTGTTGGAGATCATGATACATGGGCTACTGTTGTAGCACAAGGTATGGACAAAGTTAATTCAAATGCAATCAATGGTTTTGGTGGTATGCCAGCTAAGGGTGGTAACATGGACTTAACTGACGCACAAGTGATCGACATTGTTAAATTTATGGTAGACTCTAGCAAGTAAATTATACTTGTTAGAATTACCAAACATTATATAAAGGAAATAAAATGGAAAGAAGAAAATTTTTAAGTTTAGGTGCAGTAGCTGCTGCTGCAACTGTTTTACCGTCAAGCGTAAGTGCTACTGACTTTAGAGCGACTGCTCCTGCTACATGGGATGCTGCTGGTTCTGCGGAAGCTGTTAAAGCTTTATTTGGAGATATCAAGCCAATCGAAGGTAAGATCAAGATGAAAGCTCCAAAGCTTGCTGAAAATGGTGGTGCTGTGCCAATCGGTATGAAGTCAAAAGTAGAAGTAACTACTGTTGCTTTATTCCAAGATGCTAATCCTCGTTCTGCTGTTGCTGTATTTGAATTAGGTAAAGGTGGTGTTTTTGATATTAAGACTAAAATCAAAATGAGAAAAACTGCTAACGTAACTATCATTGCTAAAGGTACTGATGGTAAGTTTTATTCACAAGTTCAAAAAGTAGAAGTTTCTATCGGTGGTTGTGGAGGTTGATTCAACCCCATATTACATTGCTATAAACAAAAGAAATTAAAAAAAGGATTATTATGAAAGTAAAAGCAAAATTAAAAAAAGGCGTAGTTGGCGTTAAAGTTTTAGCTAAAAGCCCAATGGTTGGTAAAGAAGAAGCTGAAAAGAAAAAAGTAGCTGTTGAGTTTATTACTCACATCACTGCTAGAGTAAATGGAGCTGTTGTATGGGAAGCGTCTACTGGACCATTCCTATCTAAAAATCCATATTTCCAATTTGCATTCGCTGGTGCAAATAAGGGTGATAAAATTGATGTTGACTGGGTTGACTCAAATGGTAAAACTGCAAAGAAAACTGCAAAAATTAAATAGTTATTCTCCCCTTTTGGGGAATGCTATTCTCTCTACATGTAAGAGTAGATTTGAGGTGTTTTAAACGCTCCAACTATATTCTTCAAGAATTAAAATTTTACAAAGGAATCTTATGATTAAAAAAGTGATTAATCCGTTATTGATAGCTGCTACAGCTATGTTACTAACTACTTCTAGTTTTGCTGGTGGTGATCCAAAAGCTCAAGAGCATGTGTTTGATATCAAACCTAAAAAAGTTGCAGATGGTGTTTATTGTATGTTTGGTGCTATAGAGATGCCAACAGCTGACAATGCTGGTTTTATGTCAAACTCTTGCTATATTAAAACTTCAGATAGCTGGGTTGTATGGGATACAGGAGCTACTTATAAATTTGCAAAAGCAGTATATACTGAAATGCAAAAAATTGCAGACTTACCTGTAAATACTATTATATTCTCTCATGAACATGATGATCACTGGTTAGGTTCAGGTTTTTACAAAGAAAAATTTGGTTCTAAACTAATTGGTACTAAGATTGTAAATGAAAGATACAAGCCAGGACATGAGCCTGAGACTAGAATGTTTCAAATCTTAAATCCTATAGATGTTGAAGGTACTAAGATTACTCCTATGGATGAGTCTTATGATGATGGTAAGGTATTCAAACTTGGTGGTGTTACTATGGAGTATATCTCTTTAGGTCAAGCACACTCAGAAGATGACTTCATGCTTTATTTACCAGAGAAAAAAGTTATTCTTACAGCTGATGTTGTAATGAATGGTCGTATCACTTCAAATAGAAATGGTCTTGTTATGGGTCAGCTTAAAGCTCTTGATTTAATTAAATCAAAAGATTGGAATGTTTGTGTTCCAGGTCACGGTTTCAATACTAGTAAAACAGCTATTGATGAATCTGTTAAGTATTTTACACAGATGAAAGACCAAATTTTAGCAGCACTTGATAATGATGTTGAAGCTACTGAAATTAATGAAGTAGTTACACTTCCAGATTTTAAAGACAAAGGTCTTTATGATGTTTTAAATTCAAACAACGTATCTAGATCATACGGTGAATTTGAGATGATGGACTAAGTTTAACTTAGTTTATTTCTACGTAACTTGGTTTAGACCAGGTTACACCTCTTCTTACTAATCTCAATCAATACTACTTCTTAACTGTTAACACTACCTCATTATTTGCATGACTGCAGAATAGTCTATTATTTATGGGATAAATAATGCTTAATATACATGAATAAATGCAAAGTACTGTAAATATGAACTAAGAGGTTGGATAAGAATTAAATGTTAGGATAGTTTAGCTGTGTAGTTGTTGCAGATATATCACCCGAAGGAATTCGGGAGATAAGGATTTAAATATTAGTCGTCACTATTAAATATACCCAATAGGTGAAGTAGTGCAGTAAATATATTTAGAAAGTCTAAGTAAAGTGCTATAGCTCCATCAATAGGAGTTTCATAAGCACCGCGGATGATATTTTGAGTATCATATGTAACTAATATACTAAATAAAACCACAACAGCCCCAGAAATAACAATTGACATTAATGGACTACCCATAAACATATTTATAATTGAAAAACCAATAATTACAAAAAGAGCAATCATAAGAGGTTTACCATAACCTGAAAAGTCTTTAGTTGTTTTAATAGCATAAAAACTCATAGCACCAAAAATTACTGATGTCATTGCGAATGCATTACCAACAATAGTTCCACCACCACTCATACCAAGTGTACGTGAAAGTAATGGAGCAAGCATTAAGCCTGTCATAAATACAAATCCAAACATTACCATTAAGTTAATCCCTGGTTTATGCTTTACAAAGTGTAAACCTATAAGTAGCCCAATTTCTAAAATAAAAAGTGGAAAAAAGTTAGCTGCTATAGTTCCAGCTATTGGTACACCTACATATGCACCAACAGCACCAGCCATCATTGAAGCAGCAAACAGTTTGTAAGTCTCTTTAACAAATGATACTATTTGTGTATCACTCTTTGTATTAGTAGTATATGCAGATGAATTACCTCTTGCATAGTCACGGTCATAAAGTCCCATATTGTTCCTTTTAGTTAATTTATTCTATTCTATATATAAAGAGTTAATAAATA
>JAOFSE010000027.1 GCA_028044295.1 Sulfurimonas sp.
AGAACGTATTATGGCTGCTGTTCCAAATGACTACTTTGAACCATATATGACTCTTTTTTACCAAAACTATGACAGAGCATTCTTAGAGAGTGTTGCAGGTGAAATTACAGCTATCAAGCTTTATCCAGCAGGTATCACAACAAATTCAGAAGGTGGAGTTTCATCTTTTGACATAGAAGAGATGAGGCCGACTCTTGAAGCTATGAGTGATATGGAAATTCCACTTTGTGTTCATGGTGAGACTGATGGTTTTGTTATGGATAGAGAAGCTGAGTTTATGAGTATCTATGAACTTTTAGCTACATCTTTTCCAAAACTAAAAATTATCATGGAGCATATTACAACAAAAGCGGCTGTTGATATGTTAGATAAGTTTGAAAACCTATATGCAACTATTACAGTTCATCACCTAATTCTTACACTTGATGATGTAGTTGGTGGAATGATGATGCCTCATCTATTTTGTAAACCAATTGCTAAAAGACCTGAGGATTTAGATGCACTTTTAAATGTTTCGCTTGAAGCACACCCTAAAGTAATGTTTGGTTCAGACTCTGCACCACATCCTCAACATAAAAAAGAGTCTTGTGGATGTGCAGCTGGTGTATTTACTGCACCAATAGCACTTCAATTATTATGTGAAATTTTCGATCAATATGACAAACTAGACAACCTACAAGCTTTTGTAAGTGACAATGCTCAAAACATTTATGGTATTTGTCCAGAGTTTAAAGAAGTAGTGCTTGAAAAAAGACCTTTTGTTGTACCTGAAACTTACAGTGGTGTTGTACCAATGTATGCTGGTGAAACAATCAACTGGGCTATTGAGAGCATTGAATAAACTTCTACTACTAGAAGATGATATACTTTTTGGAGAGACTCTAACAGATCTCCTTGAAGATTCAAACTTCGAAGTTACTCATGTAACAAATGGGCAAGATGCCCTTGATAAAACATTTTCAAAAAAGTTTGATCTATATCTATTAGATATTAATGTTCCACTTATTGATGGTATCACTCTATTAAAAGAGCTTCGAGATGCCAATGATAATACTCCAAGTATCTTTCTCACGTCGCACAAAGATAAAGAAGTTTTAAAGCGTAGTTTTTTAAGTGGCGCTGATGACTATATGACAAAACCTTTTGACTCCGATGAATTAATCTTTCGTATAAATGCAATTTTAAGTAGGGTTACACAAAGAGACGTAGAGTCTACTGGACTATTAACTCATGACAAAACTCTAAAAAGAATCTTGTATGATGGAAAAGACCTTGAACTATCAAAAAAAGAATATAAACTTCTTCTTCTTCTTATGCAACATATAAACGCTACCGTACCAAAAGATTTAATACTTGAAGAGTTATGGAGTAGTAGTGATACCGTAAGTGATGGTGCTCTAAGAGTTTATATCAATCGTATAAAAAACTTACTTCCTCAAATGAATATAGAAAATGTACGTGGTATTGGGTATAAACTTGTTTCGTAATCTTCGTATAAATATATTTATATACTACTACTTTACAACAGGTTCATTTCTAGCCATACTTTACTACTTTTTAGAAGTTTCTCCGACACAAAATCTTACTTTACTATCTTTAACACTTGTGGGGTTTGTAAGCTTTACAGGAGTTATAATTTCTAAGTTAGCTATTGATCCCCTTGCTGAGCATGTAAACAATTTACAAAACTTATCTAAAGAAACTCTTCATGAGTTAAACCTTCCTATCAGTACAATACTTACAAATATTCATCTTTTGAAAAAGTCTTTAGAAAACGAAAAAGATTTAAAAAGAGCATCTAGAATAGAAAGCGCTTGTCAAATGCTTCAAGAGAGGTATAATGAACTAGACTACATGATTAAACTACAAGGTTCTAAGATAATAGCCCAAGAGTTTAACCTCAATGAACTTGTAGAAAATAGAGTGGATTTTTTGCGTTCTATTTATCCTCATGTAGAGTTTAATTTAAATCTACATGTAAGTTCAATTACTACAGATAAAACTGGTTTATCTAAAGTTATTGACAACTTAATTGACAATGCTGTAAAGTATTCACAAAGCATTCATAAAATTGATATAATATTACACAACAATACT
The DNA here is from genome assembly GCA_028044295.1 of Sulfurimonas sp. Classification (GTDB taxonomy): domain Bacteria; phylum Campylobacterota; class Campylobacteria; order Campylobacterales; family Sulfurimonadaceae; genus Sulfurimonas. The sequence goes on from JAOFSE010000027.1 coordinate 2,098, forward strand.
TTAGAGATAAAAGATTATGGTTGTGGGATAGATGAAGTAGAACTTGTCCATATATTTGACAACTATTACCAAAGTAACAAAAGCATACAAGGCTTTGGAATTGGTCTTAGTATGGTGAAAAGATTTTGTGACTCAAATGACATTTCATTAAATTTCAAATCAAAACCCGATGAGGGAACAACAGTAGTATTACACTTTAAGTAAAGAAGGACAGTTAGTGACAAAAGATTTATTGGTATATGCAGAAAATGTTATAGACTACGGGATTATAGGTCTATTAGTACTTATGAGTGTAGTAACTCTATGGTTATTTATAGAGAGAATGATGTTTTATAGTGATGTTAGAGTTAGTGATTATGACCACAGAGATTTACTAGAAATGGACTTAACAAACAACATAGGTGTTATTAGTGCTATAGGTTCAAATGCTCCTTACGTTGGTCTACTTGGAACTGTTCTTGGAATCATGTTTACATTTTACTCTATGGGAGACGCTGGAGCTGTAGATGCCAAAGAGATAATGCTAGGTCTAGCACTTGCCCTTAAAGCAACTGCTATGGGTCTTCTTGTTGCTATGCCAGCTATTGTTACTTATACTATGTTACTTCGTAAAGTTGAAAAGATATTAACAGTGTTTGATGTAGCCCAAGACTCTAAAGAGAACTAGCAAAAAATGTCAAAATGTAAAAAACATAGAAAAAGATTTGATGAGATAAATGTAATTCCATTTATAGATATAATGCTTGTACTTTTAGTTATGGTTTTAACTACTGCAACTTTTATAAAGCAAGGGGTAATACCAGTAGATTTACCTACCGCTAAAACATCCACAAAAGAAGATGTTAAAAAAGAAGTCACTATCTATGTAAATGCTAAGGGTGAGATGTACTTTGATAAAGAAAAAGTTACAATCCAGTCTTTACAAAATAGACTCTCAAATGTTTCAAAGGATCAAACCGTTGTTCTTAAGAGTGATAAAGAGTCAAAGTTCCAAGACTTTGTAACAGTTATGGATATACTAAAAAAACTTCATCACGAACAACTATATATAGTTACAAAAGAGTAGTCTAATAAGCTTTATCAAGAAGCTTAAACTTACTCTCTTTAACTTCCTCTTTTTGAGGCTCTACTACTTCTACATGTAACTTTGTTTGAAGATCACTTACAAATACTTTCTTATCAACTTCTTTTACTTCAAAAAAAAGAGTCGAAGCTATAAAAAATAAAATCATTATCACGACTACACTAGCATAGAGCAGTAAGTAATTTTTTATATGTCCTGATTCAAATGGGTTATTCAATTTTATTATTCCTTCTTGTGCGCAAATAATATCATATTATCATAAATTAATCTATGCTTATAATCTGTAAAAGTATTATAAATACAGATATACTTGAAAAATATTTCTGTATAATTTGCGAAAAGGAAAATAATGGAACAAGTAAATAAACTATTAGAAAAATATAACAACTTTAAATATGAGCAAATTCGTTCTATTCAACAACTCTCAGATTCTTCAAAAATTATTACTCTTGTAATACTTGATGATGAAGGTGAAGACGTTAGTAAAGTAGAGATAGAATTTAAAGATATCAATGCTTCAAAGTTATTGATAGATGATGCTCTTCCTTATCTAGATATGACAAGTGGTATAACATTTATCAAAGAAAATGGCCTCTATGGTTTTGGAATTGGAAAAGGCAATGCTATGCTTAATATTCGTAATTCTCCATTATATATAGTTGCTTCAGAAGTAAACATCAAAGAAATATAAAAAAGGAAATAATATGACTGAACAAGAAGAATTTAAAAACGGAAATCTAGTTAAAAAAATAAATATGATTGACAAAGTAATAGAAGAGAAAATCAGAGGTTATTTGCACCAAGATAATGGTGATGCAGAGCTACTTAATGTTGTAGAGCAAAATGGTCACATTCTTGTTTATATAGAGTTTCAAGGAGCTTGTACATCTTGTGAGTCTTCTGGTGGTACTCACTCATCTATGGAAAACATTCTACAAAGAATGCTTTCAGAAGATATTAGAGTTTTAACTGTATAAAAAAGATTAACTACCTAAAGTAGGTAGTTACATCATTCCTGGCATTCCGCCCATTCCACCTGGCATACCGCCAGCTTCTGGCATAGCAACTTGCTCAGATGCATCTTCAAAAATCGCAGCTTCAGTAGTTAACAGAAGACTTGAAACAGAAGTAGCATTTGTAAGAGCTACACGACCAACTTTCAGTGGGTCAATGATTCCAGCTTCAAACATATCTACATACTCACCAGTAGCAGCATTAAAACCTATAGTTTCACTATCTGCACTTTCAACTGCATTTACAACAACACCTGTATCAAACCCAGCATTTTGTGCGATTTGTTTCATAGGAGCTTTTACAGCGCGAAGAATAATTTCACAACCAATTTGTTGATCACCCTCAAGAGTCAAAGACACTTTCGAAGCAGCACGAACTAGAGCAGCTCCACCACCAATAACTATACCTTCTTCCACTGCAGCTTTAGTAGCAGAAAGTGCATCATCAACACGGTCTTTTTTCTCTTTCATTTCAGTTTCAGTTGCAGCACCAACTTTTATAACTGCTACACCACCACTAAGTTTTGCAAGACGTTCTTGAAGTTTCTCTTTGTCATACTCACTTGTAGTAGTATCTATTTGAACTTTAATCTCAGCGATTCTGTTTTGAACATCTAACTCTTGTCCAGCACCATCAACGATTACAGTGTTATCTTTGTCAATAACTACTCTAGAAGCTTGACCTAACATGTTAATGTCAGCACCCTCAAGTGTATGACCTGTCTCTTCAGCTATAACAGTTCCAGCAGTTAAAGTAGCAATGTCATGTAACATAGCTTTTCTTCTGTCACCAAAACCTGGAGCTTTAACAGCAGAGATGTTTAAAACACCACGAAGTTTATTTACAACTAAAGTTGAAAGAGCTTCTCCATCTACATCTTCAGCAATGATAAGTAAAGGACGATTTGTCTTTTGAACTTGTTCAAGTACTGGAAGTAAATCTTTAAGAGATGAAATTTTGCTATCAACTAGTAAAATCCAAGGATTTTCTATTTCAGCTGTCATCTTCTCTGTGTTTGTTATGAAGTAAGGACTTAGGTAACCACGGTCAAACTGCATACCTTCAACAACATCAAGTTCATCAGATATACCTTTAGCTTCCTCAACAGTAATAACACCGTCTTGCCCTACTCTATCCATAGCTTCAGCAATCATATCACCAATAGCTGTATCAGAGTTTGCAGAGATAGTTGCAACTTGAGCGATATCTTTTTTTCCATCTACAACTTTAGAAGATGCTTTTAGATTTTCAAGTATTGCTTCACAAGCTTTGTCCATACCACGTTTAACTTCTACAGGATTTGCACCAGCTGTAATGTTTCTAAGACCTTCAGAAAAAATAGCATTTGCTAAAACTGTTGCAGTCGTTGTACCATCACCAGCTTCATCAGCAGTGTTAGATGCTACCTCTTTTACAAGTTGTGCACCCATGTCCTCAAGTTTGTCTTTTAGTTCGATTTCACGAGCTACTGACACACCATCTTTAGTAATAACTGGAGAACCATAACTTCTTTGAATCAGTACGTTACGGCCACGAGGTCCCATCGTTACTTTAACTGCATCACATAGTTTTCCTACACCAATTGCTAACTTATTTCTTGCGTCATCTGAAAAAATTATCTCTTTTGCCATTTTATTATCCTATTATTCCAAAAATATCGTCTGTATCTAATACTAAAAACTTGTCTACACCTAGTGTGATTTCGTTACCTGAGTACTTACCAAAAATAACGATGTTTCCACATGCCAACTCTGAAACCTCTTTACTAACTGCTACAACTTCACCCGTAGATGGCTTTTCAGTAGCACTGTCAGGTATTATAATTCCTGAAGCAGTTGTATTTGCTTCTTCTACTCTTTTCACTAAAACTCTTTCTCCTAATGGTTGAAAGTTCATGTATATCCTTCATATGTTGCTAATGTTTTATTTAAAAGGATTCTACTGAAAAATTACTAATATATGGATTATGATATAAAAATTCTACGTAAAGGAAAGTGAAAGCTTTTTATGAGTATAATTCCAGCCTCTTAAAAGATGTCAGGGTAGCTCAGTTGGTCAGAGCACTGGTCTCATAAGCCGGGGGTCGGG
>JAOFSE010000028.1 GCA_028044295.1 Sulfurimonas sp.
TCTGCTGGTGGAAGTATCAGTGAAAAGTTTGCTCCTGCGGCTGTAAAAGCTGGAGCAGTTGTAATAGACAATACATCTCACTTTAGAATGGTAGACAACATTCCTTTAGTTGTTCCAGAAGTAAACCCTGAAGACATAGCTAAATGGAAGGACTCAGGAATAATTGCTAATCCTAACTGTTCAACTATTCAGATGGTTCAAACTCTTAAGCCTCTTGACACTGCTTATGGATTAAAAAGAGTTGATGTTAGTACTTATCAAGCAACAAGTGGTGCGGGTAAAGTAGCTATGGAAGAGTTAGTTACACAAATGCAAGACTTTTTCGCATTTAAACTAAGTGATTCTGAACATAAAGTTTTTAACCAACAAATCGCTTTAAATGTAATCCCTCAAATAGATATTTTTATGGATAATGGATACACTAAAGAAGAGATGAAAATGGTAAATGAAACTACTAAAATCATGAATAAAGACATTCATCTTAGTGCTACTTGTGTACGTGTACCAACTCTTCGTGGTCACGCTGAAGCGATTACTCTTACTTTCGAATCTGAAGTTCAAGCTGATGATGTTAGAGACGTGTTAAGTAAAGCTCCTAACCTTGTGATCCTTGACAATCCAGATGAAGCGCTATACCCAATGCCTGCTACATGTGTTGATATGAATGAGACTTTCGTAGGTCGTATTAGAAATGACAACTATTCAAAACATATGATTCACATGTTTGTTGTTGCTGACAACTTAAGAGTTGGTGCAGCTACAAATGCTGTAAGAATAGCTCAAAAATGGGTAGAGATGGAAGGTGGAAACTAATATGTTTGAAAAATTATTTGAAAAAAGTCTTTGGAGTTCTAGGTTTATCATCATACTTGCTGTATTTTTTGGTGTAGTTGGTGCAATAATACTTTTTGCAGTAGCTAGTGTAGACATTTATACTACAGCTAAATATGTTGTTACAACTTACTATAACCATACTCACCCTGCAACTTTTCATGAAGATGTAGTTGGTGGCATTATTGGTGCAGTTGACTTATACCTTATCGGTGTTGTAATGATAATCTTCTCTTTCGGTCTTTATGAGCTTTTTATCTCAGAGATAGATGCCGCTAAAGATGATAATGGAGAAGACAACCAACTTCTTGCTATCCATTCACTTGACCAACTAAAAGACAAAATCTCAAAAGTAATCGTAATGGTTCTTGTTGTTGGATTTTTTCAAAAAGTTGGACATACTGAATACCATGGTGCATTAGACTTACTATATCTAGCACTTTCAATTACAGCTGTAGCTGTAGGACTATACTTTTTAGGTAAAGTCGGAAAAAAACACTAATAATTTTCAAGGAATAAAATGAGTAAAATATTTGTAGATGCATGTTTAGGTAAAGAGACTCCATACACTCCTGTATGGATGATGAGACAAGCTGGAAGATACTTACCGGAGTACATGAAAGTTCGTGCAGAAGCTGGAAACTTTCTAAACTTATGTCACGACCCTAAAAAAGCGGCAGAAGTAACTATCCAACCTTTAGACATAGTTGGTGTTGATGCAGCTATACTTTTTAGTGACATCCTTGTTATACCTGATGAGATGGGTATGGACTTAGAGTTTATAAAAGGTTTTGGACCAAAGTTTAACGACCCTATCACATGTGAAGCTGATATCGATAGACTTATCGGTGGTGAAGAGGCTGCTAGTAAATTAACATACGTTTTCGAGACTATAGAGCTTCTTCGTGAACAACTTGATGCAAGAGGTGATGAGAAAGCACTTATCGGTTTTACAGGTGCTCCTTGGACTCTTGCTACATACATGATAGAGGGACAAGGTACTAAAACTTATAATCTTTGTAAAAAAATGATGTACTCTAACCCTGATTTACTTCACAAGATACTTAAAAAAGTTACTGAAGTTGTTAAACTTTACATGGAAAAACAGATCCAAGCTGGAATAGATGTAGTTCAAATATTTGACTCATGGGCAGCAGCGATAGAACCTGGTAAATATGATGAGTTTTCATGGTCTTACATGGTTGAGATTGCAGAGTACTTAAAAGAGAAGTATCCTCATATCCCAGTAATTATGTTTCCTAAGGGAATTCCTGCATTTTTAGACAAAGTATATGGTAACTTTGATGTGTTTGGTGTTGACTGGTCAACTCCAATGTCTCTTGCAAAAGAAAAACTTGGAGACAAGTATGTTCTTCAAGGAAATATGGAGCCATGTCGCCTTTACTCTAAAGAAGCTACTACTAAATGTGTAGAAGTTATCCAAGAGACTATGGGAACTTCTCGTCACATCTTTAACTTAGGTCATGGAATCCTTCCAGATGTACCAGTTGAGAATGCTATACACTTTGTAAAAGAGTGTCAAAGAGTTAGTAAAAAATAAATGAATACTATATTTGGTCCTATCAACTCTAGAAGATTTGGTTCTTCTTTGGGTGTAGACCTCTCCCCTGCCATAAAACAGTGTAACTTTGACTGTCTATACTGTGAGTTAGCTCCAGCTGCTACCATGGATAAACAAGTAAAAACTGTAGAAGTTTCAACAATCATCAACGAACTAAAAGAACATTTAAACGATAAAATAGATGTCATAACACTTACAGCCAATGGTGAACCAACACTCTACCCTCATCTAGACAAACTAATAGATGAAATAGACAAGATAAAAAACTCAACTGAAACTCTCATACTTACAAATAGTGCTACCTTAGTTGATAAAAAAGTTTTTAACTCATTACTAAAACTAGACCAAGTAAAACTCTCACTTGATGCTATCTCCCCAGATGTATTTAAAAAGATAGATAGACCTCATGAGAGTATACATGTAGAAGATGTAGTAAGCAAAGTCATAGAGTTTAGTAAAGTCTACAAAGGGAAGCTTTTTACAGAGATACTCTTTGTATATGGTATCAACGATACAAAAGAAGAGATAGCAAAACTAAATGATGTTATGCTAGACCTACATGTAGAAAGAATCGACCTCGGAACAATAGACAGACCACCAGCCTACCCTGTTAGTGGTATAAGCTATAAAGAGCTACATAATGCCTCTTTAGAGTTCGATAGCTCTCTTCCCATACATATAGCTTCAAGAGTTCATGCTGAGCCTAACAATTCAGAGTATAGTAAAGAAGATATACTAAACACTCTAGACAAAAGACCACTTACACAAGATGATATCAATCTTCTGTTTGACGATCAAAGTAAAGAGACTTTATCACAGCTAATAGACGAAGGTAAAATAGTAAAAAAAGTAGTCGGAAACTTGGAGTTTTTGATTCTACATGTAAATGAGAAAAGAAAAAGAAAAAGATAGTTATTGTTCTTGACTTTTTATATCTCATAAAGTAT
>JAOFSE010000029.1 GCA_028044295.1 Sulfurimonas sp.
TTTTAATTATTTTTATGGTTCCTGGTTTTGCTATGCTAGAGGCTGGACTTGTACGTACTAAAAATGTATCTGCAGTTTTAACTATAAATGTAATGATATATGCTGTTGCTTCATTAGCTTTTTTACTTGTTGGTTATGAACTTGCTTTTGGCTCATGGGAGAGTGATACTCAGAGTATTTGGGCTGTTTTTATGTTTCAAATGGCATTTGTTGGGAAGACAGTAAACATCATGAGTGGTGGTGTTAGTGAACGTGTTAGAATCATTCCTTTAGCTATCTTTACTGTTATCATGGGTGCTGTTATTTACCCAGTAGTTGTTAATATATCTTGGGGTGCAGATATGATTGCAGGGACAATGCTTGACATTAACATGTATGACCTTGCCGGTTCTACTGTTATTCACTCAACGGGTGGCTGGGCTTTACTTGCTGCAATCATGATTATGGGACCGAGAAAAGGTCGTTACAATGATGGAAAGATCAGAGTTATTCCTGCTTCAAATATTCCTTTGGTTGTTCTAGGAGCACTACTTCTTTGGATAGGTTGGTTTGGTTTCAATGGAGGAAGTGTTGGTTCTATCTCTTCAGTTGAAAATGCTAACACTGTTGCACAAACTATTATGAATACAAACACAGCTGGACTTGCAGGTGCAATAATAGCTGGACTTATTATGTACTTCAGATATAAATTACTTGATATTACGATGATACTAAATGGTGCATTAGGTGGCTTAGTCGCTGTTACTGCTGGACCTGATCTTTATGACATGTATACACCTATCTTAATTGGTGCAGTTGGTGGTGCATTAGTTGTGTTTGCTGTTCCTTTGTTTGATAAGTTAAAACTAGATGATCCAGTTGGAGCACTTTCGGTTCATTTAGTGAATGGTATATGGGGAACTTTAGCTGTTGGTTTATTTGTAGATAGTATCTCATTTATGGATCAGTTAAAAGGTGTTGTTGTTGTAGCTGTATTTGCATTTGTTGTTTCTTACACTGTACTGTTTGTCATAAACAAAATCTCTAAATTTAGAGCTACTGATGATGAGCAAGTTGAAGGTATGGACGTTAACGAGTGTGGAGTTGAAGCATATCCAGAATTTAAGAGAGCAATATAATATTTTTACATACTCTTTAACAAAATAGTAACAATCTTTTGTTACTATTTCCTTCATGATAAGACATTCTAAATCACTACTAACATCTATTGTGATTCATGTAGCTATACTATTAGCTATTTTGTTCACTTGGAATACTTACTTGTCATCAGAAAATGTAAGTTGTTCTACAGATAAAGAGTGTGACAGAGTTAGTGTAACACTGTGTAATGTTGCTGATGCACCAAAAGTAAAGCCTAAACCAAAAAAAATCAAACAAGAAAAACAGATAGAACAAAAAACTCCTAAAGTAGAAAAAACTATTTCTAAGATTATCATTCCAAAAAAAGTTGTTCCTATTGTAGAAAACAAAGAACTTGTGAACAAAGAGGTTGAGGAGGTAGTTAAAAAAGAGCCATTACGACAAAAGAGTGTGCAAGAGATAGCTAATGAGAGAAAATTAAAACAAGAAGTAGTTGTAACTGAGTATATTAAGATAAATACTCAAGCTATTGCTATGTTGCTACAAGATAACCTTTACTACCCAAGAAGTGCGAGAAAAAGAGGCATAACGGGTAAGGTTCTTGTAAAGTTTACACTTGGAGTAGATTCTAAAGCAAGTAATATACATGTTATAAGTTCAAATAGCGACATCCTATCTCGTGCAGCAAGAAAAACAATAGAAGATTTGTCTGGAGAATTTCCCCCACCAACAGAAGAGATAACTCTACATGTACCCATAGGCTATGCACTTAGATAACTTTGTATATTCTAATTAAGTCATGTTTTGATATACTTATACTATACAAACCAAGGGACATTAGTTGGATACGGAAAGCGTCGTCACGGATGAAATTAGTACCAATGAAGAGAGTGACTCAAGAGTTTCTGAGGCTTTAGACAAATACTTTAGTTCTATAAGTTCTATAATTGGTAAAGAGAATAAGTCTGTTGGTGAAAAGAAACAAATAGATTATTTTTTATCTAAACGATTTTTGATGACAGCATATAATAACCTAAGGTGTTTCGATCCTTCTATACACGAGCATAAAAGTATTACTGAAAAACTACAAGAGGTAGACAAACTACAAAATGCTTATTATAATCTAAACGATAAAGACAATGTTCCCGAAATGGCTTTTGAGATTATTTTTCTTCGTTCTCAAGAAGAGTATAATCAATTTGTAAGTGATAAAGAGAAATATGAAAGGCAACTTTCGGTATTTAAAAACCAAGATTCTTCTCTTATTGTAGAGATTAAAAACATAGAAGATGAGATAAAAAAATATAAAGATAATGAATCTAAACGCTCTTTACTTGAAAATGAACTGAAGCCTCTTAAAGGAAAATATGTTGATGGAGTTGAAGAGATAGCATCATTAAATGAAAAACTTGAAAATATGGAAGATATAAAGAGTGTATACACAGAGAAGTATTATCAAGCTTTTGTTGATGAATTAGCTACCTTAAGTGTAGAGTATAAAAAAGTACTTGCAACGATTTTAAACCATAAAGCAGGTGAGTTAGATGACCTAATCTGGGAGAATGCATCTAAGTCGAAATTAATCCGCGAGTATTTTTGTGATGCTGGAATTGATGGTGAGTATTCTACTAAAACGTACTTAAATTACTATATTAATACTTTAGATAAAAATAAACTAGGATCTGAGCATAAAGAGCTCACAAAGTTTTTAAACTATTTAATAGAATTAGATAAGAAGTAATTTAGTTAAGACATACTTCTTACACCAAGTTTATCTAGAAAAAATATAACACTATAGTATGCAGCAATTGTCATTAGTATTGATATACCCATACTTGGGTAAAAGCTCAACCCTTTTTTGATAAGTAGTGGGAATACTATAAAAAGTGTCATTGATGGTGCTATCAGCCACACTATACTGTTTGAGAACTCTACAGCAGCCGTACTCTCACTAGTGTCTACATACATCCATGTCATAGCTAGTATAGACACTAAAGGTATTGCAGCGAGTATAGCACCTGCTAAAGAACTTCTTTTAGCTATCTCAGATATTAAGACTATGAGTAGTGTCGTGATGATGAGTTTAGTTATGTAGTACGCCAATTTTAATCCTTGTTAAATAGATTAGAGAAAAAATTTCCTTCATGACATTTGTAGTGAGGAACACCACGTATGGTAATTGGTAAAGTTTTATTGTCCTGAAGTCTCTGCTCTTTGTAGTTTTGATGTTTAAAATATACATAGGCAAAGGTACTAATGATAA
>JAOFSE010000003.1 GCA_028044295.1 Sulfurimonas sp.
TCTAAAAGGTCTTGAACCTCTTTTAATTCATCTTTATCAAGAACATTATCAGCATTCTCATCAGATTCATCAGGAATCTCTAGCTCTTCCTCATCTTCTTCTATAAGCTCTAAATCATCAAGATCAAGATTTATATCATCAGCAATTTCTAAATCATCTTCTTCATCTAATTCATCATGTATTTCTAATTCATCTTCAACTGTTTCTTCTTCATCACCCAAATCAAAAGTATCTGCATCTTGCCCTAATGATGCGAAGAGTTCAACTAAGTCTGTTGGTAAAAAAGGTTTTTTCAATGTTGATGTGAAGCTGTCTATTGCGGGAGCATCTTTAGAACATATATATAGTGATTTAGTGATAGTAGCTTTCTCATTTAGTTCCTGCATAGTCTCTGACGAGTACATTGTGTCATCAATGACTAAAAGGTCATAACTATCAGACTCAACAGCATCAATACTATTAACAACTTCAAGGTCATCAGAAGTCTTTTGTGCACTAAGTGTTACTAACTTAGTTACAACTGGATTTTCATTTAAAAGCAATATTTTCATACTAAATTCCTTATTGTCATTATTGTATCAAAAAAAACTAAAAAAACATCTCTAAAGCATTAAAAGCTTCTTGCATTTGTCCTTTTAAAATCAACATAGTGGCACTTATTGTAGCTATTAAGACAACAAATGAAACCATAATTTTTATAGGAAAACCTATTACTAAAAGGTTAAATTGAGGCATTGTTTTCATAAGCATTCCGAAGATAACATCAGCCAGCCATGATAGAGCTATAATAGGAAAAGCTATTATAAACCCAATTAGAAACATGTTTGAAGTTGCTTTCATTATATAGTTGAAAAAATCTTCAGTCATCAAAAAACCACCAAGTGGGATACTACTCAAGGATTCATCAACAAAAAGAAGTATCCAATGATGCATATCAATTGCAAAAAGAATCATCAACGCTATAAAAGATAAAAACTGTGAAATAATTGGCATAGATATACCATTTTGAGGGTCAATTGCTGTAGCCATTGAAAAACCCATCATAAAAGATATCTGACCACCTGCAAATGTTATAGCATTAAATGCTAGCTGAAGAACTATTCCTATAGCTAGACCAAAAAGTAATTCACTCAGTATCGCCAAGATTATACTCGGAATTGTAATAGGGATATTTAAAGGAGGCATTGAAGAGTAAAAGACTATTGCGAAGAAAAAAGCCATAGAGCTTTTCACTGTCATAGGAATGCTTTTATGTGAAAAAATTGGAACAGCCATAAAAAGTGCCCCAAATCTAAAAAAAAGAAGTATAAAACCAACTACATAAGTATCAGTAAAAACTTCACTCCAAGCCATATCTAAAGCTTAATCAACTTTTTATCTTCTAGTCTATATACATGTTTACATCTATGTGCCAACTCTTCATCATGTGTCACTAATATCATACCGGCACTATTTGTATCTATATAGTCAAAGAAAAGATCCATAACTTCATTCGCCGTATTTTTATCAAGATTCCCTGTCGGTTCATCTACAAACAATACTTTAGGACGCTTTGTTAATACTCTTGCAATTGATACACGTTGTTGTTGCCCACCTGAGAGTTCAGTTACTTTCTGATTGATAGGTTCATATATACCCAACCTTTTAAGTAGGTCATCATCTATGTTTTGGTCTGAAAGGATACTAGCAACTTCTAAATTTTCTAAGGCACTAAGACCTTTAAAAAGATAGTGCGACTGAAAAACTAGTCCCAGAGAGTCTCTTTTTATTTTAGATAATTTTTTAGTACTCATAGTCTGTACATCTTCACCAAATAAAGACACACTACCTTGTTCTGGTTCAAGAAGTGTAGATAGAATGTTTAAAAGTGTTGACTTTCCACTTCCACTCATACCTATAATTGCTATTGAATCTTTTTCTTTAAGTTCAATATCTATATTTGAGAAAAGTTCATACTCAAAGCTATGTGATAAATTTTGTGCGGTCAATAGATTCATAAGTGGATTATATCAAATTTTATTTATGTTATTACACTTACTTGCAAAATATTTTTGTACATCCTTTATGTGAACGCATATCCAATCTTTTAGCATATAGTCTTTCAACAACTTTTTTCATTCCAAAAGCTAAATATCCTGAAAAGTATATCCCAAATATTTTTGCAACAGCATAACCTCTACCTAATGCTATTAGAACACCACGAGACTTAATATTATGCACTACCATCTCTTTATTATCCATGAGGTTAGAGATATTCTTAGCACATACTTCTGCCATCTGTTCCGCTGTATCAGCTGTTGGAGCAACTACATTTCCATCATTATATATAGTAGTACAATCACCAATAGCAAATACCTCATTATGATTTGTAGACTGAAGATAATTATTTGTTTGTATATATCCATTCTCATTTTTATCTATACCGTCTAAACTATGTATAAGATGGTTAGGTTCAACTCCACCAGCAAAAATCATGAAATCCATTTTCATTACTTCACCATCACTAAGTATTACACTATCTTTTTTGACCTCTACTACTTTTCTATTATTTTTAATAATCACATCTAACTTTTTTAATCTTTTATCCGATTTTTTTACAAGTTTTTGATCTATACCTTTAAGTATATGCTCACCAGAATTGACAATTACTATATTTAGCCCTCTACAGATAAAATTATTGTGAGAATAAAATTCTTTTGAAAAGGAAGCCATTTGAGCAGCAATCTCAACACCACTTAAACCCCCACCCGCAATAATAATATTTAAAGAATGACATGAGGTTCCACTATCATCAACTCTTTTAAAAAGAGACATTTCAAACTTCTGTTTAAAGTACATCGCTCTATGAAGAGCTTTAATGCCATATGCATATTCTCTAAGTCCTATAACATTTGACATAAATCTAGTTCGTGCACCTACAGCAATTACTAAATAGTCATAACTAAACCTATTGATTGGCGTTATTACTTTTTTACTTATAAAGTCAATATCACAAACATCTTGTTTGTAAAAAGATACATTACCACCAAAGCCAATACAGTATGTGAAAAGGTCAACTGTAACTTGTGCAAAATCTTCTTCATTAGCGATAAGGTCATAGACCTCTGTTTGCATAAAGTGATATGGGTTTTTATCTAAAAGTGTGATTTCATTTTGTGGGTTTTTAGCAAGTTTTTCTACTGTTCTAAGACCAGCATAACCGCCACCAATTACAATAATATTATTTTTCTTCAAAACTAACCTTTAGGTTTATTTGAAAAAATTATATCATCTTTAGAGGGGTTTTGTAGTAAATTTGTTTATTAAGTGGATGGGAAAGCTAAAAGCTTAACCCATTTGTGCAGCAACTTCTGCAGCGAAGTCATCTTCTGCTTTCTCAATTCCTTCACCAACTTCAAGGCGAATAAATTCAGTAATTTCAGCAGTACCACCAAGAGCTTTAGCAGCAGCATCAATTGCTTGTGCAACTGTTAGCTTCTCATCTAAAACATAGTTTTGGTCTAATAAACACTGTTCTTTATCTAAAGTAGTGTTATCAGAGATAAAACGATCTAATGAACCAGGAACAATTTTGTCCCAGATTTTTTCAGGTTTACCTTGAGCAGCTAAATCAGCTTTGATATCAGCTTCAGCTTGCGCTAAAACATCATCAGTTAATTGACTCATTGAGATGTACTGAGGTACATTTTTAAGAGGTTTTTTAAGACGAGCTAATTCTTCATTATCTTTTTTGATAACTTCAATTCTTCCAACAGTCTCAGATGCAACATACGCAGCATCTAAATCTTTATAAGAAAGAGTAGTTGGTTTCATAGCAGATGTATGCATAGCAACTTGTTTAAGTACAGCTCTCATACCTTCAGCAGTTTTAGCAGAATCACATTTAGCAGTTAGCACAACAGCTATACGACTATTTGAGTGAATATAACCATTAAGTGCTGTTGTCTCATCAGCTGTAAGTGTACCAAAACGACGTACTTCAATCTTTTCACCAATTTTAGTTACAGCATCTGTAAAAGTTGTACCATATGGTGAAGCCATTAAAGCTGCAACATCAGCAGGCTGAGAAGCGTAAACTTCTTGAGTTGTATCTTTTACAAGGTTTTGAAAACCTTCATTTTGAGCAACAAAGTCAGTTTCAGAGTTAACTTCAACAACTGTAGCTTTTGAAAAATCATCAGCGATAACGATTCCAGCAAGACCTTCAGCAGCAACTCTATCAGCTTTTTTAGCTGCTTTAGCAATACCACGTTCTTTTAAAAGTTCAGTAGCTTTAGCCATGTCTCCATCAGCTTCAACTAAAACTTTTTTACAATCCATCATTGGAGCATCAGTAGCTGCACGCAGCTCTTTAACCATTGCTGCTGTAACTGCTGCCATGATTATGCTTCCTCTGTTTTAGTTTCTTCAGCTACTGGAGCTTCTGTAGTTTCAGCAACTTCTTCAGTTTGCTCTTCTTCTGCAGGTGCATCACGAAGTGCTTTACCTTCATTGATAGCTTCAGTCATTTCACGACAGAAAAGTTGAATAGAACGGATAGCATCATCATTACCAGGAATTGGGTAAGTGATAAGATCTGGATCACAGTTAGTATCTAGTGGCGCAACAATAGGAATGTTAAGACAACGAGCTTCTAAAACTGCAATGTGTTCTTTTACTGCATCTACAACAAATAACATATCTGGAAGTTTTTTCATATCACGGATACCACCGAAGTATGCTTGTAACTTATCTTTTTTTCTAGAAAGCATTAATGCTTCTTTTTTAGTTAAAAGATCAATTTGACCGTTTTCTTGCATTTCAGTAATAACGTCAAGTTTACGAATTGATTTTTGAATAGTTGGGAAGTTAGTAAGCATACCACCTAACCATCTGTTATCTACGTATGGCATACCACAAGCGATTGCTGCATCTCTTACTGAGTTACGAGCTTGTTTTTTAGTACCAACAAAAAGAACAGTTTGTCCTTCAGCAGCTGCATCAACAACGATTTGGTAAGTGTTACGGAAATAACGAAGAGTTTTTTGTAAATCTATAATATAGATATTTTTTCTTACACCAAAAATATATTTTTTCATTTTTGGATTCCAACGACGAGTTTGGTGTCCGAAGTGTACACCACATTCTAGTAGGTCTTTCATAGTTACCATTTAAGGTCCTTTAAGAGCTCTTTAAGAGCTAGAGTTTTGTTAGTTAAACTTTGAAAATGTCGGACAAGTTCTCTAAAAATAGAGAGTTGCACTAACTTTTGACACAATCTGTTAATGTTTTCATTATCTACATGTAGTAAAGAAAAATCCGCGAATTATACTCAATATATATTTAAATAAAGCTTTTTGTTACTAGATAGGTTTGTATTAACTATTTATTTACAATTATAGTGTTGTTTAAAAATAAATTTATCTAATCTTGGTATAGTTATGTACAATTATTATAAAAAAGTGTTATATAACAAAAATACACTTATGTCATAAAAAGGAATAATATGAACAAGCCCCTACTGTTATCTTTAGCCGCTGCAGCTCTTTTAGGTACTAACTTAAATGCTCAGACAATGTTTGAAAGATTTGAAGCTATGGAAAGAGAGATGAATAATCTCAAGCAACAAATCGCAACACTAAAAGCGAATCAAGCAGCTTCTGAAGCTGAAGATGAGGAAGACGAGGAAGAGGCAGAAGTAGCATCTAACGACTCTAAGCAAGATGTTCCTGTAGCTCTTAAATCAGTCGTTGGAAATGAAGATGATGAAGATGATGAGGACGAGGATGATGAAGATGACATTGCTTCTGATGAAGAAAGAATCACAGAACTTGAAGAGAGTGTATCTGAGCTTGTAAGAAATACTTCTGGTTCTCACCTAAAGTTTAAAGTTGATTATAGATTTGCAATTGAAAACATGAGCTATGAAATGGCTGATGGTACAAAAGCTAAAAATGATGCATTTATGACTAATAGACTTTGGATAGATATGGGTTATAAAGCGACAAATAATCTTACGTTTAAAGGTCAACTAGCTTACAACAAAGCATTTGGTCAAAGATCAGGTGCAAGTACCCCTGCTAATGCTTCTTTAGAAGCTTTTGACTGGCTAGCAAATGAAAATGCTTATGATGACACTATTAGGGTTCGTTCAGCTTACTTCTTATGGCAAGATACAGAATTTATGGGTCTAGATATTCCATGGACATTAAGTATTGGTCGTCGTCCATCAACTGGTGGTCACCTCATTAACCTTAGAGATGATGATCATGCAAATTCTCCTGTAGGACATGCGATTAATGTTGAATTTGACGGGCTTAGCTCTAAATTCACTCTGAATAAAGACTGGGGAACATCTATTAAGTTCTGTATGGGCCGTGGTATGAGCAATGCACAGCCAAGAATGGCAGCAACTGCTTATGCTACAGATACTAATACATCTGTGGCTAACCCTAATATTGATCTTGGTGGTTTTATATTCACTCCATATGATGACAAACAGTATAAAATTTCAAGTATGTACTACTATGCTAATAATTTAATTGACCTAAGAGACTATACGGATCAAACTCAAGGTTTTGATACAGTTGGTGGTTTACATAGTTTAACTACTTACTTTACGGTAACTGGCATTGGTAATGAGTGGAGTGACTTCTTAGACGAAACAACTTTCTTCGCAAGTTTTTCTGTTAGTAAGTCCGATCCAAAAGGTGGCCAAACAATGTTTGGTTCACCAGAATCAGAAACTGGTACATCTTACTGGGTGGGGCTACAAATTCCTTCACTGTTAACTGAAGATGGTAGATGGGGCTTTGAGTATAATCACGGTAGTAGATACTGGAGAGCTATTACTTATGGTGAAGATACTAACATAGGTTCTAAAATTGCAGCTCGTGGTGATGCTTATGAAGCATATTTCACTGAGTATTTAGTAGATGATATTCTTTCTATGCAACTTCGCTACACATACATTGATTACAAATATACTGGAAGTAATGGTTTCTTTGGTAGCCAAACAGGATCAGCTAATCTAATCACTTCAAGTATGCCTGGGATTGTTGACACAGCAGAAGACATTCGTTTCTACCTTAGATATAGATACTAAGATAGAAACATTTACATGTAGAACTTTCTACATGTAAGCTTTAAAAAACTTCTTTTACTTTAACTCTTTCAATTCAGCTTTTACTTTAGCAACATGCTCTTTAACTCTAACTTTTTCCCATATAGCTTTTACAACACCATCTGGATTTATAATTAAAGTAGTACGAGATATTCCCATATACTCTTTACCGTAGTTTTTCTTTAGTTGCCAAACACCATACTCTTGCATCATATCTGTTGACTCATCACTAAGCAGTGTAATACCTAAGTTCTGCTTCTCTATAAAGTTACGATGTTTTTTTGTAGTATCAGCACTGACACCTAGTATAATTGCATCTAAATCATTAAACTCAGGAAGAGCCTCAGTAAATTCACAAGCCTCAGTGGTACATCCAGGAGTATTATCTCTTGGATAGAAGTATAAAACTATCCATTTACCCTTTAAGTCCCTAAGACATATCTCTACGTCATCTTGATTTGGCAAACAGAATTCTGGTGCTTTATCATCAATTTTTATCATTTTATTATTCCTTTGTTTCTTGATTGCTATTGTATTGAGAGTAGTTTATAGTAAGTAAGTAAAGAGAATTTACTTACTTTTTTTAAGAGAGGTATATTCTAATAGACAAAAAGTAGCATATAAACCCAACCACCAGTTAGAACAACCATTAGCACACCGGTAAATGTCCATCTACCTAATTTTTTATGTTTTAGTGCTTGTCCAGAGTTTACTTGTTTTTTAGCCACAAGTAGGGTTCTTGTCCAAATTATGATGGTACTAACAGAGATAAAGATATGAAATATAAGTACGATAAGAGCATAGTTATGCCCTACACCACTACCTTCCATAAAGCTTTTAAATCCACCAACATAACGAACACCAACCTCAAAAAATGTTAAAACAAATAGAGAAATAATATATAGTACAACTTGTAAACGTGCATGAAGCTTGTAGTTTTTCACTTTTGCTAAATAGATAATTCCTGCCATTAAAAATGGTAATGTAATAACTACTAAACTTACTAAGTCCATAAACAGTGGAGCGCGTGTGCCAAATAATCCAGCCTGATTCATAAAATCTAACATTATTGCCTCTATACTTTCTTTTTATTTTGGTAAGTGTACCAAGTAGCTAATAAAACTAAGGTAATTAATACACCAAATGTTATCTGCTTTAAATAAATATCAATTAACTCTTGATTCTCGCCTATCATATATCCAAGTAAAACTAATATACATGCCCATATACCAGCACCTAGTGATGTGTAAAGACTAAACTTTGATAAGTTCATCTTAGAGAGTCCAGCTGGAATAGATATCAACTGTCTTATACCAGGAATAAGTCTTCCTATAAAAGTAGAAATAGATCCATGCTTTGCAAAATAATCTTCCATTTTCTGCATTGATACTTCACTGATAAAAAAATACTTTCCATACTTGTAAAGAAACTTTCTACCTAGTATAAGTGCTAAATAATAGTTTATAAATGCTCCCACAAGAGAACCAGCTAAAGCACTTGACATTACCATAGCCATGTTCATATCACCTTTAGATACTAAGAAACCTGCTGGAATTAGAATAATTTCACTTGGAAAAGGTATAAATGAACTCTCAACAGTCATCAATAAGAAAATACCTAAATATCCCCAATCAAAAATCAAGTCAACTAAATCTTGCGCTAACTCTTTAATCATTTACAAATCCTACTATATCTTTTATCATAAGGGATGCTACACCCTTTTGAGAGTACTCTAAAAGTCTTCTACTTTTGTCACTTAGCTCTTCATCTAAAACCATCTCTAGTTTTGACTTTAACTCTTCACTTTCTCTCTCACACCAACCTAAATCGTTTTGGACAATAAACTGAGCATTATGATACTGATGATCTTTAGCGGCATGAGGAAAAGGTACAAATAGAGTAGGAACACCAGCAGCGCAAAGTTCCCAAAGTGTACTAGCACCTGCACGACTAACAGCTAAGTCAGAACGGGATATAAGTACATCTAAATCTTTTGTAAAAGAGTAGAGCTCCACTTCTACATGTAGCCTTTCATACTCTTCTTTAACTCTATCATAATCTTTATCACCTGTTTGGTGTATTATCTTTATATCTAATTCTTGCAGTTTATTTGCCACACTAAGAGCTAGGTCATTAATAGCTTTTGCTCCATGTGAACCACCCATAAATATTATGGTTTCCAACTTATCTCTTTGTCTTGCTTTTTCAAAGTATAAATCCTTTACAGGATAGCCCTTGATAGGAGAATTCTCATCATATGCAGATATAAACCTTGAAGCATATGGTTTTAAAAGAGAATTTAATCTACCCTCTACTGCATTTTGTTCATGAATAAAAAGAGGTAAAAACCTACTAAGAGTAGCAAAAGAAGCTGGAGCAGCTGAGAAACCACCTACACTATATGTAGCTCGTATATTATGCTTTTTTAGTAAACTTCTAGAGATTAGAAATGCTTTAAAAACTTTATACAGTGCTTTTAGTTTTCCTAATCCCTTTTTATTTACAACTCCGGTAGTATCTAAAAAATAAACAT
This sequence comes from Sulfurimonas sp., assembly GCA_028044295.1. Taxonomy (GTDB): domain Bacteria; phylum Campylobacterota; class Campylobacteria; order Campylobacterales; family Sulfurimonadaceae; genus Sulfurimonas. Next base: position 9,636 of record JAOFSE010000003.1, read on the forward strand.
GAGAGAAAAGACTATGCGACTCAAAATATTTTCTATCTTGTCCATTTTTTGAACCTATAAATATAACCTCATGACCATCATCCACAGCAGCTTTGACTAAAGACTCTGCAATCATCAAATGACCACCTGTTCCACCACCTGTTATACATAACTTCATATCAATCCATCTTCGCTTTTTTAGATGCCATAAGAACCATTCCTATTCCAAAAGAAGCTGCAAGTATGGATGAGCCACCATAACTCAAAAATGGAACTGATATACCTTTAATAGGTGTAATACCACTGATTCCATAAGCGTTTACCAAAAATGCAAATGCTAAAAGTAGTCCGATTCCTAAACTAAATAGATATATAGTAGTATCTTCAGCACGATTTGCAATCTTGAAAATTCTCTGAAGCATCCATAAAAATATAAACACTACAAAAAGCACTCCAATAAAACCAAACTCTTCAGCCAAACCTGCTAAAACGAAGTCCGTATGAACCTCTGATAAGAATCCTAGCTTAAAAGTACCATTAGCTATACCAGTACCAAAGAAACCGCCATTATGAATAGCATTTAGTGAGTGTCCTATCTGATATGGCTCTACCTCTGTTGGTACACGTAATTGTTCAGCAATTGAGGCTGGAAATATTTCTAAGACTGTATTTTGAGCTAAAGCCCACCACGACTTTATACGAAGGATTCTATGTTCTGCTGTAAAGATAAAAAATAGAAAAAACATCAGTGCACCCACCAGTAGTGTCAAGAAAAAGCGAAAGCTACTTCCAGCAAACATTAGTAAGAACAAAAGAGTAAGTCCAAGAACTACAACTTGGCCTAAATCATTTTGAATAAATGCTATAACGAACATAGCACCAATAAAAACTACGCCATATGGAGCAAATCTTATATACTCTTGTTTAATTCCCATTCCATCATGATGTCCAAGCTTTCTAGAGAAGCTCCATGCTAAGAAATAAACAAAGCCTATCTTAAAAAACTCTACTGGTGCTAGTGAAAAGCCAAAAAGTTTTATCCATCTTTTTGCACCACCTACTGCTGATACTAAAGACTCTGGTAGAAATGGCATAGCTACCATCAAAACTGCTGAACCAATAAAAAGAGTAAGTCCAATAGGTGTAAGAATTTTATCTGGGTTTCCCTGAGCTAAAAGCCAAATCAAAAGTATGCTCATAACTCCAAAAGCAGATTGTCTAAGTGCAAAATGAAACTCATTGACTCCAAAAAGAAGTGTTGTATATGCTGAGAGTGAATATGTAAGTACAATACTTATACATATCAAAATAGCCACTAAGGTAAAGAGTCTTCTATCAGCCATATATCAATATCTGCTTATTTAATCTTGTTGATTTTTAGAACAAATTCAACTTCTGCTTTAGAAATATGTAACTCTTTTGATATTGTTTCAAGAGGAATACCCTGTTTAAAAAGTGAAATAATTTTTTCATCATCATTGCCATGAACTGATGTTGGAATCGATATCTGTTTCACTCCACTCTCTAACGTAGCTATTCTAGAATTCATATGTTCATCAATGCTTTGAACACTCTCTTCTAACCTTTTTAGACCAAGCGATAGTGGCTTAACCATATCATAAACTGTTCTCTCAACTTCTTGGTATATCTCATCATCATTCATTCTACTTGTACTACTCTTAATAGTTTTTTGAGTATCTGTGAGTTTTTTCTTTAAGTAAAATATTTCTCGGTTTAACTCTTCTGCTACTGTAGCAACTGAACGAATGTTCTTATGATACTCTGAGTCTTTTGTAAATACATAATAGATAAGATATAAAATCATCCCTGCCATTGCAACTACTAAGTACTCTATACTTATCATGTCAAAATCTATCATTTGTTCTCTCTTGCTTCACGAATTAATACTCTCTCTCTTGCTGTAAGATAAGCACTCCACTCTTTTTCATCTCTCTCATGGATTCTAGTTATCTCTGCTAATGATTTATCTATTGCCTTAAAGAAAATAGCTATATCACGCTTAGGATGAACAGGCATTGCTACTCTTGCATAATACTCTGTTCCCTCTTGTAATACTTCATCTTTTAACTTGAAATGTTCAAATCCAATAGATTCTATATCTGACTTTGTTGTAAGCGATACTCTATTAGGTTCTTCGTTCTTTAAAAAGCGTTCCAATGCATCTACTTTTCTATGTAACTCAACTACAAGATTTAAAAGAACTGGATCAGTATCGACCGTGTCACCTTTTGCCTTTGCAAGTTTTAGCCACTGGCTTATAGGATCTTCATCACTCTCACTAAGTTGTTGATATTCTCTAATATACTCGTTATTATTAACATTAGACTCACTATACTCTAAACTGATTGGTGCCTGAACAAGTCTAATATCCATTAAAGAACCTTATCTAATACTATTAAAATAAAAAATACTATTCCCAAGTAACCGTTTACTGTAAAAAATGCACGGTCTATTTTAGTAAAATCTTTTCTAACAAGATAGTGTTCATAACTAAGCATAACTATACTAAATACTACAGCTATTTCAGCAAAGAGTCCAAGCTCGGCTATAGACACAAAAAGAGCCCAAAATATAACTGTTAAAAAATGAAAAAATGCTGATAGTTTGAGAGTAAAACTTGAACCATACTTAGAAGGGATTGAGTGAAGATTATTTTTTTTATCAAATTCCATATCTTGAAGAGAGTAAAGAAGGTCAAAACCTGCAACCCAAAAAATCACACCTAAACTAAGCATAACAGTCCAAGTAGTTATATCTGCTAAAACAGCCACTACTCCAGCGATGGGAGCAAGGCCTAAAGAAATTCCTAAAACAACATGTGCAAAAGATGAAAAACGTTTAAAGTATGAGTATGAACCAAGAACAAAAAGAATAGGAAAACTCAAATAAAAAGCTAGTGAATTTATGATATAAGCGACACCTATAAATACTAAAGCATTAACAATTGTAAAAGTTAAAATACTAGAAGAGCTTAAACGTCCATCAACATTTGGTCTTGTGGCTGTTCTTGGATTTTTCGCATCAATATCTATATCTGCATATCTATTTAAACCCATTGCAAAATTTCTTGCACTTATAGCTGCAAGAACACCTAATATTAATAAAGTAAAACCAAACCAACCATCAGCTGCAACTATCATTGCTATAAAAATAAAAGGAAGAGAGAAGATAGAGTGTTCAAACATTACCAGTTCATTAAAATCTTTAAGTTTTTTTATAAATGCTTGCAAATATTACCTTTTATATAATTAAAAGCTATTCTATCTAAAGTTAATTTAAAATGATATAATTTCACAATGAATTCAGATATAAAACAGCTTGCTATCATTGGTCCCACAGCATCTGGCAAGAGTGACTTAGCCATAAAAATAGCTAAAAAAATAGATGCATATATATTATCCATAGACTCACTTAGTATCTATAAAGAGATAGATATTATATCTGCTAAGCCTCTACATGTAGAGATGGATAATATCAAACATTTTGGTATTGATATGCTTAATCCAGATGATTATTTTAGTGTTGAAATTTTTATTAATCTCTATACTCAATTAGTCTCTACATGTAGAGATGAAAATAAAAACCTCATCATAGTTGGGGGAACATCTTTTTATCTAAAATCATTAATGCAAGGGCTATCCAAACTTCCAGACATCACTTCAGAAATATCTCTACATGTAGAAAGTAAATTAAATAATCTAGATGAGTGTTATGAACTCTTAACTAGAGTAGACCCTGTATATATGAAAAATATTTCTCCAAATGATACTTACAGAATACAAAAAGCTTTACTAATCTATGAAGCATCTAGAATGTCTCCTAGCAAATGGTTTGAATTGAATCCTCCAGAGCCTGTCATTGAGAATATTCCTATTTACAATATAGATGTAGGCAGAGATGTACTAAGAGAGAGAATAAACAAAAGAACTAAAAAGATGATAGATTCTGGTGCTATAAATGAAGTGTGCTCATTGGAAAAAAAGTATTCAAGACTTCCAAACTCCATGGGAGCTATAGGAATTGTTGAAATACTAGAATATCTAGATGGAAAAGTTAGTAAGGATAGTATGATTGAGAATATATCTACCAATACAGCTGGACTTGCTAAAAGACAGCAAACCTTTAATCGTACTCAGTTTAAAGATATAACTACAGCACCATTAGATGAGCTAGAAGAGATTATTACCTCTAGTCTTTGATGTTCTCTCTAATCTCTAAAAACTTATCAATATTTTCAAAAAATAGGTCCACTAACTGAGGGTCAAAATGTTTTCCTCTACCTTCTCTTACTAAAGTATAAATATCCTCTAGTTCCCAAGCTTTTTTATATGCTCTGTCAGTACCTAATGCGTCAAAAACATCAGCTAAGGCAACTATGCGAGCAAAGACATGGATATCTTCACCTTTTAACGCATTTGGGTAACCACTACCATCATATTTTTCATGATGCTCCTTCGCGATTACTGCTGACATTCTAAGTATCTCTCGTTTTGAAGATTTTAAAACTTTATATCCTATCTCCGCATGAGTTTTCATGATTTCAAACTCATCTTCATCTAGTTTACCAGGTTTTTTAAGGATGCTATCTGGAATAGCTATTTTACCTATATCATGCATAGGTGCTGCAGCATATATAGTTTGAACCTCTTTTTGATTTAATCCAATAAGCTCCGCTAAAAGTTTAGAGTACATAGCTACACGTTTAACATGTTTGCCAGTCTCTTGAGACCTCTGCTCAGCAATCTCACTAATAGTGAAGATTACTTCTCTTTGCGACTCATCTAACTCATGTGTTAAAACTGTATTTTCATAAGCAACTTTTGCATTCTCTAAAAATAGTCTAATCAAATCTTTATCAAGTTCATCCAAGTCTTTTTCAAGTTGGATGTATATAACAAATCCATTAAACTCTAAGTTACTAGGTGTATATAAGATATAGTGACCATTTTCATATACCTCATGAGTATCTTGTATAGCTTTCATTATCAGTGGTTTAATCTCTTGAGTATACTCTTGTGATAGGTTATTATGCTTTAAGTCTTTATATATACCACTTCCAGCAATATGGACACATGCATCATCTCTAATGGCTGCTATAAAGGCTGGGACAATTTCATCGTAGTCAAAATTACCTATATGTAAAATTGCAGATAGCTGATCTAATACAGCAGATAAAAACAGCTCTAATGATGGCATTTTCTCAATCGAAGCTGTCGAGCTAATAATCTTTTTTAAACCCTGTCTATTTTTTTCCAATGCTATGATATCTCTATATGCTCTTAGACCTGTATAAACAGTCGTATATAACTTTTGAGTCGTTAACTCGTTTTTACTTTTATAATCATTTATATCATATTCAGAGATAACTCTCTCTTCTGGAGCTTGTCCAGGTTGACCAGTTCTAAGTACTAGTCGTATAAGATTGTTTTTAATCTCTTTTCTAATATAATCTACTAACTTAAGTCCCGCATCGTCTGTTTCCATCACTACATCAACAAATGCTAAAGCAATGTTTGGAGTTGTCTCAAGTATACCTTTTGCTTCCTCTGCAGAATAGGCGTGAAGAAAGTTACACTTTCTACCCTCAAATTCAAAATCCCTAAGAGCAAGTTTTGTCACATCATGAACAGCTGGTTCATCATCTATTATTAGTACATTCCAAAGACGCATAATCTTTTGATTATTAAGAGATTCATCCTCGCTATTAAAGCTAAGTTTTCCATCTTTAAACATGTTTAATTTCCTTAAGATCTATGATATATTTCAAACCATTTCCCTCTTCTGATTGAGCTGTAATCGTTCCAAAAAGTTTCTGCGTAATAAGATTGAAAATAATATGTGTACCAAGCCCACTGCCACCTTGACTTCTCTTTGTAGTAAAGAATGGGTCAAATATTTTTTTCAAATTCTCTTTAGACATACCTTTACCGTCATCTGTATATATTATTTGTATGCCCTGACTTTTTTTCACGACTTCTATTTGTATATTTCCATTACTAATATTATCAAAACCATGTATCACAGAGTTCATGATAAGGTTTGAGAAAATTTGAGATAATACTCCAGGATTTGATTCTATAACGAAGTCTGACTCACATAAAACCTCTATATTATGTGAAGTAGTTTTAAGTACAGGTTTTAAACTACTTATTACACTATCAATATATTCTTTAATATCAAATTCTCTAACCTCATCACTTGATTGATCCACTGATATTTGTTTAAAGTTATGAATCATCTTCGCAGCACGATCTAAGTTCGCAAGAATCATTTCACTACTTTGCAGAGATACATCTATAAAGTCCTCAAATGATGTTTTAGTAATATTCTCTGCTTTATAGTTTTTCTCAAAGTTTTTCGTCTCTTTGTGTAAATGAGAAGCTGCTGTTACGCCAACGCCAATTGGAGTATTTATCTCATGAGCTACACCTGCAACGAGGCGTCCTAATGATGCCATTTTTTCAGTCTGCACAAGTTCTTCTTGGGCCATTTTTAAATTTTTTGTTATTCTAACCTGATAGATTAACATCGCAATTCCATTAACACCCATAAATAGATAAAATAGTATCCATGCCCAGTACTTTTCAATTACATCCATAAATTCTATCTTCTGAAAGTATGGAGCAATTTCAAGTATCTTAAAACATTCATGTATCGGCTGATAGTTGAGTGGTATTGTCCAACCTATTACACTAGCACTTATTGCTGCTTTACTATCTGAGCGCATATTCATTAATGCTATTGATACTTCTTTTGAGAGTTGATCGGGAGTATCTTTTAATTTAGCCATAGGCCATTCTGGGTAGAGCTTAGTAGATACATAAAATGGGAAATCATCATACTTTTTTTGATTTACAACATGTATCTTTTTTAAATCTATTTTTCCTTCTTTAGCCATTCTCTCTATTGTATCTGTTCGTACTGTTCCTAAATCATATTCGCCACTAAGAACAGAGTAAACAACCTTGTCATGTGAACCTTTAAAATCTATAGATTTAATATCTGACTCTATATCAATACCATGCTCAACAAGCTCTCTCCACAGCATTTGCCATCCACCAAATGACTTTTTATTAACAGCAGCAATAGTTGTGTCCACAATACTATCTAGGTCATTATATTTATCTCTATTTTTTATATGAGTAATTAATACACCACCAAACTCTTTTTGTACTATTCCTGATATATGTTTGTTTTGTAATGTTGTAATACGCTGAACAGCATATTTGTATTCAAGGTCAACATACATACCAGAATTTGTTAAGATAAATGAAAATTCTTTATCTTGTACCGCTTGGTTTACATCATCAAATTGGACCGGAACTATTACAAATTTTTTATCTTCTATCTTATTAGTTAAATATTCTGCAGTATCATTCCATCTCTTATAAGAGACCTCGGCACTTCTTTTAGCTAATACACCTATTTTAATTATTTCTTGCGCGTAGATATTTATTGACATTAGAACACATATCATTAAGTACTTCATTTAACACCCTAACATTTGTTTGAGTATAGTTTACAACTATAAAATTAAATAATAATTAAATACCTTTAGCACCTTCTGCTAACTTTGCCCATGGGGAATCTTTATCTGTATCTATTGCAGACTGATAAGCAGCTTTTGCATCATCATCTCTCCAAAGTTTATCATATATACTACCAAGTAAATATCTTTGTCTAGCTCTATTAGAATTATCTAAATCCCTGTCATCTAAAGATTTTATGATCTCTAATGCTAAGTTATTTTCTTCTTTATCTATATATGCTTGATATAGTGTAAACTCAACAAAAGGACTCTGGGCATAAGAGGAAGAACTGTTTTGAATGCTCATAATTTTTTTAGCATAATCAATAACTAAATTACTATCTTTTCTTTGACTTCCAACAGCCATCAAAGTAACATACCTCTCTATATCTATATAGTTTAATTTATATACTCTCTCTATATCAACCATTGCATCTATCATTTTAGAACTATCTTCAACTCTTTGATATGTGTCAAATATATATCTATATACATCTAGATATTTAGATTCTTTATCATTTTTAATTAATGTAATTAACTCTTTAGATGCTTCGATAACATTACTGTAGTTTCCAGTGGCAAAATCGATTTTTATATATCTATACAACCATTTTTTTCTATGACGTAAATCTTTAGAATTAATATTCTTGTCTGCCATTTTTTGAGCTAGTTCAAAGTCTGCACCCTTCATTGCACACGCATACACTCCATCATCCCACTTATCAGAGAGCTCAATTTTATATTTTGACGATATCTCAAGTACGCTATTACACTCTTTTTGTTCTAATGCATTTTTCATAGTACCTATAGCAGCTTCTGTTATAAGATTCTGAACATCAGCATACTCTTCAGTATCTAATGACAATAAATCATTTTCGAGATTAAGTGCATCTTGAAAATGATTATTTTCTATAAGTAACTTTGCCTTCTCATATATAGCTTTATTACCTATACTATCACCATCGTACTCTTGCATAAGTTTGTCATAATTGGTCACTCTTACACTATAATTAGCATCAGTCACATCAAAGAACAATCCATCTTTAGCAACCTTTACCTCTTGAGTGAACATTCCATCTTCAAATTCTTCTAAATAAAGATTCAGGGCAGCCAATGCATCTTGCTTTTTCTCTGTTTTACTAAGCCATAAACCATTATCTCTGAGTAAAGGTTCATAGTTGTCGTAATTTTTATTTATACTTTCATGTAATGATTTTGCTATTGTAGCCGCAGGAATAAAGTGGCTACTTTCAGCTAACTCATCCATAATATCAAGTGAATCATCCATTCTCTTTTTAAAATATTCAGGTTGAACTTTAGCAATCTTTTGAATATACTCATTTGCTTGACTACCTTTTCCAGTAGCTATCAAATTTTTGGCCATACTGTAAGCAGCTACAACTGCCACATCTATATTATCCGTCTCACTTAGAGATTTTTTATATAATGATATCGCCTTAGAATACGCACCAGTTGACTCAAACATTTCACCCTTATATATGTAACCCCATTTTGCATAAACTGAATTCTTATGTTCAACAAAAAGGCGATCAAAGAAATAATCAGCATCTGAATTCAGGCCATTTTTAAAATATGCTTGTGATAATAATGACAATACTTCAGGTACATTCTCATCAGATGAATGCTCTCGCAAATATATCATTGCTACATCTATTAGTGAGTCATAATTTTCTAATTTAGAAAACACCTTTATCTTATATAGAAGTAACTCTGCCGTAAATAAAGAGTTTGGATACCCTTTCATAACCTCATTTATAAGGTCTGAACAATAATCATATTTTTTTTCAGCATATAATTTTTTAATTCTTACATATTCGGTTACATCCCTAACTCTTTTAACAAAAACTGGATTCCCCTGCATATCTAAACTACCTACATAAGGTAACTTACTTTTTGAAAATTTAAAAGGAAATTTAATCGACGTATCATTATGAGAGTTATCTTTTAAATATGGTATTTTCTCTTTATATCCAATTATCATCCATTTATTAGATAATTTCACATCACTACTAAAAACAGTATCATCTTTTGTAAGATCAAAGACCATTGGGTATAGTTTCATTTTAAAAAATGGTTTGATTATTAAAAAAAATGTTTTATTTTTTATTTGTGTACTTATATTAAAAAAATTATTTTGAATCTTTTGTAAATTTTGAGAAGGTGATTTAGAGAATGCACATACGATCTTAACAACTTCATCAAAATCATTCTTTTCTTCTTGACATAAAAAATCTTTATTATCTGATAAATGAAGGATAGAATACTCGGTGTTGTTCTCTTTTGCCCCTTGAATTGAAACTTCAAGAGCAAAAGTAGATATGTTGAATATATAGAATATTAATAGGGTAGAGAGTATCGTCTTCAACAAATGCTCTTCCCCTTTTACTTCTTAGTAGTTAGTACCCACTGTTATATACAAATGAAGTTACAAACTCTAATAGTGAATTTACAGTTAAAAAAGCAAATATAGTTCCTATTACTGCAACACCTACAATAGTTTTTATTGCATTAGTAGCATTTACTGCACTAATGTCAGCATTATGAACAATAATTGGGTCTTTCATGAACATATAAACTATAAGTTTTAAGTAGTAATAACCCGCTATAGCAGAGTTTAATGCCATGATAAGAGCTAGAACTGTATAACCACCAGTAACTGCTGCTGAGATCATATACATTTTACCCCAAAATAGTGCAAATGGTGGAAGACCTGCTAAACTTAACATAAATAGAGCCATTATAGAAGCTGCTAAAGGTGAAGTTTTTGCTAATCCTGAGAACTTATCAAAACTATGATCTGATTGTTGTCCTGAAGGAAGTTTTTTCTGTCTAGAAATCCATAACATAGAGAATGAACCAAGGTTAGTAACACTAAATAATATCCAGTAGAAAAATAGCGCGCTGTTTGCTTGTGTTGTACCTATTAATATTGCAGCCATAACAAAACCAGCATGAGAAATTGAACTATAAGCAAGCATTCTCTTAACATCTTGTTGAACTAAAGCCCAAATATTTGCCATAGTCATTGTAATAACAACTAATGCATAAAGTACTACTTCTAACCAAACTACTCCACTATGAATTAAGAATTCAAATAGTCTCATAGCAACAACAAACGCTGCTATTTTTGGAACGATTGACATATAACCAGCTAGTGCCGAAGAAGAACCTTCATAAACATCTGGAGTCCACGTATGGAATGGAACCATTGATAGTTTGAAACCAAAAGAAGCAAGCATAAATACTACACCTACAAGTACAAAACCAATATCAGCATAATTATTATCTGATAATACTGAAGCTATTTGATTAATCTCTACTGAACCTGTAAGGGCATAAAATACCATTGCTCCAAAAGAGTAAAAACCAGCAGCTAAAGCACCCATTGTAAAGTACTTAACAGCAGCTTCAAATGATTTGTCACGATTATGCATAGCTATAAGTGTATAAAGAGCTAAAGATGCAGTTTCAAGTCCTACAAAAACAAGGATTAAGTTGTCTGTAGAAACCATAAACTGGAATCCTGCAATCATAAATAAGAATAGTGCAAAGAATTCAGCGTAAGCATATTCACTAAATCTACTTTTAGATAGAGCTAATGGGATAAACAACATTGAAGCTACAACTATAATAAACTGAGAAAGGATAGCTAAACCATCTATCATCATTACGTCAAATACACCCATAACAGTGCCATCTTTAGCAAATACGCCAGCAGACTCTAATAGAGCCATAAAGTCAATTCCTAAAATAAGAAGACTTATCATTACATATAATGATTTATCTTGTTCAGATTTGAATAAGTCCATTATAATGATTAGTAGTGCACCAACAACTGGTATCAACATTGGTGCTAGAGTAATTAAGTTAAGTGACTCCATTGAAATATTAACAGGTGATAACATTAGTGTGCCCCCTTCATAGAAGTTTTAGTAATAGTAATATCCTCTAAAAGATTAGGTATTCTTTTCTTTGCTTCTTCAGTAATTGATTTCTCATGCATTAACTGAACAACAGACTCTACACTTGTGTTTATTGGACCAAGAACAGGTTTTGGATATATACCTAACCAAATAGTAATAATCACAAGTGGTACCAAAGCAATAAGCTCTCTTTTATTAACGTCTGGAAGGTTTTTATTTTCTTCTTTTGTAACATTACCAAAGAACATTTTCTTATAAGCTGCTAGCATATAGATAGCCCCAACAATAATAGCAATACCTGCAAGCAGAGTTAAGATATGTGATTGTTGGTAGAAACCAAGTAGTGATAAAAACTCACCTACAAAGTTGATTGTAAGAGGCATACCAACTGAAGCCATCATCATAATACCAAAGATAGTTGCATACTTAGGCATAACATGAGCTAAGCCACCGAACTGATCCATCATCTTAGTATGACGTCTATCATAGATAACACCAACTAATAAGAATAGAGCACCTGAAACAACACCGTGAGCAATCATTAAAAAGATTGAACCAGATATACCTTCAACGTTTAGTGCAAATGTACCAAGAATAATAACACCCATATGTGATACAGATGAGTATGCTACAACTTGTTTAACATCTTTTTGAGCATAAGCTACCATCGCAGTATATATAATCATAATAATTGCTAAAACAGCTATTGGATACATAAAGTAAACTGACGCATCTGGAAATAATGGTAAAGAAAAACGGATAAATGCGTATGTACCCATTTTCAGTAAAATTGCTGCTAGTATAACCGAACCAATAGTTGGTGCTTGACCGTGAGCATATGGTAACCAAGTATGGAATGGAAACATTGGAACCTTGATAGCAAAACCAAAGAAAAATGCAACAAATAGCCATAACTGAAAAGTCTCAGGTAAAATAAGTCTATACCAATCAAGTAATGCAAATGACCATTGACCAGTTGCTTGATAGTAAAAGTAAGCCATAAATAGCATACCTACTAGCATTACAAGTGAACCAGCAAATGTATATAAGAAAAATTTAACAGAAGCGTAAATTCTTAAAGGTCCACCCCATGCACCAATGATATATAACATTGGTACTAGAGAAAGTTCCCAAAATACATAAAATATAATTGCATCAAGAGCAACAAAAACACCAACCATAGTCATTTGTAAGAATAGAAGTGTAATTATCATGTTCTTGATATCTTTTGTATCACCTAAAGAAGCTATACCAATCATTGTAAAGAAAGCTGCAAGGATTATGATAAACATAGATATACCATCAACACCAACGATATAGTTAATACCAAATGTTGGAATTAGTGCTATAGTTTCCATAAACTGCATACCAGAAACTGTATTGTCAAATGCAAACCAAAGCCATAAAGCAAGTACAAACTCTATTGTAGCTACTGCTACACCATAAGAGCGGATACTATCTTTGTTTACAACAAATCCAAGAACACCTGCTAGCGCTGGAAAGAAAATTAAAATCGATAAAATATGATCTAACATACTATTAAACTCCTAAACCTGAAAGAAATAGTCTTATTTCTCCAGAGTATCTTGCTGCAAGTCCAAAAACTACAGCTAATGAAAGAAGGGCAACTGTACCTGCCACCATCCATTTAAGCATCGTAGAAAGATTTCCATTCTGCATTGTTCTTGTTTTCACACCTGTTGTATAAAATACTTTTGCTATTCCATCAACACTCGCATCAACAATTTTTTGATCTACTTTTTCCCAACATACAGTAGAAAGTTCTCTGTATGGTTTTACTAAATATTCTTCATAGAAGTAAGGAATATAGTACTGGTTGATTAATAGTTTATATGCAAAACTATTTTCCATTTTAGATGTACCATCTGGAACTTTTATATCTTTACTCATATATTTTTTATATGCAAAGTAAATAGCAGCTATTACAAAAGCTTGCGTTCCTATAGTCATAATCCAGTAAGTTACTGCAGAATGTACATGATATTCAGTAGCCGGAAGAAGCTGTGTTATCATCTCAAAATAAGTACCTTTAAATAAGAAACCAGCGATTACAGCTAAAACAGCTAAAGGTGCCATTGCCCAAAGCATAAATTTATATGCTTCATGTGGGTGAAAACCAAGTGCTGTATGTCTATCTTCACCATGGAAAATAAGAGCAATAATTCTAAATGAATAGAAAGCTGTTAAACCAGCAGTAACTAATAGTACTGAGTAGATAATGAAATGATGATCAACAAATGCAACTTCAAGAATTAAATCTTTTGAGAAGAAACCTGCTAGAGGAAAGATACCAGCTAATGCAACAGAAGCAAGAGTCATAAGAATCATTGTTCCCTTCATAGCCTTACCTAAACCACCCATTTTAAATGGATCAAGCTCATCACTCATAGCATGCATAACATTACCACCACCAAGAAATAGTAGTGCTTTAAAGAATGCATGAGCCATTAGATGAAATAGTGCAACCCAGTAAGCGCCCAATCCAGCAGCAGCAAACATGTAACCTAACTGAGAAAGTGTAGAGTAAGCAATAACTCTTTTAATATCACGATTAACAAGTGCCATAGTTGCTGCAAAGATTGCAACAAATGCACCAAGAGAAGCTATAAAAAGACCAACGTTAGGAATCAGAGCATATAACTCATTTGAACGAACAACAAGATATACACCAGCTGTAACCATTGTAGCAGCATGAATTAATGCAGAAACTGGAGTTGGACCTTCCATTGCATCTGCAAGCCATGTATGTAATGGAAATTGTGCTGATTTACCCATTGCACCAACAAATAGAAAGATTCCTATCCAAGTAAGTGTATCAGTATCTAGATTTTGCATTGCTGCAAAAGCACCATCATATTGAAGTGTACCTGTATTCCAAAATACTAAGAATATACCAATTAACATTCCAAGGTCAGCAATACGGTTCATTATGAAAGCTTCATTAGCTGCCCAAGTAGCACTCTCTTTGTGATACCAAAAACCAATTAGACCCCATGAACAAAGACCAACACCTTCCCAACCTATGAAAAGACCAGCGAAATTATCACTCATTACAAGAATTAACATTGAGAAAACAAATGCTGATAACCATGCGAAGAAGCGATTGAACGCTTTATCGTGAGACATGTAACCAATTGCATATACATGTACAACAGTTGAAACTAAAGTTACAACCATCATCATAGTTACAGATATTTGATCAACTACAAAACCAAACGGAATGTATAAATCACCTGTAGCCATCCAAGTCATCATCTCTACATGTAGAGTATGTCCTGTAGTTAAAACAAGTACTAAAAGGATAGTACTACTTATAAGTGAAACACCTAGTAATATACTTGGAATAATTCCAGCAATAATATTTTTTGGCGATCCACTATATAGTGCTGCGAACATTGAACCAACTAGTGGTGCAAATAGTGCAGTGTATAAAAATAACTCCATGCTTATCCTCTCATCGTTGACATTTTATCTAGGTCAATGCTGTTATGTCTTTTATGCCATACAACAAGTAATCCAAGACCTACAGCAACTTCTGAAGCAGCAATTGCAATTACAAAAAATGCAAACATTTGGCCTGTTAGGTCACCATAATAGTGTGAAATTGCAGCAAAAGATATATTAACAGAGTTTAAAAGTATCTCAGTTGCAAAAAATAACATAAGAAGATTCTTTCTTCTCATTACACCAACTAAACCTATTGCAAATAGAATAGTTGAAAGTACAAGGTAGTGATTTAATCCAATTTCCATCATGATACTTCCTTTTCTTGTTCTTCTCTCATAGCTCTAATCTCATCTTCTTCAGTTAGAGTAAGTGAAATATCCATTTTCTTACCTGCAAGCACAATTCCAGCTATCATTGCAACAAGTAACATAACTGCTGCAACTTCGAATGGAACAAGATACTTAGTAAATAAAACCATACCAACTTCTTGTGTATTACCTGCACCAGCTGTCATAGGATAGAAAGCAGATATATTGTCACTTATTATAGGAGCTGAGAAAATAGCAACTATTAAAAGTGCTGCCATTGTTCCAAGACCTAAGATAATAGCATTATTACCTTGCTTCTCTTTTACATCTCTAGTAGTGTCAAAGAACATCATACCAAATGCATACAGAGCCATAACAGCACCTGAATAAACAACGATTTGTATCGCACCTAAAAAGTCAGCACCTAATATAAAGAAAAATGCTGATATAAATATCATTCCTGCAGCTAATGCTGTAAGAGCATATAGTGCTTGTGATGTTGTTACAGTTATGTAAAACATTGATATAGTTAAAAACGCGAATAGATAAAACGCAATTGCTTCAAACATAGTCAAATCTCCTTAATATGCTAGAGGTGTTGTTTTAACACGCTCATCTTCATGTGGTGTAATTGCACCAAAACCTTCAAACTCTTGCTGAGTACCAGCAGTCATCTTATCTAGTGGTGTTAACATATCTTCATACATCACAAAATGCTCTCTTTGATCAGATGCATTTTCATATTCACCACCATGCGTAATAGCAAGTTCTGGACAAACTTCAGCACAGTAACCACAGAAGATACAACGACCTAAGTTAATTGTATACTCAGAAACCTCTTTACGAGAATTTTCATCGATTTTAGTATCCATTTTAATACAGTTTGAAATACAAATCTTTTCACAAAGGCCACAACCAATACATCTCTCAGCATCTGATTCCCAAAGTCTTTTCATCTCATGCACAGCACGGTATCTTGGACCAATAGGCATTTTTTCTTCTGGATATTTAACAGTGTGTATGTCAAATCTAATCATTTCACGCAAAACAACCCATAGACCAACAAAAAGTTCGCCTCTAAAAGTTCTTTTTACTGCTCTTTTAAATTTACCCCAACCATCAGTTGGATAATCTTCAATGTCAACCATGAAGTATCCATCATTCACATTTCTATCGTTAAATTGTTCGTTATTCATCATCACCCTTTACATCATCACAATTGCAGTTATTAATATGTTTAGTACTGCTATTGGCATTAGAACTTTCCAACATAACCACATTAGTTGATCCGGTCTTACATCAGGCCAAGCTGCTCTAGTCCATAAGAAAAAGAAAAAGAAAAATGCAACTTTACCAAGTAGAGCTAAAGCACCAAGTAAACTACCATCTCCATATCCACCTAAGAAAATAAGAGGAATTACAAAAGAGATAAAAAACATATTTGCATACTCACCAATGAAGAATAGTCCCCATCTCATACCAGAGTATTCAGTACCAAACCCATCAATAATCTCGTGATCATTAGCGATAAGGTGGAATGGCGTACGACCAGTTTCGGCAAATGCTGCTATCCAAAATAATATAAATGCTACTGGTTGTGCAAAAACAATCCAACCATTATCTATTTGATAATTGTTAAAATCAATTAGTGATAGAGAACCTACCATCATAATTGGAGCAAGAATTGATAGTCCAGTTACAACTTCATAAGAGATAAATACGGCAGCACCACGAGCAGCTGAAAGTAATGCAAACTTATTTGCTGAAGCCATACCACCAAGTAGTGGACCGTAAAGACCAACACCCATGATTCCTAAAATATATAAAATACCAATATTAATATCTGCAACTATAGGATGAACTTCATATCCAAATAGTGTAAAAGATGGTAAAAAAGGTATTGCTGCTGCTGCCATAAAAGCAGTTGCTGCTGTAATTACAGGTGCTATTTTAAATATACGACCAACTACATTAGTAGGAACAATATCCTCTTTTGTAAATAGTTTTATACCATCTGCTGCAACTTGTAAAAGTCCATAAGGTCCAACATTTGTTGGTCCAAGACGACGTTGCATAAATGCAAGTACCTTTCTTTCAAAGTAAGTACCTATACCAGCTAACGCTGAAAATATAAGTAAAATTACGACAATCTTTATAACTGTCTCAATTAAATATGCTGTTTCCATATATTATACCTTTTCAATTGAAGCTGTTGCAAAGCGGTATGAGCTAAACAGTGCTTCTGAATTTATTTTAGAATCAAATGTTGGTAGAAGTGCAATATCTCCACTAATTTTGTTATCACTAACTATATTAACAACAATTTCACCACTTTGGCTCTTAACTTTTACGCTATCACCTTCATTAAAGTCTGACTTACTTAAGAACTCTTCACTCATATAAAGACCACCCGTCTCTTTTAAGTTAGTAGTTTTACTAGTAAATTCTGTGAATTGTCTTACTGGATTAGCAAGATAAATTAAAGTGCCTTCTAGTTTAGAATCATCAAAGTTTTCAACTGATTCATTACCAGAAGTTGTAACTGAAACGTTTTCTAGTAAATAACCACGGTGTTCTGTACCGTCATTGTCATAATGATTTGGAAGGTTGTCAAATTTTTCACTTTTGAATCCAGCTTTAGTTGGTAATGACTCCGTATAGTTTATAGTCAACTTACTATTTAGTCCTAACTCATTTGCTAAATCATTTAAAGTATATCCACCATAGCCGATTGCAGCGTTAGTCGGGTTAACTCTCTTATTTACAGAAGTTAAAGTTCCTTCTTGCTGATTAATTGCTGGCATATCTAAGTCACCATCACCTAAAGCAGAAAGAGTAAAGTCACCTTTAGTGTTATAACCAACTGAGTATGAACCTTTTGCATCATCTAAGTCACAAATAAGTGAAACACCAAGTGAATTTGTAAGAGTTGGAATCATAGTGATTTCAAAAGCACTGTATTTTTCAATAAGTCCTAATAACCTAGCTAAATTTTTAGAGTTTGGATGAGTATAAAGGTCAGGACCAGCAATTAGTGCAAAAGTCTCTTTCTTTTTAAGGTTTTTCTCTAAAGATTCCATGAATTTAGAGTCAGCACCTAAAATATCAAGTAGTCTGTTTTCATCAATAACAACTTCTTTAGAAACTTTATTAGAAACTGTAGTAGTTTTTTCTTCTTCTACTTCTTCTTCTTCACCTGTTTCTTCATTCTTCTTCATAACTTTTACAATCTCTGTTACTTTTTCTTTAACTATTTCTTCAACTGTAATAGTTTTTTCAGAGTGAAATGATGCTAAATAATCAGTAACATCAGATGGAAGCTTCTCTTTATCAGCAAATAAGTCAAGTACTAAATAAAGAGCTGCTTCTTCTTGAAGTGGAGCATGAGAAACTGTCATAATAGATTTTCCAAGACCTTCAATAATAGGATCTTTCACAGGGTGAAAATAAAGTCCTGCACCCTTACTAACAGTCATTGAATTGTTTAGCGCATATCTAGCATTTGGATTATCACTCTTAAGCGCAGTACCAACTGAAACAATAAAGTTAGAGTTGTGAGTAGCCTCTAAATCATGTCCATAAAGTTTCGTACCACTAATTTCACTATAATCATTCAAAAAAGTTTGAAAAGATTTAGCTTCAGAGTTTACAAGTTTAACACCAAGTTTTTCTTTTAAAGATTGAAGTATATAAGCTTCTTCATTTGTAATAGTAGAAGTAAACTCAATAGTATCAGCTTTCTTAAATGCTTCAACAGCATTTGCAAATGCAACCTCGTCTTTAGTAACACCAGCATTTTGATAATCATATCCATATCTACCAGCACCACAAAGTGAAACATAGTTCCATTCATTCATAACACGGTATATTTTATCATCATCATTATCAATACTTGTATGTTTAACATCATAAGTGATTTGACAGCCAGCAGAACAGTGTCCACATGTAGCTGGAATTTGATTTAGTTCCCATGCATTAGACTCATACATAAAGTGAGTATCAACAAGTGCTCCAACAGGACATACTGATGCACATTCACCACATGAAGTACAGTCAAGCATCTCTTCACCACTTGTTAAGCCAATTACAGACTTATTAAGTTTATTCCACATAGCATAAGCATCTTTAGGCATATTCTCTTTATACTCAGCATCTAATGCATCAGCACCACGAGCAACTGTTGTAAGAGAATTGTCACCAATCATATCTTTACAAGCTGTCACACATCTCTCACAAACAATACAAAGACCTGGATCGTAATGTAGGTGTCCCCAATCTTTTGCTTCCCTTGCTACATCTTTTACTGCATAACTTTGAGAATCAACTCCAAGTTCTAGAGTATAGTTTTGTAGTTCACATTCACCTGATTGATCACATACACCACATTGAAGAGGATGATTCACATCATAAACTTCCATAATTGCACGGCGTTCCTGCTCAATGTTTTCAGTTGAAGTAGTTATGTTCATACCATCTTTACTTTTAGCATTACAAGCGTACACTTGTTTACCATCAGCTTCAACAAGACATATACGACAAGCAAGTGTAGGACTACATCTTGTTAAATAACATATCGCTGGAATAAATATGTCATTCGCACGAGCAGCATTTAAAACAAATTCACCCTCTTGTGTTTGTATCTCTTTACCATCTATATTAATTGTAATATTTTTACTCATTGTTACTCTCACTATTTTGATTTATTTTGTTTATCTCAGATCTCTCAAACTTATATCTTCTAGTATCTACACTTATATCAAATGTAGGATTTAATGCGATAGTTCCTTTTAAGTCATTATCCACTTTAAATTCTCTATTGATAGTTTGTCCATCAAATGAAATTGAAATAAAATCTCCATCAGAGATTTTTGCAGCTCTTGCAAATTGTGCAGAACCACGTAAACTGTTATCACTGTTGTCCAATGGATTTGAATGATAAATTACACATCCATTAAATTCAGGTAATTCTTCAATCTCTTCTAATTCACCAACAGTTTCACTTATTGACGATACACGTAAAGAAAATTCAGAGTTTCTTTCTATTAATGAACATAATTTCGCAATGTTTTCAGCTCTATTATGTGCTATAACGTCATCTCCAATAATAAGAGTTTTACTCTTAGAATTAGTAAATGATTGAATCATCTCTATAAATTCTTCCTCACCTATATTACTTTCAGCTTCAAGGTATCCTAAATCTAAATCATTTAGAAATACTCTCTCATCTTCAGATAAATCAGCATCTCTTAAAAGATAAAATGCAAGTAATGCAAGAACACCCTCTTCAGAACCTGGTTCATATTTCATGAACTGTGTAGCGATGTTTTTCATTGCTACATCTTCTATAGGGTGTGCATACACTATTTTTGCATTATTTTCTTTTGACGCAACTCTTAAAGTATTATACAAATCTGGATTCGACGTAGCTATTCTTGTACCTAAGACAATAAACACATCTACATTTTTTGAATTCATCATTGCACCCATCTACTTCAACTGCCTATTTTTTCACTACGATAGTCCAGTCGACTTCGTTAAACTTTAATGAGTTCAGTAGTTCGTAACCACACTCTTTTACTAAGTCAGCTGATTGTTGAACAGATGTAAAATCACCTATTTCAAACAAAAATATTGCAACTTCTCCAGCTTTATGAGAAGAAAGAAGTTCTTTCATTCTACCTTCAAAGCTATCCTTTAAATGTCTTAAATCATATCTTTTCATTATCTATCTACCTCACCAAATACAATATTTGTAGTACCAATAATTGAAACAACATCTGGAATATAGTGACCAGGTAATAGGTCAGTTAAAATTCCTGTATGCCAAAAAGATGGAGCACGAAGCTTCAATCTATATGGATATGGTCCACCTTGAGAGTTAATGTAATAACCTAATTCACCTTTAGGTGACTCAGTAGCTACATATACTTCACCAACTGGTGGTCTCATACCTTGAGTTACAAGTACAAAATGCTGCATTAAAGAGTAGTTTTGAGTCATTATATCTAGCTTAGAAGCTGATATATATTTAGGTGAATGAGCCATTAACTCAGTTTGATTGTTCTTAACACACTCTTGATACATATCAATTGTTTGATAAAGAATCTTCGCAGACTCTCTCATCTCTTGCATATATACACGGTAACGAGCGAAGTTGTCACCTTTATCAGAATACGGAACTTCAAACTCTACTTCATCATATAATTCATATGGCTCTTCTTTACGAATATCCCATTTAACACCTGAAGCTCTAAGCATTGGACCAGTACAACCCCATGATAATGCCATTTCTGTAGAAATAGTACCAACCTCTTCCATTCTCATTAACCAAATACGGTTAGTGTCAAGAAGATCTTCATAATCTTTAATGTTTTGTGGTAACTTGTCTAAGAAAGTACGAAGTTGAGTTATAAAGTTATCTTGAATATCTAAAGGTACACCACCTATACGAATAGCTGCGTGTGTAAGTCTAGCTCCACAATAACCTTCAATAATATCCATAAGATATTCTCTTTCACGGAATGCAAAAAGGAATACTGTCATTGCACCAATATCTAGTGCTGTAGTAGCTAACCAGAAAAGGTGAGACATAAGACGATTAATCTCTAAAAGCATCATACGAATCACTTGAGCACGACGAGGAACATCTAAACCAATAAGTTTCTCAACTGCTAGTGCAAAACCGTAGTTATTTGACGATGAAGCGATATAATCCATACGGTCAGTAGTTGGCATGAATTCATTATAAATCATGTTTTCAGCCATTTTCTCCATACCACGGTGAAGATATCCAACATCTGGATGAGCTTTTGTAATCTCTTCTTGTTGAAGATGAAGCATTAAACGTAACTGTCCATGAGCAGAAGGATGCTGAGGACCGAAGTTAAGAATCATTTCATTATCTTCTCTATCAAAAGTGATATTCTCGAAAAATGGTGTTAATCTATTTTTTACTTGTGCCATATTTCACCTTACCTTTGAGGGTCGTCTACAACGACCGAGTCTTTTTTATCGAATTTTTTAATCATGAACACACCGCCATCTTCTTGGTAAGTTTGTTCAACTTTTTCCATATCATCAGTAATTTTAGTACCTTTTGGAACTTCATAACCTAGACGAGCAAATCTCTCAGAATCATATCTATCAACTTTAGCAGTATCACGAATTTCTGGTCCAATTACATCTCTAGCTTCTTTTCCATAAATTTTATCTACTTCATACCAAGCAGCGAACTCATCGCCTTCTAGTGGGTAAGTTTTAAGCAGTGGGAAACCTTGCCAGTCATAAGGCATAAGAATTCTTTTCATAAAAGGATGACCATTTGCTTCGATGCCAAACATATCAAACATCTCACGCTCAGACCAATCAGCAGAACGGAAAAGTTTTTCAACAGAATTTACAGCTTCACCATTTTCAATAAACATTTTTACACGGATACGCTTACGCTTATTCATGCTTAACATTTGATAGAAAATTTCAAACTTATTTTCTTTAGCTATCCAATCTATTGCACTCATCTCTGAAAGTTGAGTATATTCAAGTTCATTTTTCATAAGTTCTAAAACGCCGAAGTTATCTTTAGCATTAATAAAAACTACCATTTGCTCAACTTGAATGTAAGCATCACTAACGTCAAATTTTGCTTTAATTGCTGCTAAATCTGCTGCGAATACTTCATCGCTCTCTACTGGACTTTTAGGAACCTGAGGAGAAACATAAAATCTATCTGTATAATAAGACTTTGCTTGTACATCATCTTTAGGTGTATAGGCTCTCATTACATTAACCTTTTTGCTTTTTGAGCTTTAGAAGCATGGTTCGCACGAATTTTCTTTTGTAAAAGCATAACACCGTACTGAAGTGTTTCAGGACGAGGCGCACAACCTGGAAGGTATAAATCAACAGGAATAATTCTGTCACAACCTTGAACAGTTGAGTAAGTGTTAAACATACCACCTGTATTTGCACATGATCCCATTGAAATAACCCATCTAGGCTCAGTCATTTGATCATATAAACGCTTAATAAATTCAGCATGCTTTTTCGTAAGTGTTCCAGCAACTATCATAACGTCTGCTTGACGTGGAGATGCTCTAAATATCGTACCAAAACGGTCAAAATCATATCTTGAAGCACCAGATGCCATCATCTCAATACCACAACACGCAAGACCATAAGTCAATGCCCAAATAGAGTTTGAACGACCCCAGTTTACTATTTTATCTATACTTGTAAGAGCTACCGGTAAGCCCCCATCTTTTGTATAATTTACCTTATGCTGTGCCATTCAAGCGCTCCTTTTTTCCATGCATATACGAAACCAATTGTTAATAATAAAATGAACATTAACATCTCAGCAAAACCAAACCAGCCCAGTAGTTTAAAGTCTACAGCCCATGGAAACATAAAAACTATTTCTACATCAAATAGTAAAAACAGAAGTGCGAATAAATAGAACTGTGGAGAGATTCTGTTGGGTTGTTTAGTAATCTCAGGACCACACTCATAAACAGATAATTTAATTTTTTCACTATCTTTCGCTGCTAATGCACGACTCGCTAATCTAGCGATAATTGTTGTTGCTGTGAATGCACCAAATGTTAAAACAAAAAGTACAAATACACCAAAATACGGATTTGCAGTTGCTATATGCTCCATATAACCTACCTTTAAATTATTATTGTTTTTGTATTTATTTACAAAAAACAGTTAGGGGGATTGTAACTAAAAGAGTATTAAAGAAAAGTTTATAGTGTAAATTGAGTTGAGTAATGTTACAAAACACCACATTTAAATGTGATGTTAAAGTATGTTTATAAGTACAGTTTATATAGATTATTTGTTGAGAAAACCCATTGATTTTTCACTATCAAAATTTGCATCTTTTTCTCTTCTTATTTCTTTAGAAAAATCATCGATACTAAAGACAGGGCTTTCTTGAACAGCAACTTTATAAGCAGTATTTTTAATTATCAAGCTAATTTGTCCACCAGTCAATGAGTAATTAGCAAGTTCTTTTATATCAAATTTTTTGTCATAAGGTGCATCTTTTGGTAGCATTATTTCCCATAATTTAATTCTCTGTTCAAATTCTGGTTTTTTAAACTCTATCTTGTAATTAAACCTTCTAGAAAATGCTTTGTCTATATTTTCTAATAAATTTGTTGTTGCTATCAACATACCTCTAAAGTTTTCAATCTGCTCTAAAAATATATTTTGCATCTGGTTATGCATTTGATCAGCACCAGTAACTGTACCACTAGAACGAGCACCTAAAAACTGGTCAGCTTCATTCAAAAGTAATATCGGTTCACTCTTAGTTTTATCACATAAATCATAAAATGTATCAAATATCTTACGAACATTCTTTTCACTCTCACCTACATACATAGATAAAATTTTTGAACAATCAAATGATAGAACTTGACGTTTAAGAGATTTTGCAAGAGAATGCGCTGTCATAGTTTTACCAGTACCAGCATGTCCATAAAAGATAATTCTTGCATCAATACCACTCTTTTTATCTTTTACACCCCATTCTATTAGTCTACCAACAACTTCTTTATCTACTTGTCTCATAAGGTTGTTTAGTGTCTCTTTTGTCTCCGTTGCTAAAACAACATCATCAAGTGAAGTGTCTGGCTCTATAAGTTCAAAAATATCTTGTTCATCTATGAGTGCATTAAGTTTAAGACGGCGAACTTTTTTATTTTTTTGAGGGTGGATAATACTTTGAAGCACATCATCAACTATATAAAAAGCACGAGAGATGCCTCCAAAAGGATTTAGCATCTCTTCATAGTCAATAATTCCTTCATTTATAAGGTTAGAGCCATCTTCAAGCAGTGAACGATTTTTGATACGCTCATACTCATCAAGTGAAATCAATTCAATCAGTGCATTCATCTCACGAAGTGATGCATCTGTAGCACTGTACTCTTCACGTAAAAGAGCTATAAAAATAACCTGCTCTTTAGTATCCATCTTCTTTTGTTTAAAGAACTTATCTAGAACTAACTTCTCAGAAGTTTGTTCTACTCTTTCTTGTATTCTTTTTTCTAAAAGTTGAAGTTTATGCTGGGTTCTATCAATACCTAAAGAGTGTTCATGTACATTTTGTCTTATACTACTCATCTTCTGATAGAGCTCAATTCTAAAAAATTGATCTTGAAGATATTCCAAGTGGTCAGAGTATGGTTTAATATCTGGTAAATCACTCTCGAGTGTACCATCTTGGAGAAGTTTTAGCATTGATGGAGATAAACCTACAGAAGAGTTTAATAGCTCTAATGGAGTAACTTCAGATATTTTTATAGGGGTAAAACTCTGTTGATGAAGCCAACCTAACTCTAAAAGTATCTTAACTTCTTTTAGATGTTTAACACTCTCATACTTTTCTTCACCATATATGTCTGAAAGTATCTCAAGAATTAAGACATCATCATCACCTTGCATATACCTTTTTGCTAAAGATTGTAAAATCATCGCTTCTGGTTTACGACATTTTAGTTGCTTATAAACCTTAGCATCTTCAACATTTTCAACCTCTAAAAAATCTATTAATATGTCCACTTATATCCTTAAAATATATATTGAAAACCAACAGATACAAGTAAAGCACTTGTTTCTGAAAACTTACCATTTAAATTAACATTGTTTACTTCTCTGCTTTTTCTAGGCGCGTAAAGAGTAGAAAGACCAAGATTTAACTTTTCAGTCACTTGTTGTCTAACACCAAATGAGTATGCTATAAGATCAGAGTCTGGAAGGTCAAAACTAAGCGACGCATTAGGAATCGGTGTCTCATCATAAGCTATACCACACATTAAAGTTGTTTTACCAAGTTTTTGTGTAATACCTAAACGGTAAGTACTTACATCTTTCCAATTTCTAGCCTTTGGTTCATCAAATGCTGCTGTTAAGATTAGATTTCCCAATGCCCCACTGTAGTTAAAGTCTAACTCTTTATATTCAGACCAAAATGTTCTATCATAAACAAACTCCACTGTTGTTTCAGTAGCAAATGTATATGCAGCTGCTACATGTAGTGAAGCTGGTAGTAGACTATCTACACTAGCACCACCTTCATAATCAGGACCAACTACAGATGTTAATTTTGCATGTCCTTCTAGAGTCATATCTACTTTTGAGCGGTATGTTAATCCAAGCTCTAATTCTGGTGTTGGCTTATATGCAAGTGCTATGTTATAACCAAAGTCTAGAGAATCACCCTCTAAATCACGACTAACTACGCTAGTTGGAGGAGGAGCTCCAGCTCCTATAACTATTGGTCCATTACTTTTTACAAGACCATCAGAGTAAATAACTCTAGCCCCAACTGCAACACCCAAGTTATCAGCCAATTTAAAAGCTACTGATGGATTAAACTCAATAATTTTCAGTGTAAATTCTTCTGAGAAAGTAGCCCCTGGTTGATCTGACCATCTTTTAGTTAAACCGCCAGGAGAAACTATACTAAGACCTATACGGTATCCACCCATATCAGCGGAAGTATAGTGAAGAGTTGGAATAAAAAAGTTTTCTTTATCAGCTTCAAGGTCATGACCAGTTGTAACAATTGAGTTAGTACCATCAGTATTAGTATATGTACCACGATAGTTAGTATCACTCAAACCAATATATGTTAAGTCATTTTCAGTAACATGTTTATCAGCCATAAAAACCATGTTTGCAGGGTTGTAGTAAGACGTATCAGCACCACTTGCGTGAGCAACATTCGCTGAAAGTAACCCAACAGCATTTAATGATACTTCAGGTAGTTTGTAACCACCTGCCATTAAAATAGAACTCAACAATAATAGTAGAACCTTATACATATATATCCTTTTTACTTACTTATCAAATGAATAGAGTAACTCTATTTCTTCTTTCCAAATTGTTTCATCGATTGTTTCAAGAACTAATGGTATATCATCCATTCTTTCATCTTGCATAATAAATTTAAATGCGTCTAGTCCAATTTCACCCTTACCAAGTGAGTGATGTCTATCTACATGTGACCCTAAAGGTGGTTTAGAGTCATTTATATGCATTCCCATTAAGTACTTAAACCCAACAATATCTTCAAACTCTTTCCAAGTAGCATCATAAACATCTTTTGTTCTGATGTCATAACCTGCAGTAAACATATGACAAGTATCTATACAAACACCTATACGAGATTTATCTTCTACCTTGTCTATAATGTGTGCAAGATGTTCAAATCTCCAACCAAGATTGCTTCCTTGACCAGCTGTGTTTTCTAAAACTGCACTAACACCAGTTGTCTTATCAAGTGCTATGTTTATAGATTCTGCAATTACATCTAAACAAACATCTTCGATTGGTTTTATAATATCTGGATTTAACTTGTCTTTTTTACTAATCTTTGCCAAATGACTACCAGGGTGAAAGTTAAGTCTGTCTAGTCCTAGCTGTTCACATCTTTGAAGTTCATCGATAAATGCTGTACGAGACTTTTCTAACTTTTCAACTTCAGGATGACCAAGATTGATTAAGTAAGAGTCATGAGGAAGTACATGTTTTGGAAGTATTCCACTATCATCTAACATACGTTTAAATTTATCTATTGTTTCCGTATCTAAATCTTTAGCTACCCATTGTCTTTGGTTTTTAGTAAAAAGAGCAAATGCCTTTGCTCCAATATCTTGTGCATTTGTTATTGCGTTAAAAACACCGCCACTAGCTGAACAGTGTGCTCCTACAAATTTATTTGACATTTGTATCCTTTATTTTAAAAATTATTTTATTTTTTCTGTCTTTAAAAGACGTTACATGTAGACTTACTTTATATGATATATCTACATCTAAGTTCTTTATGTTTTGCTCAAATCCATTATCTGTTTTCACTACATTTTCTCCATTAAATATTTCTTTACTTAGAAGAATATTTTGAAGTAGTTCATCTGGATAACTTGAGTTTAAATATTCTTCATTAAAACCACTTTTACTCATACAGCCATCACTAACACATACCAAATGATTAATAGATATTTTTTGTATACTTTTACCAGCTATAAATAGTTCTAATTCTACCCTATCTTCACTATTACGTAAGTATCCAAGGTCTGAAAATTTTATCTGTGGAGACTTTATAATTATGACTTTTGTCTGTGTCTTATCGTAATCTTTTAGAGAACAACCACTGAACAAAACTAAAAAAACTAATAATATGTATTTCATAAGTGTAATTATATCCACTATTTTATTGACATTTTGTCATAATTTTAACTTCTACATGTAGAATTTATATATACTTACAATATGAAAATTCATATTGATATAGACTGCTTTTTTGTTAGTGCTACTCGTATACTTCACCCCGAGCTAGAAAATAAGCCGGTGGCTATTGGTGGAAGGAGTGATACTAAAATATTTAATAAAGATGCAAAAAAACAGACTGTAAATTTTGAAAACTCTGGTAGCTTTGTTCCCACTTTTTATAAAGCTTATGAAGAGAGCGATGATGATCTTGATGCTTTTAAAGATGAGAATGGAAAAGTCAGAGGAATACTTACCACTTCAAGTTATGAAGCTCGAGCTACTGGAGTAAAAACTACTATGAGAATAGACGAAGCTCTTCGTCTTTGTCCAAACTTGATTATCAAAGCACCAAACATGACTCATTATCAAAAACTCTCGCATGAACTTCATGAGTTTTTATCATCAAAAATTCCTTTAGTAGAACAAGCTAGTATTGATGAATTTTATGGAGACTTGAGTGGTTGGGTAGAAGATCAAGATATACCAAACTTTATAAAAGAGTTAAAAGATGAAATAAAAAGAGTTGTGAAGCTACCCGTTTCAATAGGTGCAGCGAAGACAAGATATATCGCAAAACTTGCTACAACTGCTGCAAAACCTTTTGGATGTAAAATAATCCAACCATCTCAACTCCATGACTTTATAAAAGAGATTCCCGCTGCAGAGTTTGCTGGAATTGGTAAGAGTATGAAAGCTCGACTTAACTCTGCACAGATTCATACACTAGGAGAGCTAGTTCACAGACGTGGAACTGTTGAATCATGGGGACCTTATGCCAAAGACTTATACCAAAGAGTTAGTGGACTAAGTGATGCACCTATCCAGACACAAACTAAAAGAAAGTCTATTGGTATTTCAAGAACTATTGAGCCACTTTTTTGTAGAGATGAACTAAAAAGAAGAGTACATGTGCTCGCTCGGCATCTCTCATTTGCCATACTTAAGCTTGAAGTAATACCAACAGTATTTCATCTATCAATCCACTACGAAATGAATCAAAAATCTCATAAAAATATCTCTCTTAGTGAAATTTTTACAGAGAAAAAATTTCACTCCATCTGTATTGATCTCTTAGAACAAGCAGACATTCAAAAAAGACTACATGTGATACGAGTTAGTATCAACTGTTCAAGTTTTACAAGAGACTCAAGAAAAGAACTTTCTCTCATAGGCTTTAATGATGATAAAAAAATGCAGTCATTAACTAAAGAGAGCCAAAAAATAAGAGAAAAGTATGGTTTAGACATATTGAAATGGGGTAGTGAATTATGATAGAATAGTATATATGAAAAACCTAAAACTACTTGAACAATTTCGTTCATTTTATGTTAGAAACTATCCTGATGATATGGAAATACAAATCGACTACTTTGCGATATTTGGTGGTCTAGGTTGGGATATAGACACATCTAAACCTATAAACGAACTCATAGAAACTCTTGTACTAGAAAACTTTAGAGAAATAGATGAATCTATTATAGAACTAACATCTGAAAACAAAGAATACTCAAGACTTCTTCGTGCACTTGCAGTTGGTGATAGAAGAATATTTTCTGCTTTTAACAAAGCTGGACTAAACAACCAAAATGGTGGTATAGCCCTAAACTACCTCCAAGAAAAAGGACTCATTCAAATAGAGTTCTCACGCGAAGAACCAGCTAGAAGTTTAAATCCAAATGGACCATTAAAGAGAGAGGTGTCACGTCATCGCATAAGCCATAAAGTTCTTTTTACCTACCCATTTATTAGATTCTGGTTTTACTTTGTTATACCACATGTAAAAGAGATTATAAAAGGTGATTATGACAACTTTTTTAAAGACTTTGAGACTAGACAAAATGGATACACAAGTTTAGTTTTTGAAGAGCTGTCAGAAGTTCTACTAAACTACAATCTTAGAGACTCCCAAATACTGAGTTCAGGAAGTTATTGGGATGCAAATATAGAAATAGACATACTCACCATTACAGATGATGAAAGTGTTTATGTCTCAGAGTGTAAATGGACAAATCATAAAGTTAATAAAAAAGAGTTACATAAACTTCGTGAGAAGTGTGAAAGACTAGACCTTGAACCGACTCAAATTATATTTTTCTCAAAACGTGGTTTTTCAAAAGAGTTAGAACAGAACCAAAGCAAAGAATTAGCCCTATACACATCTCATGACTTTGAGGCTCTTGTAAAAAGTACAAGACCTGATGAGATGATAGATGGTCTCTTTAACTAACTATGCGAAGTGCAGTATAGGCTTCTTGAAGTAGTTGAAATTTCTGAGTGTATTTTTCAACCATATGTGGTGTTTCATGTACAATCTTGTCAGGATGGTAAACTTTAGCAAGTTTCTTGTAACTTTTCTTTAGAGCATCTTGACTAGCTCCAACCGGACATTCTAAAACTGTATAGAAGTGAGTGTTTTCTTCTTTTTCTTCATCTTTACATAAATCACCAAAACTAAAGTTAGCAAAATCACTGTAAAGTTTACTCATAAAGTGGTTGTCATATGTATACTGGATTTGGTAGTGAAGGATATGCCTTTTGTTAAGAGCTCTTTCTAATCTAGCTTTTGCTTTATAGTCTGAAACATCTACCACTAAAGATACATCTGTACCTTTTTCAACATAGACTTCTAATTGAGAACGAAGGTAGTTTAATACCCATGAGTTTGGATATTCTAAAGAAATTAAAACAGTATCACTATCATAAGCATATAGATTTACTTTAACATTTTCTGGTTCTTCAAGTTTTTTCATTTCTATTCGTATGGGCTGAGTTCCATACTTTAACATAGATCGTAAGAAAAATTCATGTGAGAAGTCATTAGTCTCAGCATGATGTTGGCTTAACTGCTTTAAAAACTCATCTCTAATCTCAGTTAGAGTTTCATTTCTAAAGACAAGTACAGCCTTTGGTAGAAAGAGCATACCTCTTGCGTGGTGATTTAAAAACTCTTTCATCCACTCGGTATTTAATGTATCAAATTCCGTAGTGATAAGAATAAGATTATTGCGTAAAACAATTTCCATATACCCTACCTTTATTGGATTATTTGTCCAAATAAAGCAAAAGTAGTTCCAAAATAATTAGCTTCTGCTAGTTACTTCTAAAAGGTGGTATCCAAATTGAGTTTGAATTGGACCTTGAACTACTCCAACATCTCCACTAAAAACTGCTTTATCAAATTCTGGAACCATTTGTCCTGGACCAAATTCACCTAGATCTCCACCTTGTGCAGATGAAGGACAAGTAGAGTTTGCTTTTGCTGCATCTTCAAAAGATGTTCCGTTTGCTATTTCTGCTTTTAACTCATTACATTTTTCTTCACTGTTTACCAGTATGTGTCTCGCTGTTGCTCTTGCCATTGTTGTTTCCTTTGTTAATTAATTTCCATATTTTACTCTATTAATGTTATTATTCAAACAATATTACAAAAGGTGCATAGTGAAGTATATATATTTACTGATTTTTTTCATTTTTACTTCACTAAATGCTGGAGAGGTCAAAGTAGCTGTAGCTGCAAATGTAAGTTACGCGATGGATGAACTCATACAAAAGTTCAACCAAACTCATCCAAACACTAGCGTGAAAACAACTCTTGGCAGTAGCGGTAAACTAACTACTCAAATCTTTCATGGTGCACCTTACGATATCTTACTTTCAGCAGATATGAGTTACCCAAATAAACTATACATACAAAAACTAGCTATACAAAAACCTCTTGTGTATGCAAATGGCTCTCTAGCTATTTTCTCAGCTAAAAAGTATGACTTAGTACAAGGCATAGAGTTTTTAAAAAATAGTGCTATAACAAGAGTGGCTATAGCTAACCCAAAAACTGCACCCTATGGAAAAGCAACTATTGAAGCTCTAAAAAAAGCCAAACTATTTCAACAAGTAAAACCTAAACTTGTATACGCCGAGTCTATATCTTCAGTAGTATCTTATGCACTTACAGCCACAGATGTAGGTGTTATAGCAAAGTCTTCTCTTTATTCAAAGAAGATATCAGACTATAAAGAGAACATAAACTGGGTAGAAATTGCTCCTAACCTTTATACTCCAATAGAACAAGGTATAGCACTACTAAGTACAAATCAAGAGGCTAAAAACTTTTACGACTTTATACTAAGTCATACTGCAAAAAATATCTTAAAAAAATATGGGTATAAGCAATGACTAACACTATTGTAGCTCTTGTAAAAGAGATAAAAAGCGTAGATAACCTAAACATCGTCAAGTATGACTTTAATGGTACCGCTCTTAGTATGATGAGTTTAGAACTTAGTGAAAATGTAAAAGTTGGTGCGAAAGTTAGGCTAACTACAAAGCCAACTTACATCGCAATAGCTAAAGAGTTTAGTGGTGACATATCTTACTCAAACAAGTTACATGTAAAGATTTTACATGTAGAAAATGGCGAGCTTTTAACAAGTCTAAAAATCCAAGTAAATGGCACTACTTTAGAGTCCATAATCACTAGAGATTCATCTGATAGAATGAACTTACATGTAGGCGATAATGTTACAGCACTCCTCAAAGCAAATGAGCTTTCAATAGCAGAGGTTTTAGTATGATTGAAACTCTTTTAAACCTAGAGCTTACACCATTTATACTCTCGTTTAAACTTGCGGCTATTACAACTTTGATACTTTTTTGTATATCACTACCACTTGCTTGGTATCTGTCACAAACACATTCTAAGTCAAAACCATTTCTTGAAGCTATAACTGCACTTCCTATAGTTTTACCTCCATCAGTTATAGGTTTTTATATACTCTATGCACTCTCATACAACTCTCCAGTAGGTGCGTTTTTTAAAGAAACTCTTGGGGTTGACTTGGTATTTAACTTTACTGGTCTTGTAATTGCAAGCTGTTTTTATTCACTACCATTTATGATTCAGCCTCTACAAAGTGGGTTTGAATCACTGAGTAAAAGTATGCTTGAAGCTTCTTATATTAGTGGCAAAAGTAAGTATGAAACTGTTTTTAAAGTAGCTCTTCCAAACATTAAACCCGCACTTTTAACTGCCATCATCGTGACATTTGCCCATACTATTGGTGAATTTGGAGTAGTTCTTATGGTTGGTGGGAGTATCCCTGGTGAGACAAAAGTAGCATCTGTAGCCATTTACGAAATGGTAGAGATTATGGACTATTCATCTGCTCACATTTATAGTGGGCTTATGGTTCTTCTAAGCTTTTTTACTCTTTTAGCTGTTTACACCTTTAACCATAAACAAAAGTTCTCAGGATTTATAAAATGATAAAAATAAATCTTAAAAACTCAATTATAGACATAAACCTAGAGATAGAGAGTACTTCATTTGTAGCCCTCAGTGGAAAAAGTGGGAGTGGTAAGACCACACTACTTCGTGTTTTAGCTGGTCTTGAAGACTCAGTCGGAGAGTTACATGTAGAATCACATGTTTGGCAAGACAGTTCTACTTGTATGAGTGTTCAAAAGAGAGAAATAGGCTTTGTTTTTCAAGACTACGCTCTGTTTGAGAACATGAGTGTTTTACAAAACCTTCTCTTTGTAGCCAAAGACTTAGAACTAGCAGAGCACCTTCTACATGTAACAGAGATGAGTGAGTTAAAAGACAGGCTCCCAAGAACCTTAAGTGGTGGTCAAAAACAAAGAGTTGCCATCTGTAGAGCTATGATGAAAAGACCAAAAATTTTACTCCTTGATGAGCCTCTCTCTGCATTAGACTCTCAGATGAGAAGTAACCTCCAAAACGAAATACTCTCTCTTCATAAAGAGTTTGGGACTACAACTATAATGGTTTCTCATGACCCAAGTGAGATTTACAGACTTTGTAACCGTGTTGTACTTTTAGAAGATGGCAAAATCATAAATGATGGATCTCCAAAAGATATACTACTAAAAACGAAAGGTAGTCAAAAATTCTCATTTGAAGGTGAACTACTTGAGATAAAAAAAGTAGATGTAATCTTTATAGCCATTATAGCTATCGGTCAGCAACTTGTTGAAATAGTGCTCTCTTCAGATGAAGCTGAATCTTTACATGTAGGTGATAAGGTGAATGTCAGTACTAAGGCCTTTAGTCCTACAATCAGTAAAAACTAATATCACGAGAAGTTAGCACTCATATACCCAACAACCTTACTTTCGTCATCACTAGCATCTGCACTTGTTCTATAGTCAAGTATGTTAGATTTGAGCCCTAGTTTTTTAGCACTCATCATCATAGCTTCTACACCTGTGTTTCCACACGCTTCACACCCACTGTTAAGCATCTCTACATCTAGTTTTTCAACTGCTTGGAGACAAATATTGTCAAGTTTATTTGCTTCTTCAAGTGTATAAAAATGGCTCAAGTCTGTACTGATAATAACTCCACAATCTTCTTGCTGTAGTACAAAGTCTATAATCTTAGATAGTTGTTTTGAACTAGAGTGAGAGTAAACTAACTCAACTATACTGACCTCATCAATATAGTGTTTTAAAAAAGGAAACTGTACCTCAGTAGAGTGTTCACCATGAGCCTCTTGTATACAAACAAACGAAAACTGATCTTGAAGTTTTTCAAACAAATCAACATCACCACTTATATCCCCAAATGGTGTCTCATAACTTTCAAAATCACAAAGACTAACTCCCTCAAATCCAACTCTGTGTGAGGGGCCTATAACAACAAAGTTTTTAACACTCGACTTTTCTAAAATTCTGTAAGCTATACTTGCAGTATATCCAGAGTATATATAACCAGCATGGGGAACTATTACGGCTTTAGTGTTAACATCAGGTAGAGTGAAATTTTCATCATATAGTGTATGAAAATGCTCAAAGTACCTCTCTAGTTCAACTGTTCTTTGTGGGTAAAATGTGCCACATACGCTCATAAATCTTTTCATGACCAGACTCCTTTTATATGTTCGCCACATGATGCACATTTAGAGTCCACTATATTCTGTATATGCGACTTAAACCCTACTCTGTCTATCAACTTAGCTTCACAATTATAACAGTAGGTACTACTATCATTTTGAATATTTCCAAGATAAACATACTTGATACCATGCTTATAGGCTATATCTCTAGCTCTTTGAAGAGTCGCTAGTGGTGTACTTGGTGTATCAAGCATTTTATAATCAGGATGAAAAGCACTAAAGTGCCACGGAACATCAGTCCCTAACTTTGTAGATATAAATCTTGCCATCATCTCTATCTCTTCATCACTATCATTTACACCATTAATGAGTAGAGTAGTTATCTCTAGCCATATGTCACTCTTTGCAAACTCTATGAGTGATTCTAATACCCCATCAAGATTTGTTTTTAAAACCTTTTTATAGTAATCATGAGAAAAACTTTTTAGATCAATATTCGTTGCATCCAGCCAAGACTTCATGTCCTCTAAAACTTCAGGTGACTCAAACCCACTAGATACAAATACATTTTTTATACCCTGCTCTTTTGCTAATACTCCTATGTCTTTTGCATATGGGTACCAAATTGTTGGTTCATTGTATGTGTAACTGATACTCTCACATCTGTTTTGTACTGCTAGTTTTACGATATCTTGCGGACTATATGTAACGCCTTCATTTACTTCACTTGTTTGAGATATTTCATAATTTTGACAGAATGGACATCTAAAGTTACAACCAACTGTTCCAATAGAAAGAGAGTGAGATGATGGTAAAAAATGATAAAGAGGTTTCTTTTCTATAGGGTCTATATTAAGTGCGCTTGGATGTCCGTAGCTCTTGTTTACAAGTTGTGAGTCTTCGTTAAAGTTTATACCACATATGCCATGCTTACCCTCTTTTAAAGAGCAGTAATGTTTACATAGAATACATGTAATATGATTTTCATCTTTATAGTTGTAATACTTCATCAAAATTCCCCTCTAAAGCATCAACACTATATCTATAAATAGTTGGATGCTCTTCGTAGATTGACAAAAATGAACCAGCTTTTAAACTTAGATGTTCTAAAAAAAGTTTTGGTGTCTGGAGTTGTTCCCAAACTTGCGGTAAAAAAGTTCCTTTGTAGATATCATGTTCTAGTATAAGACCATCAATATTTGGCTTTACTTTACTACATAAATCGTCAAAATCTTTATACTCTATGATTGTCGGTTCACTCAAAACTGAAACTTCAAGTGTTAGGTATGAGAGTTCATCTATACTTAAAGATTCAAAACGAGGGTCTTTAAAAGCTGCAGAAGCAGAGTTAGCTATTATGTCATCATAAAGTCTTCGGTGCGCGACTACAGAGCCTATACAACCACGTAGGTCACCTCTTGCTTTTAAAGTAACAAAGCATGCACCTTCATCTTTTAAAAATGGATATCTATCGGTTACACTACTCTCATCAAAAGAGTAATTCTCATCAAGTCTACTAAGTATAGAACTTTTTGCAATTCGTAGTAAAATAGAATCTAACATATTAACTCCTACGTCTTTGTACCTTACCTATTCTACTCCTTTGTAGTTGATAGAATTATAAAGTCACTTTCAATTTCCTAAATGAAAATAACCAAGCTCCAAAAGTAAGTAAAATATATAGCCCACTAATAAAATAGATTTGCTCTATTTGAGTTGTAGCTTCATAGTAAATAATAAGTACAGTACCTACTAGTAGTCCAAACATTGCTATTATAGTTAATGTTAAAGAAGAGTCAGTTAGTTTGTAGATTTTAAAATTCGCATAAGCCATAAGTAAAGAGACAAGTAAAAATGTCACGCTTCCAAATTCAAGGATTACTTTTAGATTTCCTGCAAGAATCAAACAAAATGACAAAACAGCCATAGTTACTATAGAATATACTGGAATATTTCTTGTTTTTTTTGTTAAATATTTTGGGAAATAACCATCATATGCGATGACTGATATTAGTCTAGATGCACCAAATAGAGTCCCATTAATCGCACTGCTTGTTGCTAATAGTGCTCCGAGTATTACTATATTTGCACCCCAGTGTCCTAAGGCTTTATCTGCGCCTGCAGCTAATGCGTATTCTTGATTTTGTATTATATTATCAAAAGGGATAGCCAAGATTGCCCCTATAGCTATAATTACATATAGTGCAATAGTTATAAAAATAGCACTATATATTGCTTTTGGTATGTTTTTTCTTGGGCTTTGCATCTCATTCATCGCATGTATAACAAGTTGAAACCCTTCAAAAGCTACAAATGTAAGCGATGCAACAATAAAGATTGATAAAATATTTAACTCACCATTATTTTGAATTAAAGTTGGAATCGTTGTATTTGAGTTATTCATAAGTACAAAAGAGATTAATATTAAAATTATTAGTTTTGTATAAACCATCAAATCTTCTATCTTACCCATCCCTTTAACACTCCAAATATTTACAAGTGTGAAAAGTAAAATAATGCCTCCAGCAACTAACTTTCTTAAAAGTTCATCATTAGCAAATTCAAACCCACTTATAGCATAAGAAGCAAATGTATAAGCATATAAAGCCAAAGTACTTATATATCCAAAAACTACCCACCATCCAACAAGAGATGCTGCAAAAGGAGATTTAGGAAAAGTTTTTTTGTAAAATGAATATGTAGCACCCTCATCTTTATAATATATTGCTAGCTTTATGTACGAGTATGCCGCTAAAACTGCCAAAACACCACCAAATACAAAAGCTAGTGGGGTGAATACCCCTATCATGGAAACAGAAATACCAAGTACAGTAAATATTCCACCACCAATCATACCACCAAGAGCAATTGCAATTAGTTCAAAGATTCCTAAAGGCTTATCTGTTTTTATTTTTATTTTTTTTAGTATCATTTGTTCCTAAATATTGTCCAATAGTATTTATTACTTTATAGTATCACAAAACTAAGATATCTTCCAATGCATCCTCAAACTTCTCATAATTAAATACAAATCCATTCTCTAACAACTTAGATGGGTAAACCTCTTTTGAGTCAAGTATGACACTGGAGCCTTCTCCAAATATCAACTTTAGTACAAATGAGGGAACTGCAAAAAATGTAGGTCTGTTAAGTACTTTTCCTATGATTTTTGTTTGTTCAAGATTTGAGCTTGGGGATGGGCTTGTGAAGTTTACAGAACCTTCGATGGCTGGTGTTTTTATGATAAATTCTATGGCTCTTAGTAAGTCATCTATATGTATCCACGAAACTATCTGCTCACCACTTCCTACCTTACCACCAAGACCTAGTTTAAATGGAGGCAACATCTTGGACATTGCCCCACCCTCTGAAGCATAAACTACACCAAACCTAGTCTGCAGACATCTTATACCCAACTCTTTAGCTCTGTTAGCCTCAGCTTCCCAGTCTTGACATAGAGTAGATAAAAAGTCGTTTTCATACTCAGTTGAATCATCATTTTGAGGTTTGTTTGAAGCGTAGATTCCAACTGCAGAAGTACTTATAAAAAGTTTTGGTTTATCTCTACATGTAGACATCGCATCTACTAGTTTTTTAGTAGTGTTTATACGACTATCATAAAGACTTTTTTTGTAAGGTTCACTCCAACGAGCGAGTATGCTAGTACCACTTAGGTTTATGAGAGTGTCACACTTTTCGAGTGTGTTAGCGAGTTCTTGTACATCTGTGTTATCACGAACTCTAAGGGCGACAACTTCTTCACCGTGTGAACTGAACATCTTTTCGAGTTTTGAGCCTACAAGTCCGCTCATTCCGCATATAGCTATCATATCAAACTCCATATATGTTGGTATGTAAACTTATTATAGATATATGCTTATAAAAGATAGCTTCTTTTTTTATTCTAATTTGTAAATGATATGTGTATTATTGAGTCATTTTATTCATAAAAAAACAATAATAAATAATATTATTATATTTTAAGCAATAATATTGTTATTTTTAATTATTATTAATTAACAATTTTTATAATTAAGTCTTTAAATATAGCTTATGTTAGAGAATTGAAATTTTTTAAGGATGTTTAATGTCAGAGATTAAAGTTATAAGTGCACCAAAAATTGCTGAAGGTAATTTAAAAAAAGGAGATTCTCTTTTTGTAGATTTAGAAGAGAAAGTAAACAAGTTTATAGCTGAGGGCTGGCAAGTAGTAGGTCCTGGACCAGAGAGAGAAGTAGTAATTCTTAGTGGTAAAATAGTGGAAATTTTAAGAAAAATTCCTGTTGTTAACAAATTAATCAATTTTTTATTCCCATTAGAACTAAAACTTGTTATGAGTGTAATTATTAAGAAAGACTAATTATGTGGGCTACTATAATTAGTATATTACTCGTATTAGGGCCTCCAGTTGCTGTTTCTTACTTTGCTCATGAAAAAGGTAAAAACTTCAAGTTATGGTTTATTATAGGTCTATTTTTCAATGTAATAGCTTTTTATTTTTTAAAAGAACCTATCGACAATAGTAGTGATAGGTTTCAATAGTAAACTCATTGTAAAGTAGGTAATGCTACTTTACAGTTCTAAAAGAACAGTATCCCTACATGTAACTTCTATTTTCTTACAAGCTGACTCAAAAGCTCCGCTCTCACCAACTAAAATACATCTATGTTTTGCTCTTGTTATAGCTGTGTAAATTAGCTTCGTGTTGTGCATGATAAAGTGAGAAAAACTCATAGGAATTACAACTATATCATACTCCATACCTTGAACTTTATGTATAGTTAAAGCATAAGAGAGCATAAGGTGAGACTTTATCTCTTCATACTCATAAACAACTACAACATCCTCATTTGGATAAAAAACAAATACCTGTTCTTCATCTTCATCTATCTTAAAAAGAAGTCCACTCATCCCATTAAATATTCTTCTTTGGTTTGAGTCTTCACCCTCTTTAAAGCCTTCTCCACTCCAAGATGTCATATTCTCATTTTTAGTATGAACAACCTTGTCCATAAGTCTAAACTCACCGCCACCTTTTTTCACACACTTTTTAGGGTTAGGGTTGAAGTACTCTTGCAAAACTTTGTTTAGGTTGTTAGAGCCAAGAGTTCCACCCTTCATAGGTGTTATGACTTGGAAGTAGTTTAGGTACTCTTTTATCTCTTTGTTCTTGAGTCTTAGTCTAGCTTTATCTATAGAGCCTACAACTTTATGAACTATCTGAGTTACTATCTGCTTAGCGTTCTCTTCTCGTAAGTCATGAAGTTCTTGTTGAGAGAGTTGGTTTTTTAGCGCATAGTAGTTTTGTATGTTTACCTCTATAAACTCAAAGTCATCATACTTTTGTCTATAGTGAGGGACCTCTCCTTTACGGATATCATTCGCTATGAGTGTTATAGCTTGTTCTTCGCTCTGTCTGTAAATCTTTGTAAGTTTTACAATTGGTGCTAAGTTAAGTGAGAGTACATCACTAAGTACATTTCCAGCACCAATAGGAGGAAGTTGTGCATCATCTCCTACGATGATAAGAATAGCCTTGTTACTAATCTTACGAACGAGCCTAGCAAACAAAGATGAGTTAATCATGGAAGCTTCATCTATAAGTACAACCGAGTATGGAAAGTGGTCTCTCTCGTCAAACTTTACTAAAAGTGACTGAATAGTCGAACTCTCAAAACCTGTAGTGTCTGCAATACGTTGAGAAGCTATACCACTAAGCGCACAAGTCATTATCTCTTTGTCATCATAGCGAGTGTTTAGTAGTTGTAAAATCGTCTTAGAAGTCGTACTTTTACCCGTACCAGCATAACCAACAAGACAGAGTATAGAAGCACCGTTGTTTATTTGCTCTACTGCTTCACGTTGTTGCTCTCCAAGTTTTAACTCTTTGTCGGAGAGAAACTCATCTAAGTTTTTTACAAATCCTCCACTGTCTTTTTTGGCTCTCTCTTTAAAGTTATCATATAAAAACTTTTCAGAGTCATAAAGTCTTGCAGGTGAAACTCTGTGATTTTTCATCAAAACTATACTTTGCTCAGCAACTCTCTCAACTAATGCAGCTTCATAAAGGTTATGCCTATCAGTAAACATCAGCAGTTCATCAAGTGCGCTAAAAAGAACACCCTTTGATACACAAGAGTTTCCTTGCTGTTCACAGTAGTTCATAAGCATATAATCCATAGCAGCACTAATACGGTTATCATCTTCTTCTTTTACACCCATCTTTATGGCTAACTCATCAGCACGTTTAAAACCTATGGAGTTTATGGAAGTAAGTATATAGGGATTATTTTTTATCTTCGTGCATG
This sequence comes from Sulfurimonas sp., assembly GCA_028044295.1. Taxonomy (GTDB): domain Bacteria; phylum Campylobacterota; class Campylobacteria; order Campylobacterales; family Sulfurimonadaceae; genus Sulfurimonas. Next base: position 51,330 of record JAOFSE010000003.1, read on the forward strand.
GTTCGTCTACTTCTTTCATCGCTCCAGCTATGGTTGTAAGAAGTGCTTGAGATACATCAAATGGACTTAAAAATTCACCAAGTTCACGCATAGAGCGAAACTTTTTCCATGAAGCTTGAATCTTTTTAAGACGCTTCTCTTTGATACCATCAAATTCTAGAAGTCTCTCTATATCATTGTCTAAAATCTCTATGAGTTTTTCATTTCCAAAGTGGTCTATGAGTTCAGCTGAGAGTTTTTTTGTAAAACCTTTTACGATTTTGTTGAGAAAGAAAAAGAGTTGATTTTGGTTTACTTTTATAGACTCAAACTTAAATGTTTTTCCATACTTTTTGTGCTCTTCCCAGTAACCACCGAGTGTTATCGCTGAGCCTTTTATATGCTTAATTTCACTCTCATGGTAAGAACCACTAACTTTCTCACCTGTCTTTAAAACAGCAATAAAAAAAGCCTCGTCTTCAAAAAGAATTCTGTCTATTTGACCTATTAGTGTATCAGCCATTAAGAAGTCCTAGTGCTTTGGTTGTAAGTGAAGAGATAGGAGCCTCAGCAAACTTCTCTTTGTCAATCCATACAGCTTTGTCACCCTCCATATCTATCTTGTAAACATAAACTTCTAAACGGTATTTTGTATAGGCGTGTTTAAAAGTTCCAAGCAGTTCACCCTCGGCTTTGGCATCTAACTCTTTTAACTCCAACATATCCTTGTACATTCCACTTTCAGACCTATACATCGCTACTTTGTCATCTCTCTGGAATATTCCATAATAGAGTGTTTTATCAATGTAGAGAGTTTTCTTTTTTTGTGAGTAAAGTTCTGGTTCATTCTTACCTAAACATTCTTCTTCAAATGGACAACTTTTACATGTAGGATTTTTAGGTGTACATATCATTGAACCTAAATCCATCAGCGCTAGGTTATGAGAACGTGCTTCTACATGATTTAAAAATGAGTCTGCTATCTCCCATAATTCTTTGTCTTTAGGTGTCTCTTTTGCATAAAGACGACCTAAGACTCTTGCAATATTTGTATCGACTACACTTACACTTTGGTTGTACCCAAAAGAGCAGATGGCAGAAGCTGTGTACTTACCAATCCCTGGAAGTTCTAAAAGTTCTTTCATAGTATCAGGTAGAGTTGGAGTAGTAAGCTGTGAAGTCGCATGAAGATTTTTCGCACGTCTATAGTAACCTAGCCCTGACCAACAAGAAAATACCTCTTCAAGAGTAGCTTCACTAAGGGCTTTTAAATCAGGAAATCTTTTTAAAAATCGAGGATAGTACTCATCCATAACACGAGATACTTGTGTTTGTTGTAGCATTATCTCACTCAAGTAAACATGGTAGATATTATCAGTTTGACGCCAAGGAAGATGGTCTCTCCCCTCTTTTTCATACCATGCTAAAAGGTTTTGTTGAACACCATTGCGTTGTTTAGTAGATAACAAATAACCTCATTCTAACTATTTATAAAGTCTTCATAACTATTTAATGAAGCAAAATTAATTTCATAAGTACTATTATCTATTTTATCTATTCTTACCGAATCAATCCCTAAAACTTGTAATTTGTCAAAAGTTACAAGTTCACCCTCTGCTAATAATAAGACATCTCTTAATATCCATTTTCCCAGTTCCCTATTAGAATATGACATTAATGCTTTACTACCTTCTTGACATACTTTAACTTGTAAAGTATTTCCATTAGGTAATTTAAGATTAAAAGGAGTATCTCTATCTGGGAAAAAGCTCGGTGACTTTTTATGAACATTCGCGGGGATAGGAATATATACTTCATTTTCATTTCTAACTCTTCCTTCAGCATTCCACTGATTCAGACCACTTTTTTCATACACAATTTTCTTTTTACCATATAAAGGTAAGTAAACTGTATCCATTATATTACAGTTAGAACTATAAAATAAATCATTATTTAAAATACAATTTCTAATATCATCGAGCGGATTAGCTAAGATTTGAACATCAAATTCATGTAATGGATTATTAGTGATAAACCTTTTAGTTAACGTACTTTTTGAAATATTAAATGAGTAATCATGAACACCATCATTAAATCTTATAGAGTTCTTGATTTTTTTTACATCAACTATATTCTTTATGTCAACATAACTCATATTCTCTTCATGTATTTTAAAACGGTTTTCATCTCTTATCACACAATGATATATTGATTGATCTATTCCATATAAATTCTCTGTAAAGGCTATTCTTTTATTTCTTAATTCTGATACTATTGTTATTAACTGTTTAGGACTTTTATCCTCATAAAGACATTTATCCTTATTGAACTCAGCAACTTTTTGAAAAGACTTATTATTCCCTTCTAGAAATGTTTTTAATCCAATACCAATATCATCTTTTATAGCATCTAATGCAACATCACCTCTAGATAAATCGTTTGCTGAAAATGAATTACAAAATATTTTTTCTGCTATTCTATAATATAAATATGGAACATCAGAATCAGAAAATAGATTAGATAAACTACCTATAATTTTTAATGAATCTTGGTATTTATCTTTTTTAATGTCTTCTTGATTATTATAGAACATTTCTTATTTCTTTAGCAATTGCCTCTATAACAGATACCGTTACTGAATTACCAAATTGCTTATATAAATGTGAATCAACTAAGTCTTTTGAAATCTTATAGTTTTTGGGAAATCCTTGAAAGTTTGCACACTCTCTTGGCGTTAACTTTCTTATTCCCTTACTATCTTTTACTATAGGAACATTATGTCCGCCTGTACCCATATTCGCAGTTAATGTAGGACAAACATTACTTTTATTCTCTCTAACATATTGTCTTCTCCATTGATAAATACTATTTTCATCAACAACATCATCTTTAATTCTCTCAAATAAAGGCTTATTATTATAATAGTACTTTTCATCAATATCAGATGTTAAACAATCTTTGATTTTTTTAGATAGTTTTATCTTTTTTGGAAATTCAAATTCAACACTATTATTCAAAAATGCAACTATGTATATTCTCTCTCTATTTTGAGGTATTCCATAATCTTTAGAGTTAAGCACCTCTGAATAAACTTTATATCCTAAGTCTTCTAATGTCTTTTTTACAGTTTTAAAAGTATTGCCATTATCATGGCCAACAAAACCTTTTACATTTTCTAAAAAAAGAACTTTTGGCCTATGGTGCTTTGCTATTCTTGCAACATCAAAAAAAAGTGTTCCACGAGTGTCCTCAAAACCTTTTCTATGCCCGGCTACACTAAATGCTTGACACGGAAATCCTGCAAGTATTATGTCATGATTTGGTATATCTTTTTCATCTATTTCAGTAATATCCCCTTTGGGTAAATCATTGAAATTATCATTATAAGTTTTCTGAGCATGTTTATCAATCTCTGAAGAAAAAACAAAATTTGTATTATTTTTAAATGCTTTTTCAAACCCAAGTCTAATACCACCAACTCCTGCAAATAAGTCTATAATATTATATTTAGTATCAGAAGTTAATAAGTCATTATTCATTAGTTGATTCATTATTTATCCTTAACTTTAATTATTACAAATTTTACTCAAAAATTGTCATTATTATAGATTATATTGCATATTGCAATACTCTATGCCTTAACTCTCTCTAATCTCTCAGGCTCTTGTTCTTTATAAAGCTCCGCACAACCTTTTGAAAGTTCACGAATTTTTAACATATAATTTTGTCTCTCAGTTTGTGAGATTGCTTTTCTTGCATCTAGTACATTAAAAGTGTTTGATGCCATCATACATAGGTCATATGCAGGTAGAGGAAGTCCAGCTTCTAATGTCTTTAAACACTCATCACATTTTGCAGTAAACTCTGCGAAAAGCATCTCTGTATCTGCTTCTTCAAAGTTGTATTTACTAAACTGGATTTCGCTCTCTTTATGGATATCTCTGTAGTAAGTTTTTCCATGCTCATTTTCATTCCAAACTATGTCAAAAATATTATCGACACCTTGAAGATACATAGCAAGTCTTTCAGTACCGTAAGTTATCTCAACAGCTACAGGATTACACTCTATTCCACCAACTTGTTGAAAATAAGTGAACTGAGTAACCTCCATACCATTTAACCAAACTTCCCAACCAAGACCCCAAGCACCAAGTGTTGGTGATTCCCAGTTGTCTTCTACAAAACGAATGTCATGTTGAGACACATCAAGGCCTAAGTACTCTAATGACTTTAGATAAAGCTCTTGAATGTTGTCTGGAGATGGTTTTATAACTGCTTGAAACTGATAGTAAGAACCTAATCTATTTGGATTTTCTCCATATCTTCCATCAGTTGGACGACGAGATGGAGCTACATAAGCAGCAGCCCATGGAGTAGAGTCTAGTGAACGAAGAAAAGTAGCAGGATGAAATGTTCCAGCACCAGATGGAATGTCATAAGGTTGAACAATGTTACATCCTTGATTCATCCAAAATTCTTGTAGTTTTAGTAACATTGAACTAAAAGTTATCATTTAAGCACCTATTTTAAAATATTTGGTAATTATATCAAAGCAAACTTTATTTAGGAAAACAAACTTATGAAATATATATTTTTACTACTACTAGTATTATCTACATCTCAAGCAAAAGACTATAAGGCTGTTTTTGATTGTAGTTCTAAAAGTGCAAACTTTATTTTTTCTCGAATGATGCTTATAGAAAGAACTATGAACATGATTCAAGAAGATGGCGATACAACAACATTTGCACTCACTATTCATGGTGGATGCGCTCCAATTATCTCTAAAAATTTTGATGAAGTTGTTGAGGATGATGACTTAGAATTAACACAAAAGTCGCAGGAACAAATCATAAGATTAGCAGAAAAAAAAGGTGTTGATATTACGGTATGTGCGATTAGTTTAAATACGAATAATATTGAAGAAGAAGATGTACTCCCATTTGTAAAAATATCTAAAAACAGTTTTATAGATACTATTGGTTATCAAAATGATGGCTATGCTTTAATGACTTTTAAGTAGCTAAACTACCTTACAAATAATATCCCCTATCTCTTTACCCAGAGATCTACCAACAACACCACATTTCACCTTAAGTAAAAAGCAAATTCCTTCTCTTGCCGGAGGAGTTAAGCACTCGTAGTTACCCATACCCTTGGAGATAATCAAGTCTGAACTATCAAATAGTTCTTGAGACTCTTTTGTTGAGCGAGCATACTCAAAGCCTGGAGTATTAACACCACTATCTACTAAATTACAAAGTTTATCAAACCCTGCTTCTTTTGCCTCTTTGATTGTTACATCATTGATGATTGGGTTTCCACGAACAACATATGTGAACTTTATATCAGGGTACAAATCTTGAAGTGTTTGAATATAAATGTAGTCAAAAATATGTTCACCTACATTATCTCCTAGTACTAAAACAGACTTACATGTAGAAAGTCTTTCTCTTAACTTTTCAACATCATTATAAGAAAAATCTCTATCAAAGATTTTCTCTAACTCTTCCGTCAAATCAAACTCTACAGCAGCAGCTAAATCTATAACATTTCCTGCTACTGCAATTTTTGTAGCTGTTAAAAGTTTGTCATTTGAGTTTTCTAGTTGCTCTTTTAAAAATGGTTTGAATGAGATGGCTTTCTCAGTTGATATCTTTTTTACCTCATCATATAAATCTGTTTTATTAGCAATTTTTGCCATGTCTTCGTATACATATGATGCTATTTCGGGAGGGTTTTCATCGAAAGAGAAGTCTTTACTAAGTCTCTCTACATGTAGCCTTAGTTTTTCTCTTAATTTTTCATCTGCTTTAACAGCATTAGCAACTCTTGCACTCTGGTTTACTATACATCCTACACACTCTATATCTATATTCATGGATTATATATTAGTTACTATGATCGTCTATAGCTTTGTTCCACATAAGTTTATATTTTCTTCTCATAAATTCAACTTCTTCTTGTGAAAGCTTTAACTGCTCAGTTAGTGTAGCTATGGTTTTTCTATCTTCATCGTAAAGCTCTTGAAGAGAGTCAAGGGCCTCTTTTAAAAATGCATTTTCAGTTTTGACTGCTTCAAGTGTTTCATCTTTAGCATCTAAAACTTTTTCATGAAGGTTGATAATAGTACCTATCGTTTTTTCAACAAACTGAGGTTGTACTACCATCTCTTGAGTGTTACGAGCAGATAGTTCTTTTAGTTGAGTAGGGACTACATCTTGAGAACCTTTTGATGGGTCTATATATCTAACACCATCTTCAACTTTAATGGTAAGTTTACCTCTCTCAGCCAAGTCATCTATGGCAGACAGTTCTAGTCCTGTAAGCTCCATATACTCTTCATCACTCATCCACTTCATTTATGTATCCTTACTGCTAGAAATTATTAAATAATAATCTCTATCTCCATTGAATCCATCTCTACTTTTTTAGCTTTTGCTATACGATCTTCTTTGAGTTTAATCGCTAATTCTTCATTCTCTAAGGCTAACATTTGCATTGCTAAATAAGCAGAGTTAATCGCTCCAGCTTTTCCTATAGCTACTGTAGCAACTGGCATTCCAGCTGGCATTTGTACAGTCGAAAGAAGTGCATCTATACCAGAAAGAGCAGAAGCAGACATAGGAACACCAATAATTGGTTTAACTGTCTTAGAAGTTAAAACTCCCGCTAAATGTGCAGCCATACCAGCAGCAGCAATAAATACTTGAGCACCTTTTTTTTCAGCTTCTTTTATGTAGTTTGCTGTTCTCTCTGGTGAACGGTGAGCAGAAGATATAATCATCTCATACTTAACACCAAATGCTTCAAGTGTGTCTGAACATGACTTCATTACCTCATAATCACTTTTTGAAACCATTACAATTGATACATATTTCATTTTAAAATTCCTATATTTTATTATGTAATTTTTGAGATTATATCAAATAATAATTAAATTATTATTTTGGATTTGTACCCATATCAAATGATGCAGGTATTCTTAAAAAAGTGTATGCAGGAAGCTTTACAGGTATACTAATTGGATTCAAGTTTCCACTATGTACTGCTTCAAGTACCTTATTATTCTCAGCTAAAAGTTGTTTTAGCTTCATATACATACGACCATCTCTCTCATAAGTAGTACCTATCTCATTGTCAACTATCTCTATTTTTGTACCAAGAGGAGCCATTATTTCAAGTTCATCACCAGGAAGTGTTTTATACTTACATGAAAAGTGAGTACCAGCTTCATTTACAATTCCACTAACCTGGTGAGTTCCTAGTTGCATAGAGAAGTCTAAACTCTGCGTATCATTTCTCTCAAAAGGACGAGACACCAAATATGCATCTGTATAGCCTCTGTTTTGAAGTGATTGTAGTTCATATTGATATTTATCACTATCAAATTTTTCTTCATAGTAGTCATTTATAGCCATTCTATAAGCTTTAGCCGTTGTAGCAGCATAGTAAGCTGTTTTTGTACGACCTTCTACTTTTACAGAATCAACAACGTTGCTGTCAAGAATCTCTTTCATATGTGATGCAAGATTTAAATCTTTTGCATTCATGATGTATGTCCCAACACCCTCTTCTTCTTCAAGTCTGAAAAGAGTTCCAGTATCAGGATTTGCTGCATACATTTCATACTCAAACCTACAATCATTTGCACAAGAACCACGATTTGGCACACGACCACTTTGAAGTGTAGATATAAGACATCTTCCACTATATGCAAAACACATAGAACCATGAACAAATACTTCAAGTTCCAAATCAGGAAGTTCTTTTTTTATAGCAACTAAATCTTTAAGAGAAATTTCTCTAGCAGTTATTATTCTTGTAGCTCCCATTTCATGATATATCTGAGCATCTAAAACATTCATAACATTTGCTTGAGTTGATAAATGAAGAGGCATATCTGGAGCTAATTCATGACAAAGTTTCAACACACCTGGAGTCGCGACAATGAAAGCATCAGGCTTTAACTCAGCCATCGCAACAATATGTTTTTTAAGTAATGATAGTTGAGAGTTAAATGGAAAACCATTTATAGTTGCATAAACTTTTTTACCTCTTTCATGGGCATATTTTATACCTTCTGCAAAGTCTTCCATCGAGAACTCTTTACCAGAGCGAATACGAAGAGAGAAATGAGATACTCCACCATAAACAGCGTCAGCTCCAAAGTCAAATGCAATTTTTAACTTTTCTAATGTTCCCGCAGGGGATAATAATTCTACTTTTTTAGTCATTGTTCCCAAACTGAGCAAGAAGTGCTTCAATATCTTCAGTTGACGCTAAGTCCTCTGTGTCATCTCCAGGGATATGATTTGCTGATGAAACACGTTTTTCATCATCAATTTGACCCTCAAAAAGAGTATTCATATACTTAGACAGTGCTCTCATAACATTAATTACACGCTCTATTTTTTGGCGATGAATATCTTGGTACTGCATAATATCCATAACATTCATAATTTCATCTCCACTAGTCTGAAGCATCTCTATTCCATCTTCAGAATTTACTAAAGCTTTTTCATTTTTAGCAAGTTGGGTTTTAAAAGCTTCTACATCTGGAAATTTTTCACTCAATGTTTTAAATAATTCAATATTAGAGTTTATAATCTCTACTATTTCAGCAATGCTTTCTTCTTTCTCCATCATTGTAGTACTAATGCCTTCAATAATATCAAATATTTCAGATGCTTTTTCTTCACTCTCTTTAGTTACATCATCGAGTTGGTGCACCATTTTATGCTCTTCTGTAGCTGGCAGTGGCCAATGGTGAGCTGTATCATCAGAGTAGCCAAATGGTTTTTCATCTGAAGAAGATTTTTTATCAGGAACTTCATCACTTGGCGCGATTTCTTCTTCAACTTCAGTTTCAGAACCTAATTCAACTTCATCTAATGAGTCGATATCAAGGTCTTCACCACCCATTAATGCATCTAATTCTTCTTGCGTCATAAAAAAATCTCCATTACGTGAAATTAGTTAAATTTAATATTTGTCACTATAATATCATAATTAAAATATTAAGCATATAAAGAGAATATCATGATAGTTGACTTACATAACCATACAAAGCTTTGTAATCATGCAGAAGGTGAGATATTTGAGTACATAGAAAAGGCTATAGAATCTGGTACAAAATACTTTGGTTTTTCAGATCATGCTCCTATGGATTTTGACCCCAAATATAGAATGAGTTTTGATCAGATGTCTGAATATGAAAGAGATGTGTTAAAAGCAAAAGATATATACAAAGACAAGATAGATATTCTACTAGGATATGAAGTTGATTATTTAGAAGGTCATATGGATGATAGAGTTCTACATGTAAATGCAGATTACCTAATTGGGTCTGTACACTTTATAGATGAATGGGGGTTTGATAACCCTGAATTTATTGGAAACTATGAGAATCAAGATATAGATGAAATCTGGAGAAAATACTTTAAAGCAATAGAGAATATGGCAAATTCTAAGTTATTTGACATCGTTGGTCACCTTGATTTGATAAAAGTCTTTAAATTTATGCCTAAAAGTAATATCGAGGAACTTGCCAAAGATGCTCTGCTTGCTATAAAAAATGCTGATATGTCAATTGAAATAAATGTTGCTGGATTTAGAAAACCTGTGAAAGAAGCATACCCATCTCCAACTCTACTAAAAGAAGCATATAAATTAAATATACCAATAACCTTTAGTTCTGATGCCCATAAACCTTTACAAGTAAGTCTATTTAATGATGAAGTTATTTCGATGGCAAACAATATTGGTTACACAGAATGTGTATATTATAAAAATAGGGTTAAGCACTTCATAAATTTTTAAACTTCCTCTAAAGTTTAGATTAAATTATATGCATGTTTTATAAAGCAATTATAAAGATTTAGACTTGTATAATGTTTTCAATAAATAAATTTAAGGAAATTACAGATGGGTAAATATATAGAATTAACTGCAGCAGATTATGAAGCAACAATAGCAGAAGGTGTATCATTAGTGGACTTTTGGGCACCATGGTGTGGTCCTTGTCGTATGATTGCTCCAATCATAGAAGAATTGGCTGAAGACTTTGATGGTAAAGCAAAAATCTGTAAAGTAAATACTGATGATGAGCAAGATATTGCTGTTAAATTTGGTATCCGTTCTATTCCAACTATTATCTTTTTCAAAGATGGTGAGATGATTGACCAAGTTGTTGGTGCGCAATCTAAAGCTGCACTAGCAGATAAAATTAACGCTCTTTTAGCGTAAAACTTAAAGTACCATAAGTGTCAAAAGGAGGTAAAAGCCTCTTTTCTCTATCGACACTTTTAGCTTCTTTCTTTGGTGCCGCTATGATAGCTGGTGCCTTTGCTTACTTCAACTATAAATTTTCAGAATATAAATTCATAAACTTTAAAGAATGGGTTTTTTATGAAAAAAAAGATATCTTTAAACCATCTCAAGAGAAATATGTAGTTGTATTTTATAGCTCAAAAGATAAAGAGACTGCTTCGCTACTATCTAAAACAAAATTACCACTTCCCATTTTAGCTATTGACTACTACAATGAAGTTTATGAAAATACTTCAAATACTACATTTGTGAGAGCAGGTACTAAAACGTCCTTAGACTTCATACAAAGATTTAATATCTATCAGTCTCCATCTATATTTTTTATAAAAAAAACAAAAGACTCTATTTATAAACAAGATAGTATGATACATAAGCTAGATAATTTAAAAGAATTATCCAAACAAATAAACACTTTATAAAGGAAACAATAAATGATACTTGACTGTGCAATTATTGGTGGAGGACCGGCTGGACTTACTGCAGGATTATACACCACACGTGGTGGCTTAGAAAATGTAGTAATGTTTGAAAAAGGTATGCCTGGTGGTCAAATAATGAACTCATCTGAGATTGAGAATTATCCTGGTGCAACTGGTGAAATCAGTGGTATGGACTTAATGATGACATGGCCCGAGCAATGTCAAAGATTTGGTTTAGTTCATGAAATGGTAAATGTTACTAGAGTTACAAAAAAAGATGATACTTTTACAATTCATAAAGAAGATGGATCAATATCAGAAGCACATAGTGTTATCATAGGTACTGGTTCATCTCCAAGACGTGCAGGTTTTAGAGGAGAAGATGGGTTTTTTGGAAAAGGTGTTAGTACCTGTGCTACATGTGATGGATTTTTCTATAAAGGAAAAGAAGTTGCAGTTGTTGGTGGTGGGGATACAGCTTTAGAAGAGGCTTTATATCTAGCAAAAATATGTTCCAAAGTATATATAATACACAGACGTGATACTTTTCGTTCAGCTCCCAATACTATTGAAAGAGTCAAAAAAGTAGAGAATATTGAGCTTGTGCTCGATTCTGTTTCAGATGAAGTTTATGGAGATAGTACTGGTGTACTTGGGATTCGTGTTAAAAATAAAAATGATGAAATTCGTGATATCGTAGTACCGGGTGTTTTTACATTTGTAGGTAATGATGTTAACAATGAAACTCTTATTCAAGAAGATGGAACTTTCCTTTGTGACATGAATGAACAAGGACAAGTAATCGTAGATATTAGTATGGCTACATCATTAGATGGCCTTTATGCAACTGGTGATATGCGTATTTCAGCTCCAAAACAAGTTGTTTCAGCGGCAGGGGATGGAGCTGTTGCGGCTCTTCAGGCAATAGCCTATGTTGATGAGTTACTAAATTAGTTCAAAGTAAAAATTTGATACTATTCATAAAATATATTTAAGGCTATAACAAATGGTAAGAGTTGGTGTTTTTGGTGCAAACGGTAGAGTTGGAAAATTAATAATAGATGATTTAAAAGCGACACAAGATATAAGCTTAACGGCTGTATATGTAAGGAATGAGTTAAACTTTTCTATAGACCCATCAGTTATGGTTACTACAGATTTAAAATCATTTTTAAACTCATGTGAAATTGTTATAGACTTTTCACTTCCTGATGCTTGTGAAGCACTACTAGAAGCTGCTATCGAAACTCCGAGACCATTAGTTATTGGAACAACTGGCTTAAATACACATCAACTCAACTTATTAAAAGAAGCTAGTCTTAAAATGCCTATTTTATATGCGACAAATATGTCTTTAGGTGTAGCCCTATTAAATAAGCTTGTTTATCAAGCATCTGCTGCACTTGAAGGTTTTGATATAGAAATTGTTGAGATGCATCATAAACATAAAAAAGATGCACCAAGTGGAACTGCTTTAACTCTAGGAGAGTCTGCTGCAAATGGTCGTGGACTTGATTTAGATAAAGTTAGAGTAAGTGGTAGAGATGGGAATATTGGTGAAAGAAGCGAAGATGAAATAGCTGTAATGGCTCTTCGTGGTGGTGATATTGTTGGTCGTCATACCGTAGGTTTTTATAATGATGGTGAATTTATTGAGTTAAATCATACTGCTACAAGTAGAAATACTTTTTCTAAAGGTGCAATCCGTGCTGCCTCATGGTTAGCAAGTCAAGAACAAGGTCTATACTCTATATCTGATTGTTTAGAACTATAAAATCAACTATATTTTACCTTTAGTTGAGTATAATTCGATAAATAATTTACGAACTATTTCGAGGAGAAAAATGTGCTAGAAGATGTTAATGAAAAATGTGCTGTTGTAGGAATTTTTGGTCATGAAGAGGCTTCTAAACTAGCTTACTTTTCACTACATGCACTTCAACATCGTGGTCAAGAAGCAGCAGGAATAAGCTCTTCTGATGGTAAGAAACTTCACACCATCAAAAAACGTGGTCTAGTTATGCGCATATTTGACGAAGCGAAACTAAAAACTCTTAGTGGCTCTAGTGCTATAGGTCACACTCGTTACTCAACAGCTGGTGATGATTCTATTTTAGATGCTCAACCAGTATTTGCTAGATATGACTTAGGTGAAATGGCTATTGTTCATAATGGTAACCTAACTAATGCTGAAGAAGTTCGTGATGGCCTAATTGCTAAAGGTGCAATATTTCAAACATTTATGGATACAGAAAACCTTATCCACTTAATTGCTACAAGTGAAAAAGAAAAACTGGTAGATAGAATCATAGACTCTGTACAAAGAATTGAAGGTGCATTTTCATTAGTATTTTTAAGTAGAAAGAAAATGTTTGCTATGCGTGATAGATTTGGTTTTCGTCCTCTAAGTCTTGGTAAACTTCCAAATGGTGGCTACATTGTTGCATCTGAAACATGTGCATTTGACCTTGTTGGAGCAGAATTCATAAGAGATGTAAAACCTGGTGAACTTCTTATATTTGAAGAAGGTAAAGAGCCTACAAGTATCCAAGTATTTGAAGGTGTAACTCCTAAACACTGTATCTTTGAATATGTATACTTTGCAAGACCTGACTCAAAAGTATATGGTCAATCAGTATATCAAACAAGAAAAGATATGGGTAAAGAATTAGCACGCATAGAACCTGTTGAAGCGGATATCGTTATCCCAGTTCCTGATGGTGGTGTTCCAGCTGCTATAGGTTACTCTCAAGAGAGTGGTATTCCATATGAGATGGGTATTATGAGAAACCATTACATCGGTCGTACTTTTATAGAGCCAACTCAAGAGATGAGAGACTTAAAAGTTAAAATGAAACTATCGCCTATGACTGATATTATCCAAGGCAAAAGAGTTATAGTTATAGATGATTCTATTGTTCGTGGTACTACTTCTAAAAGAATAGTCAAAATGTTAAAAGAAGCAGGGGCAAGTGAAGTTCATATGAGAGTTTCATCTCCACCTACAACTGATCCATGTTTTTATGGAGTAGATACACCAGACAAGGACAAACTAATAGCTGCAAATATGAGTACGCAAGAGATATGTGACTTTATTGAAGCAGACTCTTTAGCATACCTTGATGAAGAATCACTATTAAGAAGTGTTAATGCAAAAGAAGATAACTATTGTACTGCTTGCTTTACCGGTAAGTATATAGTTTAGGAACATATGAAACAGATTTATACTTATGGTAATTACCTAAAAGACAAATTCGGTTCTAAGGTTTATAAAGTAGGTATAAATATATCTGGATTTACTTGTCCAAATATAGATGGTACTGTTGCAAGAGGTGGATGTACATTTTGTGAAAATGACTCCTTTTCAGCTAGTACTGATGAAGTCCAAGAGCTTAAAGGCTTTCATCTAAACCTAGATTCAAAAACAAATCCAAATTTAGACCTTCAAATAAAACAACTTGAAGTTCAATTTAATGCCATTAGTAAGAGACAGTCTAAAGAGTACGGAGCCCAAAAGTTCCTAGTATACTTTCAGTCATTTACAAATACTTATGCTCCGTTTCCTACACTAAAAGCACTATATGACAAAGCTCTTACATTTGATAATGTAGTTGGACTTAGTATTGGTACTCGCTCAGATTCTATAACCCAAGAGACACTTGATTACTTAGCGAAACTAAATGAAACTAAAGAGATATGGATAGAGTTTGGGATTCAATCAGTCTACGATGAAACTCTAGTCAAAATCAATCGTGGTCATGATGCTCAAAATGTTAAAGAGTGGATTATAAAGTCTAAAGATGTTGGTTTAAATGTTTGTGGTCATCTTATCTTTGGTCTTCCAGGTGAGACACAGTCTATGATGCTTGAAACTTCTAAAGCAGCTTATGATTGGGGAATTGATTCTGTAAAGTATCATCCTCTTTATGTTGTGAAAAAGACAGCTCTTGCCAACGAATTTAATAGGGGAGAATTCACTCCTATTAGTGAAGAAGAATACCTACATGTACTAACCGAGTCAATACAAATGAAACCAGAAAATGTATCTGTTCAAAGAGTTACTGCTGGTATAAATGATGACTCTCTATTATCACCAGACTGGTGTAGAGATAAAAATACTCAGGTTAAAAACATAAACCACGCACTAAAGCCCCTAGGACTTAAGTACTAAAGTACCTCTTAGTGAGCGTAAAGCTTTGAGAAGTGGGAAACACTTCTGAAATATGGTGGATAATCAAAATATACTCTAAATGCTTTTGCTTGACCTGGTTTTAATTTTGTTGCTACAACAAACTCTTGTGTAACTTGCTGTGGTTTATAAAGTATTCCTTCACCTTTACTTGAAAAAAAATCTAAAAAACCACTTGGCTTATAAAAGTTTCCACCTTTAACATTTCCAGTAGCCATTCCCTTATTTACAAGCTTGATTTCAAATGTAACTTTACCAATTACATGTGCACCTTCGTTTTTAACAATACCACTATACATAATCTTTTCTTGTTGAAGCATTCTTTTGTTATCAAGTTTATAAAGCTTAGCTACCTTAGTATACTTATCAACAACAGCCATTGAGAAACCTGTGATAATCACTACTATTAAAGTTATAGATACAATCATTGGAAAGACCAGCTTGGCCTTACCTTGCTTAAATGAGGCTACTATACCAAGTAAATATATTACCGCTATAACTGTTAATACAATTATATGCCAATAGTTAAATTCTGTCATCTACAATTAGCTCCTATTGATAAATTATAATCTTTTGAATATGTAAAAGGTTCTACGATTATTTTAAAGTCTCTATCTTCATTTTTAAATATTTCATACTCTATAATTGAAGCTTCTTTAAATGGATTAAATGTAAATATATAATCTTTTAGACCATTTCCGCTAACCTTAGAAGCGCTAACCTTTATATTACACATACTAAAATCGACACTTGAGGTATTTTTTATATTACCATAAACGATAATCGCTTTTGTAAATGTAAGTTTTTTCTGTTCTTTAATAGAGACACTATTTTTAAACAAGTTGTCATGCATTTTTTTATAACCAAGCGTCGGGCCTAACAAAACTATACAAAAAGCTGTTAAAAAAATAATTATTGATTTTGATGGCTTACTTCTTGTAAGTATACCTAATACAATTAAAAGTATGAAAACTGTAAAAACGCTACCAAAAAGAATGTAATCATAAGAAATCATACCATCTATAAAGCTAGTGATTTTGTTTGTCATATATTAATCTTCTCTTGAGTCTTTCTCAGCTATTCCACTCATATCAAACCTACGAGCCAATTCTTGTTTTATCCTGTCTGGAGATATGTTTTTAGCAGCAAGTGCAACTAACATATGGTATGTTAAATCTGCGGCTTCATATATCATTTCAGCTTCATCATTATCTTTATATGCAAAACTAAACTCTCCAGCTTCCTCTACAACTTTTTTCAAAATTGTATTATCACCTTTACTTAAAAGTTTCGCTGTCCAAGATGTAGAAGGGTCTGCATTTTTTCTCTCTTGAATTGTATGATAAAGAGTATCGATAACTCCATATAAAGCTTCAGAACTAACTTCAACTTCAGAATTTGCTTTACCCGATTCTAGTTCTGTAAAAAAACAAGATTTTCGACCAGTATGACAAGCAACACCTTCTTGAATCACTTTAATTAGTAGCGTGTCATTGTCACAATCAATATTAAATGATTGTATAGTTTGAGTATGTCCACTAGTCTCACCTTTTTTCCATAAACGCTGTTTTGAACGAGAAAAATAGTGTGCTACTTTAGTACTTAATGAAAGTTCTAACGCTTCTTTATTCATATAAGCCATCATAAGAACTTCATTACTTGTACTATCTTGGACAATTACAGGGAGAAGTTCACACTTATCCCAATCAACTCTATTTAATGCTTCTGACATCTACTGAGCCGAAGTTCTTTTTTGAGGATTTTTCATATCAACCCAGATGTTTGGAGTTGAGCCACCAGGTGTTAAAAATATTTTTGCATCTTTATTAGTTTGAAGAGCTTCATTAAATTTACCTTGAACTTTCATCTGCTCTAGTTGAAGAAGCTTAGTAGTTAATGATTTAGATATCAAGATATTTGCCTTCGCTTTTGCATCTGCTTGAATAGTTACTGAATCCGCTATACCTTGAGCTTCAATTCTTTTCTTTTGAGCGATACCCTCTGCTTCAGCGGCACGTTTGAGAGCTTCTTGTTTTGCACGTTGTACATCTTGTTCAGCTTTTTGAACCTCTTGTTTTGCAACTTGAACACGTTCAATTTGTTCTTTTACCTTCGTTGGTAAACCAATTTCACGTAGTTGAACTGACTGAAGATCTGCTGGAGAGTTTTTAAGACCAGTTACACTATCTCTAACACCCTTATCTATCTCTGTTGCTATTTTATTTCTCATTTGAGGAAGTGACTCTGCATCATACTTACCCACAACATTACGAACAACATCTCTTACAACTGGATTAATGATTTTATCTTCCCAACTAAATCCCCAGTTAGAAATAGTTTGTGCAGCAAACTGAGAGTTAAGTCTATACTGAACAGTAAGCTCAATAGAAACTGGAAGACCGCGCTTATCAAGAACTGTAACAGCTGGCTTAGCTCCAATTCCTGCAGCCCCACCACCACTTGCTTCAATACGAGAAGCATAATTAATAATACGAACTTTAGTATCAACAACATAAACTTTTTGAATCACAGGAATTATAAAGTGAAGTCCAGGAAGAAGTGCTTGATCTTGATACTTACCATTTGTACTTAAAATACCGCGTTCACCCTCTTGAATAATTGTGAATGGTTTAGCAAGAACAAGTAAAATAACCATAGCAATAATAAAATATATTATTCCAGATTTTCCACCCATGTTAAAGTCGATATTTGGCATTTGAGGTCCACCGCCATTACCGCCACCAGTTCCGCCACCAGATGATTTTTTAAATCCACCACCTTCACTCTTTTTTTTGTTAAAATAATCATTCATATCAGATGCCATTAGTATATTTTCCTCTTTCATTTTATATTCCTTTTTTTAGTCTATATATGTTAAATAATGCTCGTAATCTTTATTACGACCAAAAACAATATCAAAATATCCACTTTGAATTTTTTCTGTTATAGGGCCACGTGATCCACTACCGATATCTCTAGCATCAATTAATGCTATTGGTGTTATCTCAGCTGCAGTTCCTGTCAAAAATGCTTCATCTGCAATGTAAACTTCTTCTCTACTAATACGACGACGAGTAACTTTCATTCCCATGTTCTCAGCCATCTCGATTACAGTTTTCTGTGTTATAGAAACTAGTGCATTGTCACTTGGTGGCGTAATGATTTCTCCATTTACAATCATGAAAAAACTAGCACCACTTGCTTCGGCAACATAACCTTGGTCATCCAGTAAAAGTGCCTCATCATACCCACAATCTATCGCTTCATATTTAGCCATTTGAGAGTTTAAGTAATTTGCAGTTGCTTTTGCCTTACCCATATTTGAAGTATTTGATGGACGAGTCATAGAAACAATTTTAAGTCTAATACCTTTACGCATTCCTTCTTCTCCAAGGTATGCACCCCATTCCCATGCAGACATAACTGTTTCAACTGGAGCATCTTTATGGTAAATACCCATAACTCCATAACCTAGAAATGCAAAAGGACGAAGATAAACATTGTCCCCAGTAAATTCATTTTTTTTAATCAAATCAATCTGTGCTTGATTCATCTCTTCAACAGAGTATGGGATATCAATAAGTGTCATTTTTGCAGACTCTTTTAATCTTTTCGTATGGTCATTTAGACGAAAAATAGCGTAACCTCTATCTGTCTTGTAAGCCTTTGTTCCTTCGATTACACCGTTTCCATAGTGTAGAGTGTGTGAAAGTACATGTACCTTAGCTTCGTCCCAAGCTACAAACTTTCCATTCATCCAAATATATTTGGCTGCGTCCATATAAGTCTCCAATAATTATTACATTAAAATTGTTGATATTCTATCTAAAATGCTGTTTATGTTGACTTAATATATTTTTCCTCAAATTCTTCTACCCTCAATGGTTTAGAAAAATAATATCCTTGACATATGTCGCAACCAATGTCTTTGAGGTATTCAACTTGCTTTTGTGACTCTACACCTTCAGCAACTACTTTCATCCCTAATGTTTGACCCATTTTAACTATAGTATCTATAAATACAGCACCCTCTTTTGTCTCATAATCATCAATAAAAGATTTGTCAATTTTCAAAGTGTCTATATTAAACTTTTTTAAATAGGATAAAGAAGAATATCCCGTACCAAAATCATCCAAAGAGACGGTAAAACCTTCTTGATGTAGGTCATTTAAAATAGAAAAATTATCATCATTCTGTTCAAGTATCATATATTCTGTAATCTCTAAATCTATTTTATTCTTCTGGATATTATATCTTTCAAGTAGAGCTTTACTATTTTCTATAAAGTTACCTTCTGATAACTGTTTTGAAGAAACATTAATCGATACAGATATATCTAAGCCATTATCTCTCCAAATACTTTGTTGTTTTATAGCAGTTTTCATAACCCAAGCTCCAAGCGTAACAATAAAACCATTACTTTCAGCTTGTGGTATAAAAGTATCCGGTGCTATAACTCCATCAGTTGGACTAATCCATCTGATAAGAGCTTCCACCCCCATCAGTTCAGCGTTTTTAGTATCAACTTTTGCTTGATACCATAACTCATATTCATTATTTTTATAAGCTTCTTTCATCCTCTGATCTAGAAGTATACTTTTTTGCAATTTAGAATTTATCTCTTTAGTAAAGAAGCTATACCTACCTCTGCCTTGTTCTTTTGATTCATACATAGCAATATCAGCGTTCTTCATCAAGGACACAAGAGTCTTCCCATCGTCAGGAAAAATTGCTATCCCTATACTACTGTTTATATGAATAGTATGGCTATCAATTTCAAATGACTTAACTAATGAGTTTTGGATTCTATTAATAATAACTTGTAATTCGTTAAGAGAGTTATAATCAGACATAACAAGAACAAATTCATCACCACCGATACGTGCTATAAAATCGCTTGACCGTAACATATTGTCTATATTTACCGATATAAGTTTTAATAACTCATCACCTATATCATGACCTAGTGAGTCATTAACAACTTTAAAATGATCAAGGTCTAAAAATAAGAATGCAAAATTTTTTGAATTTCTTCTCGAGTTTTTAATTAACCTTTCCATATATTCATTAAGTGCTTTTCTATTTGGTAACCCAGTCAATACATCTACTCGAGAAAGAGAATATAGCTCTGCTTTTTCCTCTTCTAATTTTATAAATGATTGCAGCATAGACCTTCTAATTACTTCTATTTCTTTTAAAAAGAATTTTTTTGGAATTAATTTATTACTATCAGAAAAATTTCTTAATAATTCAAGAGGTTTTATAATATAAACTCTTATTATGTACCAAACTACAAATAAAAATATTAATGGCAGTATCCCAAAGTATAAAACATAAAACAATTTATCCTTATGAAGACTATGAGCAATCTCCTCTTTATCTAATATATATACTAATTTAAAGGTTTTAAATTCTTTTCCCTGATAGTATCGTATATCTATATCAAAATAAGTATTATTTATAAGGTAGTTAAACTTACTTTTGTCATTGTTGTCTTGTATCTCATTTGTTATAAGTAACTCTTTAATATAGGGGTCACTACTTATTAATATTTTTTTTGTATCATGTATGAAGATAGCTTTAACTACATCATTACCAGCTGCAATTCTATCTAGAAGTGGTCTTGAAGTTTCTATCTCTTTATTAGATTTTATTTTTTTTGATAACACATAACTAGCTTCAGACATAGATGTGTTTAAATTTTGTAAAATGATTGATGCAGTTTTTTCTTGCTGTGAAAAGTAAAAATAAGAAAATATGGAAAAAAGTAATACTAATAATGTCACAACTATTAGTAGTATAAACTTTTGTATATTTAAATTCATACTATAGTAAATTCACAGTCGGCAATTTTGCCTTTTCCATTCTTTGCTTAACATTGTCATTCATATCTTTATTGATCCAAATAATATCATTTAAAGAATCTACAAATTCATCATATGTTATATCAAGCATATATGGCTTAATCTTCTCAAAAAATGCCTTCGGATTATT
Organism: Sulfurimonas sp.; assembly: GCA_028044295.1. Taxonomy (GTDB): domain Bacteria; phylum Campylobacterota; class Campylobacteria; order Campylobacterales; family Sulfurimonadaceae; genus Sulfurimonas. The sequence continues at coordinate 72,244 of JAOFSE010000003.1, forward strand.
ATTTACAACGGTTACGGCTCTATCAACTAACTTTTTTAATTCAATAAACTGTTTTTTATGTTTATAAAGAGTTTTATGTGTCGTAAACATTGCATCTACAACAAAAATATCTAGAGAGTCTTTAGTAGATGCTATCTCTTTAAAACCATTTTCTTCAAGTTGATAGTTATATGGAATATAGGTAATAATAAGGCTATTAGTATTTACATTCTCAACTTTCAAGGTTTTAATTTCTGCTTGATCCATATTTGTATATTTGATTTTTTTACCGTCTATTTTATATTTGGATAAAAAATCTTCTAAGATAGTTGAGTTAATGGAGTCCATTTCCAAATAAGCTTCTATTTGACCTGTTGTAGATTGTAAAGTTTTTATAGATGTATTTGACATTATAATGTCACCACCGTAAGAACGATCGAACATCATAATAGGTTTTAGTGAGTGGTCTGACTTTGATAAAAGGTTATACTCATACTGAGTTCCAACGTATGCATCAGAATTTCCTGATTTATAGATATACATATTTTCACTCAATGATGATACGTTTAATAGCTTAATATTTAACTCATCTAACCAACCCATCTCTTGGGCATAGTAAAGCGGTGTATAACCTATCCATGTTGTTGCAGAAATTTTCAGTTTTTTATCATATTCAGATGAGCATGATATGAATGTTAATGATATGATAAGTAGTAATAATAGTTTTTTATATTTGTGCATCTAAGAACCCTATGATTTATCAGTATGGCTAAATTCTAGCTCTTTTAAGATTAAATATATATTAATAGTTTTATTTTTCATGGAGGTTATATAAAGCCTTTAAAGGCTTTATATATAGGAGAATCAAATGTAATGAAATTTGTTTTTAAGTCTTAGAACTTAAGGATAAGATCCAGTTGTACACGCTCATAACTTGTATCATCAGTTTTACTATCTTTGCTAGCAAGGCGGTCATTAAAGAAAAAAGTACCTGCTAAATATGTGTTCTTACCAAATTTGTATTTTGTTCTGATAGCATGACCACTTGCAGCCGTACCACCACCGAAGTTATCTGAGTCAGAGTGTGCACCAAGTGTTGCATCTTCTTGTAGCTCTGTATAAGAGTATTTTACCTGCCAGTCACCAACATTTTTAGCCTTACCTAATTTAGCGGCTAAATCATATCCAAAATTCTTACTACTTGCAGCAGTATTATATGCCATCCCAGCAGCTACCGCAAATGGTTTACCAAATACATCTTTGTATTTAAGTTCAGCAAATGCCTCTGCAATGTGATAATCATATTTAAATGTACCATCTTCTTTTACTTGTACTCCCGCTGTATCTACCATAGTATTACCCATGCTAGAGCCTTTATTAGAAGTATAAAGAGATGTATTGCCTTTTACACCATCATAGTAGTAAAAACCTGCACCAAGATTTAGTTTTGCGTTTTCAAGTTTCATTTTTCTTACATATTGTGCGTAAGCTAGATTAACATCATCTTTACTTGAAGCAGCTTCTGCCAAACTTGTTTGATTTATACCAGCAGTAAAAATATTTGCACTATCTTTGTATTGGTAGTTGATACCATCTAGTGAGACATCATTATCCCAAATAAGTTGTGATTTAATAGGTCTATATATCATATATGGTTGTCTACCTACTTTCAAAGTAGAGTTACCAAACTCATACGACAATCCTGCAACATTGACTCTAAGTGAATTCAAAAAGTAACTTGAAATACCTTTTCTAGGACTCTTTGTTGATGCTACACCATTTTTTGTTTCTTCCTGTATAAAAGTTTGGTTACCTGAAGTCGGATTGGCATTACCACTTCTCATACCAAATTCAAGGTGTAAATTCTCTGTAAGGTCAGCCTCTAAGCCTAGTCTTAAACGATATCTACCAAGATACTGCTTTTTGTCACTACCGTCAGAGTATTCATACTCTTTGCTCTCATATCTTGCTCTTATATCACCTTTGAAATGAATCTTATCCATGAAGCTTTTTTCATCAAAACTTTTTTCAGGTTTTTTTACAATAACTACCTTAGATTTCATACTAGCTAGTTGAGCTTCCATTTGTTTAATACTATTTATTAGCTCTTCTTGAGTTAATGCTTTCTTGTCTTCTATTCTATCGTGTGGATGAACAATGTCCATAGCCGTTGCAGTAACTGCACCTATACTTAACGCTGTAATAGTTGATAAAACAATTTTTTTCATTTTTGATTCCCTGTTTTCATTTGTTGGTGGAATTATAAAATTACTCGGTTACATAATGATTACATGTAGGTTTAAAAAAATTACATAATGAAACACTAAAAAGCAATGCTTAAATTTTAATCATCTATTGTCAATTCATTCATTTTATTTAAGATATACTACTAACAATTAAATTTCAGGAGAAAAGAATGGGAAAATTTGTTAATAATACAGAAGAGTTCTTCAAATTTTGTGAAGAAAATGATGTTCAATTTGTAGACTTTAGATTTACAGATATTAAAGGTGCTTGGCACCATATCAGTTATAGAATGAGTGCTGTTAATGCTAGTCAACTTGAGGGTGGTCTTCCATTTGATGGTTCTTCAATCGAAGCTTGGCAACCAATTAACAAGTCAGATATGCTACTTAAGCCTGAAGTAGGAACTGCTTTTTTAGATCCATTTACTGCTGATCCAACTATCATTGTATTTTGTGATGTTTATGACATTTACAAAGAACAAGCATATGAAAGATGTCCACGTTCAATCGCTAAAAAAGCTCTTAAACATGCTGAAGAAATCGGTATTGCTGATGCTGCATACTTTGGTCCTGAAAATGAATTCTTTATGTTTGACTCTGTAACATTTGTTGACAACATCAATGAAGCTGGTTATAAAGTTGATACTGAAGAGGGTGAGTGGAACTCAAACAATCCTTATCCAGACATGTACAACACAGGTCACAGACCAGGAACTAAAGGTGGTTACTTCCCAGTTGCACCAACAGATTCTGCTGTTGATATCCGTGCTGAGATGATGCAAGTACTAGAGCAAGTTGGTCTAGAAGTTGTTCTTGGTCACCACGAAGTTGCACAAGGTCAACATGAATTAGGTATAGTTTTCTCTGACATCATCGGTGCTGCTGATAATGTTCAAAAATACAAATATGTTGTAAAAATGATCGCTCACCTTAATGGTAAAACTGCTACATTTATGCCTAAACCACTTTATGGTGATAATGGTAATGGTATGCACGTTCACCAATCACTATGGAAAGATGGTAAAAACCTTTTTTATGCACCAGGTAACTATGCAAATCTTTCTGAGATGGCTGTTAACTATGCGGGTGGTATCTTTAAACATTCACATGCAGTTGCTGCATTTACTAACCCATCAACTAACTCATATAAGAGACTTATTCCAGGTTTTGAAGCTCCAAGTATCTTAACTTACTCTTCTCAAAATCGTTCAGCTGCATGTCGTATACCTTACGGTGCTGGTGAAATGGCTACTCGTATTGAGATGAGATTCCCAGATTCTACTGCTTGTCCTTACCTTGCATTTGCTGTAATGATGATGGCTGGTCTTGATGGTATCGCTAAGAAAGATGTTCCTGTTGGTCCAATGGATGAAGATCTATTTGAACTTTCTCTTGATGAGATTCGTGAGAAAAATATTCCTCAAATGCCACATACATTACGTTCTGCATTAGAAGGTCTTATCGCTGATAACGAATTCTTAAAACCTGTATTTACTCAAGAGTTTATAGATGCTTATCAATCTTATAGATTTGAGCGTGACGTATGGCCAGATGAAGGTCGTCCAACTGCTTACGAGTTTAAAACAACTTACCAGTGTTAATATAAAACGAGGTTATATCCTCGTTTTTACACTTTTTCTTTTTAAAAACCTCCTCTTTTCACATCAAAATTTGTTATAATAATCCAACATGAATACAAATCCATTTTTAACACCAGCAGTAGAAATCAAGCGTCGTAAAAATCCAAAAGGATCATACTCTCACCTTGATACAAAAGAGTTACTTGAAGCTGTAAAAGAGAGTGCGCACTCCACTCATAGGGCAGATTTAGACATACTTCTAGAATTATTTTTAGATAGATATCAGGCTCGTCAAAATGAGCTTGATAATTTAAATAGAGAGCTAGAAGAGCGTATAGAAATAGAAGTAAATATAGGTAAAGAGAACCATAAGAGGTATGAACAGCAAGCTAAAATGGCAGCTATGGGCGAGATGATGGATGCTGTAGCCCATCAGTGGAAACAACCTTTAAATGCTCTGAGCATGATGTCTGATATGTTAGTTGACGACTTTAGAACTGGTGATGTAACACAAGCATATGTAGATGAGCTATCTAATGACACACAAACACAAATAGAACATATGATAACTACACTCAATGAATTTAGGAATTTTTTTCGTCCTAAGGAAGAAAAGAAAAGCTTTGGTATTAAAAGATGTGTTCAGTCAGTTATGCTCTTAGTGAACGATGAGTTTTTAAAACAAAATATAAATATACATGTAGATAGCGATAAAGAGATTTTGATTAATGGGAATGAGAATGAATTTAAACATCTAGTACTCAATATAATCAACAATGCTAAAGATGCTTTTAATGAAAGAGATATCAAAGAAAGACATATATTTATCAACTTTTATGAGCAAGACAAAAAGATACATGTAGATATGCTTGATACTGCTGGTGGTATTCCTTTACATGTTATAGATGATATTTTCAAACCAGAGGTTACTACTAAAGAAGATGGTAAGGGAACTGGAATTGGTCTATATATGAGTATGCAAATTGCTCAAAAGCTTGGTGGTTCACTGAGTGTTAAAAACTCAGATAAAGGTGCATGCTTCACACTCGAAATACCTTTATAACTACAAATTAGATATAATTCGAAAATAATAACAGTATGTAAGAGTGTGTTATTGAAAATTCAAGTTAAGGATTATTCGTGAAGAATATTCAAACGGGTAAATATCGCCCATATCCACAAATAGATTTGCCAAATAGACAATGGCCTAACAATACAATCCAAAATGCTCCAGCATGGTGTAGTGTAGATTTACGTGATGGTAATCAAGCACTTATCAACCCAATGGACATGAACAAAAAACTTGAACTTTTTACACTCTTACTTAAACTTGGTTTCAAAGAAATTGAAGTTGGATTCCCATCTGCATCAGCAGTAGAATTTGACTTCTTACGTCGCTTAGTTGATGACAACCTTATTCCAGATGATGTAACTGTACAAGTGCTAGTTCAAGCACGTGAGCATTTAATAGCTAAAACATTCGATTCACTTCGTGGTGTTAAAAAAGCAACTGTTCACTTATATAACTCAACATCTACAGCACAAAGAAAAATAGTATTTGAGAAAAGTAGAGAAGAGATTATAGCCCTAGCACTAGAGGGTGTTGAACTTGTAAAAAAATATGAAAAAAATCACGATGGTGAAATTTTCCTAGAGTATTCACCTGAAAGTTTTACAGGGACTGAACTAGATTTTGCATGTGAAATTTCTAATGCTGTAACATCTGCATGGGGTATTAGTAGTAATAGAAAAGTAATTATTAATCTACCAGCAACAGTAGAGATGGCTACACCAAATGTTTATGCTGACCAAATCGAGTGGATGGCAAACAACTTAGATAACCGTCAGAACGTAATTATTTCTACTCATACTCATAATGATAGAGGAACATCCATAGCGGCTACTGAACTTGCACTTTTAGCTGGTGCTGATAGAGTTGAGGGAACACTACTAAGCAATGGTGAGCGAACTGGAAATGTAGATATGATAACACTAGCACTTAACATGTTAACTCAAGGTGTCAATCCAAATCTAGATTTCTCAGATATAAATGAAGTTCTGGATGTAGTGGAAAGATGTACTGAGATGGACACACATGCCCGTCATCCTTATGTTGGTGAGCTTGTGTACACAGCTTTTTCTGGTTCACATCAAGATGCAATTAACAAAGGGCTTGCTTACAGACAAACAACTGAAGATAACTTTTGGGAAGTTCCATATTTACCAATTGACCCAGAGGATGTTGGAAGAACTTACGAGTCTATTATCCGTATTAACTCTCAGTCTGGAAAAGGTGGTGTAGCGTATATCCTTGAGAATAGCTTTGGTTATCAACTACCAAAAGCCATGCATCCAGAAGTTGGTAAGATAGTTCAAGGCTTAAGTGACACTAAGGGTGTTGAACTTTCTCCTGAGGAGATACTAAATGTTTTCAAAGAGAGTTATTTTGAAGTTAAAGAGCATATAACTCTTAAAGACTTTACACTTACATCTGTCAAGGGTAATTCAAAATGTACTCTAACTTATGAGATTGATGGAAAGACAGTTGTATCTGAGGGAGAAGGAAATGGTCCTGTAGATGCTTGTAAAAAAGCTCTTGAAAAAGAGTATAAGAACAAGTTTACTATAAACTCATACTCTGAACACTCACTTGGTGAGAAAAGTTCGGCAACTGCTATAGCTTATATAGAGATTCAAACTGAGTCCACTTTATCTTGTTTTGGTGTTGGCTCTGATAGTAATATAGCAACTGCTTCTATAAAAGCACTATTTAGTGCTTTAAATAGAGCCTTTTAAAACAACAACTCTTCTTCTGCTTTAACATCCACCTCAGTACGAGGTGGTTTTGAAGTATTACTAAAATACTCCTTCTTACCATTTACATCAACTTCTATAATTCCATCAGGAGCAAGAAACTTTCTTGGTATCTGAGGATATAATTTTATTAAGTTTTTATAGTAGTTAGAAAAAGCTGGACCTGATATCCTACCACCAGTTTCACGTTTATGCATAGGTCTATTATCATCATTCCCAAACCATACAATAGTCTCAACTGTTGGTGAATAACCTGCAAACCATCCATCCACATTGTTATTAGTTGTACCTGTTTTACCAGCTAGTTCTATACCTCGAACGCGAGCGCGTCTACCAGTACCACGATCTACAACATCTCGAAGAATTGTAGTCATTATGAAAGCCTGAGTAGGTTTAGTAATAATCCTAGACAACTCTCTCTTTTCATATATAGTATTTGAATCTTTCTCTATATACCTAATTAGATGTGGCTCGACTTGTACACCTGAATTTGCGAATGATGTATAGTACTTGGCCAACTGTAAAGGTGATAGAGATATAGTCCCTAGTGAAATAGATAAATCTGGTGGAAGATTTTTTATACCAAACTTTTTAAACTCACGAAGTAGTTCACGAAGACCTATATCATTTACAAGATTTATAGTAGCAAGATTTCTTGAGTGAATTAGGGCTTCTCTCATACTAATGAGACCCTTATAGTTCTTCTCGTAATTTTTTGGCTGCCACTTAAGCTCTTCACCATTTTTCTCATAAGTATACGTTCTCGCAATATCTACCAACTCTGTAGCTCCAGAATAACCCAAATCAACTGCAACCTGATATATAAATGGTTTAAATGCAGAACCTGGCTGACGACGTCCTTGTGTTGCACGGTTATAAGATGAAGTTTTATAATCAACACTTCCAACAAGAGCTAAGATATCCCCAGACTTAGAGTCAAGTGAAACAAGAGCTCCATTAAGTAAGCTTGTATTTATGTCTGAGACTTCATATTCTGGGTCTTTAGCCAATCTCTTAGCCTCATACTCTCGGTATCCTGTAATTCTTTCCAACGAAAGATCATATGCTTTTTTCAAAGATTCTTTTGCTACATTTTGAAGTCTTATATCTATAGTAGTATATATCTCATATCCACCAGTTTTAATATCATCTATACCAATGTCATACATTCTTCTAACAACTTCATCAACAATAAAAGGTGCTTTATTCTGAGTAAGAGTATCATTAAATACTTCTGGTGTCTCAGCTAAAGAAGTATTATATGTATCATTATCTATCCAACCAAGTACATGCATTCTAGTTATTACACGATTTGCTCTTCCCATCGATATTTCATAGTTTTTAGTTGGTGCATACGAGCTTGGAGCTTTTGGAAGCCCTACTAGTATTGCCATCTCTTTTAATGTAAGCTCGTCTAGCTTTTTGTGAAAGTAGCCATCAGCTGCTGTTTTGATTCCATAGTATCCATGACCAAAATAGATCTCATTTAGATATCTTTCAAGAATCTCTTCTTTACTTAAGTGTAATTCTAACTTTAGTGAATAAATAAGTTCTTTAACTTTTCTAGATATTTTTTTATCACGAGTAAGAAGCTTATTCTTTACAAGTTGTTGAGTAATAGTACTTGCACCTTCAACCATTTTTCTTGCTTTTACATCTTTTATGATTGCACGAAAAATAGCATCTATGTTTACTCCAGGGTGTTCAAAAAAAGTAGTATCTTCTATGGCAACTAAAGCTTCAATAATTCTTGGTGGTATTTCCTCAAATGGAGCATAATATCTATGTTTTTTGTCAAAAATATTAGCTATTTTACCGCCATTTTTATCATATATTTTTGTAGTTATAGCTGGTTTATAGTCTACTAATGTCGAAATATCATACTCTTCATCAACTAAGAAGTATCCTACTAGTAAAAAAGGAGATAAAAATCCAAGTAGAACAATTGTAAAAAATATATTCTTAATCATTCTCATAAACGAAAATCCCTATTTGCAAAATTAGCCTCTATCAATCTTTTTGTATATTCTTCTTTTGGAAATGAAAGTATATCATTCATATTTCCACTCTCTACAACTTTTCCATCTTTTATAACACATATCTCATTACACAAACTCTTTGCTGAGTTCATATCATGAGTTACAAATAAAATCTTAAAATCCATCTCAGTTGAGAGAGACTCCAACAACTCTAAAATTAAAATCCTTGTATCAGGATCCAGTGCAGTTGTCGGTTCGTCAAGAAGCAGTAGCTCTGGTTTTGAGCAAAGTGCCATTGCTATTACTACACGCTGTAGCTGTCCACCAGATAGTTCCGGTGGAAACCTATCAAGTAAATCAGTATCTAATCCAACTTTATCAAATAGTAATTCAACTTCAACATCATCAATGAAAAACTGCTTTCTTATCTTTGTAAGAGGAGAAAGAGCTGTAAATGGGTTTTGAGGCACAAAACCTATACTCTTTCCTACTACTAATTCCACTCCATCATATTCTAGTTCACACTCCATACTATTTGGAAGCATCTTTATTAGTGCTTTTAGAGTCAGACTCTTTCCACTTCCACTCTGACCTACAAGTGCTAGAGATGAAGATATTTTAAAACCTATATCAACTAAACATTTATCTGCTAAAGTTATACGAAGTCTGGAGATATTCATGATTTTATTTTAGCTAAATTTCTACATATAGCTCTTAACTCTTCACAGCTTACACCAACTCTTGCTATAAGCCTGATAATTGCTTTGTCAACCGTAGGTTCTCTAATAGCTCCAACTGCATAATTTAGTTCTCTTAACTTATCTCGAATCTCTATTACTTTTTTATTATCACCAATTAAAATAGGTACAATTAAACCATCTATGTGTAGACCTAACTCTTCTTTGACAATTCTTTTTCTTAGAGATATGTCTTCTTTTATCTTCTCACTATTTTCTAATATATACTTTAGTGAATTATGTGCTAAAAGTGTGTCATATAATGACAAAGATGTAGCATATATAATTGGTTTCGCACGATTTATAAGATACTCAACTATATGCTCAGACGCGAGTATAAAAGCTCCAAAACTACCATAAGCTTTTCCTAGAGTACCCATCTTTATATGATTAGGTTTTATCTCAATATTATAATAATCAAATATTCCCATGAGCTTATCACCTATAACTCCACTACTATGTGCTTCATCCACTATAAGTATGGCATCTTCTTTATCACATATATCAAAAACCTGCTTATCAACTAAATCACCATCCATAGAGTATATGCCCTCTACTGCTACTATTTTTCTTTTAGCCTTAGAACCTTGAAGCATATCTCTTAACTCATCCATATTATTATGGGAGAAAAATTCTACATGAAGAGAATTTAGTTTTGATGCAAGTACTCCCGAAGCATGATACTTTTCATCCATAAAAAGTGTATCACCCTTTCTAACTAAAGATTCTACTAAAGCTATATTCGCATTAAACCCACTACCTAGAATTATCGCATCTTCAAAGCCATTTACACTGCATAAAGCTTCTTCAAAATCTTTGTGAATACGATGGTATCCATTTACCAATAGGGAGGCTTTAGAACTATGAAGAGGAAGCTGTGAGAGTTCTTTACATGTAACTTCGTGAAGCTTTTTATTATGAGATAAACCAAGGTAGTCATTTGAAGCAAAATCTACAAGAGTATCATCATAAACTTCTCGCGTTCTAAATCTTCCTGACTTTTTAAGAGCTTTTAATTCATTTGAATAATACTCTGAAGGTTTAGCCAATTTTGACTCTGTTCCTTCCAGACTCTTTTGCTTTATATAGTGCTGTATCTGCTCTATGGAAAATTGATTCACTCTCTTCACCCATTATATATTCAACAACACCAAAGCTCATTGTAATTGGAATTATTTTTTTAGAGTCTTCAACTGATACTCTTAATTTTTCAGCTACTTTAAAAGCAGCACTTTTGTCTATATGAGGAAGAATAATTATAAATTCTTCACCACCTATTCTACAAAATGAATCCTCTTCGCGAAGAAGTGAACCTATAAGTTGTGAATACCCTATAATAACTTCATCACCTACTTTATGTCCATACTTATCATTTACTTTTTTGAAGTGATCAATATCTAATATAATCAGTGATAGGGGATGCTTATATCTCTTAGCACGTGAAATTTCATCATCTATTTTCAGTTGAAAATATCTACGGTTATGTATACCACTCAATGGGTCCGTAATAGTCAACTTTTCTAATTCTAGTTTGTATTTCTCTTGCTCAGTAATATCTGCCAATACTACTGCATAATGGTTCTCTTCTTTTGATACTAACGACGCAGTAACACTAAAGTAGTAAACTTGTTCTAAATATACTACTTTAGCTTTATTATCTTTTGTTGGGTTATTAAAAACATATCTAATCCAATGTTCATCATCCATATATTTTTGCAGATAACCATCTGTATCACTAAAAAACTCACATACACAGTCATGTTCAGACTTAAACTCTGATATAGTTTTGTATTCAGTAAAATAATCAAAAAAGATACTATTTACTTCAGTTAAACCATTCTCAGAGTCTATTATTACAATATTTGTAGATGCATCTATAATGTTTTTATAATACTCTTTTTGTTTAGTATTTACTATAAATAGATATATACTAAATAAAATAGCAAAAAGCATTAATGCCATGACACCAATTGCTATCCACTTAAACATAAAATAATCTATATGTGCACTTGATATATTTTTAATCTCTGTAAACATTATATAGTAAGCTATCTTCCGTCCATTTATATCTTTAATAGGATAAGGAACAATAAGGTAATCACCATCTTCTACATAGCTTTCATTAAAGTAGTTACTAACGCCTCTATTTTTTAAGTACTCTCTTAAATCTTTTGGTGCATCAAAGTTTGCTACATAATAGTTATCTATAAAAAGATTTGTAAATGGATGTGATATTTTCTTAGTCTCTTTTTTAGTTGCTATAACTACAGAGTTATAGTCAAACTTTTTCATCGCTTTTGATATAGAGTTAAAATGCGAGATAACTTCTATAACACCAACCGTTTCCCCATTTTTAATAACAGGAACCATGCCTTTAATAGACAAAGTATAATCATCAACACTTACAGAGTAATGCGGTTTTTTTGTGACTAAAACTCTTTTTAAATCATCTCTCAATGGTTTTAAGTTTATACCACTATTGTTCGTCCAACTTCTATGGATAGAGTTTAAATCTTTATCTATTATTTGTATCCAAATATTTTTATAGAATGTGTTTGATTTAAACTTAGAAATTAGCTCTTCATAATAATCATGTTTTATGTTTCTATCAACAATTGTATCTGCTAATCTATCATCGTTAGCAATACTAAGAGCTATTGCTACTGTAGATTTTTGTTTAGTAACAATCATAGAAGATAACTTATCTTTTATAAATGAAACTTTTTCTTTATGTAGCTGTTTTTGAAGATCTTGTCTCTCTTGTAAAATAACATCTATATACTCAAAACTTATACTAAGAATTATGATTATAATTAATGTGGGTATTGATAATAGTTTACAATTATTTAAAAAACTTATTCTTTTCATGTATGTATTTTATCCAACTTTATATTAACTTTGTCAATCTCTCGGTTGTCAGTCCCATAGCTGTACTCTCATGTCCTCTAACTTCCCGTATGTAGCTTTTACAAAAGCCTTCTACCATACATGCTCCAGCCTTACCCTTCCACTCTCCACTTTGTAAATAATTTTCTAAATCATCTCTGTTAAAATCATCAAAAATATAATCAGTTGAGGATATATCTACAATCTTCATTTTTGCAGATTGATAAATCATACATGTAATTATACTTGTGATGTTTCCGCTTTGTGTCATGAGAATATCTCTAGCGTCATCAATAGACTTTGCTTTACGAAGAATTTTATTTTGTGAGGTTACAACAGTGTCAGCTACTAAAAGTGGATAATCTATACATCCAAAAGCTTTTAAATTTGCTTCATATTTTCCGGTTGTTGCTTGGTAAACGAAATTTTTTGGAGAAGTTGCGACTATAGAGTCTTCATCAAAATCTACACTCTCTTGAATAAATTCAATCCCAGCTTCATTAAGAAGATGAGCACGAGTAACAGATGATGAAGCGAGTCTAATCATAGTTGATTATTTGAAAAAAGAAGTACCTAAAAAGATTGCTACTACTCCAAGAATGATGTTTAAAGGAACCATATACTTACCAATAACCTCTAACTGAGCTTTTGCACCTAAAGTGTCTCCAGCTGCAAGAAGTTTTGCACCTTTGTTTCTTCTAAGAATCATAACTATAAGAGCAATAAACATAACAGTCCAAATTCCCTCTTTTGCATGTGCTAATGAACGATACTCTGTATTTTTAATATCATAACCAAGAAGCATGAAAACAGCTGTTACGATTAAAATAATTACAAATGGGAAAACAATAATGAAAAGTCTCTTTAAAGCATGAGCCATACGCTCTAATCTCTTCTCTGGAGACTCTATCTCAGCAAATGATTGATGAGCTGCATAACGCATTACAATCATACCACCAACCCATACTACTGCACTAATTACATGTAAAAAAACTATTACTACTCTGTTATCTAAAAATATATCTTGCATCTACGAAAGTACCTCTGTTATAAATTTAAGTGCTTCTTCCTTAGCCTCAGCTAATTTAGTCACATCTTTTCCACCCGCTTGAGCGAAGTCAGGACGGCCACCACCGCCACCACCAAGAATTGGTGCAATTTTCTTAATCCAGTCACCTGCTTTAGCATTAGCATTTTTGATACCAGCTGCAATTAGAACTTTATCACCTTTTACTTGAAATAACATAGCACAAAGGTTTTCATTTTTATTTTTAAGCTCATCTATATTTTCTTTGATGTCTCCAGATGTAAGTTCATCTATCACAACAGTTACACCATTTATCTCAACTGAACTAATCTCAACTTTTGAGCTACTTTGAGCCTCTTTTAGCTCAGATTTTAACTCAGTTATGTTTGTTTTCATTCTATTGATTCCAGCTATAACATCAAGGTTTTTCACTTCAGACTCAACTTGCTTCATTAACATTCTTTGGTTCGAGAAGTACTGATACGCTGCATTTCCACAGACTGCTTCTATACGACGAACACCTGCTGAAACACCACTCTCTTTAGTGATAATAAATGAACCTATTTGTGCAGAGTTATCAACATGAACTCCACCACAAAATTCAACTGATGCGTTCCCAAAGCTTACAACTCTAACCTCATCACCATACTTTTCACCAAACTGAGCTTTGGCTCCAGAGTTTTTAGCATCATCAATGCCCATAACTTTTGTTTCACCTTCTATTGCACGTAAAACATCGTTGTTAACACGAGTCTCTATCTCAGCTAGTTCTACCTGAGTAAGTGCTTTTGGATGAGAGAAATCAAATCTAAGTTTGTCAGCATCAACTAATGAACCAGCTTGAGATATATGATCTCCTAAAACATCAAAAAGAACAGCGTGTAAAAGGTGAGTAGCTGAATGATGTTTGATAATCTCATTTCTTGAGATATCTACAGATGAGTCAACAACATCTCCAACTTTTAAATCTGCTGTAACAGAGATTTGAGAAAGATTAAGACCGAAAAACTTTCTAGTATCTTCTACTTTTGCAAAACCTACAAGTTCTCCAATATCTCCAGTTTGTCCACCAGACTCAGCGTAAAAAGGAGTTATATCTAAAAGTACCCATCCTTTTGAGTTAGAAGTTAAAGAATCTACATGTTTGAAATTTTCATCAAGAAGTGCTAAAACTTCTCCACTGTGTTGTAAAAACTCATAACCAACAAATGTATTCTCACCAAACTTCTCTAGAAGCTCTTTAAAATCTCCATGAGTATCTGCATCTCCACTACCTTTCCAAGCAGCTTTTGCACGAGTACGTTGTTCTAGCATCAACTCTTCAAACTTAGCAGAGTCAAGTTTTAAATCTTTCTCTTTTAGCATATCTTCTGTAAGGTCAAGTGGAAAACCAAAAGTATCGTAAAGTTTAAATGCTACTTCACCTGAGAAAACATCTTGAGTAGTTTTTAGCTCTTCATTGAAAAGTGCTATTCCCGACTCAATAGTTTTGAAAAATCTTGCTTCTTCAAGTTCTATTTGCTCTTTAACTGCATTCGCTTTTACAGATAAGTAGTCATACTCTGCTCCCATAAGTTCTACAACATCATCTACAAGTTTATGCATGAAAGGCTCGCGGAAACCTAGTAGGTAACCATGTCTAACAGCACGACGTAAAATACGACGAAGGACATAACCACGTCCTTCGTTTGAAAAGTTAATACCTTGGGCTAAAAGAAAAAGTGAAGTTCTAATATGATCAGCGATTACACGGTAAGATGCACCTGATGCATACTCATATTTTTTACCTATGAGAGACTCTACATGTAAGATAATTGGCATAAATAGAGATGAGTCATAGTTACTTGTCTTACCCTCTTTAATAGCTACTACACGTTCTAGCCCCATACCAGTATCAATCGATGGTTTTGGCAGTGGATTCATTTTACCATCTGCACTTCTTTCATACTGCATGAACACAAGATTCCAGATTTCTAAAAATCTGTCACCCTCTCCACCCATTTTGTCTTCTGGACCATTAAAGTTCTCTTCGCCTTGGTCATAAAAAATCTCAGAACATGGACCACATGCCCCTGTGTCACCCATTGACCAAAAGTTATCAGCATCACCTAGTCTCATGATTCTATCTTTAGAGATATGTTTTTGCCATAGTAGTTCTGCTTCATCATCACTGTCATGAACAGTTACCCATAGCTTATCAACTGGTAACTCTAGTACTTCTGTTATGAATTCCCACGCATTAGCAATAGCTTCTTCTTTGAAGTAATCACCAAAGCTAAAGTTACCAAGCATTTCAAAAAAAGTATGATGACGAGCAGTATGTCCAACATTCTCTAAGTCATTATGTTTTCCACCAGCACGGATACATGTTTGACAAGATGTTGCACGAGGGTTTGAAGGAGTTGGAATCTCACCTGTAAAGATTGATTTAAAAGGAACCATTCCAGCATTGTTAAAAAGTAGTGTTGCATCATCTGGTACAAGTGGTGCACTAGCTACTCTATTGTGGTTTTTCGATTCAAAAAATCTTAAAAATTCTTCTCTAATATCCATATCTCTATCTCGCTGTTTAATTTGGTCGCGATTATATCTAAATATGGCTATATAAGCGATTAAAAAAGAGAGTTCTCATCTTTGATAATAATATTTTTGTATCGTTTTTTAAATATTGAAGTTGCAATACCATCCCCTAAAGAGATTTGATTCATATGTTCATCAAGAATTGGAGTTGTTTGATTACCACAAGATGGACTTTTAGACTTTAGAACTATTTCATCTACATGTAGGTTTTTATCACAAAAAGAATTGATCTCATCTTCCAAAAGTTTTGTAACATCTTGCTTAGTTTTATCAACTATTACTCTGTTCTCACCAGTTACATGTAGAACGCTTATTCTATCTCGTGGAGTACCAAAAAGAGGTGCTTCTGGACAAAAAGGTATTATCTCATAGTCTTGATATTTTTGGAGTATTTTATCTACTGTTTTTGTTTTACCATCATAACGGCAGAACTCACCAAGCAAACAAGCAGATATAATGACTTTTCTCATCTTGTATTACTTATGAAAATAGGCTTAGCACTTTACTTAGAAGAAGCATTAGCTCTTCTTTCGTTTACAATGCTTCTTAATTCATCAAAATCTATACCAAAGGCTTTCATTAAAAACAACTCTACTTCAGCAGGGTTAATATCTGAACCCTTATCTCTCTTAATCCTTCTTAATTCATCTGCAGTTAATACTTCTAAGCTCAATTCAACTTCATCTAAATCTATTGGACAATCATCCATAATAACTCCTTTTTTATTAACAGATAGTAATAGCTTTAATCTCTGTCATCTCTTCGATAGCGAACTTAGGACCTTCACGCCCTACTCCACTAAGTTTTACACCACCATAAGGTTGAATATCAAAACGAAGAGTTGGCATGTCATTGATAACAATTCCACCAGCCTCAAGTTCAGATATAGCACGTTGTGTCAACTTTAAATCA
The DNA here is from genome assembly GCA_028044295.1 of Sulfurimonas sp. Lineage (GTDB taxonomy): Bacteria > Campylobacterota > Campylobacteria > Campylobacterales > Sulfurimonadaceae > Sulfurimonas. The sequence goes on from JAOFSE010000003.1 coordinate 88,984, forward strand.
TTTGTAAATACAGAAAATTGAAGTCCGTACGGAGAGTTGTTCATACGAGGAAGTGCATCATCAAAGTCATCAACTTTTACAAGTGAAACTATAGGAGCAAATACTTCTTCACAAACTATTGCCATATCATCTCTAACGTCAACCATTACACAAGGGTGAAACATTCTACCTTCATGCTTTGGAGTAAGCAGTGAAGAAGCACCTTCTTCTATGGCAGATTCTACCCAACCCATAGCACGCTGAGCTGCTTCATCATCTATAAGTGGTCCCATAAAAGTATCATCTTCATAAGGTGAACCCACTACAAGATTTTTAGTCTCTTTTGCCATTTTTGCTGCAAACTCATCGTAAATAGAAGCATGTACATATATACGCTGAAGAGATATACAAACCTGACCAGAGTTTACAAATGCGCCCAAAGCACATCGAGAAGCTGCTAAGTCTAAATCTGCACTTTTGTCTATGTATGTAGCTGCATTTCCACCAAGTTCAAGAGATACTTTTTTGATACCAGCATTTTTTGTAATAATATTTCCAACAGGAACACTACCTGTAAAACTAATAACGCGAGGGATATCACTTGTAATAAGAGCTGACCCAACTTCTGCATCACCATACACAACACTTAGTGCATCTTTTACTGCAAACTCGCTTTCTATGAATAGCTTCGCAAATTTATATGCAGTAAGCGGAGCTTCTGGGGTAGGCTTGAGTACAACAGCATTACCAGCTACAAGGGCAGGTGCTAGTTTATGAGCAACAAGATTTAGTGGAAAGTTAAAAGGAGTGATAGCTACTACTACACCAGCTGGTTCACGAACAAAGAATGAAGTTGTCTTTTTACCGCTGTTCATAGCATCTGTATTTATCGTCTCACCATGCATAGTGCGCATAGTCTCAGCAGATAATGTTACAGTTTCTATACATCTGTCTACTTCAACTCTTGCAAATGCGATAGGCTTTCCTACTTCATCTGTGATAGTTTTAGCTATATCTTCCCTATTTTGTTTTAGTTTTGAAGCAACATCTAAAAGCCAGTCACATCTTTGAGCAAGTGTTGACTTTTTAGCATTTACGGATGCATCCTTTGCTATTTTTAGTGCCTTTAAAGCATCTGCCTCAGTACAAACAGGAGCAGTTGAAACCACCTCACCGCTATATGGACTTACTCTATCAGTTATATTTTCTTTTGCTAACTCTACTGAGCCAAAAAATATCTTTGCGTTCACATAATTTCCTTTTCTAAAATAGACAAAGTCCATTTTATATATTAGTAAAATTATATCATTAAAGTATCTAGATTAGAATTAGTATAATAAATTTAGTTTGAGATTATTTTTTTTGTAGTATAATTATTAAAGATACACAAGGAGGATGTTATGCAAGTTAATCGCTATATATTTCAGTCACCTTATTCTAGTCAAGTTCAATTTGGTACACCTGATCCAAGTGTCAAAAAAGAGACTGAGACTCAAACACAGAGTCAAAATACTCAACAACAAACTACAACACAAGCTCAGGTAATTCCAAATGAGTCTGTACAAAATGCTCAAAGTTTTGCTTCTACTATCATAAAAGAAGTTACACCTACTGTTAGTAATAACATTTTAGATACTTACGCTTAAAGATATAAAGACTCAATAGAACATGAAAATACTTATAATACTCTCTACACTTTTTTTTCAAATTTTTGCCGCACAATTAAACTGGGAACACAACTACGACAAAGCCCTCTTACAAGCAAAAGTTGAGAACAAAAATGTCTACCTTTTTATAGGTGCAGATGTATGTAGATGGTGTGATAGATTTAAAGATATGACTCTTTCAAACCAAGCTTTAATCTCAAAGTTAAAAGAGGATTATATACTTTTATATATGTCAAGAGACAGACATCAGATACCAAAACATTTTGCTGTTAAAGGAGTACCTAGACACTACTTTTTAACTCCACAAGGTGAAATAATCTACACAACGAGAGGAAGCCGTGAAATAGATGGTTTTTACTCACTACTAGAAGAAGTTGAACTAGCTACAGAGTAATATTGTCAATTATCTCTATAGACTCCGGTGTAACAATAACGGCATCATAAACAAAATCTACATGTAGAAAGTTCTTTTTCATATATACATCACCTGTTTTTATAAGACGAGATATCTTTTGTGGTGTTATGTTTTGAATAGCCACTTCATAATCAACTCCACTTTTCACCTCTATAAAATGAAGTGTTTCGTCTTTACTAGCTATTATGTCTATCTCACCAAAACGAGAATAAAAGTTTCTCTCAAGCAAAGTAAAATCATTTTCTAAAAGAAATTCACAAGCTCTATCTTCTGCGATATTTCCCTTAGCTTTACTCACTATCTTGCATCATCTTTTTCATTTTTGAGCCAACAATCATATCTCTTATAAATTGAGGAAGAAGTGTTAAAAACTTGATTATCAAAAAGAATCTTTTTGGAAAAGCATAAAGGCGTCTGTTATTTTCTATGGCCTTATAAATTCTTTTTACTCCATCTTCATTTGACAGTAAAAACGGCATATTAAAATCATTCTTATCTGTCATTTCACTTTGAATAAATCCAGGTAAGATATTGACAACTTTTATACCATCTTTTTTGTACTTATATCTAATAGACTCGGCATAAGCATTTAAGGCTCTTTTTGAAGCACTATATGCTTTAGAACTTGGCATTGCTATAAGTGAAGCTAGTGATGAAATGAAAACTATTTTTCCACTCTTTTGAGCGATAAACTGTGGTAATACAACTTCTAATATTGCATGGTTTGAGAGTAAATTAACATCAAATAGTCTCTTAAAATCTTTAAAAGGAGTTATCTCAAAAGAGTGTCCAATCGATATACCAGCATTAAGTACTACCATATCTAAAGTTCCAATTTGTTTGATTTTATCTTGAAGATAGTCAAAGTCTGAGACATCACAAACTATGATATTTACTCTTTTACATGTAGGTTCTAACTGGGATTTTAAAGTGAGTAGTTTATCTTCTCTTCTGGCGAGTAAAAGAAGTTCATTATCAGGTGTAGCGTATAGTTTTGCAAGACCTGCACCTATACCACTACTAGCTCCTGTGATTAAGATTTTCAAATTTTAATACCTATACGATCCTAATCATTACAGGAGCAGAGTTTACGAAGTCTAGAGCTTCTATCTCTTTCATCATTGATTGGATATTTTTCTCAACTGCTGTATGAGTTGAGATTAGTAAGTTTGCAGAGTTTGAAGAAGCTTGACGTTGAAGCATAGTCTCAACTGAAATGTTGTTATCTTCAAATATTTTAGTTACACGAGCAAGAACTCCTGCCTTATCTGAAACATTTATACGAAGATAGTATTTCGACTCTATTTTTTCTGTTGGCTTAAGTGTAAGCTGTGTACCCTCCATTGGTCTGTTAAATCCAAGCATTGGTGTAGACTTACCACTTCTTGCAATATCAATGATGTTAGCAACAACAGCAGATGCTGTAGCATCCCCGCCAGCACCAGGACCATAGTAAAGTGTTTCACCAACTTTATCACCAACAACAGATACACCGTTCATAACACCATCAATCTTTGCAATCATCTCATCTTGAGAAATCATACAAGCATGAACACGAAGTTCAACTTCATTTCCATCTTTTTTAGCGATTGTAAGTAGTTTGATTGCATAACCAAACTCTTTAGCAAATGCTACATCTTCACTACTCACATTCTCTATTCCCTCGATTAAAATATCTTCAGGTTTAGCATCTATTCCATAAGCAATAGAAGCTAATATTAAAAGCTTGTGAGCAGCATCAAATCCACCAACATCAAAGCTAGGATCAGCTTCTGCGTAACCTAGCTCTTGAGACTCTTTTAAAATCGCATCATAAGCAACACCCTCGTTTGCCATTTTTGTCATCATGTAGTTACATGTACCATTCATAATACCCATAATTGACTCAATATGGTTCGCTGAAAGTCCATCACGAAGTGCTGTAATAATTGGTATACCACCAGCAACTGCAGCTTCATACTCAAAAGCGATATCTTTAGCTATATCTTGAAGTTCATAACGGTGATAAGCAAGAAGTGCTTTGTTAGCTGTTACAACAGCTTTACCACTTTTTAATGCACGTTTAACAACTTCAAAAGGCTCTTCAACTCCACCCATAAGTTCAACTACAATATCTATTTCACCATCGTTTAAAACATCATCTACATTATCAGTAATGATGATGTCTAAACCTCTGTCTTTATTAAGGTTTTTAACAACGCCAGACTTTACAACTATGTCTTGTCCAGCACGAGCCGAGATAACATCTGCATTATCTTTTAATATTTGAGCTACGCTTGTTCCAACAGTTCCAACACCGATTATTCCAACTTTTATCATTACTTCTCTTCCTCGAACTGTTTTAAAAAGACTTTTATATTTTTCGCCGCTTGACGAATACGATTATCATTTTCTATTAAAGCTATACGAACATAACCCTCACCATAAGCACCAAAACCTATACCTGGTGCGACTGCAACTCCAGCTTCTGTCAGAAGTCTTTTAGAAAATTCTAAAGAACCTAAATGAGCTGCACACTCAGGGATTTTAGCCCATGAGAACATAGATGCTTGGTTTTTTCTTATATGCCAACCAGCTCTCTCAAAAGCTTCTATAAGAACTTCTTGACGGTGGTCATACTTATCTGTAATATCTTTTACACATTGCTGGTCACCATTCAATGCAACTGTAGCTGCAACTTGAATTGGAGTGAACATTCCATAGTCTAACCATGATTTGATTTTTTGAAGAGCACCAATTAGTCTAGGGTTACCAACAAAGAAACCTACACGCCATCCAGCCATGTTATATGATTTACTCAGTGTAAAACTCTCAACTGCTACATCTTTTGCACCAGGTACTGACATAATAGATGGAGTAACGTAACCATCAAAAGTAATATCTCCATATGCAATATCTGAGATTACATAAAATCTCTCTTTTTTTGCCATAGCAACAAGACGAACATAAAACTCAGGAGTAACTGTAGCAGTAGATGGATTATGAGGAAAATTAACAAGTACATACTTTGGTTTAGGAGAATTTTCTTTAAACATTCGCTCTAAATCTTCAAAAAACTTATCTTCATTAACCTTGTAATCTTCATCGAACTCAATTCCAAACTTAACTACACTACCACCAGCTAAGATGAAAGAGTACTCATGAATAGGATAAGTCGGATCTGGAACTACAGCTAAATCACCTGGATTAGTAATAGCATAAGTAAGATGAGCATAACCCTCTTTAGAACCCATAGTAGCTACACATTCAGTTTCAGGGTCTAGAACACAATCATATCTACGTTCATACCAATCAGCTATAGCTTGTAAAAGTTTAGGAATACCTTTTGAAGTTGAATACCCATGAGTCTTTGTTTTTTGGGCAGACTCAACAAGTTTCTCGCGTATATGTTCTGGTGTATCACCATCTGGGTTACCCATTGAAAAATCTATAACATCTTTACCAGCACGACGTTCCGCCATTTTGATATCATTTACTTCTGCAAAAACATACTTTGGGAGTCTCTCAACTCTGTCAAATCTTATCTCATCAAACATATAAAGTTTCCTATTAAATTATTAATGTAATTTTAGCGAAATATGTTTATAAAAAACTAATGTGGAGTTACTGAGATGCATTCGTGTCTCTAACACCTATTGGTGTTAACACTAATGCATCTTTGATATTTTTAAGTGTATAGATATCTGAGATTTTTAGATAGTGAGTATCTTGTTTCATATCAAGAGTAATTACTCTTCTTTTTATATCACGTCTAATAACTCTTAAAAGCTTCATAGACTTATCATAGTATGCTATATATGGATACCAACTATTTCTATATGAACTTGTAATTTTAAGCTTTTTAATTTTCGAAACATCAAGCCAATATGAGTATAATGAACGTTTCAACTCATACTCCATACCATCCATTAATACACTTGTATTAAGTTTTGCGTCTTGCATTTGGATAACATATGTCCAGTCTGTTGGAGAATGACGAATTACATCCGTAATTACACAGTTACTTTTTTGCAATTCTTGTGAAAGAATCAGAGGATCTGCCGCATATTCAGATGTTAAAGCTATTCTCCATATAAATCCTGAGGCATCCAAAATAGACTCTGTTGTAACATATCTGTAGTAACCTATATTTTGTAAAGTATCACTCATGATTTTTACAAAAAATTGTGAGTTACCAGAGGTTTTAAAACTAATATTGACTTCCCTTGGCTTATCAAAAAATAAATTTAAAATACCATTGTTTTTTAAATTTTTTATGACTTTAATAGTATCAACTTTGCCTTCGTCTAAATAATAATCTTTTGTTGGTGAAAAAATAGTATCTATAAAACCTCTATCTTTAACAAATACTTTAGGTTCCACAAATGTTTTTATCTTTTCAAACAGTTCATTATCATTTGTTTCTTGTGCTATTTCATTTGAAAAAACTGAGGAGACAAGTAACAAGAAAAGGAAAAATGGTTTTACCATCTACTACCTTTGTTTAAAGCCTTGAACTCTTCAAGAGTAACTTCTTTTAAAACTGAGTCTATGTATGAAAATCTAACATTTTTTTTGATTGTATACTCATTTTGAACATTATCAGTCTCTACGATAATATGACCATGACCAAATGCCAAAAGCCAGTCTTTTGATGGGTCTAACTCTAACTCATCAGTAAAAATTTTCTGATATCTTTCATGTGTTGCAAGATCAATATAACCTAACCATACTTCAATCTTTGGCAATATTTTAAAAGAGTGCGTAATGTTACTTTCTTGTATATCATCACTTAAAGCCTGTGTAATGTTATTATCTACACTACTATTCGTCTCTATACTCTCTTTAGTAAATATAGTTTTTTTAGCTGTTTGAATTGCACTGTTGTCCACTTGAATAACTTCAGGTACTTCTTTTTTGGATTCAGTATTCAAAATAAAAAATATTGCAATGAGGATAATGATAATCGATATGTTTAGTTTAGTAAAAATTTCTGGTTTCTTTGTTGCTGTAAATACTTTTATATTCTTTGTACTTCCATCTACTTCATCATTAGTTTTGAAGTAATCAATAGCCTTATTCTTTAGGGCAATTAAGTCAACATTATAATCTCTCTCAAGAATAGATAAGAAGCCTAGGAACTGGATCTTATTCATATCCTCAAAATTTTCTTGCAGCATATCTTCTATATATTTTTTTGATATGTGCGTAGATTCATGAATCTTTTGAGCACCAATATCTTTTAACTTATCAAAACCTTCACTCATTATCTCATCCTGTCCATTAAAATAGCACCAGCTACTGAAACATTTAAAGAGTCAAACTCATGTAACATTTTTATACTAACAACTTCATCTAATTTTGAGCTTACTCTTGCACTAAGTCCATCACCCTCACTACCTAAAAATAGTGCTCGTTTAGGTTTAACTTCTACATCACGTATATCAGTTCCACCCATATCAGCACCATATGTAGTGAACTTTGACATCTTTAAGTCATTCATCACATCATGCACGTTTTGTTCCAAAGCAAAAGGCATATCATAAAGGGCACCAGTACTTGTTCTAAGTATTGCTTCAAATGGAAGTTTTTTTACACCACAAGCGATGACTGCATCAACACCTAATGCATAAGCAGTTCTAACAATTGCACCAATATTTCCTATATCTGTAAGACCCGATAAAACAAGTACAAAATCACGATTTAAAAATGATTGATAGTCATGAAGTCTAAAGTCATCAACTTCAGCGAGTATACCTTGATGAGAAGCATTTTTACACATCTTGCCTGCAGCATCAGATGGAATTCTTTTAACTTCAAAATTCATCTTCATAAGACGAGAATACTCTTTTTTTTCAACCTCTTTTGCAAGATATAGTGTCTTTATTCTCTCAGGATAATGCTTAATAATATAGTTGATGGGTTGCTTTGCATAAATTAACATAGGATATTCTATCTAAAAAATTCGTTATTTATTAGTTTTATATATTAATTTAGAGATTTAATAGTCTGTTATAGCAAGCTTTTGTATTTTCACCAGTTATTTTAGAGATAAGTTTTGCTTGTGTTTTCTTTGGTAAATCAAGTTCTAATATGTCTTTTTGACTAATAGCACTCTCATTATGTTGTTCGCCAGCTTCAAGAACAACGACCCATTCACCTCTGAAGTTACCATCAAGTTTAGTAAGACATTCGTTAGCATTTCCAAAAACATATCTTTGATATTTTTTAGTCAATTCTTTTGCTAAAAATATATTTCTCTCTGGGGATTCTACATGTAGTTCATTTAAAAACTTCTCCAGTCTATGTGGAGACTCATAAACAACTGTTGTAAAACCACTATTTAGTGCACCTTGTAGTGATGCTGCTCTATCTTTTCCTTTGTGTGGTAAAAACCCCCAGAAAAGCATTTTAGTTTCAACAAATCCACTGGCTACAAAAGCCGTTAAAAGTGCATTTGCACCTGGTAGAACATCATACGCAACACCATTTTGCTGAGCATACTTTATAAGCTCTTGTCCGGGGTCACTAACACCTGGCATACCAGCATCACTTGCATACACTACTTTATCATCAAAAAAAGAGACTTCTAGTTTTTCAATGAACTCTTTTTCATTATGAGAATGAAGTGAAATGAATTCTTGGTCTTCTTTAAAGACAGTTTCATAACGTTCTTTTAAAATATGGATTAGTTTTTTTGTAACGCGAGTATCTTCGCAGAGGAGTATATCAGCTTCACTAAGTGCTTCAATAGCACGAAGTGAAATGTCACCTATGTTACCTATCGGAGTAGGAACTAGGCTTAGCAAAAAAGGCTACTTAAAGCTTTTTGCTATTTTTTAGCAGCGTAACGAGCGTTGAATTTTTCAATTCTACCAGCTGTATCTACCATTCTCTCAGAACCTGTGAAGAATGGGTGACACTCATTACAGATGTCTATTTTAAGTTCAGCTTGAGCTGCTTTGTTTTCAAAAGTGTTACCACAAGTACAAGTTACAGTACAAGTTACGAAGTCTGGGTGAAGTTCTTTTTTCATTTTTTTGCCTTTTGATACTCGTCTCGGTGCGAATATCTATATATTTTTTAAATCCGTATGGGTGCAGATTTTTGTAAGTGGGATTATATCGAAAAAATTCTTAAAGTAATATCTTACAAGCGACTGCTAGTACAGCACTCTCAGAGCGTAAAACCATTTGTGTGTCTAATCGAAATACATCTTGCTTGGAGAGTAACTCTTTTTCATCACTTGAAAATCCACCCTCACAACCTATCAGAACCCTATTAAAATTAGAACTATCTTCTAAAGTGTTTTCACAAAAATCAAATACCTTAGTATCTGGAAATTCTTTTATAAAATCTGTGACATTTTTATATGTATCAAATTCCATAAATGAACTTCTTCCACTCTGTTGCATGGAAGCTTCTTGAATTCTCTCAAATCTTTTAAAATCAAGTTTAAAGTTTTTCTGGCTTCTCTCACAACCAATAAAAGATATTTTCTCAACACCTATTTCACATAGTGATGGAAGCACTTTTTCAATAGATTTTGAGTCAATTATGCACCAAGCTACATGTAAAGATTTTTTAGCATGAACTTCATCATTCTTAGAAGATACAAGTTCAAGAGAAAGAGAACGGGATTCTACATCTAAGACTCTGTATATATGTAAAGTTTTCATGTCTTCACGTGATCGAAAAGAGAGTTCATCACCAGCAGAGTGTCTTCTAACTTTTACAAGGTACTTATAGAGTTCACCTTTTACATGTAGATTTTTCTTCCCAGCATCTTCACAAAAGGTATATATCAAATTAACATCCAAGCAGAAATCATAATAGTCACAAATAACTCAATGCCAAAAAGTTTATAAGCGTATAATTTATATGTATCAAAATCATCTGATACTCTTAAATACTTTAATCTTTTAGAGCGTTTAACTTCTAAGACTATGAAAACAACTGCAAAAATTATCATCAAAAGATTCTCAACTGTAAAATCAAGATGTTTTGCTGCCATCATTATTACGCCTGTAAATATTACAGTACCGATAAATGTTGCATTTATAGGATTAAAAAGTGTGTTAAATCTTTTATACTTTTGTATGTCATCTGCTTTTTTTAGCATAAGTAAATTAAAAAAAATCGCACCTAAAACAGCCACCACACCATAGTAATGTGTTACAATACTCATATTATACATTTCATTCATAATGAAATTTTACTATAAAATTATAAAAAGAAGCGACATGGCGATAAGCATAGAAGAAGCACTGCAACATATTTACAATAACACTACTACAAAATCAACAAAAATATTAGCAATCGAAGAAGCTCTAAACTATGTTTTAAACCAAGATATTATAGCTACACATAATCTACCTCCATACGATAACTCTGCTATGGATGGATACGCAGTTAAATTATGTGATGAAAACAAGTGTGTAAAAGTTACTCACACTATTTTTGCAGGTGATGATTCAAAAGAGAAACTAGAGTGTGGATATGCTATTAAAATTATGACAGGTGCTAAAATCCCTGATGGTTGTGAATGTATTGTTCCTATTGAAAACACCAAGGAGCATAATGATGGAGTTATACTACCAGATGATTTAGCTAATGCTAGACATATCCGTTTATGTGGTGAAGATATACAAAGTGGTGATAAAATACTTACAAAAGGGCAAAAACTTCATGCTCACCATATTACACTTTTAGCATCTCAGGGTATATCACATGTAAAGGTTTATAAACAACCTAAAGTTGCTATATTTGCTTCTGGTAATGAACTGAAAATGCACTTTGAAAGTGTTGAAGAATATCAGCTCTACAACACTAACTCACCTACATTTTTCGCACGTGCTCAAGAGCTTGACTGTGAAGTTGAGTTTATAGGTACTGCTCATGATTCACTAGAAGATATACATGAACATATAAAGAGTGCTCTAGATGCTGACCTTATTATAACTTCTGGTGGTGTGAGTGTTGGTGATGCTGACTTTACTAAAGAGGCTTTCGGTGCCTTTGGGTATGAGATACTTTTTGACAAAATAGAGATAAAACCAGGTAAACCTACAACCTTTGGTAAAATTGGTGACACTTGTGTGTTAAACCTTCCAGGAAATCCTCTTGCAGCTGCACTTAACTTTGAGCTATTTGGACGCACTATCATCTTAGCACTTAGTGGAGATGAAGAAAAATATATCAACTCGATAGAAGCTAAAATGGATGGAGATTACAAACTTAAAAGTGGAAGAAGAACTCTTGTTCCTGGTTTTTTTAATGGTAGTTCATTTAAGCCACATCAAAAATTTGCACCGGGAATGATTTCACCACTCTCTTCTTCTAACTCTTATATTATAATTGATGAGACTTGTGGATTTGTAGAAAATGGAAGTAGTGTTAAGATAATCTCAACAAGATTTGACTTTAACTCTAAAGAGCAGACAAACCTAATCAGTTGTTCTTAAACGCTTGAAGGGTTTGTAAAACTCTCTCCTCTTTTTATCTTCTCCCATAATTCATTGTCTTGCCAATCATTTTTAATTTCGTCACTAAAGACTATGTCATCTAAAGAAATCTTACCCATCTGCTCAGAGTATGCATCATCTCTAAAGCCTTGAGCATAACCTGTTGCAGTCTCATGAACTATGACAGAGTTTAGCTTCACTTCTTTTTCTCCATTAACACTACATGTAAGTTTTAAAAGAGCATCAACCATAACGTAAATAACACGAGAAAACTGTTCAGCAGATGGCGAAACTGGAAGCGAAACCCATCTATCAGAGTGCTTTTTCATATCACTTACATACTCTTTATCATCACCATTCCACAGTGCTATAGCGTGATCAAAACTCTCAACAAGAGCTTTCATATTTTGCTTCATTAAACCAAAATCATAAACCATTTGACCGTTATCTAAAAAGTTAGATTCAAACAGTAGTTCTACTCTATAAGAATGCCCATGAACTGAACTTCTACATTTAACACTAGAGCAACCTCTAACTATGTGAGCATTTTCAAATTTAAAAAGTTTTCTTATTATCATCTTTTAGACACCCTTATTTTGATCCCAGATTCTTATATGAAGTCTATCTGAGAAATTATAACCTTTTGATTTACAAAACTCTATAAGTGGCTCTGTATTGGACTCAACTTCCTCTTTTGATCCACCAAGAGGCATGCAGTAAACTTTTGTCTTAGGAGAGTGAGTAGTTATCATCTCTATTTCTTCTTCAAGTCCTAGTGTTATAGACTCAGCATCAATACTAAACTTGAAAAAAGACTCTCTTGCCTTGTGGGCTATAGAGTAAATCACATCACCTCTAACTCTCTTGTTAAAAGGTTCATTAGAGTTACTTAACTTCACTGAAAGTGCAAAAATAAACTCTTTGTAAATTGGATACTTATCAAAGTCTACATGTAGAGATCCATTTGTCTCAAACGTAACACTATGTCCATCTACATGTAAAGCTTCTAAGAACTCTATAAAGATTGGATCATTTGCATAAATAAGTGGTTCACCACCTGTAAGAACTATATCTACTCCATCAGGTAAATCATACTGATTTAGTACATTTAAAAGTTCTTGAGAGTTATTTATAGGTATCCAGTTTTTTGAGAAGTGTTCTTTGTTTACAGCATAAACAGTATCACAACCAATAACTTCTACACCATCTTCAGATGTTTCCTTGCATCCAAAACCCTCGCATTTCATATTGCATCCACCAAAACGGAAAAAAAGAGATGGCACACCAGTGTACTTACCCTCTCCTTGAATACTATAAAAATGCTCAACTAGGTATAACAACGATCAGCCACCTGTCTCATAGAATGCACGAGATGAAACTTCACCGTCTTCACCACCCCAACGATTTTTCTCAGGTTTAGTTCTTACAACTTCACGCAGAACTTCTGCAGCTGCTTTGATATCACCTGATTTAATGGCCTTATTTATACTCATTGCTTCATCAAAATATAAACAAGGTATCAGATTACCCTCAGCAGTTAGTCTAATGCGGTTACATTTTTTGCAAAAATCATCTTCGTAAGGCTCTATAATTCCAAATCTGTAACCATCTTTCATTCTAAAATAATGTGATGGTGATGCGCCGTCAAAGCCTTCATCTTCAAATTCATAATGCTTTTTTAAAATGCTTAAAAGTTCTGGTGATTTTATACCGCTTATATCAGCTATGGCATGTTTGTTTTCCATATACTCTATAAATCTTATAGTCATATCTCTATTTTTTGAATACTCTAGTACATCTACTATCTCATTTGCATTCATATTCTTCATAGGAACCATGTTGACTTTTACTTTCAAGCCTACTTTAAGTGCTTCTTCTACACCATCCAAAACATTTTTCAAAACATCTTTACCAGCAATTTTTTGTGCAATATCAGGTTTTAAAGTATCAATACTTACATTAATTCTTTTAAGACCAGCATCTTTTAACTTCTGTGCAGTACCTTTTAAAAGATACGCATTTGTAGTCATAGCTAAATCTATTTTAGGTTCATAGTCATATATCATCTTTATGAAGATATCTAAGCCTTCTCTTAAAAGTGGTTCACCACCAGTAATTCTGATCTTTTTCACACCCTCATCTATAGCTATTTTGACAAACTCAAAAAGCTCTTCAAATGTTAATAAATTCTCTTTAGGAACCCAAGAAAAAGGCTTTTCTGGCATACAGTATTGACATCTAAAGTTACATCTCTCTGTTACAGAAATACGGAGATAATCAACTACTCTATCATAGCTATCTATTAGCATTATTTTTCCTGAATTTTATATTTTTGTATTATATCTTGAAGAGGTAAAAGTGAAGTTAAATATTTTGAGAGGTTTTAAAAGAGAAGTTTCAAGTCACCTAAAGTGACTTGAAGTTTATATGCTTTTCTATTTACTAGAAAATTTGTAAGTTAACATCGCCCAAAATTTTGTACTATCTACATTAAGTCCAGTTGGAGCATTTGCATCTGCATCATAATTGGCAAATTTAATTAAGCCAGATAGATTTTTAACTCCAGGTATACCTCTTTTGTATAAAGCATCTACCTCTGTTCCATAATCAGTGCTACCAACTTCACTTTTAAAGTCATGATATATTACTTTAGCTAAACCAAATTTTTTCGATTTATAACCAACATATATACTCATGTCTTCTAAACCAGCCGTTGGAGTTACTAGGAATTTATCAGCCCAACCATTAAATTTATGACCAGTCGCTAGAGGTGTAGCAAAAGCTGTCTCATCACCACCTCCATCACCACTAAGTACTTCATAATTAACACCAGCTAAAAAACCACTCATATTCATACCAAGAGCTAAATTATAATAAGATGCATCTTTTGTTTCTTTCGCTGGATTACCAGAATTTTCCATTGTTGGGTCATCTTGTACTGCATACTCTAGCGCATAGTTTAGACTTAGGGAATCTGATACTTTTGTTTTACCAGTAAGTGAAATACCATGTGTATCACTACCTCCACCGGCAGTTCCTTCACCAATCATATACGAATAAGCAGTTACTTTTAACTCTGGCATTACTTTATATGAAGCGTTTAAAAGTAGTGTTCTTGTATCTCTTTGTCCTGCAAAATTACCCGCTTCAACATCTTGATCAAATACTCTATTTATCTCAGTTACATATGATGCAAATAGATCTAAACCTTTAATACTCTTGTTTGTTAGCGTAAATGCATCATATGTTTGAAACATCTGTCTCCAACCAACAGCACCGATAAATCTTTGCCCATCTAAGTTAATTACTTGACGACCAACTTTAAAGTTAGTTTCACCAAATTTCATATTTAAATATGCTTGTGTAAGACGTGTTTGTTCAGGGTCAACTACAACTTGGTTTAGCTCAATACCATTAGCATCGTTCTTATCATTATAATTATCATTTAGCGCACGTACATCTGTCATTTCTGCATAACCACTTAACCAATCTGTACCACCAAGATGAGCACTAACACCAACTCTTAAACGGTTAGTAAGTGCGTTAGCATTCACACTTGATCCACCAGCATCACTCATTTCATAACGAGGTCTAATCTCACCTTTAACTTTTACATTATCAACTAGATCAATACCTTCTGCCTGAGCAGTAACTGAACTCATTCCCATTAACATTGCTGTAGCCAATGACATTTTTACGATATTTTTCATTTATATTCCCTTTTTAATTTACCATTTAATTATTCTATATTGTAATTAAATATGAATATTATTTATACTATTAATTGATTAATATTTAATCATAAGATAAACTTTGCTTATTCTTTTGTGATATTAGTTATAATTCGCATATGAGATTCAGAAAACTAAAAAAGCAAACTAAAATAGATAAGAGTGAAGAAAAGGCCAAGTATACTTATTCACCATATACATATAGAGTAAAAGCATTTATTACAGATATGTTTATGATCTATGCACCTATACTTTACATCATCACATACGTCATACTAGATGGTAAAGATGAGTTTCAAGCATCACAGGTAGCTCCTCTTGTAGCTGTTAGTGTTTATGCACTTATCTATACACTACTAGTAAGTAACTTCGGTCACACTCCTGGTAAGAAAGCTTACGATATGAAAATAGTTGATGATAGAACTGGAAAGACTATAGGTTTTTTTAGAGCACTTCTTAGATTTGTTACATTTCTTTTTACTGCTGCAACACTATTGGGATTATTTATTCCATTTTATAGAAAAGATAAAAAAGCACTTCATGATTTGATTTGTCATACCTTGGTAGTTGTTGAGAAAAGAGATCCAATCGTTTAAGTAAACAGTGTATAGACTTTATAATAAATATAATAGATAAAGTATAACACTAAATAGTATAAAAGAAATGCTTTTCCAAAAAGCTATGGGATGGCGTATATATATTGCCGGTTGAGAATTACTAATAAATTTTTGATTAGGATGGCGCATATCATAAGTAAATTCAGATAATAATGAGTATCGATAAAATGGATTAGGGATTAATGCTTTTTTCAGTGTTTGATCTATCCAGTATGGTATCTCAAATTCATCTGTGTAAAGTGAATTATATTTCAACTTTTTTTGTGCAAGTTTTGTAGTAGCTTTTGCAACATTTGTTCCATAAGGAAACTTCTTGCTTAACATATAGTAAGCAATTACAGCCAATGAATATATATCACTAGCTGTCGTACCTGTATCTTGTAAAAAATACTCAGGTGCTGAATATTGTAATGTACCAAGTATATGGTCTTGTTTGATTAATGAATTCATCTCTTCGATTGCTTCTACTCTGGTAGAACCAAAATCTATTATTTTAACAGTACCACTTTTATCTATAAGTATGTTTTCTGGTCTAATATCTTGATGAATCATCTCATGTCTATGAAATGCTTGTAGTCCTTTAGCAATTTGCTCTATTATAACCCTTACCTCTTCTAGTGTTGGCTTTGGATTATCTATCAGCCACTGCGCTAGTGTTTGTCCTTCTATATATTCAAATACTGTATACAAATAGTTTCGTGGATGTGATTGTTGATACGACTTTAGTACATGCACATTATTTATACGTCTAGCAATCCACTCTTCAGTCATAAATCTTTCAAGATATACCTTATCATCTCTTAAATCAACTGATGGGACTTTTATGACAACATTTTTGCCTGTATAATTATCAACAGCAAGATAAACGTGACTTCTGTGGTTTGCACTTAAGTTTCGAATTATTAAATAATTATCTAGTGTTTCTTTTGGCTGTAAGATTGGTGCTGGTTTTTTATCATCAAGCTCTTGATACAATTCACTTACATCTTTATCTGGAATGGAATCAATCCGAATTACCTGTGCAGTTAAGTTATCATCACTACTATTTCCTAACGCAAGTTCAATAAGCTTATTTGCTGAATGCTCAAACTCATGATTTTCACTAACTATATCTATAATTGTTTGTTGCTCTAAATACTCATAAACACCATCACTCATTAGTAGGTATATATCATTTTCTAAGAGTTTAAGCTTTTCATAATCAATTAATACTTCACTATCCATTCCAAGAGCACGGCTCAAATAGCTTTTATCTTGAGATATCCACAAACGATGATCTGTGGTCACTTGCCTTAGCTCATTATCTCTTAATTGATATATACGAACATCGCCTATATGAAATATATGCGCTGTGTTTGATTTAAGAATCATTCCAGTAAATGTACAAACGTAACCTCTATCTCTATCATATCTATGCTCACCTTGTCGGCTTTTTAAATATAATTGAGAGTTGATGGTACTTATACTACCTTTTGCTGACTTTTGTACAGACCATGATTCCGGAGTACTATAATAATCTTCTATAAATAGGTTGACAGATGACTTACTAGCTTCTTGACTCACATCACTACTACTTATGCCATCTGCAATAGCTACTGCTATACCTTTGTTGATTAACTGGTGTCCAGTAGGTATTTTAATATCATGAAAATCCTGGTTCACATCTTTAATACCTTTAGACGTGGACTGAGATATTGATATTTTTAATTTATTTTTCAAACTTTATTTATTGTCCTCTACCAAGATTTATATGGTAAAAATTTTCCATTCATTGTTATCACAACTCTGTCACCCTTAGGATCTTCTTCTTTATCGATGTCAAGCGTAAAATCTATTGCACTCATTATACCATCCCCAAATTTTTCCTGAGTTACTTCTTTCATAGTCTCACCATATACACCAGTAATCTCATAAAAACGATATATAAAAGGATCTTGAGGAATACTAAAGTCCCAAATTTTAGTTGGATACTCTTGAATTGTTGTTGCTACATCAGCACTCAAGCCTAAAACTTCGCATAACTTTGTAGCACTTCCCTCTTTTAAACTATTTGTCCCCAAACAAGCTGACGTTAAAAAAACTGCTGATAGACCAACCTTTTCGGCTAATTCTTCCCAACTAAGAGCTTTTGTTTTCTTTGCAATAATAATCTCTTCTGTCATCTCTAGCTTTGTCATTTTTCATCCTTAAATTGTATTATTGAAATATAGAAAATATCTCAACAATAAAATCAAGACCAAGAGATAGAGTATCTCTATCTCTTGAAATTAAATACTATAGTTCTCTATTTGGACTCGTTCTAACATGTGTGTAATAAAGCGTTAAACCAGTAAATAATAAACCACCAAATAAGTTACCTAAAGCAACTGGAAGTTCATTCCATAAAAGATAATCTCCAACTGTAAATTCACCACCCATAATTAATGAGAACGGAAATAAAAACATATTTACAATAGAATGCTCAAAACCCATGAAGAAGAACAACATAATTGGCATCCACATTGCGATAGCCTTACCACTTACTGTTGTAGAAACCATAGCACCAACTACACCCATAGCAACCATCCAGTTACAAAGCATACCACGAATAAATACTGTTATCCAACCTGTTACACCATGTGCTTGGTATCCTAAAGTACGAGCTTCACCAATACCTGCAACTTTAGTAGCAATCTTACCACCAAAACCAGCTATATTTGGATCAAAGGTACCATAAGTAAATATAAACGCCATCAAAAATGCAACTGTTAGTGCACCACCTAAGTTACCTAAAGCAACAAGTCCCCAGTTGCGAAGTATTTGACTCATTGTAACACCAGGACGTTTGTCTATCCATGCTAATGGTACTAACATAAACACACCAGTTAACAAATCAAACTTCATTAAATACAACATTATGAATCCTATTGGGAATAATGCTGATGCTAGTATAAATGAACCTGATTTCATTGCTACAGTAATAGCAAATACTGCAGCTAGTGCAAGGATAGCACCTGCCATATATGCTCTAATTACTGTATCCTTGTTAGACATGTATACTTTGGATTCACCTGAATCAACCATTTTTGTAACAAATTCTGAGGGCTCTAAATACGCCATTTATTTTCCTTACTAAATTAAGATAATAAAATAATAACACTACTTGACCTATATTTATGCACTTTAATGTATAAATATTAATCAATAATATAAATAAATAATTTATAAACTTGGCATAATCCTAATAATAGAAGTAAAGGTAAATCATGATGAGTTGGCAAACAATATTAGCTATTGGTAGTGGAGGTTTTTTAGGTGCTATACTACGTGCTTATTTAAATGGTCTAATATCTCATAGAGTCCCACATGATTTACCGTATGGTACTTTAGGTGTTAACTTAATAGGTAGCTTTATTATGGGAATATTTATAGCATACTTTATGTATACAACTATATTCTCTATCCATACAAAATCTTTCATATCTACAGGTATACTTGGAGCATTAACTACATACTCTACATTTGCAATAGAGAGTTTTATATTAATAAAGGGTGGTCATATACTTTTAGCATTTTTAAATATGTCGTTCAATACATTTGGGACTGTTATTATGGCTAGTAGTGGATTTTATGTTGCTAGATTTTTGATAAATAAAGTTAATTGATTTTGTTTGAAAAGTGTATAGAGTAGAAATAGGTAAAGTAAAGAAGATCTCTCTTCTTTACACAAAACTTACTAGTGTAAGTCTCTCCATACTTGTTTTTTCCATAGGAAAGCAAAGATTGCAAAGATAACAATGTAGATCATAACATTTTGACCAACTGCTTCTCTTTCGTGACGTTTAGTATCACCAGCATCTTTCATATACTCAATAACTTTACCAGCAGTTTCTGCAGTTACACCAACACGAGGCATAGCAGTACCAGCTAATTGATTTTGAGGGTTTTCGATAAGAGTAGAGATATAGCTCTCACTTCTTGAACGAATGTACATACTTAAATCTGGTGGTAATTTACCCATGTATGCTTTTATACTATCTTCATAATCAAGTACATTAATATCAAACTCTAAAGAGTCTTTTTTATGTTTGAAACTTGGTTTAGTACCAATTTGAGTCCATTTTTCATAACTCATTGCATGACATCTACCACAAGCATTCTCGAATGCCATTTTAGGAGTTAACTCATCTTTAGAAACTGCTATAGATTGTAAGTAAGTAACCATATCCGCTACTTCTTGTTCCATATCTCCACCAGCACCATAAAAAGGAACCATTGGATGCATTTGACCTTTATTAGCGTCAAATTTATGCTCAACTTTTAGTGCATGTGCAGGGTTCTTAATTAAATCAGCTAAGAATTTATCATTGTAAACAACACCAGCATTACTTAAATCAGGTGGGTTAACACCATAAGCAGCAGCAGCCATTTGTGGCTCCATAGATGCACTAATACCATCAACTTCAATAGAGTGACAACCAGTACAAGCAGCAGCTCCATGAACTAGTTCTTTACCATTAGCAGCATTACCTGTTTTAGTGATAGCAGGAAGGTCAGCATAAGCAAAACCTTCACTCTCAACATGCTTGTGCATTACATGGTGAGCATATGGCTCAACAAGATAATAAGTTACGAGCGAGAAGAATACAACAACCGCTATTATTAAAGGTTCTTTATTTTTCATATGTATCTCCCTATACTTTTTTTTCATATTTAGTAATGAATGGAAGAGCTATCCACATTACAATAAATAGTATTGCTGAAACAAAACCTATTTCACTAAATATACCTTCTGGAGGTAATTTACCCATAGCTGTTAAAACAATCATATTGATTAACATTAACCAGAACCAAATAGCAAATGCTTTACCACGACGGTTTGCAGCACATGTATTAGGGCTTCTATCTAACCATGGTAATAGAACAAAAATTACTTGAGCAAAACCAAAAGCGATTAGACCAACATCAACAGAGAATGGACGTAAAATCTCATAAGACCATAGGAAATACCACTCAGGGTAAATATGTGCTGGTGTCTTAAGGCCATCAGCAGGGTCAAAGTTTACAGGATCCATTGCAAATCCATAGTGATAAAATACTAGGTAAAAGAAGAAGATCAAGTAGATACCTACAACCATCATATCTTTAGACATAAAGTCATTAGCAAAACGCATAACTTTACTTCCAGCTTTGTCACCATCTAAATATTTTTTAGCTTCTACGTCAAAGTCAATCTCTTCACCATCTTGGTTATTAACATGAGGAATTCTAAGAGCTGCAAAGTGAAGACCAATTAGACCAAGAATAGCTAATGGAATAAGAAGTACATGAAGCATAAAGAAACGAGTTAAGAATGCTTGTGCAGGAACATAATCCCCACGAATCCATTCAACTAAACCATCTGCATGTAAAGATCCACCAGAGAAAAGGTTAGTAATAACCATACCAGCCCAGTAAGACATTTGTCCCCATGGTAACATGTAACCAGAGAATGCTTCTGCTGAGAATGCAACAAAAAGAAGCATACCAGAGATCCAAATCATCTCACGACCTTTTTTATAAGAACCGTAGTAGATACCAGTAAACATATGAATGTATATGATAAGGAAAACAACAGATGCCGCAACACCATGTACATGTCTCCATAACCAACCAAAATCAACATCTCTCATAATTGTGAAGTTTACGCTATAGAATGCTGTATCAACATTTGGTTGATAATACATTAGAAGGAAAATACCTGAAACTAAAAGTAGAGCGAAAGTGATTACTAGAACCATACCCATTGCCCACAAGAAGTTAATGTTTTTAGGAATCCAATACTCAGATGCCATAACTTTTTCAACTTTTTCTATTGCTAAACGTTGGTTTAACCAATCTTTAACACTAGTTGCTTTTGTAAAATGTGCCATATATTATCTCCTTTCCTATAGCGTAACGCCAGTATCTTTCATATTTGTATATTCTGGTCCAGCTTCACCTAGTACTACTGTATTAGCATAGATTTTAAATGGAGGAATATCGAAACCACGTGGAGGTGGAACTTTTGTAACTTCACCAGTAAAGTCAAATTGACCACCATGACAAGCACATAAAAAACCTTGTTCTGAAGCATTGTATGCTGGGATACAACCCAGGTGTGTACATAAACCGATAGCTATCATATAATGTGAACCATCAACAATGATATCACGCTTTTTTTGCTCTTCAGTTTGTTTAGCAACCATTTCTGCAGATTTCTTCAATACAAAAATAGGTTTACCTCTCCATTTTTCTGTTACTAATTGGTTTTCTTCATATGTAGTCATATCAAGTGTAGTAAAACCAGCTGCTTTAACACTTGGAAGTGGATCCCAAGTCTTTTTCATAGCTACTAGTGAACCGATTGCACCGATTCCAGCTACAGCACCAAATGCTTTACCCATAAAACCTCTACGGCTATTTTTATGCATAATTTGCTCTCTTTCATGTAATTTTAGTGGCAAATTCTATAACAAAATAGCTTTAAGTATCGTTTAATTAAAGTTTTTATTTCTTAATTTGGAGGATTTGTTACGATTTTATTCTTATTTGGTGTGTATGATAGTGAATAAGCTTCACTATCCATTTATTTTTTCTTAGAAGCCATTTTTATATATATATGTAGTATTTCTATAGCCGCTGGAGTAATTCCACTTATCATTGATGCTGATTGAAGAGTTGGAGGGTTAAACTTATTTAACTTCTCTACAATCTCTGTAGATAAACCACTTACTGATTTAAAATCAAAGTTCTCTGGTATCTTAACCTTTAGATACTTTTTCATTTTTTCTATCTCTTCACTCTGTTTTATAATATAACGGTAGTATTTACCTTCTACAAGAATCTCTTCTTTTATATAGTCATCATAAACATCAAGTTCGGGAATAAGTTTAATCATTTTTTCAACATCAAAAGTTTTTCTTGCAATTATCTGTTGAGCAGTGATAATATCTTTTATAGGATCTTCATCCATTGAAGCTAAAAGAGCATTGAACTCTTTATTTGGTGTAAACTTAGTATCAAGAAGAAGTTGTGCCCCTTCTTTAATTTGCTTATCTTTTAGTTGTACTTTTTCATAAAGTTCATCATTAACAAGACCTAAATCATGTCCATAGTGACTAAGTCTAGTATCTGCTGACTCTTCACGAAGAAGTAATCTATACTCTGCGCGAGACGTGAACATACGATAAGGCTCTTTAGTACCTTTAGTAACTAAATCATCTATAAGAACACCTATGTATCCCTCATCACGACGAAGAACTAATGGATCTTTGTCTTGTAGACTAAGTGAAGCATTTATCCCAGCCATTAGACCTTGTGCAGCTGCCTCTTCATAGCCTGTAGTACCATTAATTTGTCCAGCCAAGTAAAGACCTGATATTTTTTTAGTCTCTAGAGAGTGTTTAAGTTCACGAGGATCTACAAAATCATATTCTATTGCATAACCATAACGAACTATCTTGGCATTTTCCATACCTATAACTGAGTGTATCATTTGTTGTTGTACATCAGGTGGAAGAGATGTAGACATTCCATTTACGTAACACTCTGTATTTTCTCTAGTTTGTGGTTCTATAAAAAGGTGATGTCTATCTTTGTCACGAAATCTATTTACTTTGTCTTCTATAGATGGACAATATCTTGGTCCTGTACCCTCAATCTGACCTGTAAACATAGGGGCACGATAGAAGTTTGTCTCTATAATATTATGCGTATCTTCGTTTGTATAAGCAATATAACATGGGACTTGCTCTTTGTTTTTTCTAAACTCTTCTCTATTTGTTCTAAAACTAAATGGACTTGGTACTTCGTCACCACCTTGCTCTTCCATTTGTGAAAAGTCTATAGATGAGCTATCTATTCTTGCACAAGTTCCAGTTTTAAGTCTTCCCATTTCAAAGCCAGCATCTTTAAGTGAAGAACTGAGTCCAACACTACTCTGCTCACCAAAACGACCACCCTCTTGTTTAATCTCACCAATATGAATACGACCATTTAAAAATGTTCCACTTGTAATAATCACACGAGAAGCTCTATACTCATTTAAAAGATTTGTTTTTACACCTAAAACAACATTATCTTCTATGATTAAAGAGTCAGCCATCTCTTGAACTAAATCTAAATTAGAAGTGTTAAGAATTTTGTTTCTTGCAATAACTCTATACTTATCCATATCTATTTGAGCACGACTTCCACGAACAGCAGGACCCTTAGTATGATTAAGTATACGAAACTGTATACCCGCTTCATCAGTAATAAGACCCATTTCACCACCAAGAGCATCAAGCTCACGCACCAGATGACCTTTAGCTAAACCACCAACAGCAGGGTTACATGAAGTCGCTCCAACATTCTCAGCAAGCATAGAAATCATAAGTGTTTTATTACCCATTCTTGCACAAGAAAGAGCTGCTTCAACACCAGCGTGACCACCACCAATAATTATTACATCATAATTCATAAATGTTCCATTTTTTTCTTTAGCCGAATTTTATCATTTTTGAGTATCATTTGACTAATATATATGAAATTAGTCAAGGTTTTTAAGAATTATGATAACAAAAGCACACGAAGCTTATAACAAAAAAGATTTTACAACTGCATTTAAAATGTATACAGACTTAGCAAATGAGGGTAATGCTGATGCGCAAACTTCACTTGCTTACATGTACCAAAATGCTCAAGGCTGTGAAAAAAATGATGCTCGTGCATTAGAACTTTATGAAAAAGCAGCTGAAGCAAAACAACCATACGCACTTTTTAATCTAGCGATTCTTTACATGAATGGAATCGGTGGAGTTGAACATAACCAGTTTAAAGCTCATGAACTTCATATGGAAGCCGCTACAAGAGAAGTTCCGCCTGCTATGTATGAAGTAGGACTGATGTTAGAACGTGGACTTGGATGTGTACAAAACTTTTCAGAGGCTGCTTTTTGGTATGAAGAGGGTGCAAAACGTGGACACTTAGAGTCTTTTAACAACCTTGGTGTTTTATACAAAGATGGTCATGGAATAGAAGCGGATAGAGCTAGATGCTTCATCTGTTTTAAAAGAGCTGCAGATGGTGGGCTACCAGCAGGTCTTTATAACCTGGGACAATTATATGATCAAGGTTATGGATGTGACCTAGACCATGATAAAGCTCTTGACTTATGTAGACAAGCAGCTTACAAAGGTCATGAAAAAGCTAAACTCATTATAAAAAGCCTTCAAGATGAAGGGAAAATTGTTTTCTAATGTTCACTGGACTAATAAGAGAAATTGCAACTGTTCAAAGCCTTTCAGGTAGCACATTAACTATAAAAGCTAAACATCAAGCAAAACTTGGTGACTCTATTGCTATTAATGGTGCGTGTCTTACAGTTGTAAAAGTTTTAGGTGATGGTTTTAGTGTTGAACTGTCTCCTGAGAGTCAAAAACTTCTTGCTATGGAAAACTACAAAGGTGAAGTACATATTGAACCTGCTATGATGATGGGTGATAGATTTGAAGGTCATATAGTTCAAGGCCATGTAGACTGTATAGGTACTATTAAAGATATAAAAAACTTAGGAAACTCTTTTGATGTTTTCGTACATGTAGAAAAAAAGTTTATCCCTTTCATAATACCTAAAGGCTCTGTAACAATAGATGGTGTTAGCCTAACTGTAAATGATGTTAATCCAGATAGTTTTAGACTTACAATCATTCCTCATACGATGAAAGAAACACTTTTTAGAAACTATAAAAAAGGTTCTAAGGTAAATGTTGAAACAGATATGTTCGCACGTTATGTATCACATATCATAGCTCATCAAAAACAGACACTTACATGGGATGAAGTAGACTCAATCTCAGCCAGATACTAAGCAAACTTGAAACTAAAAGTACTCAAAGACTCCTTTGGTCATAACAGTTTTAGAGAGCTACAAGAAGAAGGAGTAGATGCCATACTAGAAGGTAGAGACCTTCTTATGATTCTCCCAACTGGTGGAGGAAAATCTCTAGTTTATCAACTTCCAACTCTTTTAAAAGATGGCATAAGCATTGTAGTCTCTCCTCTCATAGCACTTATGCAAGACCAAGTATCAGCACTTAAAGCTCAAAACATCAATGCAGATATGATTTCATCAGCACAATCTTACGAAGAGGTAGAAGAAATAATCCAAAAAGCCAAGAGTGGTGAGTTAAAGTTTCTGTATCTATCACCTGAGCGATTAAATACAGAGGCTACCTACAATCTATTGAAATCTCTGAACATAAACTTCTTTGTTATAGATGAAGCTCACTGTATATCTCAATGGGGACATGAGTTTCGTGAAGACTATAGAGCGTTGGGAAATCTAAAACATAACTTTCCAGACGCAAATATTTGTGCTTTTACAGCCACTTCAACAAACCATGTAACTGATGATATTATCAGAGAACTTAGACTTGATAATCCAGCCCTACTAAAAGGTAAAGTATTCAGAAAGAATATTTTTATATCTGCTGAAAGGCGCTCCAGTAACGGCTATCCACAACTACAAAGATTCCTCTCTCGTCATACCGATGAGAGTGGAATCATCTACGTAAGTTCACGTAAAAAGGCCGAAGAATTAAGTGTCTTTTTAAACCTACATGGATACAAATCTCTTCCCTACCATGCTGGACTAGCTCAAAATGTTAGAGAACAAAACTTCAAAATCTTTGTAAATGACAAAGTAAACATAATGGTTGCAACAATAGCCTTTGGCATGGGCATTGATAAGAGTGATATACGTTTTGTTGTTCACATGTCGCTACCAAAATCACAAGAAAACTACTACCAAGAGATAGGTCGTGCTGGCCGTGATGGAGAAGATAGTGAAGTCCTTTTACTTTTTAACTCTTCAGATATGGTTTTACAAAAGAGATTTTTACATAACATAGAAGATGAAAACTACAAAACGCATCTGGATTCTAAAATAGATGGTATATACAAATATTCAACAAGTGAAATATGTTTTCATAAACAGTTAGCTGAATACTTTGATGATACGCTCGATGCCTGTAATGATAGATGCGACAACTGCCTTGAGTCGGATGAAAAACGTCAAGATATAACCAAAGAAGCACAAATGCTTTTAAGTGCTGTTTATAAGGTTGAACAAAATTTTGGAAAGAACTATATCATAGATATTTTACGAGGTTCTAAAGAACAGAAACTACTTGCAAATGAAGCAGATCAACTATCCGTATACAATATAGGTACGCATCTCAGTAAAAAAGAGTGGTTTGTAATCCTTGAGCGTCTTATGGAGTTAAAAGTTTTAACACTAGGTGAGTTTAGTGTTTTAAAACTCACCGACTCAGCTATAAATATCTTAAAGTCTAAAGAGAGTGTAGACATTAAATCATCTAGACTTGAAGTAAATACAAAAGAGAAGAAAGTTAAACGTGCTGAAGAATTCGACTTTGATGAAGAGTTATTTGAAAAATTAAGACAAAAAAGAGCCGAAGTTGCTAAAAACCTTGGTGTTCCTGCGTACTTAGTATTTGGTGATAAAACTTTAAAACATCTAGCAGCAGATAAGCCAAACGACAAAGAGTCAATGCTTGAAGTAAATGGTGTAGGGGAGAAAAAATTTAATCAGTTTGGAAAAGATTTTTTAGAAATAATAGTTTCTTAATCTCTTAACGACTTAATAGTAGGATTACAAGATATTTTATGCTCTATATCTACATGTAAAAACTCGTCAAGTTCAACCAAAGAAGCAACAGTAGCATTTCTAAAGTTTTCACCACTATTTATGTAAAGATAGAATCCATTCTCCCAGAGAGCTATTCTTGTTGGAAGTGCAGTAGAGTAAGTTGTCAAAACTGCATCTTTCTTAGATGCAGTTTTTATATCAGAAAAATACTCTTTAGTCCAAAGTATTGGATTTGTTGAAGGCGAAAATGCATCTTGATAAACTACATCAAATTTATTTTCAAACCCTTTAACATACTCTCTTGCATCACCTAAAAAAACTTCTACATGTAGATTCTCATCACTATATATTCCCGAGCGTATTAACTCTGAAATTATCTCTTTAAAGTCATCAAACTCTTTTGGATATCTAAAATCATTTAAAGATTTTACAAGGCTTTCATCTAACTCTGGAGAGTAAATATTTAGCTTACATGTAAAATTATTTAGCTTATGATAATAAATCGTTGCTAAGGTGTTAAAACCTAATCCAAAGCAGATATCTAGTATGTTTATAGTCTCTAAGTTTTGTTTGATTTTAAAAGCGGGATATACATGTTTGTAAAGTGATTCGTTTAGAGCACCATCACGAGTTGAGTGATAGTGTTCATCGTACTCTTTTGAGTATGCAGTGTAAGAGCCATCTTGGCTCAGAGTCATAGTATGAAGATTGTCATCAAACACTAGTCTACTTTAGTTAAGTCCAGTGCTAATTCATCATTACTCATAACACCAATGTCATGACTTAAAATATCGTTTGCTATACCTTTTGCATCATCAAGTGAATGCATTGCAGCTGTACCACATTGGTATAAGTTTAACTCAGGAATATCACTTTGTGATTTAACACCAAGAACATCTTCCATAGACTCTTTCCATGCTTTAGCAACAGTAATTTCATCTGGAGCACCAAGTAATGACATATAGAAACCTGTTCTACAACCCATTGGTGAAAGGTCAATTATCTCTACATTTTTAGAATTTAAATGTTCTCTCATAAAACCTGCAAATAGGTGCTCTAAAGTATGAATTCCTTCTTGTGAAAGAATTGCTTCATTTGGCTTAACAAATCTTAAATCAAAAACTGTAACATCATCTCCGCTTGGAGTTTTCATACCCTTAGCTTTACGAACTGCTGGAGCTGGCATGATTGTGTGGTCTACTGTGAATGAGTCTAATAATGGCATTTAAATATCCTTAATTTTAATTAGAAGCATTTTACCATTTTTAATCTTGAATTATTTGAAAGTTATAATCTATTTTCTTTGTATCTTATTATCTTTATTATAGTGTCTAGCTTGTAAATGCTTTACTGCTCTTAGAGCATCGCCATAAACAATTTGTGTATGCTTTCTCAAAGTCTTTGCATCACCGTATCCACTTAAAACACCTATAGAATTTATACCTGCATTAGTTGCAGATATGAGGTCTAGCTTTGTGTCACCTATCATCCATATCTCTTTATCGTCGTAGTCTAAGGCTTCTAATGCTTTGAGTACAGGTTCTGCATGTGGTTTTGGATTTTCTACATCTTCTCTGCCAATGAGAACTTCAAAATACTCCATAAGTCCAAAATGCTCCATTAAAATTCTAGAGTACTTTCCTGTTTTTGTAGTTACTACGCCTAAGGTTGCAAACTCACTAGCCCATAGTACAGCTTCTTCTGCATTCTCAAGTAGCTCTGTTTTAATAGTTGAAATTTTTCTATACTCTTCTTTGTATGTATCTACAAAGTTCCATACACTATCTTCTGGAATACCTAATTCTCTATACATAACGTCTAAAGGGTAACCAATTAGTGCTTTTATCTCCTCATCCTCTGAATGTGGATAATTATGTACTTCAAAAGAGTGGTGAAATGTTGATACAATAGCATCTGTTGAGTCTATAAGTGTACCATCTAAGTCAAAAAGTATTATCAAAATTTTAATCCTATGTTTCCGTCATATACGGGTATTTGTTCATACGAAGAGCCCATCTCATAAGATTTCTCTTGTACATTTGATTTTATATAGTCGTAAAGCCTACTGACACTTGTATTGTTTTTTATAAGTGCTCTCATAAGATAGTATGAAAAAAGTCTATTACTCTTCTCATCAAACTTGTTTGAGTACTGAGTCCCACTTCCTGCACTTATAACTAGCATTTTCTTTTTATCAAATGTAACCTTTTTTGGAACCATTCTAGCTGCGGCGACACCTTTTATAAGTGCTGTATTATCTGCTCCACCACTAAAACAACTATCTATAAATGCTACAACTTTTGAAGCTTTTGAGTTGCTAAGGCTCTTATAAATATTTTGTAGTTTAAATCTATCATCGTCTGCAACATAATCAGGACTCATGTCTTGTGCTAAGAGATATGGTGCGTTCTTTTGGGCTGGAACTGGAATCCCATGACCGCTGTAGTAAAAGTAAATTGTATCGTCTTTTTTTACATGAGCAAGCATGTCTTTTAGATTATATCTTATCTTTCCACTGGTTGCATCTCTGTTTATAAGCGTACGAATATTTTTCTCAGGGATTCCAAGCCTTTTTTTCATAACTTTTTTCAACTCATTAGCACTGTTCGTTGAGTACAAAACAGAATCTGTATACTCATAATTCTCTATGCCTATAATAAACAACCATTTTTTACTATCTAGTTTAGCTTGTTTAGAGTCTTTTAGGTATTTATCTATATCATTTTCACCACTTCTATGAGAAGCTTCTAACAAGGCTATCTCTTTTTCTAAACTTTCTCTTTTTTCTTTTAGCTTCTCTTCTCTTAGATCTGAACGTTTTTTAGCTAAAGTTTTTCTCTGAAGTTCAAGTTTTTTATCTTGGAGGGTTACAATTTTTTTATCAACGAAGCTATTTGATAAAGAGTTGTTTAAAGTGACTATCTGAGGCTGATAAGAGTTCTCTGTTATAATCGCATTATACTCTCTGTCATCCATTTTTAAAACTATATTTTTGACTCCCAAGATATCGTCTGTATAATCAAATACTATCTTAGTTTTAAGTAATCCTGCTTTAGCCTTAAAAACTTTTGCTTTAATACGAGGTACATTTATAATAATTTCTTTATTAAAATTTCCCTTAGTAGATTTAACAAAGGCACTAAAGCTTCTACTAGATGTATTGTAAGTCATATTTTTATCAATATATGGTTTCCCATATACAAATGAAAATGCCTTATTCATTGACTTTTGGACATCTCCATTGAATTCATTTTCCATTAAATGGTCGGCAATAACTTTCAACTTCTCAATGTCCGAAAGCTCTTCTTTAGTTTCTTCTTTTTTCTCCACCGGAGCACTTAAAAAATTTTGTAAAATTTTAGGTGTAGGTGGAGGTTCTATACATCCACTAAAAAATGCTATAAATAAAACAAGAAGTAATTTTTTGACTATCTCCATTTATCAACCTCTCTTTTATACCATTCAGATACTGAGTAGTTAGATCCATTTACACATCTTACATGTAGCTTTTTACTCTTGTTTACTAGATTAGCAAAACCATCACTAAACTGTACTATCCAAGCCTTAGTTGAACTTGTTAATATAATAGATGATGTCCAATAATCACCAGCAGATGTATGTTTAAAACTTTCTACAATTCTTGGTTTTCTATCTTTATCTACAATCTCTAAAAGTTCATCCTTCGTTGGAAGTCTCCAGTCATCACGGCCTACCATTACTAAATCTTCACAATACTCTACAGCTTTTGTATAGTACATAGTTAAATCAGCTGATTCTTGATTGTCTTGCCATAGTAGATCACCCAAAGAGACAGTAGAACCCTTCACGGTTGTATGTTTTAATTGTTTGTTATATTTAAGGTAAACATACTCATTCATTGCTCTGTTATACTCATTTTGATTATGATTAAATGAGTCATGTGAATCCCATGTAATATCAGTAGATAAAAGCAATGATGGTAATATAAATAAAAATAGTATGACTTTCATATCAAATTTTAACATACTTTTCTATTTTTCCCACTCAATGTAATTATGCCAAATACCACTTTTACTAGGTTCAATATTTTTAATACTCCTGTTTATACTTGTTATAGAATTTGGAATATACAAAAATAGGTATGGATTATCATCAGTAATTATCTTAAACATTTTTTTCCATATATCAGATAATTTTTCTCTATCAACTATACTTTGAGACTCTTCAATCATTTTATCAACTAAAGGGTTGTTGTATCCTACTAGGTTAAAACCACCCTGTTTATCACTATCACTATGCCAGAACATATATGGGTCTGGTGTTGGTGAAAGACCCCATCCTAGTAAGACAGTATCAAACTTATGAGGAAATACAACCATATTTAAAAATGCTTGCCACTCCATAACACGAAGTTTCACTTCTACACCTATTTTCTTTAACTGGTGTTGCATAATCTGTGCTGCGTATGGTCGAATGGAACTAGAATTGGATGTAACAATCTCAAAGCTAAAAGGGTTATCTTTGTTGTAACCAGCACTCTGAAGTAACTCTTTTGCTTTTTGTATATTTTGTTTTACAGCTTTAACATTTTTATTATATGCTGTAGAAGATGGTAAAAATGGTCCTGTACATACTTTAGCGTGGTCAAAAAATAAAATTTTAACTATCTCTGACCTATCAATACCAAGAGAGATAGCTTCGCGTACTTTTGGATTTTTAAACTTATCTAGACGTAAATTAAAACCTAAATAAGTATATGAGAGTGATATTTTCTCATGAATATTAAACTTCGTAAAAAAGTCATCTTCTAACTGCCGTTCAAACTGCATAGGCTCTACACTTCCAACATCTAAGGCAGATGATTTCAACATCAAAAATCTTGTCATTGGATCTGCTATAACATGAAAAGAGATTTTATCTATCTTTGCTTTTCCTTCAAAATAGTTATCATATGCTTTTAATATGATATTTTTAGAGTGCTCCAATTGATACAAAGTATATGGACCAGTTCCTATTGGGTTTGTGTTAAAACTAGAGTTCATAAGATTCTTTTCTTCACCCAATATATGTTGGGGAATAATTCCCATCATCCATGTCTCTAAAGCCTTAAAGTATGGTTTTTTATAGATTACTTGAACTCTATATCTATCTAGAGCTTTAACACTCTCAACAAATCTAAAACCTGCACTGTATGGAGAGCTTATCTTTGGTGAAGTTAAAGTCTTATAGGTAAAGAGTACATCTTTAGAAGTAAATTCCACTCCATCATGCCATTTCACTCCTTGTTTAAGTTCAAAAACTATAGTCTTATTATCTTTAAAATAAAACTTTTTTGCTAAATCACCAATAATAGTGGATGAATCTTTATCGTATTTGATAAGTCCGTTAAACAAAAATCCAGTAATTTCTGAAGAACTTGAATCTGTAGCTAAAATAGGATTTAATCTTGATGGATTAGCTGATGTTGATAAATGAAGTGTTGATGAAAAAAGATTGGTAAAAAATAATAGAAGTAGTAACTGTTTCAATATAACTCTTTTTAAGAGATTATAACAAAGATTTACCAAGACAAAAGAGTCTTGATAAAAAGTAAAAAGTGATTAACGTTTTGAGAACTGACGAGAACGACGTGCTTTACGTTTACCTGGTTTCTTACGTTCAACAACACGTGAATCACGAGTCATCATACCTTCAGGTTTAAGAATCGCTTTTAGTGCTGGATCAAATGCTACAAGTGCACGAGAAATACCGTGACGAAGTGCATCTGCTTGACCACCAAAACCACCACCTAAAGTAGTAGCAACGATATCAACTGAAGTATCTTGTTTAGTTAAAGCAAGTGGTTGCTTAACACGAAGTTTCTTAGCTTCTAGTCCACCTAACCATGCGTCTAGTGAAAGACCATTGATTGTGATGTTACCTGTACCTGGAGTTAACCATACTTTTGCGATAGACGCTTTACGACGACCTGTTGCATATATTTTATTTGACATATGGCAATCCTTACTTAGCTAGTTGTGCAGTGTGAGGGTGTTCAGCACCTGCATATATTTTTAATTTTTTAAGCATTTTAGCACCAAGCTTAGTTTTAGGAAGCATACCACGAGTAGCTAGTTTATATAGTTTCTCAGGATTTTTTTCTAAAAGCTCAGTCATTTTAACACTCTTAGTAGAACCGAAGTAACCTGAGTGAGAAAAATATTCTTTGTTTGCTATTTTACCAAGACCATTAAATTTAGCCTTAGAAGCGTTGATGATAACTACATAGTCACCACAGTCAATATTAGGAGTCCAGCAAACTTTGTTCTTACCACGAAGAGCAGTAGCTACTTCAGTGATCATACGACCAAAAGTTTTACCTTCAGCATCAATCAAAATCCATTTTTGATCAATTTGTTCAGGAGTTGCAATTTTTGTAAATTTCATTCATGAACCTTTCGTTTAATTTTGTTGGTCGAAGTATAGCTGTATAAACTTATAAATAGCTTAATTTTTGGTTAGTTTAAGGTTTGTGGATTCTGAGTTAAATTGTAGTAATAGTAACTAGACTATTGCGATATACGCGATAAAATCTAGTTATTATATTAGTTCTATTGTGCTTTTACAAAACTTGCAGAAGCTTCATTAGTAGTAACTGTATTAGCATTATTCTCGATAGATTCTATATTAGGCTCAACATGATGTACTGCAGCGGGAGCTAGTCTTATTGCATTCATATATACCTGATAATTTAAATCTGGATAAATTTTCATAGTAGCACTAAGCGCATCTGCATAGTTTTCATTACTTGAAAATTTAACATACATATATACCCCTAAGTCACCTAGATTATTAAATGATATATCAGACGACTCTTTGATAAATTCTTCCCCACCAATCGATTCTAGTGCTACTTTACGTGCTATAGCTGCTCCAGCTTTTTGTCCAAGCATACCACCTACAAAAGGGATAAATGACAATGCTCTTTGACCTGCATATGCACCAACAGCACTACCTACACTTGCAGAAGTACTAACGTTTATAGCTTTGTCAGTCCATTCAGCCATTACTTCATCTTGCGTAAATGGACACATGTACATACCACTATTGTCCATAATTGCCTGTGGAGCTTCTATATCAGTAGGTAATGGTAATGGTTTTGGTTGTTGCATACCACAACCTGTTAACATAACAACACCTATTGCCCCAACTAATACTAACTTTATATACGATTTCATCTTATTCATTTATACTCCTTAATGTAAGATTGATTACCATGTTTTTCCGATTTTACTCATAGACTCTTTTGCTATACGTTCCATTATCTTATCTAACTTTCCTGCTTTTGTAACTACTTCATAACCATTCTTAGTAAGAACTATCTCTTTAGTTAATCCACCACTTAACATATCTGCTGTGTAATCAACTAATATCTGTCCATCTGACAAGTTAATTGCTTTTACATCAATCTCTATTTTATTTTTAGAGAACACTGGTACAACACTTATGAATAAAGAAGCTTGGCTCTTTAGAGCATCCATCTCTAAAACACTAAAAGCTTTTCTCGCATCTTTCTTGTCATATTTTAGTTCTTGATTTCTTAGTAAATAACTTCTGTCTATAACTTTTACCTCTGAGTCTAAAAATGTTGAGATATAACCTTTTTCAACCTTTTCCATAAAACGTTCAAAGTATCCTGCATGAGTGATGTTTTGAGATGTAGTCTTTACCGCTTGCATTAACCAGTTGTTAGAGCCCTTTGTACCATCTTCAGTTATACGAATCTCTGAACCTACAAAAGATACACCCTCATTTAGCTCTTTATTAACATAAATAATCAGTTTTGGCTTTTTCTTTGCATGATACTTATTTATGAATTTAGAAATATCAGAATACTTTTCATCCTCAGCTTCTTTTATAACAAGGTTGCCTCTACTTCTCTCTTCATCAATTACCATAGGCATTGCAGTACTTCCACCAGCAGCAATAGCATGAGCTTCAGGCTCCACATGCACATAGTTTGGTTTATCAGAACATGCACTAAATAGTAGCAACGCTAACGCACTAATAAAAAATGTAAATAAAGTTTTCATCTTAACGTCCTTCTCTTACTTCAATATAGTAATATTTTAAATCATTCATCCCCATTGAGTTCTCTTTATATGCAGATATAGAGTTTGGTGATAAAATTATACGTTGCCAAGAACTAGGTCCTTCTACTGGAACCTTATACTCATCAAAAAACTGTACTCTTGCTTGAACTTGTAGTGGAAAATCAGTTCTATTTCTAAGAACTGCCCATACTTTTAAAGTACCAGTCTCGTTTCTTTTGGCTCCACTTGACTCAACGGCAATCTTACCTACTGTAACGTGGTGAATAGAGCCATCAGCAGTTTCTTCAAAAACCTGCCATTTTTGTAAACTCTTGTCTAAAACAGCAACAGAGTTCATAACCATTCCTACACTCTGACCTGATTTATGTGTAACTTTTTCTCCAGATGTAGCTCCTTCTTGTGTCTTAGCAACTAAACAACCACTAAAAAGAAACAAACTCATACTCAAAACTATATACGATACATATCTCATCTTAACATCCTTTACTTTTTATATTTATAGCTTAACTGTTCACGTGAACGAGTCCAGTCTATATATGATTTCTTGGTTACTTCAATACTCTTTGACGAACTTAACTCCGGAAGAATATTTCCATTTTTATCAAGGTATCTGTAACTAATATTGTGCTTACCTTTTTTCAACTTCATAGGTAGTACATGTACAGTATCTGGAAGATTGTTCCAGTACCTAACATCAGCATGTGGGTTTGCATTCATAGCTATTATACTAGCAACACCACCTAAAACTGCTAAACCTGCAGCAGCACCTTGCACATTACCAACACTCGAAGCATTAAATAGTGGGGCAGCTACCATTGCGATAGTTGATGCCTTAGATAGTGTAGAACCTATGGACTCCGAAGTTGACCTAAACTCTGCCTTACCTTTTAGTATCTTATCAAAGACACGTCCACCACGTGAAGTTGCTTGCCAAAAGATATCTTCCATTGTATACATCCGTTTAAATTCTCCACCATCTACTGAAACCTCAGCTTTAACATCTGTAAACTTTTTTCCTCTACGATATTTTAATTGCCAATGACCTTTACCATCTGCAACTTTTCTTGGTGATTTCCCCGTATCTGCGATAAAAAGAAAATTTGTATCTAAAGAATCTTTAAAATCAGGACGAAGAATATTTAGCGCATACATTGCATCTTCATAAAGACTCATGTCATTGTTTAACCTAGATGTGAAAGCTTGCATATAAACTACTAAAGCAAAATCACATCTATTTTGTTCCTCTTCTGCAAAAGCATCTTGAAGAGAAGCTGTTTTAAATACAGCTCTTGCATTTTCAAGATCACCTTCTCTAAGATATAAAAGACCTCTATAGTAAAACGCCATTACACGTTCATACGACTCACCCTTAAAATCTTTTCTACCCTCTTCGTGCCATAAACTTCTTGCAGCTGTTGCACCATCTGTATCAGCGTAGTATGATTCTAAGTTATCTAAAACTCTGTCGAAATATCTTTTGGATAACTCGTAGTATCCAGCATGATAAGCATCCATAGCAGCTTGAAGCTCATACTTCACTATATCTTTCTTTGGTTCAGAAAATAGCTTTCGTATTGATGGTTCAAGCTCTTGAGGCTTGTTACTCATATATGTAGCAAACTGAGTCTCATCAACTGTCGGCTTTGGCGTACCTCCACAAGCAGTTAGTAAAAGTAAAGCTCCTATGGTTATAGAAGCGAATTTAAACTTATCTATAAATAACATCAGTCTGAGCAGCTTTTTTGAACTCATACATATTTGACCATACAATAGCACCAGTCTCTAAATCAACAAGTTTAAAACTTATCTGATGATACCTAGAATTTCCACCACTTTTTTGATTAATCGCATCAAGTGACATAATTTTCCCAGTTAAACGATAATCTGCTCCGTATATCTTATTTGTAGAACCAAGTGAACCCTCACTTAGATGTCCACTACGTTTCATAGCACGTTCAGCCTCTATCATTTCCATAGCACCACGCTCTAAAAATATTAACCTACCTCTAGATGCACGATTTAGATTAACCATTAACCTCTCAGTAATAAGAGCCTTATTTATACGAGAAGAACTCTGGTTTTTAAAATACTGTTCGTCTATAATAATACGAGGAGCTGTACTCTTAGCAACAATATGTTGCATAGACATTAAGTCTCTAACCATTTTATCAGTCATGCTAGATATATCTTGAGACTCAACACCAACTCCAGAGTATTGATCAACACTATTAATGTCTTGATATATACTAGTTCTACCAGGCGTATTATCTACAGTAGTTTTATTTAAACCTACACATCCACTTAAAAGCATTACGCTCATAAGTGCTCCTATATACTTAATAATTTTTTTACTCATATGGATATCCTTCTGCTTGTTTTCCTTCAATAATAATTTTAACATAAATAATATAATCTTATCTTGAATAGAACACTAAATGTTATATACTGTATTTATTTGTACTGTAATCACTTTGTAATTAAATCATTTTATACTTCCACAAATTAAAATCCATAGGAGATAAAATGTTATTCAAAAAAACAACATTATCACTTTTAGCTATCGCTGTTCTATCTGTTGCTGTAGAAGCAAGAGATCAAATTAAAATCGTAGGTTCATCTACTGTATACCCTTTTGCTTCATCAGTAGCTGAAGAGTTAGGTGCTACATCTAAATTTCCAACTCCTGTTGTTGAGTCAACTGGTTCAGGTGGAGGATTAAAACTATTTTGTGCTGGTGACGGTATGAATACTCCAGATATCACTAATGCTTCAAGAAGAATGAAAGCTAAAGAGTTTAACCTTTGTAATAAAAATGGTGTTACTGACATCACTGAAGCAGTTATAGGTTATGACGGTATCGCTTTTGCACAAGCAAAATCAAACAAACCATTTAGCGTTACAAAAAAACAACTTCTTCTAGCAGTTGCAGCTGAAGTACCAAGTAAAGATGGAAAATCTTTAGTAGCTAACCCTTATACAAAATGGTCAGAGATTGACTCTACTTTACCAAAAAGAGAAATCATTATATATGGTCCTCCAAAATCATCAGGTACAAGAGACGCTTTTGAAGATATGATTTTAAAAGGTCAAACAAAAAAGATGGAAGTTTATACATCTCTTTATAAAGCTGACAAAGTTAAAAATAAAGCATATAAAAAATACAAAAAAATCAGAACTGATGGTGTATACGTACCAAGTGGTGAAAATGACAACCTAATCGTTTCTAAACTTAACAAAAATAGAGCTGCATTTGGTATCTTTGGATATTCATTCTTAGCTGAAAATGAAGACAAAGTTCAAGGTGCAAAAGTAGATGGTATAACTCCAAGTCCACATAATATCTCAAGTGGTAAGTACCCAATCTCAAGAAGTCTTTTCTTCTACATCAAAAACTCACATGCTTCAAAAGTACCAGCAATGGATAAGTATGTAGAGCTGTTTATGTCAGAAGGTATGATTGGTGAAGATGGAATACTTGGAGAGATGGGTCTTATTGCTTTACCTGATTCTTTAAGAAATTACATCAAAACATCAGTACAAAAAAGAGAAAAAGTTACTTTAGAAAGTATCTCTAAAAAACACTAAATTTATATACTCTCCTACTAATAAGCAAGACGTAAATTCTCCCAAGTCTTGCTTGTTTTAAACAGCAAAAAAATCTTGTAACCATTTTGAAACATACTCTAAGTAAAATTCCGTAAATATTTGATAGGGAACAGATGCAAACTTTCGAAACAAAAAATAGAAATAGACACATACAAGAAGATATGATCAAGTACGCTTTAATCTTGGCGGCTACTATATCTATACTTACAACTTTTGGTATCTTATTCTCTATTCTTTTTGAAGCAATAGAGTTTTTTAAACTAAAAAGCTTTGTATACTTCTTTACTGGAACAGAGTGGTCACCTGGAACTGTTGATAGTAAATTTGGTGCTCTTCCAATCTTTGCAGGAACATTCATCATAACGCTTATTGCTATGAGTGTTGCACTTCCTATAGGTCTTGGTAGTGCAATATTTATGAGTGAGTATGCAACTAAAACTCAAAGAACTATACTAAAACCTTTACTTGAAGTTCTAGCTGGTATACCAACAGTTGTTTATGGTTTCTTTGCTGCTATTACAGTTGCACCTTTTATAGTAAATGTGTGTAATTCAATTGGTTTAGAAGCATCATTCAACTCTGCTTTAGCATCTGGAGTAGTTATGGGGATTATGATTATCCCAGTTATATCTTCACTCAGTGATGATGTTATAACTGCAGTTCCTGATTCACTAAGAAAAGGCTCTTTAGCACTTGGTATGACAAAGTCTGAGACAATTAAAGACGTAGTTATTCCATCTGCAATGCCAGGAATTATCTCTGCAGCACTTTTAGGTATTTCAAAAGCATTAGGTGAAACTATGATTGTTGTTATGGCAGCTGGTCTTCGTCCGAACCTTTCTTGGAATATTCTAGAAGATATGACTACTGTAACAGTTAGAATAGTTGACTCACTTGTTGGAGATCAAGCATTTAATTCACCAGCAACTCTCTCAGCATTTGCATTAGGTCTTGCACTGTTTGTAGTTACACTGACACTAAACATTGTGTCTGTAAGAATGATACAAAAATTCAAAGAAAAATATAAAATGAGTAGTCTGTAATGAGCAAAGAAATGAATCCGTTTTACGACCCAAGTCTTAAAAAAAGACACCTCAAAGACAAACTGTTTAAGTACTTTACAATTAGTTCACTATCTATCTCTTTGATATTCTTAGCGATATTTTTAGGTGATATGATTATAAAAGGTAGCTCTGCAATACAACAGACTTATATACAAGTAGAAGTTTCTTACAATGAAAAAAGTAAAAAAAGCTATAGGAAAGCTGTAGAGAGAAAATACATAAATTTACTTTCTCGTGCAGCACTTCGTGAAATTCCTATGAAGATGAAAAACAATCCATCTCTAATGGGAACAAAAAAACTTGTATGGATGCTAGCTGATGACCAAGTGGATATGTATATGAAAGAGTATTACTACAAGATAAAAAGTAGAGACTTAAAAACATTAAAGGCTTTAATAGGAGATTCTAGAGTAGAAAAAAAGTTCAATACAATCTTTTTTACTCATGGTGATTCTAAAACACCAGAGTATTCTGGAATACTATCAG
Organism: Sulfurimonas sp.; assembly: GCA_028044295.1. Taxonomy (GTDB): domain Bacteria; phylum Campylobacterota; class Campylobacteria; order Campylobacterales; family Sulfurimonadaceae; genus Sulfurimonas. The sequence continues at coordinate 129,717 of JAOFSE010000003.1, forward strand.
CGATGGTTGGTACCATACTTACTCTAATAGTGGCTATGGCTGTAGCATTCCCAATAGGTGTGGCAACGGCAGTATACCTTGAAGAGTTTTCATCTCATGGAAAATGGTCTCAATTTTTAGAAGTAAACATAAATAACCTAGCTGCAATTCCATCTATACTTTTTGGTCTTTTAGGTTTAGCTATATTTATAAATCTTTTTGGTTTTCCAAGAAGTTCTGCGCTTGTTGGTGGGCTTACCCTTGCACTGATGACTCTACCTATTATAGTAGTTAGTTCTCGTGCAGCGCTTAGAAGTGTTCCAGCAAGTATTCGTCAAGCTGGATATGGTCTAGGACTTACAAAGGTACAAGTTGTAAAAGACCATGTACTTCCTCTTGCATTTCCTGGGATTATGACTGGTAGTATTATAGGTTTAGCTCAAGCTATGGGGGAAACTGCTCCTCTTATCATTGTTGGTATGATTGCATTTATACCTGATAGTCCAAGTAGTATAATGGATGCAGCAACTGTAATGCCTGCACAGATATTTACATGGGCCGGTATGCCTGAACGTGCTTACATAGAGAGAACTGCGGCAGGAATATTAGTACTTTTAACTGTACTAATTTCATTAAATGCTCTAGCAGTTATTTTAAGAAAAAAATTCGAAGTAAAGTGGTAATAGATGAAGAAAAACACTAAAATAAATGTAAAAGATTTAAACCTTTGGTATGGAGAAAAACAAGCTCTTCATAACTTAGATGTAAAGCTTTATGAAAATAAAATAACAGCACTAATTGGACCATCTGGTTGTGGTAAATCTACATTTTTAAGATGTCTTAACCGTATGAATGATTTAGTAGACTCTGCTAAGATAGAAGGTAATGTTATCATAGACGGAAAGAACATCTATGATAAAGATGTTGATGAAGTTAGTGTAAGAAAAAGAGTTGGTATGGTGTTCCAGCAACCAAATCCTTTTCCTAAGTCTATCTATGAGAATATTGCTTATGCTCCACTTAAACATGGAATCGTAAAAAAAGGTTCTGAGTGTGATGACCTTGTTGAAGAGTCACTTCATGGTGCTGGTATTTGGGATGAAGTAAAAGACTCTCTAAAAGAACCTGCAACAGGTCTTTCAGGTGGTCAACAACAGAGAATATGTATAGCAAGAACTATAGCTGTAAAACCTGATATTATTTTAATGGATGAGCCTACATCTGCACTAGATCCAATAAGTACTGAGAAGATTGAAGCACTTATGCTTGAGCTTAAGAAAAAGTATACAATAGTTACAGTTACTCACAACATGCAACAAGCTGCACGTATAGCTGATATGACTGCTTTCTTTCATCTTGGAAAACTAATAGAGTATGATGAAACAGAGACAATATTTGTAAACCCAAAAGAGAAAAAAACAGAAGACTACATCACTGGTAGATTTGGTTAAGGAGAGATAGATGTTAAAAAATTACGAAAAAAAATGTAAAAAAATTAGAGAGAGTATAATCAATATTGGTTCAGGGTTAATAACTGCAAATCAAATGATTTTAGACTCTATGCAAAACTGTGATAGAGAAAAGTTTAACGATGCAAAATCACATATAAAAAATGTTCCTCAAAAAACTGTGGATATAGACAACAGTATTATCACAACTCTAGCACTTCATGCTCCTGAGGCAAAAGACTTAAGAACTATGGTTTCTTACCTAAAAATAACGAATGATCTTTTGAGGGCTTCTTCAAATACTAAAACATTTATAAAAGGTTTTCAAGATGTTTGTAGTGATGTTGATATCAAAACTATTAACTCTTATGCTATACCGATGCAAAAAGCAACTGTAGAGGCTCTCACATATGCTGTAGAAATGTTTGAACTGGAGAATGTTGATGAAGTTAAGACAGCGTTTGACAAAGTTGTAGTTGCTGAAAATAAAACAGATGAACTTTATGAGATGATTGAGAGTGAACTACTTAAAGAAGCTAAAAACAATGAAGACTTTACAAAGTACCATATGATGCTAGCAACACTTAGAAAAAGTGAGAAAATAGCAGATAGAGCTCTAAGCATAGCTTCTCTTTTAGAATTCGCCAAAATTGGTGGCGATATTAATACACTTTAATATCATGTATAGTGTACTCGTAGTTGAAGATGAATCAGATATATTAGAACTCATAGAGTACACACTCACTAAAGATAACTATGATGTGATTGGTTGTCTTGACACATCTAATGTCCAAGAGATTTTAGATGAAGAAGATATAGACCTCATTCTTATGGATAGAAACCTTCCAGGTGTTGAAGGCAGTATGTTTATCCAAAGTCTTAGAGATAAAGGCTACTCTCACCCTGTCATCTATATAACTGCAAAAGACTCTAATGATGATGTCATCGAAGGATTTGAGAGAGGTGGTGATGACTACATCACTAAACCTTTTAATCTCGATATTCTTAGAGCCAGAGTAAAGGCAATCATAAAAAGAAACACTAAAGATGTAGATGTTTTAAAAGTAAGAGATATCTTGTATCACTCTGAGAAAAACATATTTTTCATCTCCGATGAAGAGGTAAAACTTACTCTTTTAGAAAAAAAACTACTTTTAGAATTTATAAAAAATAAAGACATTTTAATGAGTCGTGACTTACTACTTGAAAATGTTTGGTCGGATAGTGCAGATACAAAAACAAAGACTGTAAATGTAGCTATAAAAAGGCTAAAAGAAAAAATAGATCCTAATGGTGATAAAGAATATATTAAAGCTGTTACAGGTGAAGGTTATATATTTAGCTAAACTGCTATCAACTTCACCCCATCTTTTAACAAGTAACAGATATACCCTTTTACCTCATCACCTGTGATCTCTTCTATAGCTTTTACATAGTACCTAACCTGCTTTAGATGATGCTCACTGTAGCCTGTAGAACTCTTATAATCTATAACATTCCAGGCTCCACTATCACTCTTAACTAAAAGGTCAATATAGCGAAGGTTCTTTTTATATCTTATCGCTTTTTCTCTGTAACACTCACCAGATGTTAATGTTTTAAACTCACTATTTTGTAAAAGTAGTTGAACTCTGTTTTCTATGTCTCTAATCTCGGAACTTTCAAGTGTATAGCCAAACTTGTTAATCATCATATCTTTTGCACTCTCTACATGTTGCTCTTGAAAACTTGCTAACATTTCTAACATGTAGTGCATAGAAAGACCAAAATTTATGGCTTTTAAATCATCTGCTTGCTCTGACTCAAGAGTTAAAATATCACTTTGAGTTCCATAATAGAGGTTTGTAAATTCTAAATTTTCTTTGTCACATGAAGTCCTACTAATATGAGGTTTCATTTCTACATGTAACTTTCCAGAACTCTTACATTCAAGGTCTAAAATATCAAAGATAGAGTCTTTAGACTTTTTGATAACGACTAAAGTATCTCTAGCTCTAGTAAATGCAACATAAAGTGCATTTAACGAGTCCTCTTTAACAAGTAGTTTCTCTTTTGCCAGAGCATTAGCGTACTGTTTATCTATAGCATCACGACCCTTTATACGTAGGTAAATATTTTTAAGGGTGATATTGTCATACTCATAAATAATAGCATCTCGTGCAGGTGGAGCTTTTTTGAGTCTATCCATAACTATAACATGTTCATATTCCAAGCCTTTTGACTTGTGAACAGTTAAAACTCTCACACCATTTAGCTCAGATGAAGCGGCACTTGTGTCGATTCTCTCATATTCAAAAAGTAATGCTTCTATATCACTCTGAGCAGCTATAGTGTTTAAAAAGCGTATAAGATTAAAGTCATCAAAAAAGAGTCCATACTCCTTAATAACATTTTTTACAATATCGAGTAGTTTAACCTCATTAAAATCAACCCTTTTTATTTGTCTAACCTCTTGTGAGATAAGAGAGAAAAAGTTATGTTTATATATCTCTTGGTTAAAATAGAGATACTTCAAGTACTCGATAATAGATTTAACATTCTTTTGGTTGATAAGCTTTGTAGTTGTCTCCGTAACTACATCTACATGTAGAGATTCAAGAGCCTCTTTTATTTTACCTCCATCACCATTTGTTGCACACAAAATTGCTATCTCATTAACATCTGCACCAAGAGCAATTAATTTTTGAACTTGTTCACAGGTCTCTTCTAAAAGTTCATCATTTTGTGTAACCTCAACAAACCCACCACTTGCTTCTTCTCTTACTAACTGAGGAGAATAATCTTTGATTTTATCTATAAATACAGAGTTAACGAACTCTATAACTTCCTTTTGAGAACGGTAGTTTGTAAGTAACTTTTGAGTCTCAGTATTGTTTTCATCTTTCACTGCACCAAATAGAGCTGAAACACCACCACGAAACCTATAAATAGATTGTTTTACATCTCCAACAAAAAAGAAACTTCCATTATCAAAAATACCACTACCAGACGTAATCTCGTTTATAAGTGGTTTTAAAATCTCATACTGAAGTATACTCGTGTCTTGAAATTCATCTAAAAGCATATGCTCTATTTGAGAGTCTAGTCTAAAGTATAAAAACTCACTATCGTCTATAAGGTTTAATATCTCATGAACAAGTGAAGTAACATCAGAAAAGCTAAGCTCACTATCGTCCATGTAGAGCGCTTTTTTACTCTTTATGTATATATCAACTAGCTCTTTTATTGAGTAGAAAAAGTTTTGCTCTTTTGCTCTGTTTTGCTTCTTAACTGCTTCTTGAATTTTAACAAGTAAGTCGTCCATTGCAGGAGTAAAACACTTTTTATATGTCGAGTACTCCATAGTCTCACGTGAAAGCCAAGCCTTTGCAGCTACATCTTCAAAACTCTCGGCTGACACACCTTTTTTAGCTGTTGATGAAGCTGCTTCACATGATTCTACTATGGCTCTTAGTTCTGACATATAGACAAGAGCTTCTTCTTCATACTGCTTATAGTCTTGTTTAGTAAACTCTATATCTTTTAACTCTGAGAACTTGATGTAAAACTCATCTAAAAGTGTAAAGATATCTGTGATTCTCTTTTTTGATTGTAGAGATAGAGTGACTAAAGTATCTTTTTTACCAGCAACACTAACCTCATTTAAAAAACGAGAAAGTAGTTTTAACTCATGCTGAGAAGCAAAGGTCGAGAAGTCTGGCATAAGCGATGCGTAAAGAGAAAACTTTCTAAGGATAGAAGTAAAGAAACTGTCTATTGTCATGATTTTTGTATGAGCATTTAAAAACTCATTTAAAACTCTTTGACGGTTTTGAAGTAAGAAGTCATGTGAAAGTTCAGTAACTTTTGCTATCTCATCTAGCTCTCCTCTAGTCTCTAACTCTTCAAGGGTCTGTACTATTCTCTCTTGCATCTCTGATGCTGCTTTGTTTGTAAAAGTAAGTGCTAAAATTTTACTAGGCTCTGCTCCCTTAAAAAGAAGTGATAGGTAACGCACAACAAGCATAAATGTTTTACCACTTCCTGCACTGGCTTCGTAGGCTAGATTATTAACTAACATTACTCTCTCCCACACATAATCTTATACTCACAAAAAGAACAGTTCTTTTCATCCGCGCATAGTTCAAAGTTTACATCTTCTATACGTTGTAAATCATGTATATGTGACTTTAAAACTTCTAGTTTCTCAGTTAAAAAAGCTTCATTTACTATCTTAGATTCTTTGAGGTCGTAGTAAGCACAATCTGTGACATTACCAAAACCACTAGCTAGTAAGTAATAAAATTCTAGTTGAAAGTCTGTCGCTTCTGAAAAGTTTTTCTCAGTATATAGTGGGTATTTACCCGTTTTGTAGTCAAGGACTTCTATCTCATTTTCGCGTTTATCTATACGGTCAATATTACCTTCTAGTGTCATTCCCTCAAAACTACATGTAAGAGGCTCTTCACATCTAAAAACTTTCCATCCATCTTTAAATCTTTTTATTTCTACTTCACAAAACTTATCTAAGTTTCTCTTCTGAATTGCTATTAAGTACTTCTCTAACTCACTCTTTCCACAAGCCTTGTCAAGTTCTACATGTAGAGCTTTTTTAAGAGCTTCTACACTCTCAAAACTACTTTGATTAGTATACAACTCTTCAAGAGCTTTATGTACTTGATTCCCTATCTCAAACTCTTGAGGCATATCTTTTGGAATCTCATGTCCATACGTTTTTTGAACATATTTGTAGTAGTATTTTCTTTTGCATGTAAGAAATGCTTTTAGTCTTGTAGCTGAGAGTTTCTGTTCTTTGAAACTATATTCTTGTTTTATCTCATCATTACAACTCTTTACATGTAAAGTTGGTTCTTCAAACAATATCTTTGTGTATTCATTCTCATGATATTCATTGTTCTCTTTTATTCCAAGTTGTTTTAAGAACCTAGAACCACTACTTTCAGCTGAATTCACATAAGATATAGCAACTTCCTTTGAGTTGTTTATAAGAGACTCATAGTAGTGTTTCTGAAGAGATTCTCTGTCACTCATAGTTGGTAAAGATGCCATCTCTCTTATGCTTGTGTTTAAGAACATATCCTTATCACTTCGCTTTGGAACATTTGAGTCTGAAAAGTCTACTATAACAACTGCGTCAAACTCTACAGCTCTAGTCTCTAGAACTCCCATAACAGTAACCTTACCCCCGCGAACATCATCAAGTGTACGACCTGCTAATCTTTGTAAAAATACACTTAGCAGAGACTTCACACTCATATCTTTCATATAAGCTAAGATATTTTTGAGAGAGTACAGTTCTTCATCGTAAATCTTATTCGCTCTCTTATCTGAAAAGCTCTCTTTATACCTACTCAAAAACTCTACTACATCTAGCTCTGAAACTTTTGTATGGTAGATACTTAGGAGTTCAACGTAAAACTCATCGCCTACTCTTTGTGCACGAGCTAAGTTTTCTTTTGAATCTTGTTCTATGTACTTACATGTAGAGTTAAGTTTTTCATAGATTTTTGTTTTGTTAAATGGTTCACCCATTGCAAAGTTAAAATTTGACTTATCATCAAAACTCCTTAAAATCGGTGCAAATTTCTCATCTGGCAGTATCACAGCGATGTCCTCTGCAGAATAACCTTTAAGCATAAAATCATATATCTTTTTCTTTACATATGCTACTTGAAGTATCGGCTCGCTAAATGTATCACAAGATATATTTTTATTTATCTGTACATCTTCTTGCTCTAGAATCTCTTTGGTGTTTAGAGATAGTTTGTATCTTTTTCCAATCTCTAGCTCAAATCCAAGTTCTGTAAATTTACTCTGCATTTTCGTGTTGAACTTACTACATGTAAAAACAAGATTCACATCAGAAAACTCACAACACTTACCTAAAAGTTCCAGCTCAAAGTTTGTAAGATGGCCTTCTACATGTAGCTCTATGTTTTTGTGTGAAGCTGCATAAGATTCATTGAATCGATATAATTTTGGAAGAAAGATTTTATCTAGTACACCTTTTTCACTACATAGTATCTCATAGCGTCTGTAGAGCTCTTGGAGTATACTTATATGCTCTTCAAACTCTCCATAGATGTCTGATGTGTCAAGAGAGCTAATATCATACATTTCAGCGCTAAGCTCTTCAAAAAATTTAAATATATAGGATGAATTTTTTGTAAATGTAAAAAAGTTTCTTTGAATTTGAAGTTTATCAAATGCGTTAAAATCTGAAGCTTCAAGTAAAAGTAAAACTCTACTGTCATCATCAATTGTTTTAAAGTTTTTTACTACACATAGTTTAGAGATAAATTCACTCATAGTTATGAAGTCTGGAAGGAAGAGTGTTGATTCTTGAATACTTAGTTGCTCATGTCTAATAGCACGAGCTGAGGGAAGAACTATTGTTCTAGAGTCTATTGTATTTTGCATAGGCATATTCTACCTAAGAAATGATTAATACTCGAAGGCTTCTTTAGCTCTTGTATCAGCTTTTACATTGTAAAATCTTTGTAGATCTTTTACTGTTATTTTCGCCATAACATCCCATCTTCCCTCTTGAGGAAGTTTAACTGAGTTAAAAGTATAAACCCCATTGGAAACTATTGGGTTTATTAATTCTTGATCATGCTTATGATTGTTTGGACGAGTTATAATAACTTTTATTTTTGCATTGTTAACTGGATTTGAGTTTAAATCAACTAGCCGATATTTAATAATACTAGAGTCTACATGTAGACCATCAGTTACATATTCTACTTTATATTTTCTATTAAAATCAATCTCCGCTTGGATTAACTCATTGGCTGATCTATCTGCATCATGATAAGGCATCATGTATGTATCACTAGGTTCTACTGGACGCTGCTGCGAAACAACTACAGTAGCAACACAAAAACCAAATACCATGATTATTGAACCAGCAATAAAGTAAGGCCAACCTCTTCCACTACTCATTTTCTAATCTCTGCTTTCTTAAATATAGTTTTCTTCTTATGTACATAATTATACCCATAACTACAACACTATAAAAAACTATTTTGATTCCAAGAATAAGATTTTTACTACTCTCACCTGTCGCATTTGAAAGCTCAACACCCTGACTCACAGCTATCTGTTCTGCTATATCAAAGTAGCCGTTGAACATTGCTGCAGCGTACTGATCTGTAATTTGACCCTTTTTAACCTTGTCTGCTAAAACTGGAAGTATTGTACCTCCACTCTCACCTGACATAGCTTTAAAGTCTTCAAAACTTTTAGCATATATAACTGCCATTACAAAAGCTTGAACAGATGAAGCAACAGGACTTAAAACCTGTTTTCTATTAAAATACTTATATAAAGATTGATCGTTTGCCATGATGTCAACTTTAGAGTTTAACTCTGCAAATGTAAGTAATACAGTAGGCTCTTTAAACTCTTTTAGTATCTCTTTTTCATACTCTACTATGCTTACACCATTTGGTAAATCTCTTATCATCACAAGTTTTAAAGATACACCAGTTGTTGCGAAAAGTTCTTCACCAAGACTTTGAACTTCTTGTGTAAACTTAGCATTGTTTACTACTTCATCTTTATATAAATACTCTGCTAAAAGTGATGTTTGAAAAAAAAGTGTGAGGGTAAGGGCTAAAAGCCCCTTTGAAAATTTCAAAGAAACTTCCTTAACCTATAAAAAGGTTATTTGCTGTTGAAACAGCATATACCGTGTAAGCTGCCATAATAACTAGTAATCCAACAATAATTTTATCCATAATAAACCCCTTATTTAACATCGATGATATGGTCTGCTCTATTTGAACCATTTCCACCGATACCTGATTTAATATCTTTTTGATTTTTTACTTCATAAAAGTTTGTCGCATTCTCAACTTGAGTATTATACGCTAAGTAAGCAAGAGTAAGAACAGCTATTACTAAACCTAAAGTAGCAAGTAAAAAACCTGTAATTCCATGTATACCAAGTAAATTTCTTTCTTTATTAGTCATAAGCCGACTCCTTACTTACTTAAGCTAGTGATATAAGCACTAACTGCTTCGATTTGTTTTGCGTTAAGTCTCTCGAACTTAGGCATAGTACCAATAGCACCTTTTTTACCATCTTTTAAAACAGATGACACAGTAGCTATATCATAACCATTGATTTTAGGACCAGCATAAGGCATACCTTCACCAGTGTCACCATGACAACCGTTACATGTACCCTGAGCGAAAAGTTCAGCACCTCTAGTATCATCAGCTGGCATACCTGCAACTACATAGTTTACAAGTTCATCTAACTCAGCTTCACTAGCAAACATATAGTTAAGTCCAGGAGGCATGCCACCAGGGAAATCAGTAGTAAAGTTGTTAGCGCCATTCATAATCGCATGTTTCACTGCAACAGCTTCTATTCTTTGGTTAAGATTTGCAGCTTTACCATCAATACCATCAGCACTAATACCATGACAAACTTTACACTCTGCTAAAAATACTGACTCACCCATCTCTACTAGTCTATTACCAGTAATGCCTTTGTACTCAGCAGCAAACTTAGCATCGTGAGCAGCAACATCTTCATTGTACTCACCAATTTGTGAATATGCATTTACAGGGTAACCCATAGTAAAATACCACATACCCCAAATCATAGTAAGAATGTAAAGTATTGCCCATCCCTTAGGAACTTCATTTAGGTATTCACCTATACCATCCCAACTCTCTTCTGCAAGATCACCATCTGCAGTATCAACCTGCATTTGACGAACATATTTAACAACAACAAATACACTAATTACTACTAGAGCTACTGCTCCAGCAACTGCAAGTTGATTAACAACATCATCGTTAAGTCCACCTTCTGTTGTTCCAACAGAAAGGTAAGTTAGTACGATCATTAATGCGGCGAAAACAACTGCCCATATATAAAGCTTATTCATATATATCTCCTATTTCTTTTTCGGCTTCTCTGATACTGGTGTATCAGTAATATCATCTTTTAGTGCCATATTGCTATACTCTTCATAATCATGTCCATCAGAATCTTTTCTCTTTGTATATAAATGATATATATACGCATAAAGAGCAACTGTTAAAAAAACTAATGCTACGACATAACCATAAGCTTGTAATTCAGCGATACTCACTATAAATCCTGACTATTTAAGACTGTTCATATATGCAATGATAGCAACGATTTCTGGAATCTTGCCATTTTCAACTGCATCTTTAACATCTTGATTTTTCATGTCTGCTGTGATTAACTTTGCTTCAGCAAGAGCCATAGCTCTAGCTTCTTCAACAGTTGCACCCATTTTAATAATCTTAGTAGACCCATCTTTCATAGGTACTGGTTTATTATATGGCACACCAAAGAACTTGGCTACTGTTAACTGTTCAGCATATGAAGTATCTATATCAGCTTCATTGACAAACATCCAACCATACGCAGGCATAATTGAACCTGGTACAACAGAAGCTGGGTCTTTCATGTGATTCTCATGCCAGTCAGTAGTACGGTAGTTACCCACACGCATTAAGTCTGGACCAGTTCTTTTTGAACCCCATAGGAATGGACGGTCATAAGCATATTCACCACTTAAAGAGTAATCACCATAACGGTCAGTCTCTGATTTAAATGGACGAACAAGCTGTGAATGACAAGCATTACATGAATTCTTTATGTAAACATGACGACCAGCTAACTCTAAAGTAGAGTATGGAGTCGTTCCAATTACAGGACGAGCTTGCTGTGCAAAGTGAGGTACAATCTCAACTAAACCAGCAAAAGCAATAGTTACAATAACAACAACAGCAAAAGCAAACGGATTTTTTTCTAACCAATGAAACATATTATAATCCTTTTCTTATGCGCCCATAGGCGACGCGTTTTGTAGCTCTGATGCTTCAACTTCACGAGCAGATGTAGTTTTGTAAATGTTATATGCAAACATTATGAAACCAATTAGGTAAAGAGTACCACCAACAGCACGAATAGTGAAGTATGGGTGTAGAACTTCAACAGTATCAATGAATGAGTAAGCTAAGTTACCAAACTCATCATGAGCACGCCACATCATACCTTGAGTAATACCAGCAATCCACATAGATGTAAAGTATAAAACGATACCTAATGTTTGAATCCAGAACTGTGCAGCCATAAGAGATTTTGAGTAAATCTCACGGTTGAAAAGTCTTGGAGCCATATGGTAAATTGCAGCAACAACCATAAATCCAACCCAACCAAGAGCACCATCATGAACATGACCAATAATCCAGTCAGTAAAGTGCGCGATTGCATTTACTGATTTGATAGCTTGAATAGGGCCTTCTAATGTTGAGAACATATAGAAAGTTGAACCCATAATCATGAATTTAATTAGTGGAGATGCAGCAACTTGTTGCCACTCACCCTTCATTGTAAGAAGCATATTAATAGCTGAACCCCATGAAGGTAAAATAAGAATTACAGAGAATACTGAACCCATAGTCTGAACCCAATCAGGTACAGTTGAGTAAAGAAGGTGATGACCACCAGCCCATAAATATACAAACATTAAACCCCAGAATGCTAGTAAAGACAATTTATATGAATAAATAGCTTGACCAGACTCTTTTGGTAAAAAGTAGTAAATCATAGCAATAATAGGAGTAGTTAATACAAATGCAACTGCATTGTGACCAAACCACCACTGAACTAGTGCATCATTTGTCCCTGCATACATAGAAACAGAGTGATACCAAGCACCAATTCCACCTGAACCAAAGTAAGTTGGAATTTCAAGGTTATTGAAAAGGTGAAGCATTGCAACTGCTAAGAAAGTAGCTATAAAATACCAAATAGATATATATAGAGTCTTCTCACGTCTAATAGCGATAAGACCAGCTATTCCAGCTCCCCATAGTAACCAAATAATAGTAATACCAAGATCTAATGGCCACTCAAATTCAGCATACTCTTTTGAAGTAGTAATACCCATAAGTAAAGAAACAACAATAATTGCAGAAGCTGCAAAGTAAATCCAAAAGTGAAGTTTACCAAGAATCATTAATGTTCTTGATTCTGCCATAGATACTTTTAGAACACGTTGTCCTATATAGTACCATGAAGCCCAAACTGCACTTAATACAAATCCGTAGATAACACTATCTGTATGTAAAACTCTTAAACGAGAAAAGTTAGTATACTCTGCTAGGCCTTCACCTAAAAATGTATTTAACTCTGGATATGCCATTTGCCATGCTAAAATAACACCAACAAGCATACCAACTATTCCGACGAATATTGTATTCATCATAAAAAGTCTAGTAACTGAATAATCATACTCTAATGGACGATCTTCCATATAGTCTCCTAAAATTAGAAATATAAATATTTAACTTAAGCTCATCTTAAATTAAATTTCTATCTTTGTAATTTTATCAACTAATTAATTTAACCATCCTTAAAAGCTGAGATTATATAACATATTAGTTGAGTTTATTATCTCTCTGCATAGCTTCAATTAAGTCTGCATTATCTTCTTTCATAGCTTTGAATGAGTCTAATAGATAATCATGAAGTTCTTTTTCACTTTGCTCAATTTTTGCCACTTTTGAATAATAATCGAAAAAATCACTATATGGAGTTTTTGTACTTGCTAAAACCATATCTAAGTCAACATCCTTAAAATAATGATTCCAAGATTCCCCTATAGCTTTTATAACTGCACTTTTTGCTCTAATGGCTACAACAAATACTGTAATCATAACTGTTGATGATGAAATGATATATAAAATAATACTAGTTGCAATACCTAAAACATCAAAGATGGCTGTTTTAAATATAATTAAATATATCCAAAATGGTAATGAGTACAATATAAGTGCGACACTCATACTGCTCAGTCCACCTATAGGTGCCTTATTGTACAATAATCTATGACGACCATTTGATTTTGTGAAGGTGTGTAATATATCTTTGAGTGAATAATTTTCCATTTTCAATTCCTTTTGTAACATTGTATTTATAAAAAAACTTTGATTGTTTTGGTAAGTTCTCTGAGAAGTACAAGTAGTTACATGTAAAGAGATTAAATCCCTTTACATGTAGAAGCTAATGCTTCATGTATTGATCGATTGCAACCAAAATAACAGTAGCTAAAAAAGCCAAGTTAATTTGATAGAAAACCTTTCTAGCATGAATAAGTTCAAATTTCTTTTGTAAAAGTTGTAAACTACTAGCGAATCCAAGTATAGCAGTAACTATAAGAAGTCCAGCTATAACTGTGCTTTCAGTTCCAAACATAGTTGTCATATAGTAACCGGCCTGAATAGTTAAAACCAACCATACAAACGTTAATCTTTGAAGAGACATTCTACCAAACAAACGAATTGCAGTAGGATATCCTCCATCTTTATAATCAACGTAAAATAGCATTACAAGTAACCAGAAGTGTGGTACTTGCCAAATAAAATAAAATAGGCCCAAAGCAAAAAACTCGGGTTCCATAAGAGAGTGACCAGCTGCTAACCAACCAATTGCTGGAGGTATAACACCTAGTATCGCACCAGGAACTACAGCTAAAGAGCTCTTCTTTTTAAGTGGAGTATAAACAACGTTATACCAAATAAATGCGAATAAAAACAGATCAACACCAATAAAACCTAATAGATCATATATAACTACTAAAGAAGCAACTATTAATGCAATTGCAATGATAGTACCTGTCATAGGTGACATTCTTCCAGCAGCAATAGGTCTATTTTTAGTACGTTCCATTAATGCGTCTGATTTATATTCTTGAACTTGATTAAGTGTAGAAACACCCATAGCAACAAGCAGTACTGCTAATGTTGCTATAAATGTATCAGTAGAGATTTCGCCATCTGCCATTACATAGGCAAATAGAGCCGAGAGGCTCACCGCGAAAGATAGAACGAACTTTGTTAAAACAATAAACTCTTTTATCATTTTTTACTTTTTAAGATGTTCTGCAATAGCAGAAATTTCTTCTTCTGATACATATGGGAATGCTGGCATCTTACCCATCATACCCTCTTTACCATTCTTCAATACATTACGTAAAAGATCTACATCGTAGCTTACAAGACTTGGAGACGTACCATATAGACCAGCACCATCTTCACCATGACATGAACTACATGTTGCGAATGAAGCAGGTTGCTCACCTTTCATACCACCAGCTACATATGCTGCAACTTCTTCAGCCGTAGTCATATCAAAGCCCATTGCTTCTAAGTCATTTCCACCTGGCATTGCACCCATAGCATAACCAAGTTTGTCTTGACCATTATTGATCACATCCAATACTTGCTCTTTAGTCAATACTCTAGTGTTAAGAGTCGGTCCAACAAGTACCTTATCTGTTCCAATAGCATGACAGCTTTTACATCCATGTTGTTGTAATATTGCGTCACCTGATTTAAGATAGTTACCTTTTGGTGTATCTTCATTACTTTCGAACCATGCGTCATACTCAGCTTTTGGAAGTACAACAACTCTAGAATACATATATGAGTGATCCGTACCACAGTACTCAGCACACTCAACTTCATATTCACCAACTTCTGCATTGAACCACTGTTTTGTTATACGACCTGGAACAACGTCCTCTTTCATACGAAAAGCTGGAACAAACCAAGCATGAATAACATCATCTAGTGGTGCTGTCATCTCTAAGATGATATTCGTATTAGCTGGTACATAAAGTGCCGATTTATCCATTGTACCTTTTTCAATAATTTTGCCATTCTCATCTTGTATAGGCTTAGTATAAGCTCCACCAAGTTTGTGAACAAAACCATCTTTATTAGCAGGATACTCATATCTCCATTTCCATTTACTACCCTCAACTTGAACTGTTATAGCAGTATCTGCATCTGGCATAGTTCTTAGAGCACTCATAGAAGTGTAACCGAACCAGAAAAGAACCATCATAAGAGCAGTTGGTATAACTGTCCAAACAATTTCTAAAGTTGTGTGGTGAGTAACATCAGATATCTCTTCATCTTTAACATTATTTTCACGATATTTCCATGCGAAGTAAACCATTGGTCCAATAACTGATATAAATAAAACAATTGATATCCAAAAGTTTATTACTATCGCTTGTTCAACATCTGCTGCAAAGGTAGCAGCACGTGCACCTTCGAATCCGTTTAACATATTTGCCATAGTGCCTCCTTAATGTGCTGCTGATGCATTTGCAGCACCAGAGCTAGTTACTTCAGATGTAATGTGACTTAAATCTAAAAATTGAAAATGATTAACATCTATGATTACCATAATGTAAAAGAAAACAACTAGTAAAAGTGAAAATAGAACACTCCAACCAATAAGTTTTTCACCTTTTAGGTGCATATAATAAATTAAAATCATCCATGCTTTTACAGTTCCAATAAACATTTGAACCATAAAATTACTATCAGTCATAAACATATGAGGCTGAATAAATGTAACAGCTGTTAAAAGTAAAAGTCCTACTAGAACTTTATAATAACCAGCTCTTTCTGCTTTGTAATCTACATTAGTAGTTTCCATTAGTGTGCCCCTCCTGTTACGTCACCTGCACCTATCATATAAAAATAAGGAAATACAAATACCCAAATAAGGTGTACTAAATCCCAGTATAGTGCGATGTTGAAATGTAAAATGTGATGTCCTTGGTTTACTTTGTTCGCGTTAATACGTTTAAGTAACCATAGCATCAAACCAATACCAATTATAATATGAAATCCGTGAAGACCAGTCATTGTAAAGTATAAACCAAAAAATAGAATCTCACCAAATGGTTTTGAGTGTGCATTACCAGATTGTAAAGCGTCAAGACCTAAGAAAACACCATGATTATACTCAGCTGTCCACTCTACTGCTTTTACTCCTAAGAATACAATAGCAAGTATGATAGTAGCCCAAATCATAAGTTTAGCACCCTTAATATCACCTACACGCATCTTAAGTAAACCAAGACCCATAGTAAGTGCAGACACTAGAAGAATAACTGTATTGAAACCACCTAAGTATCTATTTAAAGATGCAGATGCATTAACAAAATCAGCAGTATGAAGACTAAAGTAATATGTTAGAGCTAAGAACATAGCTCCAAACATCATTACCTCAGTAAGCATGAATAACCAGAAACCTAGTTTTCCACCGTAGAAATCACCTTGCCAACCTTGAACTTCATATTCATTCCCATCGCGATCAGTCGCGATTTCAGGTACGTATTCGTGTCCCATTAGTCAATCCTTTTCATTGTTACGTAATCAAACTTAACAACTGGCTCACCATGTTTATACTCATAAGGTCTAAAGTCAACATATGGAACTTTAGAATGATTTTCTAATGGTGGAGGTGCAGATGGTAAGTGCCACTCTAGTGTAGTTGCATTCCATGGATTTGGAGTAGTTTTTTCACCGTTTTTAATTCCTTTATAGAATGTAACAAACATATAAACTAAACCAGTAATAAAAATTACTGCACCAAAGAATGAAACTTGATGATAGATTTGGAACTCTGGTAAGTAGTCAAAATAACGTCTAGGCATACCTAGGTAACCAGCGATAAACATTGGGAACCATAGCATGTTAAAACCTATGAACTGTAAGTAAAATGCATTTTTTGCATGTTTTTCACTATACATTTTTCCAAAACATAATGGGAACCAGTAGTGCATACCAGCGAATAATAAGAATGCAACACCACCAAGCATAGCATAGTGAAAGTGAGCAACAGAGTAGTAAGTATCTTGAAGGTGAATATCAACACCAACCATAGCGATAGTTACACCAGTAAGTCCACCAATAGCAAAAGTAATAAGTGTACCTAGTGCCCATAGCATAGGTGTAGAAAGAACTATCTTACCACCATACATTGTAGCAACCCAGTCATAAAATTTAATACCAGTTGGAATCGCAACAAAGAATGTAAGGAATGAGAATATAACTTTAGCCATATCTGACATACCAGATGTGAAAAGGTGATGACCCCATACTAAATAACCAATACCTGCGATTGATGCAGATGAAAGTGCGATTGTACGGTAACCAAAAATCTCTTTTCTAGAAAATGTAGGAATAATTTCAGACATAATACCAAAAGCTGGTAGAATCATTAAATAAACCGCTGGATGAGAATAAATCCAGAATAAGTGTTCAAATAGTACTGGATCTCCACCTTTAGATGGATCAAAAATACCAATTCCAAAATACTTTTCTAAAATTGCAAGAATAAGAGTAATACCAACAACTGGAGTTGCTAGAAGTTGAATCCATGCTGTAGCATAGATACCCCATACAAATAGTGGCATTTGGAAAAAACCCATACCTGGTGCACGAAGACGGTGAATAGTTACAAGGAAGTTAAGACCTGTAAGAATTGAAGCCATACCTAGTACAAATGCAGCAACTAGTGTCATAATAACATTAGTACCAGTATTTAAACTGTAAGGTGCATAAAATGTCCAACCAGTATCTGCAAAACCTTCTCCAACCCAAAGAGAAGAAACAGCGATAATACAACCAGCTATATATAACCAGAAAGTGAACCAGTTAAGACGAGGGAAAGATACATCTTTTGCCCCGATCATTAGTGGCATTACTATATTTCCAAATATCGCTGGAATTCCCGGTACGATAAATAAGAAAATCATAATTACACCATGAAGTGTAAATGCTTGATTGAATGTATCCCCATCCATGAACTGTGCACCTGGTGCAAATAGTTCAAACCTCATTGCAAGTGCTGTAGCAACTGCAACAAAAAAGAATGTAAACATAACCGCTGCGTACATTAAACCTATACGCTTATGATCAACTGTTAACATCCACTGCATAAAAGTGCTTTTTGGGTGACCAATAGCACAGTGTGTTTCGTCAAAATAAGTTTTACTCATTATTTTCTCCTTTTTTTTCTTGAATTTCTTCGTATTCTTCTTTTGTAAGTTCTTCTTTTCTTCCTGTCTTGAGTAAGTAAAAGAAGAATCCAAATACTAACGCTAACATTACAACGCCTACTACTTTCTCCCACATAAAGATATATGTTTTACCTTTAGGATCATAAGAGAAACAAAACAGTAGTGTTTTTGCGATTGTTGGACCAACTTTACCTTGAGCAGATTCCATTAAAGCCATTTTTGCATCAAAAGGTAATTGTTCAATACCATTTAGGTAACGAGTTATTTTTCCTTCTGGTGAAATGACAATTAATGCTGCTGCATGAATGTAGTCAACTACTCCAGCTTCTGAAACTGTTTTTTCAAAAGAAAAACCAACTTTCTCTGCCAATACATGAGAACTATTATTCTCACCTATAACAAAGTGCCATGCATCTTGTACAAATGGTCTTGACATAGAAGCGATTTGATTTTTTCGTTTTGCTGTTGCTAAGTCAGGAGTTTCATCCTCAGCAAAGCTCACAGTTAAAACTTTATAATCAGTATTCTCAGCTAAGTCTAGTCTACTTAACATCTTAGCTAAGTCATTTAGCTGTGGAGTACATATACCCGCGCATCTAAAATAGTTTAATGTAAGGATTGTTGGTTTCCCATCCATCAACTCTTTTAATGTTACGCTCTTAGATTCTTCATTTAAAAATGTCAAATCAAGTGGAACTGTCTCTCCTAACTTTTCTTGAATGCCTAAACTACTAGCATTTGAAAGTGTCAATAGTAAAGAAAGTACCATCAAAAATTTTATCACACACACTCCTTTTTATTCTTCAGTTATTTTTTCACACAAAAAAAACTGAAAAAATCAGGTGGATTATACTTTAATAAAACTTCAACAATTCTTCATATTTTGGCTGGAAAAGTTATAAAAAAAATAATAAAAATTTATAACTTAATTATATCTTTCTTGAAATTGACTATAAGTTATTATAATTATAATAAACATTAGGTCTAGTTATTATACTGTAGGAATCTGTTAGGTTTTGTCATAAAAAGTGCTATTATTGCTATTATTGTAAAGATAAAGAAGTAGGATATTTCTCCACTAACCTTATAAGAAATTACTCCAAAAACGATATTTCCTTGTGGAATTAGAAAAAATAATAACTTTGTATGCTTTTTTAATTTTACAAAACTTTCTTTATTATTAATTTTTCTTATTACTTGAGATACATAACGATGGAAGAGTAAGTAGTATAAAATTGGAAGTTCTATAAGTTTATATAATATTAGGAAATAAACAATTTGCATATTATATTTGCCCTCAAAGTATGTGGGTTTTTCAATGGTAAAATTATAATCTACAATAATAGCAATAATCATAGAAAGAATTATGACACTAAACATATAGAGCCGGCGTCTATTTAAATATAGAACCCACTCAGTCATCTATCTGTTTTCTTGCATCATCTTTTTAAATTCTGTAAATATATAAGCACTCTCTTTAGGACCTGGCGAAGCTTCGGGATGGTGCTGAACTGAAAATATAGGTGAATCATTATATTTTAGTCCTTCTATAGTGTTATCAAAAAGATTACTGTGCGTAACTGCTGATATTTCTACAACATTATCTGGAACATTATAGTTATGATTTTGAGCTGTTATTTCTACTAAACCAGTTTGCTTGTTTTTTACTGGATGATTTCCACCATGATGACCAAACTTTAACTTGTAAGTATCATATCCATGAGATATAGAAAGTAGTTGATGTCCAAGACATATGCCAAACATAGGTACCTTTGCATCTATAAGCTTCTTAATCTGTTCTTGCTCATTTTTGAGAACAAGAGGGTCACCTGGGCCATTAGATAAAAATACACCATCTATTACTTTAGCTTTAAACTTACTAATTAAATCATCTGCTTGAAAATTATTTGGAATAACTTCAACACCTATACCAGCATTTACAAGCTCATTGAGTATGTTTCTCTTAACACCAAAATCAATAGCTGCAATATTTACAATTTCCTGAGGTGCATCATCGAAATGAAAACCTGTTGTTGAATACGTACTTTGAGTATGTTTGTATGGTTCTTTTGTGCTAACTTGCTCAATGTAGTTAATATCTTCAATGCGAGGAGAATCGGATAACAGTTTTTTCAACTCATCTACATCACTAATCTCTGTAGATGCTATCATCATCATAGCACCTTCACTTCTTAGCATTTTAGTAAGATATCTAGTATCTATATCACATATACCCATTACATTATGCTTTATTAAAAAGTTGTGTAAAGAATCATCTGCTCTAAAATTAGAGTATCTTTCTTGATACTTTCTTACTATCATACCTTTAGCATGAGCACCATTACTTTCCATATCTTGATCATTTACGCCAACATTACCAATTTCTGGTGCTGTAAAAGTTACAAATTGTCCAGCATAAGATGGATCAGACATAATCTCTTGGTAACCAGTCATAGATGTATTAAAAACTATCTCACCTACTACTGTTGTCTCAGCACCAAAACTATTAGCCTCTAAAAAAGTTCCATTTTCAAGGTATAAAAAAACTTTTTTCATGAATACTACTCCATACCTCTTTTAGTTAACTCTTCGTGATACAACTTTTCATAAAGAATGTCAAATTCATCAGTTCCAGGAATATATCTCTTTTTATATGTTCTTATTTTATCCATTACTGCATCATCAAGTTCTGATGCCTCAGCTATAAAAGACGTTATTGCAGTATATATAATATTTTTGATACGATTTTCTGTTACTTCAAAGTGAATTAAATCTTCTTCATACAATTCATCAAGTATCTTGTGAGCTATATCTGAGTATCTCTCTTCATAGTTTAGTATAATCCCAAACTCAGGAGCAAGTTTTTTCTTAATCATAAAAAACAGTTGTCTTTCATCTACAAGATTAAACTCTATCTCTTCTTCATTATCATCACATATATCACTTACTTTTTCCTCAAGAGCTAACTCCTGTTTAACATTCTCGATTAATACTTTTTCAGCTTCATGTGATATTGCTTCAAGACCTTTTGTCATTGTTACAACGCCACTGTTGTTTAAGTCAATCGCAATTTTACTAGATATGTGAGGTATAGTTTTTAGTGATATTTTCATTGAAGACCCTGGTTTAAAATAAATTTGGATATTTTACACTAAATAAGGTTAGATTACGATTAGAAGAAACAGAATATTTAAATAATTTTTTACTTAGCTAATAGTATAGTTAAAATTGATGCTTTTTTTGGGTCCATTTTTGTAAGTATCTTACCTACTGTTTTTGGTTTGAGTGAAGCTAATATACTATAAGCATCTTCTGGATTCATATCTGATAATATATTCGCAGCAGAACCAGCTTTCATCTTTGCATAAGTCTGCGCCACTTTATCCATTTTAAGACTTTTTGTTTTAGCTAAAACTTTTTCATTTTTCTCAAGCATCGTCTTAACAGAG
This sequence comes from Sulfurimonas sp., assembly GCA_028044295.1. Classification (GTDB taxonomy): domain Bacteria; phylum Campylobacterota; class Campylobacteria; order Campylobacterales; family Sulfurimonadaceae; genus Sulfurimonas. The sequence goes on from JAOFSE010000003.1 coordinate 151,476, forward strand.
TTCTCTTTTGATGTGATTTCTGCTAACTTTCTATCAACAACTTCTTCTTCTTGAGAAAGTTTTGTTTCTCTCTTTTTGAGAAGTTCTTCTGTGGCAGCTTTCAGAGCACTTAGTGCTTGTCTTTGTTCATCTATTCTTTCTAACTCAACTAAAAGTTCACTTTTCCTAGCTTTAAAAATCTCTGTACATTCAAAAAGCTTGTCACTAGTTTCAAGTGAAAATAGTGATGATATTGTAAATATAGATATAAATATAAGTTTCAAAGTTATAGCCTTTAGTTATTATTATCTTTTCTAGCATAGGTCATTAAAGCTACTTCATCTAAGTCTTTAGCTTCTTGAATTTTCTTTTTTTTGAGCTCTTTTTTTATCTCTTGTAGTTCTAAATACTTGAACTTTTCATGTTCAATCATATCAAGTTTTAGTTGTTCTTTCGCTTGAAGTACTTGTTGTTTAGCAAATCCAACCCACTCAGTATTATGGTTGATTATGCCTCTTTGGGAGTCGATAAGAGTTCTTGATGCTAAAAAGTCACCCATTCTTCCAGAGTTGGGTGCTTGAACATCATTTAATTCAGCATATGAAATTTCAAGTGCCATTGAAGCACTATTTAAATCAGCATTTGCTTTTTGGACAACTCTCTCGCTTTTTTGCATGGTACTTTTTTTAAGTTTTACCAATGAGCTAAAGCGTGTTTTCACGAGTTGAATCCTCCTATTAAAGTATTATTGTATCTTCTCTCTCAGGTGATGTAGAAATTATACCAACTTTTGTTTTACTAATCTCTTCAATAATTTTTACAAAAGCTTGAGCATCTGCTGGTAATGCATCAAAAGTCCTTGCACCTACAGAATTATTCCAACCTTTAAAAGTTTTATATACTGGTTTAACAGCATCTAAATCAGCTGGCATATAATCAATAGTCTCACCATTATACTCATACGCTACACATACTTTAACCTCATCAAAACCATCAAGAACATCAAGTTTCATAAGTGCCAATTCATCACAGCCATTTAAACGGGCAGCATGACGAGTAGCAACTGCATCAAACCAACCACAACGTCTCGCACGACCAGTTGTCGTTCCAAACTCATGACCTTGTTCACCAAGACGTTTTCCATCTTCGCCAAAGTCTTCACTTGGGAATGGTCCATTACCAACACGAGTACAGTAAGCTTTTACAATTCCTGTAACTTTTCCTATATCTTTTGGATTTATTCCAAGACCAGTACATGCACCAGCAGATACTGTAGCAGATGAAGTTACATATGGATAAGTTCCATGATCAATATCTAGTAGGGTACCTTGAGCACCTTCTAAAAGAATTTTCTTATCATCATCTAATGCTTTCCAAACTAGCTGTGTTGTATCAGTAATAAAAGGAGCAAGCTTCGCTTTATAACCTTCAAGTTCCGCAAGTAATTCACTCTCAATAGGAGTAGCAATTTCATAGATATCAAAGATAGCTCTGTTTTGTTCAAAGTATCCAATGATTGAAGCAGTAAGTTTTGCAGGATTTAAAAGTTCACCAACACGAAAACCTGTACGGTTAATTTTATCTGCATATGCAGGTCCAATTCCCTTACCTGTTGTACCAATAGCTTTGTCACCCTTTAATCTCTCTTTTGCTTGATCAATTAGAGCATGATAGTAAAGGTTTAAGTGTGCTTTGTCAGATATAAAAAGACGACCTTCAAGGCCTTCAAACTGAACCATCTCTTTTATAATTGACTCTGGTGATAAAACAACACCGTTACCAACCACATTTATAGCTTGAGGGTTAAGTACACCAGAAGGGATAAGGTGAAGTGCATATTTAACACCATCTACCCAAATAGTATGACCTGCATTGTGTCCACCTTGGCTTCTACACACCATATCATACTTAGTAGCTAGTCTATCAACTATCTTACCTTTTCCTTCATCACCCCATTGGATTCCAACTATTAAATCTGCTTTCATTATTTCACTTTCTCTTCAATTATTATATCTGTGTATATTGCAAACCCTACAGAGCTTACATCGTTATTTTTATATCTTCCACCACGTGCAAAAACTTCATTATCTGAAATAGCTCTAAAAAATAGCTCATCATAGTAAAGCATTTTTGCATAGTACATTGGCGCTAAAACACTTTTGTCACATGAAACTTCACTACATAGTTTTTTCATCTTAAGAAGTTCTACTTTTATATCCTCTGGAACAATTTCAAGTAGTTCGTCTACTTGTTCAATGTGCTGAAGATATACTAGTTTTTCTAACCAACCAACTTTTAGGTTTAAAAACTTCTCTATATTAAAATGTCTAAAATCTTCCAAAGTCAACTCATCAAACATAGCAGTTAAAATATGAGGTATTCTCATATTTGATATCTGGATAAGTGGTTCTACTTCTAGTTTTTTGAAAATATCATTAGCAATATTTAAAACTGAAGATAGTTTTTTCTCACCCATATACTCAACACCAACTTGATACTGTTCACAAGTAGGATATGTTATAACTGGCTGTACATAAAACCACTTCTTCTGAGTAGTATTACGCCCTAGTCTTTTCTCAATGATACGAACAACATCTATGGTTGAGTCTGCTCTTAGAGATATAGAGTTATTTTTTTCATCATTAACTCTCACTAATTCTCTCTCATCTGCTATGCTTTTATGCTGGTGATAAGAAAATATTGGTGTAACTATCTCTTCAAAACCATTTGCATCTAAAACATCAGAAGCAACTTTTTCTATCTCTCTTTTTACTTTAGCACTCTCACCAAAGTAAAGCTTAGAACCATTAGGAATTTCGTGTTCTAATATCATCTATGCCTCCACGCCAAAAAAAGCTTCATTAAAAACTCTATTTGCTGTTCCATCATAAGCACGACGACCTAAACGTGAGAGAGCAAGCTCAACTGAATTGACAACCCATGCCATCTCATATGCTTCTATAAGGCCCATTTGGTTAATTCTAAAAATCTTGCCTTTTAAATGGTCTTGTCCACCAGCTACATTAACTCCAAATTCTTCTTTTAAAAGATTTCTAATCTCAGAAGCATTTTCATCATCTATTGTTGTCATAGATTTTGCTGGAGTTTGAGGATATACATGTAAACCAATAGCTGTTAAAGCACGCTTCACTGCTTTTGATCTACAAGCTGTCTCAGCATATAGTCTCTCTAAGCCGCCATTACTTTCTATAGTTTCTAAAACTTCTAGTAACCCCATTATCAAAGTAGTTGCTGCTGTCCATGCAGTCGTATTTTGTCTCTGCTTCTTAATCTCTGTTGTAAGATTTAAGTAGTAACCTTTACCCTCACCTATTGTCTCAATGGCAGCATTAGATAGTCCCAAGATTGAAAGTCCTGGAGGAAGCATAAGTGCTTTTTGACTTCCAGCAATAAGACAATCAATATTACTTACATCAATCTTCTCCACACCAACAGCAGTAATACCATCAGCGATAATCATAATATTTGGATTTATCTCTTTAACTGCTTTTGATAACTCTTCAACAGGATGACGTAAACCACCTGCTGACTCACTTATTTGCACTGCAATTGCATCAATATCTGAGTTAGATTTTACAGCTTCAACAATAGCTTCTACGCTAACTGGTGTGTTCCATTCATTTTTAATCTCTACATTTTTAAGTCCATGAGAAATTGCGATTTTTCCAAATCTCTCACCAAACTTACCAGAGTTTACACTAAGAAGTGTATTTTTACATAAGTTAATTACAGACGCTTCCATTGCACCTGTTCCACTTGATGAAAGCATAATTACTTCATCAGTCTTAAAAAGGTTAAAAAGGTGTTTTCTTGTCTTTGCAAAAATTGCTTCAAATTCTGGGGTGCGGTGATGCATTGTCTCATCACTCATTGCATTACGAACATTTTGAGGGACTGGTGTTGGACCAGGTGTAAAAAGTAGCATATAAAAGTTCCTACGAGATTATAATTTAAAACCTCGTATTATATCCAAATAACTTAAAGTGACTCTTGTGTTTTACTTTTTTGGCATTCTTGCAGTCACTGTTTTTAAAGTTTTAAAAATTGATTCTGCTTTAAATGGTTTTATCATATAACCATTTGCACCTTTTTTTATCATTTTCAAAACACTGTCTTTACCACCCTCAGTAGTTGCCATAATAATTCTAGTTTGATTCCAAGCTTTATTCGAGCGAACTATATCAACCACTTCTTCACCGTTCATATTTGGCATATTCCAATCAAGAAGAATAATATCTATATCATGTTTTTTCATCTGTTCTATAGCTATCAGACCATCTTCAGCTTCATAAAGATTCAACTCTGGCCATTCAGGTGCTTTAAAAAATTTAGGCAGGGTATTTGATAGTACTCTTCTTACAATTTTACTATCATCAACAATAAGTACATTCATTAAATCTCTTTTCTATGTTAATATTTCGCATTAGTTTATCATAACAAGGTTTATAATGACAATATTTGATTCAATTATACTAGGTGTAATAGAAGGTTTTACAGAATTTCTACCTATTTCTTCAACAGGACATTTAATAGTAGCAAGTGAATTTTTAGGAATTAATCAAAATGCTGTAACAAAGGCCTATGAAGTTATTATTCAATTTGCAGCTATATTTGCAGTAATGTTTAATTACAAAGATAAATTCAGTATAAAAAAAATAGACCTTTGGAGTAAAATATTTTTAGCATTTGTTCCTATTGGAGCAGTAGGTTTTATTTTTTCATCTCAAATAAAAGAGCTATTTAGCATACAAATTGTTGCCATAATGTTTATAATAGGTGGAATTATATTTTTAATTGTAGAGAAATTTTTTATACATATAGATAAACAAACTATAGATAATATAGAGGATGTAACACTTAAGCAATCTATGATAATTGGCCTTGCGCAAGTCTTTGCCTTAATCCCAGGAACAAGTAGAGCTGGTTCCACTATTATTGGTGCTTTACTTATTGGATTAAGCAGAAAAGCCAGTGCAGAGTTTAGTTTTTTACTTGCGTTTCCTGTTATGAGTGCGGTTACATTTTATGACTTATTAAAACACTATCATGAATTTAGTGATGCCAATCTTACTACTCTTTTTATAGGCTTTATTGTCTCATTTATAGTGGCATACATAACAATAAAACTATTCCTAAAGTTCTTAGAAACATTTACCTTTGTAGCTTTTGGAGTATATAGAATAATATTTGGTTTAATTTTACTTATAATCTTTAATTAGGGAACATTATTTGCTTGTTAAATTGTAATATCTTTACATGTAGGAGCTACTATGAAATGTATCTATACTTGTCATTCTAAATTAGAAATAGTTTTAAATAAACTAGAATCATCATTCTACTCTATGAGTAGAAAATTTTTATAACTATATAGCTTTTAAAATAGCTTTTGCCAAAGAGAGTGCTTTTGCACGATGTGAAAGTCTCTTTTTTGTATCTTCATCTAATTCTCCAAGTGTCTTATTAAAGCCATCTGGAATAAACATTGGATCATATCCAAAACCACCCTCACCAACAGCCTTGTCAATTACCGTTCCATACATCCAACCATGAACACATTTTTCACTTGTATTCGTAACTATTGCTATCGCAGCCGTATAGTGAGCTGGAGAGCTTTCTACATGTAAGGCTTTTATATCATCTATTAGTTTATATAAGTTATCTTTGTCAGTTGCGTCAACCCCAGCATGTCTTGCACTATATATACCTGGCTTACCCTCAAGAACATCAACACTTATACCACTATCATCTGCCATAACTATAATATTTTCATCACCAAGAGCTTTAAAAACTGCTCTAGCTTTTATAAGTGCATTTTCTTTAAATGTGTCTCCATCTTCTACTATTTCAAATTCATCTATTAGTTCACTATATGGTATTACTTCATAATCTTTACATAGTGCTTTTATCTCTCTTAATTTACCTTTATTAGATGTAGCTAAAACTAATTTCAATTTCAATTCCTTATATATATCTGATCATTTTTTATAGTATAATCTCGTCATTATACAACAAAGGTCTTTATATGTTTAAAAAAGTATTACCCTTATCTTCGATTATTTTTCTTAGATTCTTAGGTCTCTTCCTAGTTTTACCAGTGCTCTCAGTATATGCACTTGAATTAGAAGGTGCTACACCTTTTCTAGTAGGTATTATAGTTGGTGGTTATGCACTAACTCAAGCAATCTTCCAACTTCCTTTTGGAAAAATGAGTGATAAGATTGGTAGAAAACCAACTATCCTTTTTGGTCTAATAATATTCTTTATTGGTTCGATAATATGTGCATATTCAACTGATATATACACTTTAATGGTTGGTAGATTCCTTCAAGGTGCCGGAGCGATTGGTGCAGTTGCAACTGCAATGGTTTCTGACTTGGTTGAAGAGAGTAGTCGTGGTAAAGCTATGGCCATTATGGGTGGGTTTATTGCTATGAGTTTTGCTTTAGCAATGGGTTTAGGTCCAGTAATAGCATCAAATTTTGGAATTAGTACAATATTCTTAATTACTGCTGTTTTAGCTGTGCTATCTATAGTGTTGCTATTTACAAAAGTTCCTACACCACCAAAAATAAGACATGTATATCACAATGACTCTAGAACACTAGACATATTAAAAGACAATAATCTTTTAAATATGATAGTTATAAATACTCTACAAAAGGGTTTGATGACGGTTGCGTTTGTACTTATTCCTATTCTTCTTACAAAACCTGAATATGGATTTGCTTGGGAGAAGTCTGAATTATGGATGGTTTATCTTCCAGCTATGGTTGCAGGTATTGTAGCTATGGGTCCTGCAGCTGTTTTTGGAGAGAAGAAAAACATACCGAAGCAAATATTTTTAATCTCAATAGTGCTATTTCTAGTTTCATTTTTAATTATGGGCTTTACAAGTTCTAGTAGTGTCTTTGTAGCTGGTGTAATATTTTTCTTTATTGGTTTTAACATGATGGAACCACTTGTACAATCAATGATTAGTAAGTTTGCAAAAGTACATCAAAAAGGTGCTGCTCTTGGTATATCTAACTCATCTGCATATTTTGCTACTTTTATAGGTGGTACGTTCGCTGGTCTATATCTTGATATAAGTGATAGAGAAACATTAGCAACTATTTTATCTGTAGTGATTGTTCTATGGTTAGTGTGGACATCTATGAAGCTTCAAAACCCGAAAAGACATTCACATCTTTATCTTCCATTGGATGAAGTAGATATGACTAAATTAGAAACTCTTGAAAGTGATCATATTGCTGAATGGTATATCAATGAGACAGAAGGTCTAGCTGTTGTGAAATATGTAAGTGATTCTATAGAAGAGAATGAATTAAAGTCAAAGGTAGCTAAATAGCTACTTTTGAGGTATTGTATACATGTTAAAGTAACGACCTTCAAACTTCGGTGGTTTATCCATAACAGCGATATCTTCAACCATTGGCCAAACTCTAAGAAGTACTTCTTTACCAGCTTCAGGATGAGCCATTTCACGCCCTCTTAAGAACACACGAAATTTTACATGAAAACCTTTTTCCAAAAATTCACGTGCATGTTTTACTTTATAAGCTATGTCATTTTCAGCAATTTTAACAGATAATTTAATCTCTTTTACAACGATTTTAACCTGATTTTTTCTCTGTTCTTTTAATTTTTTCTCTTCTTGGTATCTATATTTACCATAGTCCATAATTTTAGCAACGGGTGGCTTTGCACCTGGAGCGATAAGAACTAAGTCCATACCAAGCTCATTTGCTTTACTCATAGCTTCATCAGTAGAAATAATTCCTAATGACTCTCCTCCGTCCACATTACAACGTAATTCATCAACTTGGATGTCATCATTCATTATTACACGTTCTTTTTTACTCAAAAATTTACCTCATTTATTTTAGTTTGTATAAGTGATAAGAATTCTTCTTCACTTAAATTATATTGTTCTCTAGTTCTACGGTCACGAATTGCAACTGTTTTACCTTCGACCTCTTCATCACCTATGATAACAAGCATAGGAACTCTTGTTTTTTCTGCTGTTCTGATTCTCTTATTTAAAGAATCATTTTTAGAGTAAATCTCACTATCAGCACCAATATCAATAAGTTTATCTGATAATTCCTTAGCATATTCTTTATGAGTATCTGCGATTGGAACTATAGCAACCTGAGTCGGAGCGATGAACATTGGGAATTCACCGGCGAAATGCTCAGTTAAAATTCCTATAAAACGCTCAAATGAACCAAGGATAGCTCTGTGAATCATAACGGGTTGAATCTTATCGTTATCTTCTCCATTATACTCTAAAGCAAATCTCTCAGGAAGATTGAAATCTAACTGTATTGTTCCACACTGCCATTCACGTCCAATAGCATCTGTAATTTTGATGTCAATTTTTGGACCATAAAAAGCTCCACCACCTTCATCTATTTCATAAGGAAGTGAGTTTTTATCCATAGCATTTTTAAGTGCTTGAGTTGATATGTCCCAAACTTCATCACTACCAACAGCTTTTTCAGGCTTAGTAGAAACCATCATCTTATAATCGAATTCAAATGTAGACATAATTTTATCAACAAAATCAACTACTTCAATGATTTGATCTTCAATCTGCTCAGCTGTACAAAAGATGTGTGCATCATCTTGTGTGAACTCACGAACACGAAAAAGTCCATGAAGAGCACCAGTAAATTCATGACGATGAACAACACCATACTCAAAATATTTTATTGGTAAATCTCTATAAGAATGTAATTCATCTTCATACACTTTGATATGACCAACACAGTTCATAGGTTTAACACCAAATTCTACTTCATCAATATTTGTGAAGTACATGTTTTCACCATAATTTTGATAGTGACCTGATGTTTTCCAAAGGTCAGAACGTAACATTTCAGGACCACGAACTGGTTCATAACCACGCTTTCTATGCGCTTTGAAAAGTAAACTTTCAAGTCTTGCACGAAGACGTCCACCAGCTGGAAGCCAAATAGGAAAACCAGCCCCTACTTCTTCACGAAAAGTGAATAATTTCATCTCATTACCAAGTTTTCTATGGTCACGTTTAGCAGCTTCAGCAAGCATAGTCATATGATCTTTTAGAGACTCTTTATCTGCAAATGCAATCCCATAAATACGAGTTAACATCTCATTTTTAGAATCACCACCAAGATAAGCACCCGATAGTTTCGTTAGTTTAAAATAACGAATTAAACCAATATTTGGAAGATGTGGTCCACGACATAAATCTTCAAATTCACCTTGCTTATATATAGAAACTGTATCACTAGGGATTCTTTCCATTACAGCTAGTTTTAAATGGTCATCTTTAAATTTTGTTTTTGCCTCATCCATAGAAATTTCATATTTAGAGATTTCATATTTCTTTTTAGCAAATGAAAGCATCTGTTTTTCAATCTTTTTTAAATCGCCCTCACCTATTTCAGATTCAGTTTTAAAGTCGTAGTAAAAACCTTCTTTTACAGTTGGTCCTACATAAAACTTAGCATCTGGATATAGAGACTTTATAGCTTGTGCTAAAAGATGTGCTGTTGAATGACGAAGTACTTCTAAAGAGTCATCTGAGTTATCAAGATGAATCTGCTCACCTTCAAAACCAAGTTTCTCAGCAGTTTGTAAATCAATAATTTCATCATTATGTTTTATTGCAATTGCGTTCACTTATAATCTTCCTTTTTTATAATTCAGTTTTTAATGCTGCACCATTAGATGCGTTAGAAACAAGTAATGAATAACGTTTTAACCACTTAGATGTAATCTCTTTTTTATATGGCACAAAGTTATGTCTACGTCTTTCAAGATCTTCATAAGAAACATTTAGCTGAAGTAAGTGTGTGTCAACATCAATTTCAATCTCATCACCATCTTCAATTAGTCCAATCATACCACCTTCAGCAGCTTCAGGACTAACATGTCCAATAGAAGCACCACGTGTCGCACCAGAAAAACGACCATCAGTAATAAGTGCCACAGATTCACCCAGACCCATACCCATAATTAAAGCAGTAGGAGCAAGCATTTCTTGCATACCTGGACCACCTTTAGGACCCTCGTAACGGATAACTACAACATCACCTGCTTTAACTTTATGGCCCATGATTCCTTTAATAGCTTCATCTTGAGAGTTAAAACAAACAGCCTTACCTTTAAACTGACGCATTCCTGCTGCAATACCAGCTGTTTTAACTACAGCACCCTCTTCTGCAAGGTTACCAAATAAAACAGAAAGGCCACCCACTGGAGAATATGCATTTTCATTTTTGTGAATAATATTCTCATCTAAAATCACAGCATCTTTAATACGCTCTGCTAAAGTTTCACCTGTGATCATTAAAGCTGATGTATCTAAAACATTGCCTTCGCGACGGCTTACTTCCATCATAACAGCATTAACACCACCTGCATTATTAACATCTTCCATATGTACATTAGAAAGTGATGGAGAGATTTTAGCAATATGAGCAACCTTGTCTCCAATTTTATTGATATCAGCAATATCAAAATCAACATCCGCTTCTTTAGCAATAGAAAGAAGGTGTAAAACAGTATTTGAAGATCCACCCATAGCCATATCAATAACAAAGGCATTGTTAATAGCTTTATGGTTAAGAATATTTTTCATATTGTATTTGCTCGAGTCTTTCATCTTAGCAATTTCAACAATACGTTTTGCTGCTACTTTCACCATCTCAATACGTTCTGGAGTCATCGCTAAAACTGTACCATTTCCTGGTAATGCAACACCCATAGCTTCACATAATGTGTTCATAGAATTTGCAGTAAACATACCTGAACATGAACCACCTGAAGGACAAGCTTCACACTCAATCTCTTTAAGCTCTTCGTCACTCATCTTGCCTTCAGCGTGCTTACCAACAGCTTCAAATGCAGTTGCTAAATCAATTGGGGTGCCATCAGCTTTTTTCCCAGCTTTCATCGGACCACCTGAGATAAATACAGTAGGTACATTAACACGTAAAGCACCCATAAGCATTCCTGGTACAATTTTGTCACAGTTAGGTATACAAATCATAGCATCAAGTTTGTGAGCATTCATAACAGTCTCTATGGAGTCTGCGATTAGCTCACGAGACGGTAAAGAGTAAAGCATACCATCATGACCCATCGCAATACCATCATCAACGCCAATCGTGTTAAACTCAAATGGTACGCCACCAGCTTCTCTAATCGCATCTTTTACAATACGTCCGTATTCTTGTAAAAAAAAGTGTCCTGGAATAATATCAATATGTGAGTTTGCAACTCCAATAAATGGCTTATCAAAATCTTCATCTTTAAGACCTGTCGCTCTAAGTAATGAACGGTGTGGAGTTTTATCAAACCCTTTTTTAATAGTATCACTTCTCATAAGAATCCTTCTAGATAATTTTTATCTTTAATATAAACGCGATTATACCATTTTTTTTTATATTTCCTCTAAAAACTCTTTACAAACAAAAATAAAATAGCTATAATTCCGCTCACTTAAAAATTAAGTGCGTTATTTAATATGCGGGAATAGCTCAGTGGTAGAGCACGACCTTGCCAAGGTCGGGGTCGCGAGTTCGAACCTCGTTTCCCGCTCCATTATAATTATAAACTGTGATTTCATTCACTATGCCCGGATGGCGAAATTGGTAGACGCAGGGGACTTAAAATCCCCCGGTAGCAATACTGTGCCGGTTCAAGTCCGGCTCCGGGCACCATTGATATGAAAGATAACTGGTGCCATCGCCAAGTGGTAAGGCCGCAGCCTGCAAAGCTGCTATCCCCAGTTCAAATCTGGGTGGCACCTCCAGTTCTATGATATAATACAACTACACGTGGATCTTTGGCAGAGTTGGTCGAATGCACTGGTCTTGAAAACCAGCGAGGGTCATACCTCCCAGAGTTCGAATCTCTGAGGGTCCACCATATACTTCAAGCATACACATACTTTCAAACACTTCACACAATATTCTAAGAACAATCACTCTATCCAATAATTAATCAGATACACCTAAAATGTAACCAGCAATGTAGCCAGCCAACAATATTATTTCATCAATTCTTTAACCCTATATATATAGTATACTGTTTTGATAAATCACCCTCCCTCATACTCAATATTATTCACAGAACCAACGTACAACATATAGTTCTCCAAGACATAAGGTTCTAAGAACTCTTTAGCCATTTGATTCAGTTTTACCTCTCTAACCTTGCCCCTATGTTCCTCTAACCACTCTTGGTAACAGAGTTCTAAGTAGAACTTCTGTCTATTCTCGGCTACCATTTGATTCTTTAGCTTTGACATATATCTCCTTTGTTTAGTTTCCATCACTTAAGTAGAAGTATGAACTTAGAATCAGAACCTTCTGTCTGAGTAGTACGAGTAATAAAAAGATAAAGAGCTGTCTCGTGGTTAACATAGTTCAACATTCTTTTAAGCGAAGAGTCAACTTAGGTCAAAGACATCTGTTGTAAAAGCAATGTGAATTATGTCTAAAATGTAACTTGGCACGATAGTGGTCAGTGCAATGTCCAAAGCTATACTACATATACTCTTATAGGACAAGTGGGATGAATTATGAGCCGTACCTTGTAGGCGATAGAGGAACAAGATCTAAGGCTTGTGAAGCTACGGAGTAATCCTTGGCTTACGGAGTGTAGAGAGAGAGAGTACTAAAGAGAGTTGGCTGAGAATAAGGATGTCACCTGTGTACTTGGTGTGGGGGGGGAGTCATTTAAAGAATGCTAAATGACGATACGATACTGAAGCTTTTCTCCAAGAGAAACTTTAGAGTTATAAGAAATAATAAAATATTTTATAATATATTAAGTTATTATCTGTTATACTAATTTTTGATTTTAAGGAGCTTGTTATATGAATAAAATACTAATAAGTGCATTACTAGTAGTATCAACATTTACTGGTTTGTTTGCAGATACGTATGTAAATGGCTATACAAAAAGTAATGGAACTTACGTAAAAGGTCATTATCGCTCTAGCCCTAACAGCACAAGAAGCGATAATTACAGTACAAAGGGAAATACAAATCCTTATACTGGGAAAGCAGGTACTAAATCTAACTATGGAAGTAGTTATGGTTCTAGTTACGGTAGTAGTGGTTCAAAGAAAAGTAATTCTGGATATGGACTAAGCTATTAATATTTAATTATTATAAAAAAGGATTAATATGAAGAAGATAGTATTGTTATTGGTTATGGGATTTGGTTTAGTAGGTGCACATAGTGGTGGAACAGATTCTAGAGGTTGTCATACTAACAGTCAAACAGGTGATTATCACTGCCATAAGTCTGAAGTAAATCCATTACTTGCACATAGTGGAGGAACAAATGCTTATGGATGTCATACAAATAGTAAGACAGGAGACTATCATTGTCATAAGACAAATGTTGATTTATTGAAATGCGATACAGTATCTAAAAATGACTCTTCACATAAGCAACATACTCACGAAAAACACAAGCATACCAATAGTTAATAGTGTGAAATATATAATCTTACTATTTCTTTCGCTAAATATATCTTTATTTAGCTGGGATGGATATAGCTATGAAGAAGGTAAGTATATTGATGTTGAAACATATGATCATCAAGGACAAGGTGAAGGAGATATTGAATATTATGACCACTCTGACGGTGAATATAAAACTGGTTATCTAGATATGTACTCAGGAGGAACTGGTACAATTACTGATGATGAAACTGGAGAATCTTTTGAAGTAGATATGGATTAGTAATTCAAATCACACCAAAAATATATTTAGAGTCCAAACTTGCATAAATTAATTATTTTACTAACTACAATTATATTATCACTCCACGCAACAAACATAGATCACTACATAAGCAATCAAAACTGTGACCAAATAATAGACAAGCAAGTCTATACAATCTGCTACGACTACAAGATGAAAGGTGCTAAGTATATATCTTATACTCTTGATGGTTCTCTTGTAAATTCTGTTAATATTAAAAAAAGAAACTCATTCTATACAGAAAAGAATCTAAAGAAAGAATATAGAAGCCATACTAAAGACTATACTCACTCTGGCTATGACAGAGGGCACTTAGCAAACGATGCCTCATTTGATTATGATAAGAAGATACTTCGTAAAACTTACACTATGGCAAATATAATCCCTCAAGCTCCCAATGTCAATCGTAGGACTTGGATAAAGGCTGAGAAGCTTGAAAGAAGTGTCGCAGTTAATCTTGGTACTGTTAGTGTATTAAATGGCGTTGTATATGGCTCTAATCCACTGAGGATAGGTAAGAATCAGATCGCTATTCCTGATGGCTTTTGGAAGATGATTTATAACGATGAGAAGAATTATAAGAAGTGTTTCTACTATAAAAATGATTTGGATACAGTTGCTAAAGGTGATAAGCTTAAGAGTCATTTAGTTGACTGTACTACTATAGAATAAAGGATAATAATGTTTAATTTTGCAAAGAAAAAAATAATAGAGAATCGAGAAAATGATGATTTATTATATGAATTTGTATTAACTGAAATTGAAAATAAAATAATTATAAAAAGCCTTTGGGCGAAAGCTATTGCTATATCTGAAGGAATAGAAAGTAAAATTGAACCATTATATATGCAATATAGAGTAAGGAATATTAAAGATCAGTTTATAAAACTTGACATAGCTTTTAATGATTTAAAAAGAGAAGCTTTATATAGCAAAATAAAATCTATATTCCATAATGATGAACCTAATATTTCAATAGATTCAGACAGCTATACGGTAGTAAATAATACACATGAAAATGAAATAAATGAGTTCGCATACGAGGAAAGAAGAATAAAAGAGCTTGAAAAAGCAATTGGTTCATCTAGAAAAACGCAAGGCATAGAAAAGAATATATCAAATATAGAAAGACGAATAGATAGAAAAAAAGACAAACATAGATTCGATGGTTTATCACAAGATGAAAAAGACAATTTAATGCAAGATGAATTAGATCAATGGTTTAAATCTAATTAATTATAAAATTCTAAAGGAGGAGTGGTGATGTCGAATAATATAAATAGACATGAGTCTGTAAAAGCATACTTCGATAGCCTCAGTAAAGAAGACATAATCTATGAAAATGGAGAGACTCTATTCGAAGCTTGTAAGAAAATAGTAGCTAAAGAGTTTGGTTCAGAGGAAGATAATAGTGAGGCTTACTTAGAGAACCTCAAAGACTTTGCAGCTTTAATGTATTGTTCTCAGCCTTGGTTTACTCCGGCAGGGAATAATGTACTCTTATAACTTTAAGATAAGATAAGATAAGATAAAATATCGTAATTAAGGATAAAATATGAAAATATCACTCGCAACAAAAGTATTATGGATTCTTATAATAGGATACATAATTATAATGTTTCTACTATCAGCAATTAACGTAGATTCTCCATTACCTGAACTAATGGCAGAAAATTTCGGTTTATTATTTTTTGTGGGATTAGGTCTTCAATTTATTATTTATATAGTTAATAAATTTATTGCAGGTGGAAAAGAATTTAAAGAGAATAGTAAATGAAAAATATAATAAAGATTATACTTATCTTTTCATTTGTAAGTTTATTAAATGCATCAGAAAAAGAATGCTATGTTCATGATAGTAAGGACACCAAAATTAAAATTCAATTAAGCCCAAATAATGTTTTTTTAAGAGTTATAGATGTAAATACAAGAGTAACATTAAAAAAAATTGGAGATGTTAGTTATCAATCTAAAGATAAAACAATGGAAGCAAATTATTATGGAAATAGATTAGATATGTATTACCAAAGCACTAATGGTATCAAATTCTATCAGTTTTTATGTAAGTAAATAAGTTCAATTACAAATAGCTAGTATTATAATCTACTTCATTTAAACATTCTAATATACGATTAACATCTTCACTAAATTCATTTAGTACAGTTACTTCTAATATCTCAGGATGCTCTTTTGACATATAGACTAAGAAAGCCCAAAAGTTTACATTTCTATTTTTACCAATACTATTAATCCGAATAATTATATTAGACAATTCTTCCATAAACTCTTCAGACATTTGCCAATCACTAAATAAAATGTCTAAATTACTATTTCCTGTAGATTTGCACCACACTCATCACATTTACATAACGCAGCAATTTTTATATTACCACAAACTAGGCACAAAGCTAACGACATTGGACTCTCCTTAAAATGGTAGTATTTCGGTTTCATCAATCTCAGCCATTATTTTTGCATCATAAGTTGGTTGTTTCTGCTCTGCCTTACCATAGGTTGGATTGGGATTATGTAATGTCTTGTACGCATCTTGTGAAGTTGGATTAACTTGATTTCCCGTTCCCTTGCTATCCAACATCTGCATTACATCAACTGTAACTCCATGCTTAGATCTCTTCTGTCCATTCTGGTCAGTCCACTGCTCAAACATTAATCTACCCTCAACTAATATCTTTGAGCCTTTATGAAGGTATTGATTTGCTACCTCTGCACTTCTTCCAAAAAAAGTAATATCTACGAAACATACTTCCTCCTTTTGTTCTCCTGTATTTGATTTAAACTTTCTACTTGTGGCAATAGCTGTCTTTGCTATTGCCATACCTGCTTGCGAGAATTTCATTTCTATATCTCTTGTTAGATTACCAACTAATACTACTTTGTTATACATTTGATTTCCTTTATGCTTTATACAGAACATATATTAATATCTAATGTTCTTTATTTAAAATACTATGCTTTATTTATTTATATTTAGCTTAATAGTATTGTATTTAATACTATTCTATGATATAGTATTCTCTATAAAGAATAAAGTGGATGAATTTGCTAGAAATAAATATTAATGGCCTACGATTTGAGTATGAAAGAGATAGAGATTTATTCAATGCTCTACTTAAACTAAATGATGTAACAAAAAAGAAGTTCTGTGAGAAGTTTGATTTATCATACTCTTATGTAAATGCTTGGGGTTCTACAACTAAAGAGAAAGATATTAAGTTTCCATCATGGGTACTGATATATTTGAAGGATGTAATATACTTCAAGGTAGAGTCTATCAAGATAAAGATGAATCTTGATAGACTTTATGATGAATTAGAGTCTGGTAAGAACTTGACTGATATCTTTAAAGAGATTAATAAAACCCGTAGTGATGATAATAGTAATATTCATATGTTTATACCTGATGATATACTAGAGAAAGAGAATAATAGAATAATACAAGTAAAAAGGGGGAAATAATGAGTGATGTGATTATGCAAATACCAGTGGCAGATTTAATAGAAAGCCTAAAAGAAGGATATCAGGACTACAAGAAATCCTTATCTGATGATACTGGCGAAGAGGATTTAGGACATGTCAAGGGCTTTTGTACGACTATAGAACAAATCTTAGCAGCTTACGGAAATGTTACATCAACTGAAATGATGAAAATTAAGAATCCAATAATTGGGGATGTGTCTTTGAGCAGAAAAAATGTAGTTGACTACGACACACCTACTTTTATTAGACAACAGAAAGATTAAAAAGTAATACAGTAATCCCAATCCGACAACTCTTAAAAACCAACCCTTGTTTCTAACCTTCACATAGCTCCTATTGAAGGACTTCTAAGGCAATATCTAAATTCCTATAGTCCTTAGAGTTTTAAGGGCTTGTGAAGTACTTTACAATGCTTCTAGTAGCCTTTTTTTGTATGAGTGCTCACTGAGTAATTAATAGGCGAATGCCTTGAAGTATATTGAATCATTTTTATGGGCTTCACTACCACAACAGAGTCGAGGTAGTAATAGGACTGGATAGGTTTTCATCGTTGTTAGTCTTGGTGAATACTTGATGTTGGATTACTGTAAATTCATTCACAGTTCCATACATTTGTACAAGCTAGGTCTGGAAGAAAGTTCAACTTCTCTTATTATTAGTGGTATAGGGTCTTCTAAGGATTCAATATCATCTATGTATAGCATTTCAGTAAACTCATTATCTACATAGAGGTAGACAGTATTACCCATTAAGTGAGCATAACAGTTAGTACAGATGTCTATATGTTTCATAGCTATTGTCTTGCATGTTTTGTTCCATTCGTGTTATTTGAGTCTAGCATGATTAACGAAAAAAGTGTTCCAATATTCCTAAGAAAGTAGAGTAATTTTAGTCGCTTGACCTTGTTCACCCTTCTCCATCTTGTAGCCCTTATCCTTAAAAAGCTGTGGACGACTTTTATGTTTCAAGGCACGAGATACAATAGCCTTACTAAGATTTGTCCCTTTTACAATATCGGATTGAGAAACATTCTTCGTCGTATTAGAAACACTATCAAGATACTTCATGATTTTTTCTAAGTTCTTCTCACCCGCCGATATTTTCTTACTCGTCAGTGATACTTTAGGGTACCACTTTACTATATTTGCATCCTTGAACTGGGATTCAAAAAGTTCCATAACAGCATTTCCCATATCATTATCAGGGTATAAGATGTAAGCATCACACTTATAACAATTCCCATCGGTATCAATAGTTTTTCTAGCACTACCTCTCATTACAGCTTGAACTAGGTCATCTGCAAGTTGAGAGTTTCTATAGATTTTTTCCATATCTGTAAATAGAGATAAACTGGCATAGTCTAGGTCTCCAACAGCATTAATAAAGTTTCCATAATACTCAACACTACGAAATTGATTCCATCCAATTACAAGAACTTTGTTGCAGTGACTCCACTTATTTTTACCAACATGATTACCCCAATGCGTGAATTCTATTCTTTTATCTTGTGTTCCTTTTTTTAACTTATCTTCAAACTCTTGATGACATATAATTAAAAGTTTGTCCGTTGGCTTCGTTAAAATTTGCCTTGCTATATTTAAGTATCCATGTACATTTACTTCCACTTCATCTTTTGATAATCCATCATATATAGCTGTTTTCCCTTGCTTGTATCCAGGTGCTTTATGAATGGTAAAGTTGTTGTATTTTCTAGGGTCAATTGTGTCTATATGCTTAAAAGTATCAGGGTTATGCCAAGCAGTTGTGTTGTAGATTTCATTTACTTCAGCAGTAGCATCAAGTACAACGGATGTACCAAATTTACTTATTAAGCTCTCTGTGGACATTAAGTAGGAGTATAGACCACTCTTATGGTATGAAAAGCCTCCAGCTACAACAATCTCAATAGCATCTAAATAGTTCTTAATATCTACTCTAAGAGCCTTATCCTCCTCAGAGTTCTTTTTACTTCGTACAGGGTTCAATATTGAATGTAAATTCTTAGTCATATCATCGATAGCTATTTTTAGGTGTTCGAAGTCACATTTGGGAATGCTTAATTGTTCCCTTTTAGTCTTATCTAGGAGTAGGTTGACTAAACTTTCTTTGGGGGACTGAGATAGTTTAAAAACATCATCAAACAATTTCAGGACTTGCTTTAGCATCTCTATATACTTATTCATATTAGGTTTGATATATGCTTTTAGCACTGTTAATATCCGTACTAAATCTTCCACAACAGTTTTATCTATTGTGAACCTGTTATACATACTGATTCGTTCATCAATAATTACTAGAGTTCTATCCATACCATTATATTTTTTGAAATATCCATGCTGTTTGTTATTATTTTCGCGTATAAACATATTGTGCGTGATGACAATACATCTATATTTGGATAAGTCCTGCTTCTCAACTCTTAACGACTTTTTATCATCCTTAGAATAGTAGCATCTAGCGTAATCATTATCTCTAGCCCAAGCATTAATGTCTTCACAGAAGTCTATAGCATCAGCGATTGTTGATACAACTATAATCGAAGCTTCCTGTGTTAACATAGATGTATACATCTTAGCGGTAACAGATTTAGCTGAACCAGTTTTAGGGGAGAAGACATAAGTTTGTGCATCTTGTACTGTGCTATTCAACTCAATACATCTGTTAAATCCTTTACATAACTCTTCTACCATTTCAGGTGTTCTAGTGGGAACCTGTAGTCCGTAACTTTGTAGTTGCCTTACTACTTCAGTAGCTAAAATAGAAGGTTTTATAGGTGTTTGTACATCTTCTATATAGTGTAACCTACTAGGTGGTTCAGGTTCATAAAGACTGTAATCAGGTTCGTAGTTATCATACATTTTAGGCTCTTCTATAATATAAGTTCATGTATTTTACCTAAATTTATACAAAGCTAAATTACAACAACTCAACCACTTCCCTCAACTGCTCTACTCTAAATCCAGTAGAGTATCTAGAGAGTGTCATGGTGCGATGAGAATGCCCCATCAGCTCCGAGACTATCGAAGCATTAGCTCCCTTTTGAATCAGCTGAGTGGCGAATCTATGTCTGAGACTGTAAAGTGATTTCTTCTCCATATCTTTTAACTCTAATCTCTTGATTGTATCTGATACTGTTCTCGCCAAGTTGTTGCTAGAGACTACATCTCTAAGGTGGTAAAAGTGTTCCAATCCTTCTAATAGAGAGTGATGTACAGGTATGACTCTATAACTAGATTTAGTCTTGAGCTTTACATTTCTGTTGAGTAGGGAGAAGCACTTAATACCATTAATCTCTACTACTTCACACTTATAAAGTTCACTTAGTCTCATACCTGTGAAAGCTAGTACCGCGAGTAGGTATTGCATCTTCTGAGCTACTGATTCCAATAGTATTTCTAACTCACTCTCATCTAGTGGTAGCCTCTGTAGCTTCTCATCTATAGTCTTTTGTAGAGGTAATGAAGTCGCTAGATTGACTTGTATATAACCGAGAACTACCGCAAAGTTAAACAATGCCCTGAGCCACTTGATATACTTGTTAATGCTTCTCGCTGATAGTTTGTCTTCTTCTTGTATTGCCTTTATATTCTTGAGTATACGAGAGATATCCATCTCTCTGTACTTCTGTATATTCCTCTTTGGTAATTGAGTAATGATGTCTCTGAACTGCAATAGGTGGTTGTAGTTTATACTCTCCAGTGTTGGATTATTTGTTAGTCCAATGTGCTCAAATATATGAGTGCAAATCCCTTCATAGAAGTACTTCTTGTCCCTCGTTTCCTCTTTGGAAATGTTTGCCTCCTGTGAATATAAATACTCCGTAGAGAGCTTCTGAAGAGTCCCTATAGCCTCCTCTGTAGAGACTTCACCCTTGATGGATTCTTGGGGTAAGAAGTGTTCCATTTTCTCTATTATAGTTGCTCTGTCTACTCCTAGTTTTGAGAGCTGTAAGGCTTCATCTATGGCATTATTGAACTCTAGAGCTTGTTGTGTAGCCTCGAGTTGATTAGAGCCTAGGGAGACTCTAAAACTCGCTTTAGTAGTATATTCTAAGAGCTGTTTAGGAACTCTCCGTATATACTTATATGTGTCGTATTTTGTTCTTGTAAGGTGGGTTTTCATCCTAGGACTCCTTTATTTAGTCCTTAGATATTGTGATAAATGTAGCCAGTTCGTGTAGCCAGCCGTAGAGCTTTAGCTCGGAGGATGCCTATTTATAGGCACAGAGTTGGTCGAATGCACTGGTCTTGAAAACCAGCGAGGGTCATACCTCCCAGAGTTCGAATCTCTGAGGGTCCACCATATATAAAAAATCCAATATTCTTCCCAATCAAACAAAGTATAATTATTAATATGACATTGATACGACATAGTCTTGTTAACATATAGGTATATTAAACTACTGGAATGTTTTATGGATAAATTATCTCTTACTTATTATACATTTTGTGAATACAAAAAACAATATAAAAAAATTCCAACTGATGTTGACACTATTTATTACATTAGGGAACTAGTATCAATTACGGAGTATTTAAATAATAATTCTATTGAGTATGAAGTTGATAAAGATCAAAATATACAATTAATATAGTTACATCTTTTGAGTTATTAAAGATGCTACAATCTTCTTACCTTTACTTATTCAACCTAAACATAGGTAGATTTAAAAAGTCATATTTTGCACATAACTTACTAACGTCATTTTCTATTGCTTCACCGATAAATATCATAATAGAAGGTTCTTTATACTCTTCTAGTTCTTCAAATGATACATTACCAAATGAATAGTTCAGCACTATAGGGTTTGGTACATCTTTAACCTTCACAACACCCTTAACTCTGTATATACTCTCTGGAATATTATTTAATACTTCGTCAACATCATTAAATTCTATACCCTCTTTAAGATAGGCTACTTTTTGTGTTATTGAATCTTCTTGAGTGTGACCCTGATGCTGATAATCTTTTGCCATTCCAACAATCTCATCAACTTGGTAAACACCTTCAAATACTTCTTTCTTAACCATACCTTTCTCGGCTTGATTAATAACATAGTTATTGAATACTGTTTTACCAGTAAGATTATTTTTGATGTTATGAGATTCTTTAATTTCTTTAACCTCATTTGTAGCTACATGTAGTTCTTCTTCGGTTACTAAATCCGTCTTATTCATAACAATTATATTCGAACCACCAATTTGATACTTAGCTGTAGAGTTATCTTTGTATGAGCCTAGATTCTTAGAGTCTACAACGCATATAACGCCCTCAACAGTAACACCAAGGTTTTGCATAGACATAAAGATTGGAAAAGGCTCAGAGGCTCCTGAAGTCTCTACAAAGATGATTTCAGGATCATATTTATTTATAATTTCCAGTACTCCACTTTCAAACTCTTCCGATAATTGACAACAGATACATCCTTCTGAAATTTCAAGAACTTCACTGTATACATTACTTAGTACATCTCCATCAATACCAATATCACCAAATTCATTAACTACTATTGCAACTTTTTTATCGCTAAAGTGTTCTTTAACTGTATTAGTCAACATTGTTGTTTTACCAACACCTAGAAATCCTGTAATAATAAATGACTGTATCATGCTTGTGCCTTAATAAACTTTTTTAATAATCTCTTATATTTTAAAGGGTTTATGAAATAAGTTGTTTTTGGAAAATATATGTGTAGAGGAGGATAGAATAACTGTACACGAGGTACAGTTATAAGATTACTTTGGTAAATTACCGTTGTTGTTCTTAGATGGTTCAAGAATTTGCTCAAGACCAACTTCTTTTGCCCATGCAGCTGTTAAATCATAAGCAGCAGATGCAGTACTAAGATTTTTATCAATAAGTTCTTGTTTCTTTTTGAATTTCTTTTCAATAACTGAATCCAGTGTAGCTGTACCACCAGAAGCTGTATATTTCTTAAGGAATCTATCTTTAATTCCTTCTTCAATTGCACTCTTAGAAACTGTACCAAGAGCACCAAATAGAGCACCAAGCATAGCCATATTAGTTGCAAGTTCAGTACCAGCTTGATCAATAGCAAATTTTGTAAAGTCATGAGTAAGTACTTTTACATTTAAATCTTCTAATGTTTTTCTATCTCCATCAGTTAAAAGATCGTGATCAGAGTTAATAATAACAAGACCATTTTCTTTAATACCTGCGTAAAAAGGCATAGTGTATGATTTACCCATAGTAATAACTTGTGGGTGAAAAATCATAACGATATCAGGATAAATTACTTCCCCTCTATCGTAAATAGGCACTGTACCTATTCTTGTATATGATTCAGATGGAGCCATACGCTTTTCAGCACCAAAGAATGGGTTTGAAACAGCGAAGTAACCATCAGTATCAGCAGCAGTTGCAGCGATATGTGCAGCTGTAACCGCACCTTGTCCACCAAGACCTGGAAGTCTTACTTTAATCGAATCTTTAGCCATTATAGTTTCCCTTCAGCTTTACATTTTTTCAAGAATTCTTCTGCTTCTGGAGAAATATACTTGTAAGATGCAAATCTATCTTTATCTTGATCTTTCATTTCACCAAGACCTTCATTTGCACTTAGCCCAATTTCAAGAATACAAGGAGTGTAAATGTTAAGGTATGTTGGTCCAATTTCTCTAGCAATTAAGATTGCTTCTCTAACAGCTTTTGCAACAGCTTTTGGAGCAGATGCAGTCATGTTTATAGAGTAGTGACAACCTGAAGTTTTAGCAAGTTCCCACATTTTAACTTTTTCAAATTTCTTCCCAGTAGGAGCCATTTTGAAAACTTGACCTTTTGGAGTCATACCTGATTCTTGTCCACCAGTATTTGCGTAAACTTCATTATCAAAACAAATTGTTGTGATATTTTCTTGTCTAAAGAAAGATTGAAGTGTATAGTCAAGACCGATATCAACAGTAGCACCGTCTCCCGCTAAAACAACAACATCTTTTTCAGTATCTGGAAATCTCCAGTCAAGAACACGTTTGATACCTGATGCAACAGCATTTTGATTACCAAAAAGTGAATGCACAGTATGAAGTGCAATATGTGGGAACATCAAAGATGTACAACCAGTTGAGTTAACAATAATTGTTTCCTCAGGCTTCGGAAGAGCAGAAAGAACATATCTTAAAGCTGCAGCTTCTGGACAACCAGCACATAAAGAGTGTTCTTCAAGAATCTCTTTAGTCTCTGGAAGTTCTTTAATACCACGAGGTTTAGATTGATTTTGCGCCCAAGTAGCATTTTCCTCAAGATCAATGATCTCTTTAGGCATAATGTCTCTAAATTCTGGGTTAATTTTATAAATATCTATTGCCATGTTACGCTCCTTCTACATTTATATGTTCAAATACTTCTTTAAGTATCGCTTCAGAAGGTAAACTCATACCACCAGCAACTCTAGGGCCACCAACGATTTCAGCATCATGCTTCTTATAAAGTGCTTCTTTAACTTCTTTTTCTAACCAACCAACAACATTAAATTCAGGAATGAAAATATGTTTAACACCATCAAGTTCTGCAAGTAACTCTTCTGTTGGGAAAGGTCTGATTGTTCTAAGTTTAATAACTTTAGACTTAACACCTTGTTTAGCTAGATCTCTTTGAGCTTCTTTTGCTTGATTAGATGCAGTACCACAAGTAACAAATGCGATTTCAGCATCAGCGTCACCAGTTACATGAACAAGACCATTTAAGAAATGTTTAGCATATGGACGTGAACGCTCAACTGCAGATCTTACTTCAAACTGCCATGAAGCATGAGTTGCGTAAGAAATGTAGTTTGACTTCATTACAAATGGATCTCTTAGGAAACGTCCAGGAGGAGTCTCAGAATCAATCGGAGGTAATGGAGATTTGTATGGCTCATATGGGAATAGTGCAATATCATCCGCTGGAAGCATTACAGATTCACGAGTATGAGAAACGAAGAAACCATCACAAACAGTAACGATTGGAACGTGAACATCAGGTTTTTCAGCAACAACAAATGCAGCAATTGACATATCAAATAACTCTTGAACATTTTCTGCATACCAAATTTGACATCCAGTCTCTAACATAAATGTTACTTCTAAATTATCTGGTTGAATAGTAAGTGGTGAATTAATACCACGAGCCATTAAAACTAGTTGACAAGGGATACGAGTACCAGACCATTGTGGAAAGTTTTCCATTGCTCTAAGTGTACCTGGACCTGAAGTAGTTGTAATAGTTCTTGCTCCAGCCATAGCACAGCCAGCAACTTCAGACATTACACCAAATTCATTTTCCCCTCTAAAGTATGTACCAACATAACCTTCAGCCCATAGTTCACCAATAAGGTGAGCTGCTTCTGATTGTGGTGTAATTGGGTAAGATACAGATGCATCAACTGTACATCTTTTTACCGCCTCTTTTAAAACTTCAGAACCTGTCATGAAGTGTTTCTCTCTTGGAGCATCGAAAAGCATGTGGTCTGCTGTAACTAATTTTTGTCCAGACCAGTTATGCGTTTTTGTCATATCTTTAATTGTACTCATTATGTCTCCTCCTATTTACCTAGTTCAGCTTTAACTTCTTTAGCTATCTTGATGAATTTCTCAAGCTCTGAAGAATGCTGATCTCTTAATGTAGCCATAGCATCTTCATGCCCTGACAAACCACAAATTGCGATTGTATAACAATCAGTCTCTGATCTAACAATTTTAAGTGCAACATTTGCATAATGACAGTGAACACCAATAAAGATTGCTGCTTTGATATTATTGTGCCAAATTGTTAAGTTTGGATGATTTGGATTGATCTCAACTTCAGCATCAATTTTTGGATACTTTGGTCTGTAATCATACATTGGAATCATTTTAGCGTTAAGAACTTCTGCCATTTCTTTAATAAGTGTAGCTTTTTTCTTAGCTTCTTCATTGAAACCATATAATACTTGTGGTCCAGGGAAAATAGTCGCATTCTCTTTAGTTAACATCACTTTCGCGATTTCTCTCATTGCTACTTCTTCATCAACTACATCTGATAATAAAAGTGCTTTTCCTTCTGGTGGTGTAATTACACCTTCATACGTAGCCGCTGGATACGGTGAATAATACGCGGGGCCTTGATTTGCCATAAGTTCTCCTATAAATTTTTTTAGACTAAAATTTTATTATTTAATAAAATGATAGATTTGTTAGTCTTCGTGACCAGCCATTTCCATCGTAATACAATTACGATCTAGCATGTCAGTACATACGTATACACAAAGTGCACAACCTTTACATCTATCTTCATCTACCCAAGATGTGTTTCCATCTTTATCGAACATAAGCGTATTAGCTTCTGGACAATATAAAGTACAAGTGTTACATTTATACTCTGCACACATGTCAGAGTTAACTTTTGCTACATAATACATTTTTACTCCATATAATGACTTAAACATAGATATTTAGTCATGGTTTCCATAACTAATAATCATAACTAATAATTAGTATAGCATCAAAAAAATATGATATTTTATCCACTAATTTATGTTTTTCAAGATGGATTTTACTTAAAAAACCTTTCACTTTTCTTTAATTTAAGATATTAAAGTGTTTTTATTATTTATTGGGAATAACTAAAAGTAGGACA
>JAOFSE010000030.1 GCA_028044295.1 Sulfurimonas sp.
CACAACTAACATAAATCGTAGCTCTTTTTTGATAAAATAAATACAATGAATTACTATAGTTTTGAATACTCCTTTTTGATTTTACTGTTAATCCCAATACTTTATTGTCTATATAAATGTAAAGAGTATAAAAAGACAAAATATTTTGTGCATTTACAGTTTTTAAGAGCAAGTAGAAATTTTGTAAAGTTAGAGTGGATTATAAAAGTACTAATCTTTGTACTCTTATGTATAGCGCTATCTTCACCCATAGTCATAGATAAACTAAACCCATTAAATAGACATGGTAAAGATATAGTACTAGCTATAGACGCAAGTGGTTCTATGAACTCATCTGGTTTTGATGAAGAAAATGAAGTGAGTGCAGGGGAGAGACTGAGCAGATTTGAGATAGCAAAAAAGATAGCTCAGGAGTTTATACACAAACGCGTTAGTGATAACGTAGGTGTAGTTATGTATGGTGATTTTGCTTTTATAGCTTCGCCAATTACTTATGAAAAAACTATAGTTACAGATATGTTAGGTTATTTAAACCAAGGAATGGCTGGACAAAATACTGCTATAGGTGAAGCTATATCTATGAGTGTGAGAGCATTCCAATCCTCTCGTAGTAAAACAAAGGTTATTGTACTACTTACAGATGGTGAGCATAACAGTGGAAATATATCTCCAAAGGATGCAATTGAACTTGCAAAAGACCAAAGCATCAAGATATACACTATAGCTATGGGTGCTAAAGGTGAAGCTGATGAAGAGTTACTAAAAAAGATTGCTGATGATAGTAAGGGAGAATTTTTTAGAGCTGACACAGCAAAAGAGTTGAGAGAAGTTTATAGTAGGATTGATTCATTAGAATCATCTAAAATAAAAAGTAGAGAATATTTACTAAAAGATTACTATTATGATTTATTTCTTTTTGGTGCATTAGGACTACTTCTATTTTTACTTTATAGGGAGATTAGAAGATGAGTCTTTTATACCCCGAGTATATATTCTTACTTTTAGCACTGTTACCACTCTTTATAAAAAGAGATATAAGAGAGTATAGGTTTACAGCTTATGGGTATATGCTTAGTTTTTTATTTATAGTCTTAGCACTTACTCGTCCCGTCCTAGAGCAAGAGCCTGTAAAGTCTAAACAGGTTCTTAGTGATGTGGTAATAGCAATTGACTTATCATTTTCTATGCATGCGCAAGATGTTAAGCCTTCTAGACTGCTTCGTGCTAAAAAGTTACTTTCACGTCTTGTTAGTTCTAATCATAAAAGTAGGTTCGGTGTTTTAGGGTTTACTACAAATGCCATAGTATTGTCTCCTTTAACATCTGACAGCGAACTACTTTTACATCTGTTCTCAACATTAGATGAGAAAAACATCATTACATCTGGTAGTAGTATCATGCCCGCACTGGAATTAGCCCGTAAGATGTCACACTCTAAAAAACTCAGTGTTCTTTTACTCACAGACGGCGCCGATGAAGATAACTATAGTGCCGAAGCAAAATTTGCTAGAGAAAACTCTATGAGTGTAAATGTACTGATGCTAGCTTCTACAATGGGCTCGACCATAACACTTGATAATGGCGAGCTTTTAAAAGATGAGATAGGTGATATCGTAGTTACAAGAGAAAACTCTGCTATACAAGAGCTATCGGATCTAACAGGTGGAGTGTACTCTAAGGATTTTAATGAGGTCTTATCATCACTTAGTGAGCAAAAGAGTAATGATAAAGAGAGTGAAGCTACTATAGTGCAAAATATGGAACTGTTTTACTACTTTGTGTTTTTAGCGATAGTTGTATTTTTAGTAAGTGTAACAACTCTGAAAAAATACTTCTTAGCTCTTTTACTTTTAATGGGTGTTAGTTTACAAGCAAATGAAAATATAGATTTTTTCAAAGAGGCAAACGAGCTTTACAAGGCTGGAAAATATGAAAAAGCTTTAAGTAACTACAAAAGAGTTAAGTCTTCACATGTAGAGTTTAAGTCTGTAGTCTTTTACAACATAGGAAACTCATATATAAGACTTCAAGAGTTTAGTAAAGCGAGAGACTCTTACTTAAAGTCTTTAACACTCATGTACTCAAAAGAGGCAGATGAAAACTTAGCATTTATAAAAGATGTAGGTGAAAAAGAAGAGATGAGTACAGGTCAAGAAAAGACAAGTAAAAAGTCTGACATGGCTAAAAAGATGGAAAATTCTGAAGATAAAAAAGATGGTGGAAGCTCAAACATGAAAGTAAGTGCTCCAGCTGGAAGTGGTGGAGACGATGGTAAAAAGAGTAAGTCAACTGCCAAGATAGATTTAAATAGCGCTAAAGCAAAACTTAGTTCAAAACAGTATGAGCTAATAAACAAAAGGGTAGTAAATGAAAAAAAGCCTTGGTAGGTTAGTTTTACTCCTTTTAGTATTTCTACATGTAGAAATTTTTGCCTCAGCTTATGAGTGGAGTGCTAGTGCAAATAAAAGTGAAGCTTATGTAGGTGAAGCTATTCATCTAAAGTACACATGTAAGTTCTCTGATCGTGGTGAACTCTACATCATAGACTTGAATCCTGAAGGTGATTATGAAGAATATACTCTTCACCTGTTAAAAAAATATGACAGAATAGAAGATTCAAAATTATATAGTAATTATGAGTTTATCGCAGTTGTTAAAGTTGCAAAGAAAATAGTTTTTGATTTTGATGTGATTATGAAAAAGACTACAAAAGAGTCTATAGAAAATACAGTTATAGGAAGAGATAACAAAGAGTATGAAGATTTTACAAAAAAGAGAGTTAAGTTAAAACCTTTACATGTAGAAGTCAAAAAAAGCAAAAGTGAACTAGTGGGTGACTTTAAAATAGACGTGAAAAAAGATGACCTAAAAATCAAAGCATTTGCTCCATACCATATGGAAGTGGCTATAAGTGGAACAGGAAATATGTTTGCTTTAAAACCACTCGAGTTTAAAATAGATGGTGTTAAAGTTTTTGCTTCTAAGGTAAGTAAAAATATAAACTTAACAGAAGATGGCTATAGTGGTACATGGAGTCAACAATTTGCCTTTGTTGGCAGTCAAAGCTTTGAAATAAAAGAAGTAAATATAGAGTATTTTTCATTGTTAGAAAAACAGATAAAAAGTTTAAACTTAGGTACCTTGCATGTAGAAGTTAAAGAGTCTTATAAAAAAGAAGATCTTTTAGATGAAGAAG
>JAOFSE010000031.1 GCA_028044295.1 Sulfurimonas sp.
GGGACCAGGCGTTTCCCTCTCTCTATAGCCACCTAGACAATCACATATCAATATATCAAGAAGATATACTCATAAGTGATTGTATAAATCATTGAGTGAGTGTTAATGATAGAAAAATCATTAAAATATAATTGTTAAAGTCAACATTTTCTAAATAACTAGTTAATACACTAAGTAAGGTAGTGAACGAAGTTGTATCTAAATAAATAGATGTATAAAAAAGACAAACGTACTATTAGTACTGGTCAGCTAAACACATTGCTGTGCGTACACATCCAGCCTATCAAGCTTGTAGTCTTCAAGCGTACTTCAGGGATTGTTCATCTTGGAGTTGGCTTCCCGCTTAGATGCTTTCAGCGGTTATCTCATCCGTGCGTAGCTACCCAGCGATGCTCTTGGCAGAACAACTGGTGCACCAGTGGCACGTCCAACCCGGTCCTCTCGTACTAGGGTCAGCTCTCCTCAACAATCCTACGCCCACGGAAGATAGGGACCGAACTGTCTCACGACGTTCTGAACCCAGCTCGCGTACCGCTTTAAATGGCGAACAGCCATACCCTTGGGACCTGCTCCAGCCCCAGGATGCGATGAGCCGACATCGAGGTGCCAAACCTCCCCGTCGATGTGAGCTCTTGGGGGAGATCAGCCTGTTATCCCCGGCGTACCTTTTATCCTTTGAGCGATGGCCCTTCCACACAGAACCACCGGATCACTATGACCGTCTTTCGACTCTGCTCGACTTGTATGTCTCACAGTCAGGCTAGCTTATGCCATTATACTCTACGAGGGATTTCCAACCCCTCTGAGCTAACCTTTGTAAGCCTCCGTTACTCTTTAGGAGGCGACCGCCCCAGTCAAACTACCCACCAGACATTGTCCTCGCACAAGATAATTGTACCGAGTTAGCTATCAGAATATTCAGGGGTGGTATCTCAAGGATGCCTCATCATAATCTGGCGACTATGAATCAAAGGCTCCCACCTATCCTGCACATGAATATCCCAATAGCAGTGTCAAGCTATAGTAAAGGTGCACGGGGTCTTTCCGTCTTTCCGCGGGTAGGAGGAATTTTCACCTCCACTACAATTTCACTGGATCCATTGTTGAGACAGCTCCCATCTCGTTACGCCATTCATGCAGGTCGGTATTTAACCGACAAGGAATTTCGCTACCTTAGGACCGTTATAGTTACGGCCGCCGTTTACTTGTGCTTCAATTCATGCCTTCGCAAAGCTAAGCAATCCTTTTAACATTCAAGCACCGGGCAGGCGTCACACCCTATACATCCT
This sequence comes from Sulfurimonas sp., assembly GCA_028044295.1. Classification (GTDB taxonomy): domain Bacteria; phylum Campylobacterota; class Campylobacteria; order Campylobacterales; family Sulfurimonadaceae; genus Sulfurimonas. The sequence continues at coordinate 1,290 of JAOFSE010000031.1, forward strand.
CTTACGAGTTAGCAGAGTGCTGTGTTTTTGGTAAACAGTCGGGAGGGACACTTTGCTGCGACCCGTCAATGCTTTGGAGAGTAAATCTCCTAACAAATAGGGCACACCTTATACCGAAGATACGGTGCTAGTTTGCAGAGTTCCTTAACAATGGTTCATCCACGCGCCTTAGAATACTCATCTCACCCACCTGTGTTGGTTTACGGTACGGGCAACGGTTGTTCTCGTTTAGAGGCTTTTCTCGGCACGACAGTATCATCGATTCAGAACGCTTTCCGAAGAAATTGTTCTGCCTGTAAGATCTCGGTCTCATGAGAAGCGGATTTTCCTACTTCTCGACCTACATCCTTCGACCCACTATTCCATCAGTGAGCTCGATTAACTCTATGCGTCCCCCCATCACTCAAACAAACAACCGTCGGTATCGGAATATTAACCGATTTGCCATCGTCTACCCCTTTCGGACTCGACTTAGGTCCCGACTAACCCTACGATGACGAGCATCGCGTAGGAAACCTTGGGTTTACGGCGAAGAAGATTCTCACTTCTTTTCTCGCTACTCATGCCTGCATGCTCACTTCCATCCGCTCCAGCATTCCTTACCGGTATACCTTCAGCGCTGAATGGAACGCTCTCCTACCACTCATGATAAATCATGAATCTAGAGCTTCGGTGCTTGTCTTAGCCCCGTTATATTTTCGGCGCAAAATCGCTAGACCAGTGAGCTGTTACGCTTTCTTTAAAGGGTGGCTGCTTCTAAGCCAACCTCCTGGTTGTCACAGCAACTTCACATCCTTTTCCACTTAGACAAGACTTTGGGACCTTAGCTGCTAGTCTGGGTTGTTCCCCTCTCGACATAGGATTTTATCACCCTACGCCTGACTCCCGAGGTTACACATACAGTATTCGGAGTTTGATAGGGTTTGGTACCGCGGTAAGCAGCCCTAGCCCTGTCAGTGCTCTACCCCTGTATGCTAATGCTCGAGGCTATACCTAAATATATTTCGGAGAGAACCAGCTATCACTGAGTTTGATTGGCCTTTCACCCCTATCCACATGTCATCCCAACAGTTTTCAACCTATACGGGTTCGGTCCTCCACTGGCTCTTACACCAGCTTCAACCTGCACATGGATAGATCACTCAGTTTCGGGTCTGCAGCATCTGACTAATTCGCCCTATTAAGACTCGCTTTCGCTACGGCTTCTCGTTCGATTAACCTTGCCAGATACCACAACTCGCAGGCTCATTATGCAAAAGGCAGTCTGTCACACTTGTCCGAAGACAATAGTGCTCCAAATGATTGTAAGCCATAGGTTTCAGGTTCTATTTCACTCTGCTCACCGCAGTCCTTTTCACCTTTCCCTCACGGTACTTGTTCGCTATCGGTCTAGTAGTAGTATTTAGGGTTGGAGGGTGGTCCCCCCATATTCAGTCAAGATAACACGTGTCCCGACCTACTCGTTCGTTAGCATAGTACCATATAAATGTTTTCGCTTACAGGAGTATCACCTTCTATGCCGAGTCTTTCCAAACTCTTCAGCTAACAAATATATTATCACTAACAGCCCTAATCCCATTTCGCTCGCCGCTACTTTGGGAATCTCGTTTGATTTCTCTTCCTTCAGGTACTGAGATGTTTCACTTCCCTGAGTTCGCCCCCCGTAGGGTAACATGAATCGCTCCATGCTGGGTCGCCCCATTCAGAAATTCCCGGATCAAAGCTTCTTGGCAGCTCCCCGAGACTTTTCGCAGCCTAGTACGTCTTTCATCGCCTCTACTAGCCAAGGCATCCACCTATGGCCCTTAATATCTTTTTTTCTAATTTACGTTTCACTACCTTACTTAATGTACAAGTACAATAAGTAAAATAATT
>JAOFSE010000032.1 GCA_028044295.1 Sulfurimonas sp.
AAATGGAAGTGATTCAACATTATGATATTAATGATTTTAAAGAGAAAACAGAACTTACTATTGAAAGATTATATACAACTATTAGAACTTCAATCAAGCAGTTTGAGCAACTAAATGACTTACAAAATAAGTTTGAAGAAACTTACAAGCAAATGACAACAAACTCTTTAACAAAATTACCAAATAGAATTAAATTAATAGAAGATTTCTCACATAAGTTCAATAAAACTCTAATCCTTATAGATATAGTTGGTTTTAGTGTTATAAACGACACAAATGGTTATGCAGTCGGAGACTTTGTACTAAAAGAGCTAGCAGGCTTTTTAATATCAATGTATAGCAGTAATTTTAGAGTATATCATTTAAGTAATGATGTTTTTGCTCTTGTAACAAGAGCGGAATACCCTGAGGACTTGGTTGGTACAGTTGAATTGATAAAAGAAGATATATCAAAACTCAATATTGTGACTAATAACTTTAATAAAACTATAGAGACAACTATAGGTGTGGCTTACCAAACTGAAAAAGACGTTATGAGAAAAGCAGAGTTAGCCCTTAAAGAAGCTCGCAATACGGGTAAAAACCAGATTAAGTACTACTCAAATGACCTCAAAGTTATTCAGCAAATTAGTAATACCAACCATTGGGCACCTATAATTAATCATGCTATTCAGAATAATGATCTTATCGCTTATGCCCAACCAATTTATAAAGTTAGTGATAATACAATTGATAAATATGAATTATTAGTACGATTAAGTCATGAAGGAACTATTTATACACCGTACCATTTTCTTGATGCTGCACACTACAGTGGTAATTTATATAACATCTTTAAGTTTATGTTTGAAGAGGGATGTCGCTATGCTGCAAAGACAGGTAATAGGTATAGTATTAATATTAGTGATTATGAGTTCCACCAATCAGGATTAGTTGACTTTATAAAAAATACTATAGATAAGCATGGTGCAGATGCAAATCTTATTTCTTTAGAAATACTTGAGTATAACTCAATTACTGATTCAGACGAAGTAAATAATATGATATCGGAAATAAATAGTATGGGAATAGAGTTTGTCATAGATGACTTTGGTGTACAGTGTTCTAACTTTGGTCAAACACAATCACTACCAATCACAACTCTTAAGATTGATGGTTCATTTATTAAGAATATAAATGAGTCTAAGAACAGTCAAATAGTAGTCAAAACAATTCAAACATTTGCACGTGAAAAAGGACTTAAGCTAGTAGCAGAGTTTGTTTGTGATGAAGCAGTGTATAATAAAGTGAAAGACCTAGGTATTGAATATGTTCAAGGTTACTACCTTGGTGAACCAGCAGAACTAAAATAAAGGAATTTGTATGTCAGACAATAGCAGAAGAGAGTTTTTAAAAAAGAGTATTGTTCTTGGTGCTACAGCAGCGACTTCACTAAGTTTTCCAAATATTTTACATGCAAGAAATAAGTATCCGACCATCAAAATTTTAGGTACTCATGTTACTCTTCAAGAAGAAATTCGTTTAAAAGCACAAAAAGATCTTGGTATAAATATAGAGTTTTACCCAGGCGGTAGTGCAGAAGTTATGTTAAAAGCGAGCTTGAACCCAAGTTCTTTTGACATATATGAACAATGGTCAAATAGTATCAGACCATTATGGGAAGCAGGTTCTATTAAACCTATAAATACTAAGAAGCTTACTTACTGGGATGAGGTAAACTCACTCTCAAAAACAGGAAAAATATCTAAAAATGCAAAGTATGGAGCAGGGGATTCTCCAAATAAAATTTTGTATATACAAAAAGATGGTTCATTAAGTTCAAAACCAACAGATGAGATAAGTTTTAATCCATATGTTCATAATGTTGATTCCTTTGGATACAACTCAGATGTTATCCCTAAAGGTATTGCTTATGAGACAGAGAGCTGGGGTTGGTTACTAGATGAGAAAAATCATGGTCGTGTAGCATTAGTAAATGAACCGACGATTGGGATTTTTGATGCAGCTCTTGCAGTTCAAGCAAAAGGACTGATGAAGTTTAAAGATATTGGAAATATGAGTCGCTTAGAAGTCGATGAGCTATTTAGAATATTGATTGAATATAAGAAAAAAGGTCATTTCCGAGGAGTATGGTCATCTGTACCTCATTCAGTAGAGTTAATGTCTAAGAATCAAGTAGATATAGAGAGTATGTTCTCACCAGCTGTCTCAGCACTTAATGGAGAGGGAATACCTTGTGTATATGCAGCCCCTAAAGAGGGTTATCGTGCTTGGCATGGTGTTCAGTGCCTTTCAAGTGAAACAACAGGAGAGAGAGAAGAAGCTGCTTACGCATACATGAACTGGTGGTTGTCTGGTTGGGCAGGTGCATTTATAGCTCGTCAAGGTTATTATATATCAAACCCACAACGTTCTCGATCTTTTATGTCTCAAGCAGAATGGGACTATTGGTATGATGGGAAGATGGCGTCGGTCAACTTACGTGGTACTGATGGTAAAATATCTGTACATAAAGGTGACATACGTAATGGAGGGTCTTATATAAAAAGATTTGAGAATATAGCAGTATGGAACTCTGTTATGCCGACCTATGATTACACTTTAGACAAGTGGAATGAGTTTGTTCTTGCTAGGTAGTTTGATAACACTTAGAAAAAAGATATTTACCCTATCAGTAATGGCTGGCATATTTTTAGTAGCCACTATATGGATGTCATATACAAGTCTAAATAATGTTTTAAATCACTTTGAAGACTTTAGAACAACTAGTGAGTTTGCAAAACATAATATTGCTTTGGCTAAAA
>JAOFSE010000033.1 GCA_028044295.1 Sulfurimonas sp.
CGATAACCATATCAAGACCCATTCTTTTTGCAAAGTATCTCGCACGTGCAACACCACCAACATCTGGAGAAGCTATGATAGGGTTTTTAAGGTTTTTACTTTTGATGTAGTGTTCAAAAGCGATTGAACCATAAAGATTATCAACAGGGATGTCAAAGAAACCTTGTATCTGACCAGCGTGTAAGTCCATAGTAACCACTCTATCTATTCCAGCTGTTTCATAAAGATTTGCAACAAGTTTAGCGGTGATTGGTACACGAGGTGCAGCTTTTCTGTCTTGTCTTGCATATCCATAGTAAGGAACAACAGCAGTAATACTTTGTGCAGATGAACGACGAAGAGCATCTGTCATAATTAAAAGTTCCATAAGGTTGTCATTTGATGGAAATCCAGTAGACTGAACTATAAATACATCACGACCACGAACTGACTCAGCGATTTGAACTGAGATTTCACCATCACTAAACTTTTTTACATCAGCTTGAGCTAATGGAACATCTAATATCTTACAAACTTCATGAGCAAAGTCAACACTAGCAGTACCAGCAAAAATCTTATAACCACGCATGGGGTTCCTTCTTGGAAAAATTGATAGTGAATTATACAAAAAGAGTGCTGAGATGTTGTTAAAAGTAGTTACTAGAATTTGTTATAATATTTTAATGATTAATTATTTGTCTTTAGTAATGATATTTACTACCTTGTTTTTTAGTGGATGTAGTAATAAAGAGTACTTTATAAACTCAGCTAAAAAACACAATCTAAATCACCATACACTTCGTGCTATAGCCGAAGTAGAGAGTGGAAATAGATCTAATGTAGTAAATGTTAATGAATCTATTTTTAACATACAACAAGGTCCACACTACTTTGATAATTGGTTTACCGCCAACTTGTATATGGATACAATTTTAGACCCACTATTTTTATCGTACGATGTAGGGGTTTGTCAGATTAATATAAGTCATTTTGATAGAAATGGACTTGATAACGAAGATCTTCTTGATGACGAGATCAATATAGAGTTGGCCGCAAAAATCCTTCGATATAATTTGAATAAATGTGGTGGTGATTATAATTGTGCTTTGAGTATGTATAACACAGGGAAAAGAGATTCTGAGACTGGTAGGTACTACACTTATAAAGTTTTAAAAGCTAGAAAAAAGTTATTTGGATATTGAAATTGCTACTCTGTTTTATACAGAGTAGCTTCTTACATGTAGACTGATGGATTAGCCTCCTCCATCATCAAACGTCATACTTACTTTAACCATATGTGAAAATATTTTGTTTAGATCAATTCGTGGTGTGTGGTGACAAACTTTCATTGTAAATCCTTACATGTAAAGTATAAAAATACTTAGTAAAAAAATAAAATTGTGCATATCCAAATGATAAAAAGCAATAAGTGTTCACAAAGCTATATAAATAAATAATTTTATTTTAATAAAGTTATGAATATAATCAATGTATTATAATTTATTATACTCTGTTGTCTAAGGATATATGCATGATGCAAATAATTAATAAACTAAAACCTATTCTTACAATAGGGGATAAAGAATCAGACAATGACGATGTAAAACGTCAACATGGTTTTTTAATATATATGGGTCTTCTAATGAGTATGGGTGGTGCTGTATGGGGAACATTATGTATTCTCAATGATATTTATTTGGCAGCAGTTGTTCCATATACGTATATACTAATTACTTTTTTTAACTTTCTTTTTCTTTATAAAACAAAAAACTTTGTTTTTTCACAAAGAGTGCAAATACTTATCTCTCTTCTACTCCCATTCTTCTTTCAGTTTTTACTAGGAGGCTTTGTCGCAAGTGGTGGTAATGTTCTTTGGTCTGTAATAGCAGTTTTTGGTAGTTTTACACTTCGTGCTAAAGGGGCTAGTTTAGTATGGTTTATACTGTTTTCATTACTCATGATTTTTAGTGGACTAATAGATGATTACGCAAAAGTATTTGATATAGGTTTATCAGAAGGCTACATAGTATTTTTCTTTGTTTTAAATTTTATAGCAGTAATTGCAATTATATTTTCACTTTATTATTATTTTGTAAGTAGTGAAGAAGATGCTAGAAATGAGCTTAACTATAGTTTAGAACAATTGAAAAAAGCACAAGAACAAATCGTTGCATCTGAAAAAATGGCATCACTTGGGTCACTTGTTTCTGGAGTGGCACATGAGATAAACACTCCCCTTGGTGTTGGTTTAACCGGAGTGTCGCAGATTACACATGAGATAAAGAAGATAGAGTCAAATTATAAGTCTGAAGCTTTAACAGAAGAGGCATTACTAGGCTCAGTAAGTGTTATAAAACAGCTGGCAGAAACAATTAGAGATCGTTTAGATAATGCGGCAAGTCTTGTAAAGTCATTTAAAAGTATATCTATTGACCAGCATTATGAAGATAAGAGAGAGTTTATGCTTAAAAAGTATATTGCAGACTTGATAACAAGTCTTCAAAGTCCTATAAAAAGTAAAAAAGTCAAAGTTATAAATAATTTGGATGAAAACCTTTTACTTGAAAGTTACCCTGGCATTTATTCTCAAATAATTTCTAACTTAATTTTAAATTCTATTTTACATGGATTTGAAGAGAATACCGAAAATCAAATTGAGATAGAATCTAAGCGCATAGATGGAAAGTTAATACTCAATTATAGAGATAATGGTAAAGGTATAACAGATGAAATTGAGTCTAAAATATTTGACCCA
>JAOFSE010000034.1 GCA_028044295.1 Sulfurimonas sp.
TCAACGATTGCAATTTTCAATGTATGCCCTAAATGTGGGTATCTAAACCCTTATTTTAAAGGTGTGATTTTAGCAAAATTATCATTAAAGTCGACTTTGAAACAAGTAGTACGAAGTGTAAGTATGGTTGTAGCGGTGTTTTGAAGGTTTATAGTTTTTTCCTTATGCTCTACATGTAGACCAAGTTTATGAATAAAATCTATAAATTTTTCACTGTTTTGTGAGATTATTTTTTTGAAACTATCATCTCTATTTGATTCAAATATAATATTATCTTGTGCTTTACCATTGCATTTTTGCATAGCCTGAGATATATCTAATTTTTCGTTATATAGGATTGCGTCTTTAACTATGTAGCGGTAGGATATAAGAAATTCACCTGCGTTTAGAGCAAGTGAACTAAGAAAGATTACTGAGCAAAGTCTGAGTGTGAAATTACGATTTCCATCTCTACTTCGCATAACCCCTCTTTAAAAGTTGTTTCAACAACATTTGCATTTCTAACCATCGCTTTAACTTCTGTACGAATAGTTGAACGTTTTACCATCATGTTTTTGATCAAGTCTTGACCATCAATACGAACACCTTTTACTTTCTCAGCAATAGCTCTATATGCATCTGCAATAGCTGCACGCTTAGCAAGTGCATAAGCTTGTGCAGGTGAAACAGTACTCATAGGTGCTACACCTTGACCAATTACTGATATATGCATACTGTCATTAGCTTTTAAAAGAGCTTCTTTAGCATTTGCTTTAGCTTCTTGTTTAGCCATAGCTTTCATTTCAGCTTCTTCTTTCATAGCTTCAATAGTAGCTAGCTCAGCTTGAGCTGTAGCCGCGTCTTGTTGAGCTTGTGCAGCATCAGATTGAGCTTTAGCAACTTGAGCATTTGCTTGTTCTACTACTTCAGTATTAACACTCTTAACTTGGTCCGCTCCAAATAGTGACGAGACACTTAAAAGTGCAGTAAGTATTATAGAATATTTCATATTTATTCCCTTAGGATGATTTTATATAGCTTCTAAAAGCAACTACTATACCAATTCACCTTGACCTGATGTATTTTCGTCATCTTCGTCTTCTTCTGGTTGTTTTGGACAGCGTGAAACATTTACAACATCATCACCTTTTACTATGTAAACACCAGAAGTATTTCTGCTAGATTTTGATATCGTTTGCATATCAACTCTAATCATTTTTCCAGCTTTAGTAAGAGCCATCATATCCATAGTTTCATCCACCATTAGACAACCAACTACATTTTTACCAGTTTTAGCAGACATTTTCATAGCTATTACACCAGAACCACCACGGTTAGTTAAACGATATTCACCTGCATCAGTACGTTTACCGATACCTTTTTCTGCTACAACAAGAATCTCTTGTTCATCATTTGCGATAATATTTGCATCAATAACTTCATCATCATCATGTTTGAACTTGATACCTCTAACACCACGAGTGCTACGACCTTGTTCACGAGTTTTTTCTATCTCAAACTTGATACATTGAGCAAGTTTTGTAACTATAAATAGGTACTTAATATCTTGAGTAGCTATTTTCGCAGTGATTAGAGTGTCGTCATCATCAAGAACAATAGCTCTAACACCATTACTTCTAATGTTTGAGAATTCACTTAAGTTAGTACGTTTAACAACACCTCTTTGAGTAAAGAAAACTAGTCCTTTATCTTCACTAAAGTCTGTTGTAGGGATTACTGAACATATTTTTTCATCAGCAACAAGATTGATAAGGTTTACGACTGCCTTACCTTTTGCAATACGACTACCTTCAGGAATACGATAAACTTTTAACCAATGAAGTTGACCACGGTCTGTTACAAAAAGTAGTGTGTCATGCGTGTTACATGTAAAGAAGTTTTCTATAAAATCATCTTCATAAGTAGTAACAGCAGTTTTACCTTTACCACCACGTTTTTGTTTTTCATAAGAAGCTAGAGGAACACGTTTAATATAACCTCTATGAGTGATAGTAACTACCATTGGCTCATTTGGAATAAGGTCTTCGATATCTATATCATCATAATCATCTTCAATCTCA
>JAOFSE010000004.1 GCA_028044295.1 Sulfurimonas sp.
GTAAAATAGAACCACTAGCAGCAGTTATAGAAGGTACTGTAATTACTCTCTCCGCTCTCTTTATACTTTATGGTGCACTAATTAAAATTGTACATCCCAGAGATATTGATTTTATGATGGAGAGTGTATGGGTTATGTTGATATCAATAACAATCACTGCTGTTCTTGTTATATTTTTAAACTATGTAGTTAAAAGAACTAATAACATGGTTATAAAAGCAGATGCCTTACACTATAAAACTGACCTATTTTCAAATAGTGTAGTACTTCTTGCTCTTGGCCTAATATCTATAACAGGTGAACAGTTAATAGACCCTATTCTAGGTATTGGTATAGCTATTTTTATGATTTACTCATCTATACCAATTATAAAAGAAGGAATTTTAATGCTTCTTGATGCCTCATTACAAGAGGATGAAATAGAAAAAATAAAAGATGTACTTAATAGCGAAGAGGCTATAACTAACTATCATTTTCTCCAAACAAGAGAATCAGGTTCTCATGTATTTGTATCTGCTCATATTGTTTTCAATGTGAGTATTTCACTTTACGATGCACATCTGGTTTCAGATAAATTAGAATTAGGTATAAAGTCTTTGTTTGAAGATAAAAAAGTACATGTAATAATGCACATGGATCCTTATGATGACTCTGAAATAAATGAAGAAGAAGACATCTACTAATAATTTAATAGGAACCTAAATGTTTAAATTTGTAACTTCTTCAATCATAGTAGTACTGTTCACAGCATGTGGAACAAAGTACACTATACCGAATCTCTACGAAACTAACAAAACCTCAAAAATAGTAAAACCAAAGAACTACGAGAAAGTACAAACAGCCTTTAAAAATTCGAAGCTCAATCAAGCTAAAAGCTCTCAGTGGTTAGACTCAACTAAACCAATAGAATTAAATATAATAGGACCAGTATATAAAAACCCTATAGAAAAACAATCAATAGCATATAAAAAACTATCGGCACTTATAAAGAAGATATCTAAAGACCCTAAACTACTAGATAAACTAAGTGGTAAAAACCTCTCTCAATACTTTTCTAAAATAAACTATACTCCATATAAACTAGCTTCAGATGAAGATGCTAAGTTTAACGCTGTCTATGACAAACGTTATGATGATAAAGAACAATTAGTATCTATACTAAGACAAACTAATGCAGCTGGAATTGATAAGTCTGAGAGAACTTTAGCTTTATGGATAAATCCTGAAGAGTTAAAAGAGAACAAGTACACACTTGAAGGCTTTAAAACTGTAAAGACAGATACTAAAGAGAGAAATGCTCACTACTATCACTTAACTAAAACAAACTCCAAGGGAGAAGATAATCAAGAGATTGTAAATGCTCTTCTTATGTTACTTCAAGACTCTATCCCAGAGTATGTAAGTATAGATAGAGCAGATATGCTAAAAGATGGTGAGAGCTTTAGAATTATCTATGATAATCCAGATGCTACAGCAACTGGAGAAGTATATAAGTTCACAATCAAAAATGAACTTGATAAACTAAAAGAGAAACTAGATAAATCAACAGATAAAAAAGAAGTAAAACAACTTCAAGAAGATATAAAAACTCTAGAATCTTCAAGACAATGGAGAACTTTCCAAACTAAACAACTTATGTATACAACACCAGTATCTCAAGAGACAATAAACCTTCTAAAAGAGTATGACTATATACAAACAGCACATACATATAATAGATTAACAGTAGAGACTACTAAGGAGATAAGTCAGGCTCTTAACATATCATTAGCAGACCCATACATCATGACTGTGTTTGAACAGTATAGAGTTCTTCTAAATCAACTGGGGATATATGTTGGGGATGTTAGTCCTAAGGGGAAAGCTTACTATCTCGTAGGAATGGACAGATTTAAAAACGATGAAGATAGAATGAACAGTGAAAATAGATTTCTTATGGCATATGATTTACAAGATTCTACAGGTCTTAATGACTCTGAAAAAGTAATAGAAAAAAAACAATATGGACAATATTTTGGACTAAGTAATTCAGGTATCAATATTTTTGATAAAATCTACCAAGACATATATTCACAGCTTGGTAAACCTATTAAAATTGTTAAAGATTTATATGGTTTACACATCGGTAATAAAAAGTTTAGTTATTTAGTAGAAGATAAAAACGAAATTAGTATATGTGACATAAATAAAAATAAAGAGTGTCAGGTTGTTCAATTACAGATAAATGATACATATAAAAACCTCGTAAATAAAACTGCTCTTTCCCCAGATGAAAAAACAATCTACTTTTTAGGATTTAATAATCAAAATCAATATATTATTCAATCATATGACATATTAACTAACACAAAACTTTTAGAACGAAATCATAGTACTAACTTCACTAGTGTACCCATAATGAACTCGGCAACGCTCCCATATTATCAATCAATCTTTAAAATTTCACCAAATGGTGAAATGATATCAGTACAAGTTAGTGGGGACAAAACTAAGGTCTTTGATACTGCAAATTTTAAAGAATTAGCTCAGTTACCAACAGGAATTTTTAAATTTAGCCATGATAGTAAATATATTGCAATTAGCTATCCATATAAATCGGATGGTTTTATCATAAGTATACATCATAAATGTGAAATATATGAGAGTAGAAATTTCAAGCTTCTAAACACCTATATAGCAGACCCTAAATATAGGCAAAAAAGTGGAGATTTAGTTGGTGCAATGCCTGAGTATTTTGATACAAAAAACAATTTATTATTTATCAACCATAATAAGAGAATTGTCTCTTGGAACTATGAAGCAGGAAGTACGAAGGAAAGTTATACTGCCCGTAAAGATATAGTGGAATCTTTTGCTATGATAAATACTATATCCGAGAATAAAAGGTACATAATTTATTTAGTTCCTAAATCCTCGACATCACTAAAGATATCTTTGTTTGATACTAAGCATAATCAATTTGTATATGATATTGATTTAAGTTCTGTATTTGCTGTTGATATGGGAAGTAAAATGGTATTTATAAAAGATAACCATTTAATTTTAAAACTTGATGAGGCAATTAAAATATATGACTTATCAGTTCTAAAAGTATTAGGTGATGAGTTTTAGTCAAGAACTAAAACATACATGTAGAGTTTACTTAGCAAACTCTACAGCCCTACTTTCACGGATAACATTTACTTTTATCTCGCCTGGATATTGAACCTTTTCTTCTATCTCTTTGGCAATTTCCTGTGCCATTAAAACAGACTCATCATCGTTTACAAGTGTAGCATTAACTATAACTCTTACTTCACGACCAGCATTAATAGCGTAAGATTGTTTTACACCATCATGTGAAGATGCTATCTCCTCTATCTCTGTTACACGCTTTAAGAAACTCTCTAGTACTTCACGTCTAGCACCTGGTCTTGCAGCAGAGAGTGCATCAGCTGCACAAACAGCACCACACTCTATAGAGTTTATCTCTTCGTGTCCGTGATGAGCATATATAGCATTTATAACAACACTATGTTCATCGTAACGGTTACAAACATCAACTCCCAGATCAACATGACTTCCGTCATGATCATGTGTAAGTGACTTACCTATGTCATGTAAAAGACCCGCACGTTTTGCAAGTCTAGCATCACCACCCATCTCAGAAGCCATAAGCCCAGCTAAGTGAGCAACTTCGAGTGTATGTGCTAGAGCATTTTGACCATAAGACGCACGGTAACGCAGCTTACCAATCAACTTCATAAGTTCAGGGTGCATAACACCTATATCCATATCAGCGATAAGCTCTTCACCTTCACTAAGTATAGAGGCTTCAAACTCATCACAAACTTTTGAATGTATCTCTTCTATACGTGCTGGCTGAATTCTTCCATCATCTATGAGAAGCTCAAGAGTTTTTGTTGCTATTGCTCTACGGTATAGATTAAAACTACTTACTTGTATGGTATTTGGGGTATCATCAATAATAATATCAACACCTAAAAGTGTCTCAAGGGCTTTAATATTTCTACCCTCTTTACCAATAATCCTACCTTTTAGTTCATCATCATTGAGATGTACTGAGTTAGTAAGTCTCTCAGAGGCAAACTCACCTGCAAAACGGCTTGTAGCTTGAGCTAATATATAGTTAGCTTTTTTCTTGCCCTCTTTTTTAGCCTCATTTTCATACTTTCTGACAATGTGTGCTATTTCTCCACGAGATTTCTCTTCAACCTTTTCAAGTAAAAGAGTTCTAGCCTCATCAGTAGTCATCCCTGCACAGTTTTCCATAGCATGTATGGCTTTATCAACTTGTTGTTGGTAACGCTGTTTTAGTGTCTCTACAGACTTTTCATTTCTAGATAAATCAACTTTTCTTGCTTTAAAGGCTACTACTTCATCTTGAAGTCTTCTCTCTTCAGTCTGTTTATAGCGTTTAAAACGTTGCTCTTTATGTACGACATCATCTTCTCTTTGACTCAAGTCTGCTTTTGCTTTTTGCTTTACACTTTCTAGTTTTCTATCAGCTTCTAGTTCAATCTCTTTTGATTTAACGTTAGCCTTACTTAAAAGTATTTGTGCTTCACTCTCTATCGCACTCGCTTTTGCTTTTGCTTTTTGTACATAAATTTCAAAATTAGCATCAGTTATTTTTCTTGAAACAAAAAAACCTACAAGCCCACTAACGGTAGCAATTGAGCCACCAATTAGAATCTCGTTTAACATTTTTATTTCCTATTTTTACATTTTTAGCGATTAATACATCACATGTGACATCATATTCATCACAAATAAATTCTTTTGTGTAACAAAGGTTAGACTGAACAAAAATTATATATGGTCTCTTTTTTAACTTAGCAAAGAAACGATCATACATTCCTTTTCCAAAGCCAACTCTTTGTAAATTACCATCAACACCAACTACTGGTACAACGGCTATATCAATCTCATTTATATCTCTTAAACTATTTCCCGCTTCATAAATACCGAATTTTTTTCTCTTAAGCGGTAGCCTAAATGGTACCATCTTAAAACTTTCTCCAACCATAAATGGAACATATACCTCATGCTTTCTTCTTAGCCCATGCAGAGTCTTATATATATTAACTTCTGTTTGCATGGGAGTATATAGTAGTATTTTTGGATTTTTAAATTTGCTTAGTTCTCTTTGAAGTGTCTGATTTAAATGAGCATCATCATATATTTTATTATGAAAAGAATTTTCCTTCATCTTTTTTATACAATTTTCTCTAAATATAGTTTTTGTAAGAGGCATGTTAAATCTTTATGGCTATAATTTCTTTTATTTTACTCTAAAAACACAAAACTAAGGTAACAAATGTTAAAAAAATACACTTTACTACTATCAATACTCACAGCTCTAACTTTTCAAGCATGTTCAAACGATGAAGAAACTACTAACGACATAATCTCAACTAGAGACTTTACACTAAATGGTCTTGATAAAAAAACATATACTATTAAAAAACAAGGCGCAGAGTTCATTCTAGATGAAGCTAAAGGCAAGGTTATAATCTTTGATATCTTTGCTACTTGGTGCCCACCTTGTCGTGGAGCGGCTACGCACTTAACGTCTTTACAAAAAAAGTACAAAGAGGACCTAATTATCCTAGGTATAACTATAGAGGATGGTATTTCTGACACTAAACTTTTAGAGTTTAGAAAAGAGTATAACGCTGAGTATATCTTAGTTAACTCGAAAGAAAACCGTGCCTTAACATCTGCAATAGTTAGTGAGTTAAAACTTGGAGAGAGACATCCTATTCCACTTATGGCTATGTACAAAGATGGTAAACTAATCAATCACTATGTTGGTGCGACAGAAGAAGAGTTTATTGAAAGCGATATAAAAAGAGCTTTAGGTAAATAATGTTTGGCTTTATAAAAAAATCACTTTCAAAAACTGCTGATGCTATAAAGTCAGTTGCTCCAAAGAGAAAAGTAAGTTTTTCTAAAGATGAACTTGAAGATATATTACTAGAAGCTGATGTTGAATACGACCTAGTTGAACTAATGTTAAACGAGATGTACCAGACTAAAATTACGCGTGATATCTTGCGATCAAAACTTCTCGCTACACTTGCTTACACATCATATACAGAACCAGAATATACCGCTCCTTTTGTTGAGTTAATAGTTGGTGTAAACGGTGCTGGAAAAACTACAACCATTTCAAAACTAGCACAACGCTATAAAAATGAGGGTAAGAAAGTAATGCTTGGAGCTGGAGATACATTTCGTGCAGCTGCTATAGAGCAACTAACGCAATGGTCTAAAAAACTAGATATTCCGATAGTTTCTTCTGCTCAAGGACACGACAGTTCTGCTGTTGCGTTCGATACTATAGACTCTGCGAAATCTAAAGGTTTTGACAATGTTATTATTGACACAGCAGGACGTCTTCACACTCAAACTAATCTAGCAAATGAATTAAAAAAAATAAATCGTATTTGTGATAAAGCTCATGCAGGATCGCCTCATAGAACTGTACTTATTATTGATGGTACACAAGGTAACTCTGCGATAGCTCAAGCAAAAGCATTTAACGAAATGATAGGTATAGATGGAATTATTATCACTAAGCTAGATGGAACTGCAAAAGGTGGAAGTATATTCAGTATAGCTTATGCTCTTGAACTACCAATTCTTTATGTAGGAACTGGTGAACAACCTGAAAATCTTACTCCATTTAACAAGTATGAATTTGTTGATGGCCTGCTAGATATTATTTTTGAAGAAGAAGACTAAAACTCACTTACCACTTTAAGAATATGGCAATTTGCCATATTTTAAACTCCTACATGTAAAAACAATTATAATTACCTCATAAGAAACTAAAAGGCTAAAGCATGGCTAAGAAAAAGATTTTATTTGAGTGTCAACACTGTGGACTAACAACTCCAAAGTGGATGGGTAAATGTACTAATTGTGGATCTTGGGACTCATTTGTTGAGCTAAATGAACATCAACAAGAGGTTGTTAAACAGACAAAATCAACTACTTCTACAGGTTCAAAAGCACTGAGTATAAATGATATTGTAGAAGAAGAAGTTTATAGGTTTTCATCTAAAGATGATGAACTAGACATGGTACTTGGCGGTGGTATAGTTCCAGGTTCACTAACACTTATAGGTGGTAGTCCTGGTGTTGGTAAATCTACGCTACTTCTAAAAGTTGGTGGAGACATAGCATCTAGTGGTAAAAATGTTCTTTATGTAACAGGAGAGGAATCAAGTGGACAGATAAAACTTCGTGCAAATAGACTAAATGCAAACCAAGACTCACTCTACCTACTAAGTGAGATAAGACTAGAACAAGTTTTAGTTGAACTTGAACATAGGGAATATGATTTTTTAATTATAGATTCTATTCAAACTCTATATTCTGAAAATATTTCTTCTGCACCTGGTTCTGTTACACAAGTTAGACAAATCACTTTTGAACTTATGCGTATCGCTAAAGAGAAAGATATAGCTATATTTATAATAGGACATATTACCAAAGAAGGCTCTATTGCAGGGCCTCGTGTACTAGAACATATGGTTGACACTGTATTGTATTTTGAAGGTGACTCTTCTCAAGAGCTTAGAATTCTTAGAGGATTTAAAAACCGTTTTGGTCCTACTAGTGAAATAGGCGTTTTTGAGATGAGAAATGATGGTCTGGTATCTGCAACAGATGTCGCATCAAGATTTTTCAACAGAAACTCTGAACAAGCAGGTTCAGCACTAACTGTAATCATGGAAGGATCACGACCAATAATACTAGAAGTTCAAGCACTTGTTTCAGAGTCTCATACTCCAAATTCTAAACGTCAAGCAACAGGTTTTGATAACAATAGATTAAATATGCTATTAGCATTACTTGAGAGAAAACTAGAGATTCCACTGTCAGGTTACGATGTATTTATAAATATTACCGGTGGAATTAAAATCACTGAAACATCAGCTGACCTAGCAATTTTAGCTGCCATTATAAGTAGTTTTAGAGACAGAGTAATATCTAAAGAAACTGTATTTATTGGTGAAGTATCTTTAGTTGGTGACGTTAGAGAAGTATATGCAATGGATGTAAGACTCAAAGAGGCTAAAATGCAAAATATAACTAAGGCCCTACTATCTAAAAAGCCTCTTGAAAAGACTTCTATTAAGACCTTTGTAGTAGATGAAGTTACAAAACTCTTAGAATGGTACTAGTTTATAAGCTAAATTAACCCTAAAAAATGTATAATCTTTAAAATTAGTGAAATTATTTCCGATATAGTAGTAACTAAAACCAGATTCAAGGAAGAAAAATGGCTGAAGAAGAGAACACAGAAGAGAACCAAACAGAAGCAAAACCCAAAAACACACTAATGATTGTAATCATAGCAGTACTAGTACTAATCATAATAGCTGGTGCAGTTATAGCTGTTTTACTAATGGGTGGAGATGATGAAGCTCAAATGCAACAACAAAATGCTCCACAAATGCAAGAAAAGAGTTCATCAAGTAGTAGTTCAAGTAGAAAACGTTCTACTAATATGGTATCTTCGAGAAAACTAAATGATATAGGGATTCTATATCCACTAGATACATTTACAGTAAATCTTAAAAGTGATGCTGGTCGTCGTTACTTAAAAGCTACTATCTCGCTTGAGTTAAATGGTGAAGAGTTAAGCATAGAACTTGACAACAAATCACCAGTTATCAGAGATAGAATCATAAGAATCCTATCTTCTAAAACACTAGAAGAGATTAGCTCTAAAAAAGGGAAACAAAAAGTTTCAGAACAAATCATAGATACAATGAACTCTATGATTGTTGATGGAAGTGTTAAGGGTATTTACTTTACTGAGTTTGTAATCCAGTAAATGATAGGCATAGACCTAATAAAAACCTCTCGTATGAATCGCTTAATAGAGCGATTTGGCGATAAAGCCCTCCAAAGATTTCTTAATTCAGACGAAATACATTTAGTAAAAAACTATAAAACTGCATCTGGATTTTGGGCTGCCAAAGAGGCTGTATCAAAAGCCTTAGGAGTTGGAATTGGGAGTGATTGTAACTTTCATGATATTGAGATACAAAAGACACCAAGAGGTGCACCAACTTTAAAACTATCTAAAAAACTAATAGACAATTTTAATATCATAGATACTAGCTTATCTATTACACACGATGGAGATTATGCAGTAGCTGTAGTAGCTATAGAATCAACCACCACCAACAAAGTCTAATAACTCTAACTTATCACCATCGCAAAGCTTATGAGTATTCCAACTGTCTTGTTTTACAATTTCCATATTTACAGCAGCGGCCATAACCTTACCAGTAAGTCCTAGTGTTTCTAGTGCTTTTTCTAAAGTTACACTCTCTTCTAGCTCTCTTTTTTCGCCATTTATTATTATATTCATTCTTTTTTCTTTTATATTTTAATCACTACATGTAGATGCACTAATCATCTGTCCGTAGTTGTCTGTATTTTCTTTTCCAATAAAAGTATAAGTACCTATACTTAAAGTATATGAGTTATTATCAACTTCTAGTCCATCACAATTAACTTTTTTACCTTGGTTAAACTTCGTTACCACATTTAACATATTTTCTCTTTTAGAGCTACTATATGTATTAAAGGCTATAGCTAATATAACTACAGAAAAAACACTTGCCGTAACTAGAATTTTTTGTTGTTTAGTAAGTTCTGTAAAATAGTGTAAACTTAAAAAGAAAAGTCCAACTATTACTAAACCAGCTATATAAGCCATTATGCAGTACCTCTGATTTGGTAAGTAATATCTCCCGCACCAAACCCAATAATAAGACCTTTATCAAGTGTTTTCAGTTCTTCTTTGTCTTTTATAACTCTAATTGTATTGTTAGATCTTTTGATAGTATCTGCCATAGTAAGGTTATATCTTTTAAATTTCTCTTTAAAGTCTATCTCTTGTGATGCTTCACCAGCAGACCATACAGGAAGTATTATAAGCTCTTGTGCGCCATCAAAACATTTTATAAATTCATCTAAGTTATCAATAGTACGTGAGTACTTATGTGGTTGCCATATAGCTGTTATTTTGTCAAACCCTTTAAGTAGAGCATACTCTTTAACAGATTCAAATGTTGCCTTAATCTCAGTAGGATGATGGCCGTAATCATCAATGATTACATTAGTTTTTTCGGAACCAACAATATCAAAACGTTTTTTAATACCTTTGAATGAAAGTAGATTTTCTCTTATCTCTTCTATTTCCATAGATTTACTAGCCGCGAGTATTGCGAGTGATGCATCAAGAGCTATATGTTTACCAAATCCCCAAACATCAAAACTACCTAATTCCTTAAGTGTAAATCTTGTATGTGGTTCGTCATTGATTAAAACAAAGTCTATATTTGTGATATCTTTACTTGGATATAACCAATTAGCATCGACAGTATCTTTTAACGTACTTAAAAATGGATCTTCCGCATTTAACACACGACACGGTGCTGAGTTTATAAAAGTCTTGTATGAGTCATAAAAACGCTCGTAATTATAATCATAATACTCCATATGTTCTGGTTCTGCATTTATCACAATCGCACAGTGTGGGTTTGAGTTTATGAAACTACCATCACTCTCATCAGCTTCAAAAAGCATTACGTCAGTCTCTGGGTTATATCTCACATTTGAGCCAAAAGCTTTAGACTCTGCACCGATAATGGCAGAACCACTCATAATTGATGTCAATATCGCAGTTGTTGTACTCTTACCATGAGCACCAGCTACTGAATATACTTTTGATTTATTTAGAATTTTTAGAAGTGCTTCTCTACGAGCTAATACTTCTATATCTTTAGACTTAGCCTCAACAATCTCTGGATTTTCTGGGCTAATAATTGCAGAGTGAACAACTAAATCTTGATTTGTTATAGCTGAAGCATCATGTGGAACAGTTACACCAATTCCTAAATCACGAAGCTTTTTTGTAATAATAGTATCTGATATATCAGAACCAGTAACTTCATGCCCTTGGTAGTGCATATACTGTGCTAAACCAGATATCCCTATTCCACCAATTCCAATGAAATGAATTTTCATATGATTGCTCCCAACTACTTAGAATCTCTTTGAGACTTATCTAGCAATTCTTGTGCCTCTTTCGTAAAGCAACTTATATAAAATGTACCAGCATTTTGTGTAGCATCTATGTCTGCTATATTAGCTATAAAATCGTCTAAAGATAGATTCTCTTTAGATGCTATCCAATGCAACTGAAGTGCTGATGAAAACTTATCATCATTACTTAAACCACTCAGTACTTCAAAAAGAGCAGATGCATCTGCAATCTGTCCTGCACTGTAGTGTTCTATAGCATACTCATAAAGTGCTCTAATTGTTGCAAAATCCTGTACTTCATTCATATCCATAACTCTATGAGACTCTAAAGTATCTGTTAGCTTTTCTAAAGCTAAATCTAAAATGTTAGCGTAAAAACCAGCAATAGTATCTTCATCAAAAACATCATGTGCCTCTTGTTCAAGTACATACAGCGAGGCTATATCAGCATTTTTTTGATGCTCTAATACTTTTGTCTTTAACTCTTCAACCTTATTGCTCATCTAAGCACTCCTTGATTCTCTCACATGCACTTCTAGTTTTCTCTTGAGATTCAACAAAAGCGATTCTCACAAAGCCTTTTCCAGGGTTTGTTCCATTTTCATCATCTCTTCCTAAGTACTCACCTGGAAGTACTTTTACATTGTAGTTTTGATATAGTTTTTTTGTAAACTCTATAGCGTTATCAACTTTTAGCCATATATAAAATGAAGCCTCAGGAATCTCAACACCAAGTATCTCTTTAGCTATAGCAAAATTTTCTCTATATACTTCTCGAGAAGCTTCAACATGTGACTCTTCACTCCAAGCATCAGCAGCAGCACTTTGAAGTGGTAGCGGAGATGCACAACCTACATATGTCCTGTATTTCATATACTCTTTTAAAATGTCTTTATCTCCAGCTATAAAACCAGAACGAAGTCCCGGTGCTGATGAACGCTTAGAAATTGAATTGATTACTAATACATTTTTAAAACTATTATTTCCCGCATGTACTGAAGCTTCTAATAGTGATGGAACTTTTTTATCTGTATATATTTCACTATAGCACTCATCATTTAAAAGTACAAAGTTATATTTCAGAGCAAGTTCTACCCATTTAGATAATTCTTCAACACTCAAAACAGACGTAGTTGGATTGTTTGGAAAGTTTAAAATAACAAGGTTACATGTAGAAAGTTTTTCTTCATCTATAATAGGCTTAAAATTATTCTCTTGTGTCAAATTAAGATGAATTACCTTTGCCTTTGAAGCTAAAGCCGCACCTTCATAAATTTGGTAAAATGGATTTGTAAATGCCATAACAGGTTCATCAATATCAAAAAGTAAAAACTGTGGAAAGTTAAAAAGAACTTCACGAGTTCCAAAAGTTGGAATAATTTCTTCATTGCTCAACGTAACTCCAAATCTATTTTTAACAAAGTTGATTTGAGAGTTTCTTAAATTAGCTTCGCCAGATGTCTTTGGATATTTTTTAAGAAGACTAGAGTTATTACTCAGAGAATTTTGAATAAAATCAGGAGTTTCAAACTGTGGCTCTCCGATTGTAAGAATAGATGGGGTGTAATCTTTGGTAACTGATATGTTTTCTAGTAAATTATTTAGTTTTTCAAATGGATATGGCTCAAAATTCATATTTTTCATCACTTATTTTATTTATAGTAATTATATCTAAAATCTCTAAAAGTGAGATTAACAGCCAATTAGTCGCACTAAAGAATGTTTACACTTAGAATAAAAAACTAATCTAAAATGGATATATAGTGTTAATGCTTCTAATGATAAAATACACCAATCAATCAAAAAGGCCAACCAATTGAAAAAAATATATATACTTATCGTATCCATTTTATTTATAGGTTGTACTGACGACAACATAAACACTACAACAACTCAAACTCCCGCAATTGAAACAAGCACCATAAAAACGAATATACCTGACCCAATAATAGTTGAAGAAAAAAAGATAGAAATAGCGACTAAGACTGGTTCAGATATATTCCAATCTTGTGTAGCATGTCATGGGAAAAATGCAGAAAAAATGGCATTAGGAAAATCAAAAGTAATTCAAGGATGGCCAGCACAAAAAACTAATGATGTACTAAATGGTTATCTTAACGGTACATATGGTGGAGCGATGCAAGGTCTTATGAAAGGTCAACTTTCAACTCTTAGCCAAGATGACATAAAATTAGTTTCAGCATATATATCAAAACTATAGAGCTATTCAAACTCATTTAGACAAGAAGCCTTGCCTTCTGAAACTGTACAAAATTTAGAATTTTTTTCAAAAGATATCATATATGGTCTTTGAGTCATATCAAGTTTTTTTGCAACTTTAGATATTAAACCAATATCATTTTTTGTCTTTTTAGTCACCTCAAATTCATCAAGATCAACTATCTCTTCATCAATCATAACCTCTAAAAGTGTAACTTTTTGCTCTTCTGATTGGTAAATATAATATATTAAATCAATAGATTCTAGTCTCTCTAATTCATATAAAAATATATAGTAAGTATTATGGGATAAAATACTTTTGCTGTCCATGATTTTTTTTAAAATTTTTTTTGAGTGCTTACATTTTGGATCAATAAACATATAAACAGTTTTTGTGTCCCCTGAACCAATTTTGATTGCATACTTAGAAGTTTCTTCTAAAAACTCTTTTGGTTGTTCTGAGGCAAATATACTAAGTGATAATAATATAGTTAAAAGTATAGCCTTCATAGTTATCCTACTTTTTTGGTAAACCAAACTTTTGAGTTACTAACTCTCCATCATTGTCAAAGAACAGATAATAAAGCTTGTCTTTTTTAACACTCAGACCTGCTAAATACCTCAAAGCTAAATTTGCTTGAAGTGATGCAATATGCATAACAATTGGGGCAGCTATGCCTTCTGGAGTTTGAGAGGTTACTTTAAATGCATCTTCAAATAAAGACTCATCAAAAAAGCATACTTGACCATGAAAGGCTTCAACACTTCCATAAACCCAAGGTAAGTTACGAGATTTTGCGTAAATATCTATCTCTGCACGGGTAGGAAGGTTATCAGTTGCATCTATAATAAGATCAAGCTCTATATTTTTTTGTGAGAATTCCTCAAAATTACATGTGTGAGCAGTGGCTTTAACAAATGGGCATCTTTGCTCTATCAGTTCTGCATTTATTACTGCTTTATTTTTACCTTCATCACCCATCTTAAAGGCAATTTGTCTATGAATATTATGGAGTGACACTTCATCAAAGTCTATCATGTGGATTTCGCCTATACCACTAGCACCAAGAGCAAATGAGAGAGAGCTACCAAGTCCACCTGAGCCAACTATAGCTATTTTTTTTTCTGCTAATCTCTTTTGGGTATCTTCACCCCAAAGCTGTATCTGACGATGAAAGTAATCTACCATATATATCTCTTAATATTAATTTATATATATTATAGCATAGCTACTGTCTTTTAGTTACAGCCTCTTTAAAGCCCCATAATCTTCTTGCTTTCACTACATCAGCATGATTCATTTCAACTATCATAAGCTCTTCTTTATTCTTTAAATGTTCTAAAAGTTCACCATTAGGTGAAGCAAGAAATGAATCACCATAAAACTTCCATGAGTAATTTTTATCCGTATAATCACCTATACGATTTGCTCTTAGAATATAACAGTTATTAGTAAAAGCACGTGATAAGACTAAAGACTTCCATCTTTCATAAGATTCAAATGTTGATACACTTGGAACTAAAACACAGTCAATGTTTTTAGATGATAGTTTCGCCCATAACTCATCAAAATGCAATTCAAATCCACTCATGACAGCAAACTTAAATCCATCAACCTTAAAGACTAAAGGAGCCTCTAAAGTCTTAATTTCATTATCATAGTATTTTTCTTCATTCCAATGAGTGTAGTTTATAAGTAACTGTTGTTGGTAATATGATGTAGAACTTGGAGAAAATTTTGCTATTGTTTTATATACTTTTTTCTTTTTCACAATTACAAGTGGAGCTACTATACTCATGTTATATTTTGTAGAAAGTTCTTTGAGTATTACTATTTGATGTTCAGCTTGCTCTTTAATCATTGATAAGGAGAGAGTACTTAACTCTTTAAAAAATGGGTTTAATATGTACTCACCTAAGAGTAAAACAGAAACACCTTGGTTATGTGCAGCCCTAATATAACTATACAATTTTGTAGAACTTATTCCTTGAGAACTAAGTTGTAGGACAGCTGCTATCACTAAGTAGCCTTAATCTCTGTAATTTTTATCTCAGCCTCTTCAAGAATCTTTTGTGCTTGAGTCAACTCTTTCATACCTTTTTCATACGCTTTTACACTGTCTTCTAATGTTATATCTGGTTTCATTAAAGTTTCTAATATTTCTTTTGCACTGTCAAGCTTATCTTCAAAGCCAATTTCTTCTTTACTCATAAATCTATCTCCTATTTTTATTCTTCATTATCATCTTTATACGATTCTATAAACTCATGAAGTAGGTACTCAATAAGCTCAACTGTATCAGTATAAGGCTCTTCAGATTCTATAAGTTCACTACCTATATAAGTATGAGCGAATGTTTCTACAGAGCCTTCACGCTTAGTTATAACTTCTTCTGCAAGACCTAACTCTACATTTATAAAGTATGTTTCATCTAACTCTTTTGCTTTTACTTTTACAAAAAATATAATGGCGTCTGTTTTTCCAAAGATAAACCCTGCACTTGTCAGCTCTTTTGTAATAAGTTTGTTTATATCTTCTTTATTTTTATTGTCTAAAAAACCACTCTTATTATCAAAATATATATTCAAGTTTTTCACATTGTCTAAAGTGTAGATAGATGATGAAAACACAAGGCTACATGTAAAGATGAGTAAAAGTAGTTTTCTCATTATTTATTCTTATCTTTAAAAAGTTCCAAAGTATCATTTATATGTGATATATACTCTTTCTTCTTCATATAAGCTACCGTTTCATGTACACGTTCTTGAGTATGTGGATCTATAAAATATACAGTAGGAATTAAAGGGGTATTATACTCTTTTGGGTAAGAACCCTTCTCTTTATTTTTATCTATAACAACTGGAATAAAATTCTCTTGAACTATCTTTGATACTTCTGGTTTTTGTAGTGTTTTTCTCTCAAACTTTTTACACCAAGGGCAGTAGTCTGCAACTACAAGTAGCATTATCATTTTATTTTCTTTTTTTGCTACTTGCAGGGCAGAATTGTAATCTCTTAGGTAGTTAGCTTCTAAAGCAAATTCATCTATATCAGCACCAAAAATAGAGCTAATAAATACACATGTAATAATAAAAAACTTCATACTTACTCCTATATTTATTTTAACACTTCCGCAACATAATCTTTAAACTTATCTAATTCAACAAGAAAGGCGTCGTGCCCATAGTCACTCTCTATATCTCGATAATGGTGATTTGTACTACCTACATCCTCAAGCATATCACTTAACTCTTTCATTTCAGAACTTTTAAAAAGTAGATCATTACTAAAGCTGATTAAATGAAGTTCAGAGTTTATCTTTTTAAGAGCCTCTTTCATACTATCAAAACCACGAGAAAGATCATAAATATTAATAGCTTTTGTAATATATAGATAAGATAATGGATCAAACCATTTAGTAAAATTGTACCCATTATACTCTAAGTAAGACTCAATTTGGAACTTACCAAAAAGCTCATAGAGACCATCATTTCTTTTGTATTCACGTCCAAACTTTTCATTCATAGACTCATGCGACAAAAAGCTAATATGACCTGCCATACGACCCACTGCCATTCCAGCTAAACCATGTTCTTTTATAACTTCACTGTCATAATAACCCTGTTTGAAATCTGGATCTTTAAGTATTGATTCTTGAGCAACTTTATTAAAAGCTATAGCCCATGGTTGTGTTGCGTGCGTTGTTGCCATAGAAATTATTTTCTTTGCAAACTTAGGGTAATGAATAGCAAATTGTAGTGCTTGCATACCACCCATTGAACCACCAACTATAGCGTGAACACTATGGATATTTAGTCTGTCAAAAAGAATTCTTTGAGCCTTAATCATATCTTTTACAGTTACAACAGGAAACTTATATCTGTAGGGGTTATGATGAGGAAGTTGAGGACTCATAGGACCAGTAGAACCAAAACAGCTCCCAATAACATTTGTACATATTACAAAGTACTTATCAGTATCTATAGCTTTGCCAGGACCTATTAGGCCATCCCACCATCCAGCTTTTGTATCATCTTCGTAAGTACCTGCACAATGATGCGAACCTGTGAGTGCATGGCAAACTACAACAACATTACTTTTATCATCATTCAACTCACCATAAGTTTCATAAGTGATATCATAAGGTTCTAGAATACGGCCACTCTCAAGATAAAGAGGATTAGTAAAATGTTCAGTATGTGTCTTTAGATTTAGTGGCAACTCTTTAACTCTCCATAAAATATTGGTAGTATTTTAGCAAAACTGACTTAATACTAATTCAATTAATAGTTATACTACACATATACGCAGTTTCTACCATTTAACTTAGCTCTATATAGTGCCTGATCGCAACGCTTAATAAGACTTTCTAAAGTATTATCATATTTATGTTCAAGTTCTGCAACACCTATACTAATTGAAATTTTGATAATCTCATCTTCATCTATAACTAATTCATAATCTTGAAGTTTAATTCTTATTTCTTCAGCTAATTCAACTGCATCGCTAAGAGATATATCAGGGAGTAAAACAATGAACTCTTCTCCACCATATCTCCCTGCTATATCATTCTTCGTTAACACATCTTGTATAGTCTGTACTGTTGCTTGTATGGCCTTGTCACCTGTTGAATGCCCATAAGTATCGTTAATTCTTTTAAATTTATCCAAATCCATTAGTAAAAGTGAAAAGTTTTTATTTTTACTTACTGATTCACTATAAATTTTTTCAGCTTCTTTTGAAAAATATCTACGGTTATAAAGACCAGTTAAAGAGTCTTCACTGGCTTCTCTAATAAGTTCTATCTTGGTATGCTCAAGTTTTCTTTTTTGTTCTATTAAAAGTTTATTTACAGTTGATGTTTTTAAGTACTTATTTGTAAGAAGAAGTGTAAAAAATATAATCTCTATCAAGGATCCAGCTAAAAATGAATACCTTGTTATGTCATTGTTCTCTAAAAATGTATTGAAATTCAGTACCATTAGGCCCATAGCAGGTGTATAAATCATTAAGGCAATTAAATAGTACTTAGCATCACTGTAACCTCTAAGCCAAGATTTTACCGATACGACTAGTAGTAGTGTTAAGAACAGGAATGAAAGTATATTAAATACGAAATTAGCATATTGTATATCTTGTGATACCAGTAAAATAAAAATACCAAATATTAAACTTGATAGCTTAAACATTTTATCTGCTAATGGCATAGTATTTTTCAAATCTAAGAAGCGTCCAGAAAATAGTGTTAAGAACAGCACAAGAGAAGCACCTACTGTATGTAATCCAGTGTCCCATCCATGAAAACCAAATGACATATAAGTTCCACTTTTAACACTCAAAAAGATTATTAATGAAGTTATATACCCCAAATAGTATACATATATACGATCTCTTGTAACCAAAAGATTATATAAATTAGGAATTAAAATCACTAAAAATACAAAAGATAAAATAATATACATATCTGTAATACTAATACGACTAGGTCTATAATATTCATCTGCAGTATATACTTGAAACTCACCAATATGTCCAGATATAGTTCTTGCTTTAACAAAGTATGTAATAGTTTCATCTTTAGTTATATGTAACTTAAAAGCTGGATTATTGTCATTTATGCTTCTATCATTTAGGTCAACATTTAAACCATTTTTATCTACTTTCCATTTTCCATCAAGATAAGTATATAAGTCTACGTTAGTCCAAAAAGGTTCAGTAAAATAAAGAATAAAATCTTCTTTATTACTTCTATTTAGTATTTCAATCTTAAACCATGCTGTCGCTGTTTTATAACCTTGTGTAAATTGACTTGATATCTGCTTTTCAAATTTGATTTTCGATACATCTTCAACACTATAAAGAGAACTTTCATCATAAAAATATTCAATACTGAAGTCATCATACTTTTTCACACCATCTTTTATTACTACTCCTGCATTAAGTGTTGTAAATACAAATAGAAATAAAAATAGTGTTCTAATTATCATCTAAGCTTCTAACGCCTGTTTGATATCTGCAATAAGGTCAGCTGAGCTCTCTAAACCACATGATATTCTAATAAGTCCAGCTGGAACTCCACAAGCATTTAATTCATCTTGACTAAGTTGTTGGTGGGTTGTTGATGCGGGGTGAGTAATAATAGATTTAGAATCACCGATATTTACGACTAAAGAGTAAAGCTCTGTTGCATCAACAATTTTCGTTGCCTCATCAAGTGAAGACACTTCAAAACTAAGAAGTCCAGAGCATTGTCCACCATCAAAGTATTTTTGAGCATTATCATAGTTAGAATTACTTTTTAGTCCTGGATAGTTTACTTTTTTAACCTTTGGATGTGATTCTAAAAACTGAGCTAACTCAAGTGCATTTTTAGAGTGTTCTCTCATACGAAGTGCTAAATGTTCCATACCTTGAATGAATAACCATGAGTTAAATGGTGATGATACAGCACCTAAATCACGTAACAGTGAAAGACGTGCACGAAGAGAGTATGGAGGTAGTCCAACATCTACATAGACAAGTCCATGGTAAGATGCATCTGGTTCATTAAAGTGAGTATAGCGAGGGTTGTCTCTTAACTTTTCAACAAGACCTTTTCTCTCTACCATAATCCCACCAATAGCAAGACCCTGACCTGTTGTGTACTTAGAAGCACTATGAACTGTTATATCAGCTCCAAACTCAAAAGGACGACATAATACCGGAGTAGCAACTGTGTTATCTACTACCGTTAATATACCATGGCTATTTGCAATTTTTGTTATAGCTTCTATATCTGCTACGTCAATACTAGGATTTGTTAATGACTCAAAAAATATAACTTTTGTTTTTTCATCCACTAAAGCCTCGATTTGAGAAGGTTCATGCACATCAAAGAACCTTGCTTCAATACCAAACCTTTTAAGAGTATGTGCCGTCTGAGTAAGACTTCCACCATAAAGCTGCTTAGCGCAAACTATGTTATCTCCAACCTCTGCTGCATTTACAATTGCAAAGAAGATAGCACTCATCCCACTTGAAGTTGCGATAGCTGCTTCGCCACCTTCAAGCTCAGCAAACCTTTTCTCAAATACATCTGTAGTAGGATTATTTAAACGAGTATAGATATTACCTAACTCTTTTAGTGCAAATAGATCAGCGGCATGCTGTGAATCACGAAATTCATAAGCAGTTGTTTGATAAATAGGAACAGCCATAGTTCCTTGAGTATCTTTTTCATAACCTGCGTGCAATGCCTTAGTCTGTAAATCCATCTGTTTTCCTAAATTTTATTTAAATACATTCTATCCAAAAATAGATTAATATTATATACACAAACTCTACACGTACTAGGTGTACAATAGAAATAAGTTCTTACATGTAGGAGTATAATATGAGTAATAATCATAAACTCACTCGTAGAATCTTTGTAAAAGGAGTTGCTACTTCATCATTGCTACTCTCAGGACTTGTTGATTTAAATGCTAAAAGCACAAACAAGTTTCTCGATAACTCTTCAGTGTTAAGTGGTAAAGAATTCTTCCTAAGTATTGAGTATACACCTGTAAATATAACAGGAACTCCGGCAATAGCCACAACAGTAAATGGACTACTTTCAGCTCCAACATTACTCTGGAAAGAAGGTGATGAAGTCACCATACATGTAACCAACAATCTTAAAGTTGACACGTCTATTCATTGGCATGGAATCATACTCCCAACAGATATGGATGGTGTACCAGGACTAAGTTTTGCAGGTATAAAACCAGGTACAACATTCACTTATAAATTCACCCTAAATCAAAGTGGTACATACTGGTACCATAGTCATTCAGGTTTTCAAGAGCAAACTGGTGTATATGGTGCTATAGTAATCAAGCCTAAAGTTCAGGACCCTTACAAATACAACGCAGATTATGTTCTGACTTTGTCAGACTGGTCTGATGAGAATCCACATTCTGTATATAGAAAATTAAAACTAGTTGGAGACTATTATAACTTTAAACAGCGTACTGTAGGGGAGTTCTTCAGTGAAGTAAAAGAGAAAGGTTTTTTACAAGCATTTAGTGATAGAAAAATGTGGAATAAAATGTCTATGACAGATAGAGACTTATCTGATGTTACAGGATATACATATACTTACTTGATGAACGGACATAACCCAAGCACACACTTTAAAGCACTCTTTAAGAAGGGTCATAAAGTTAGACTGCGCTTTATAAATTCTGCTGCCATGACATTTTTTGATGTACAAATTCCTGGTTTAAAAATGATGGTAGTAGCAGCTGATGGGAACAATATCGAGCCTATTCGTGTAGATGAATTTCGAATAGGTGTAGCTGAGACTTATGATGTAATAGTTGAACCATTAGAAAAAAAAGCTTATGCTATTTTTGCTCAGAGTTTAGACCGTTCTGGCTATGCACTGGGTTCTCTTACATACAACAAGAATGTTTTAGCAATAGCTCCACAAATGGATGAACTGCCTATACTGACTCATACAGATATGGGTATGAATCATGATATGCATAACAACTCAACGCACTCAGCGATGAAGTGCGGTGCAAATATGACAATGCCAATGAAGAAAAAGCCTCTATACTCAAATGTACCTATTACACCATTAGAAGAAAAATGGGGTGCTCACACAACTATGAAGCTAGAAAACACTCGTTACCGACTAAATGACCCTGGTGTTGGTTTGAGAGGAAATGGAAGAGTTGTACTTACATACGCAGACCTAAAATCCCTTAATTCAATTGTTGATGACAGATATCCTGATAGACAAATAATACTCAATTTAACTGGGAATATGGAACGATACTTATGGTCCATAAATGGAATAGCCTATAAGGACGCAAAACCATTAGAATTTTTCTATGGAGAAAGACTAAGAATAACTTACATAAACAATACTATGATGAACCATCCTATGCACCTTCATGGACTATGGAGTGACTTAGAAACTGGTAATGGTAACTTTGTAAGAAAACACACCATTATAGTTCAACCAGGTTCTCGCATAAGTTTTCAAGTAACAGTCGATGCTAAAGGTTTATGGGCATATCATTGCCATCTTATCTATCATATGGCTGGTATGTTTAGAAAAGTTGTAGTGAGATAGAGGAGTGCAAAATGAAAAATATATTTTTAATATTATTTACAATTTTATTCTTACATGTAGAAATTAGTACAGCTATGGATAATGACGATCCATTACTCTATAAAGTTACGTTTGAAAACTTTGAGTATCAAACAAAAAGTATAAAAACCTTTAGTTGGGATAGTGATATATCAATTGGATATTCTCTAAATAAAATCATATTCTATAGTGAGGGAGAAGATACAAAGTACGCTAGTAGTGAAAGTGAAAACCAATTAGTCTACTCCCACGCGATATCACCTTACTTAGATATACAAGCAGGTATAGCTTATGATAATACAGATGAGTCTGATTATACTTGGGGAGTTATTGCACTAAGTGGTATGCTTCCATATTTTGTAGAAATAAGAGCTGCTCTACTCATAGGAAATAATGAAAATATTGGTCTTAGACTAGAGGCTGATTATGAAGCACTAATTACACAGAAACTTATTTTAATGCCTACTATTTCAACATCTATTTACTCAAAGGATGTGGCTAGTATGGAACTAATAAAAGGAGTACATGACATTACCATTGGGGTTAGATTAAAGTATGAATTAAAAAGAGAATTTGCACCATACTTTGGCTTTGAATGGAGTAAAAATGAGGATAGTTACATTCTAATAGGTCTTAGTTTCTGGTTCTAATATAAGCTTTACAGTCTATATAGTCTCTTCTTCATCGTAAATTACTACTGTTCCAGCTAGTAAATCATGAAGTCCCCGTTTATCAGCTCTTAGTCCTACCATTATAAATCCTATAAAAAGTGGTATCATTGATACTATGTAACCTAAAGAGCGAGTTATAGCTTGTTTATTGTCAATCTCGCCTAGCGTCTTAGCATCTACAATCTTTACATGTAGAAATCTTTTACCAGGTGTTGCACCCTTCCATCTTCTCCAAAAAAGTATAGTAATAATAATAACAGATAGTTCAAAAAGTAGTTCCCACTTTAGAGATGTTTTTGGTTGTGAGGCTAGTGCTTTTTCTGCATTTCCACTCATAGCGTATTGCATATTTTGTTGATATTGAGAGAAGTCAAACCAGTTGCCATCACTTAAAAAGTAGATGACTACAGCTACTGGTAGAGCTAAAAAAAGAGTGTCAAAAAACGAGGCAAAGAAACGAATCCAAAAACCTGCGTATTTAACTTCTTTCATTATACGTGGTAGTTCGGTGCTTCAGCAGTTATTTGTACATCATGTACATGAGACTCTTTAAGTCCTGCAGAAGTAATCTGTACAAACTCAGCCTTGTCCCAAAATGTTGTAATATCTTTAGAACCACAGTAACCCATAGATGCACGTAGACCACCCATCATTTGATGAACTATACCTGCAATAGAACCACGAAATGGTACACGACCTTCAATTCCTTCAGGTACTAGCTTATCCGCAGCAGTTCCTTCTTGAAAATATCTGTCCGTTGAACCTTTTTGCATAGCTCCAATAGAACCCATACCACGGTATGATTTGTACTGACGACCTTGATACATTATAGTATCACCAGGAGACTCTTCAGTACCAGCAAGCATAGAACCAGCCATAACACAACTAGCACCTACTGCTAAAGCTTTTGAAAGGTCACCAGAGTATCTAAGTCCACCATCAGCGATGATAGGAACTCCATGCTTACGACCAGCTGCTGCACACTCATCTATTGCAGACATTTGTGGAACACCAACACCAGCAACAATTCTAGTAGTACAGATTGAACCAGGTCCAATTCCAACTTTAACAGCATCAGCTCCAGCTTCTATAAGTGCTTCAACTGCTTCACCAGTTGCAACGTTACCAGCGATAACATCTACTTCAAGTTCAGCTTTAATAGCACGAACACTATCCATAATCCCTTTTGAGTGACCATGAGCAGAATCTAAAACTAAAACATCACACCCAGCATCAACAAGTGCTTTTGCTCTGTCCATTTGACCAACACCAATAGCAGCACCAACAACAAGTCTACCAAATGCATCTTTGTTTGAGTTAGGGTAAGCTATACGTTTTTTGATATCTTTGATAGTTACAAGACCTTTTAAAAATCCGTCTTCATCAATAATAGGAAGTTTTTCTATCTTGTTTTTATGCATAATATCTGCAGCATCATCAAGAGAAATTCCATTTCCAGCAGTAATTAGTGGCATTTTAGTCATAGCTTCACTAGCTTTTCTACGCATATCTTTTTCAAATCTCATATCACGATTTGTAAGTATCCCTAGAAGCTTATTGTGACCATCTACAACAGGTACTCCTGAAATTTTATATTCATTCATAAGTGCATCAGCCTCAGCTAAAGTCGCATCAGGGTGAACAAAAATAGGATCAATAATGATTCCACTTTCACTCTTTTTTACTTTTGTGATCTGTTTACATTGAGTTTCTATATCCATATTTTTATGGATAATCCCAATACCACCAAGTCTAGCCATTGCAATAGCTGCACGATATTCAGTAACAGTATCCATAGCTGCAGAAACCATAGGAATTTTTAGTGAAATATTTTTTGTTAATTTTGTTTCTAATGAAACTTCTTTTGGTAATACTTCAGAGTATTGAGGTACTAGTAGTACATCTTCAAATGTGAGGGCTTGTTTACGAATTTTCATCGGTTTCCTTTTGGTATAAAAGTCTGTTTTCTAAAATTCATAGAATTATATCTTTTTAGTTGTTAAAAAGAGGTAAAGATATTTTTATATTAATTTAATACAGTTACGACCATCCCCTTTTGCCTCATATAGAGCCTGGTCAACACGTTTAATAATACTGTATTTATCATCACTGTCTTTAAGGTGTGTAAGACCAAAACTTGCTGTAACTGAAGATACATCAGTAAAGTCATGAGCTTCTATCTCTTCTCTAATTTTATTTGCCAAACTCATTACAACATCTTCTGAGGTATTTAAAAATAAAATAACGAATTCCTCTCCACCCCATCTAGCTACAATATCTGACCCTCTAAGTGATTTCTCTAAAACAGAAGCAAATACCGTTAGAACCTTATCTCCAATATCATGACCATATTCATCATTAATATCTTTAAATTTATCTATATCACAAAACAAAATAGACATGCCAAGCCTATAACGCTTATTTTTTTTAATTTCATATTCTAATATTGAATCAAATTTTCTTCTATTATAAAGGTTTGTTAAATGGTCTTTATTTGCGATTTCTGTGAGTGATTTGTTTATATTTTCAAGCTCTTGAGTACGATTTGCCACAAGCTCTTCAAGATGATTTTGATATGTCTGTAAATCATAAGATATTTTTTGCTGTTTCAGGAGTATATTTCTAGCGAAATATGAGAAAGAACATAACATTACAACAACTAAACAACGCATCCATAACTCTGCAGGTTCAGGAAAAAACATTGACTCCAAATAACTATCTTCTTCACCAAGAACATATACATCTATAGCAGTGTCTACTGTCCAAAAGAGTATAGAAAACAGTATGGCAATTAAAGGTAATTTTTTTGGGTTTAATTGATTCATAATATAACTATATCATAATAATTAAAAAAGAAATATTATTATAAAAAATTATATTTTATTTTAAATTTCGTCGTTTTTCCAAGCTTCAATAGCATCTGGAAGAGATTCAAAACCGCTAACTCTACCGATGATAAAAACTTCATCAAAAACATATGCGCAGATATTTCTGTTTGCTTCTAACATAAAAACTACATACTCATCACCACGAGTATCTTTAGACATAACCAGCATTCCGTCTACTGTATCGTTTACCTCTACTATGTCGTCATATTCAACATTTAGAAGTTGTTTTCCATCGCTTGTATATATTGCCATACTTACCTCTTTACAAAATTATAAATATTTCTTACATGTAAAAAGCAAAATGTGTTCTCAAACCTATTCAGGGGTATAAACAAAATACCTCATGTTTATATCTTTTAACTTATCACTCCAACCTATATAGTACTTATTATCTATACACTTGTAGTTCTCTCCAAAGTAATGTTCAAAAACTTTACTAGAATCACTCTCAGTTATAGCCATCCAGATAAACCCAACCTCTTTAAGCGCATGAACTTCTTTTCTTTTACGGATAATCTCTCTTAAATCAAACTCTACTTTACTTGCATCTTCATCACTAGTAAACTCTGTGTAGTCAAATGTAGCTTCTATGTGATCTACATTTTGTATCTTTTTCCAAAAATCTTTTTCATTCTTTTCTTTAAAAACTATTTGTGGATTTGCATCACCTTTTAGAGCTATAAAGTCAGCATATTGAAATGCTTCTGCTGCATTTGTTCCGAGCTTAACAAGTGTTTCATCTTCATAAGTGTTAGGAGTTTTTCCATCTGCATCGACTAACTCTCTAAAGTGTATAGTTGTTAATTCTGTTTTTGAACGATGAAGAGAGTGTATTACTGCCAGTGGATACTTTAATTTCCATACAGGACTTGACTGTAAAAGTCCAAATGTAAAATATCTAGTACTTGGTACGATCTTAGATATTGTGTCTATCAGTTTTTGCATTATTTCAACCTTTGTATATATGTGTTTATTTTCTCTATTGTATTGATATTGTTTAACCACTCATAAACCATTTTAAATTCATCTCTAGTACCTAGTATCATTGCTACTACCATACCACGAGCTGAACTATCTCCACCAGCCTTAGAGTTTTTAATCATTACTTCTTTAAAATCATCTCCTAAACATAATAGATGAATAACTCCACTAAAACCACCATCAATTCCACAGGCTGGACCGAACCCTCTTATAGACTCTGATGTATCTTTGTCTTTACTACTCATACCTTCATCTATCCAAGTAGATAATGAAGGATACTTTGGTTTTAAACCCTCGATAGTTTTTTGTATGTCCTTACCTTCTAAAGATGCATAGAAAAGTTCAGCAAAAAATTGTGAAGCTGTCTGTGCAAGTGGTGAATTATGAGTGATAGAAGTAAAGTCTTTTACTCTTTTTAAAAACTCATCTTGACTCTTTACATGTAGAAGTAGTGGAGCTATATGGCCACAGATACTCAAATCAGCAGACTCTGTACCCATATTCTCTAATGCATTACGAGTAGCTCCATCTATGTAACCACCATAATTCTTCATCTTCTGGGACCAGAACTCATAAAAATCATCTTTATTAAACTCTTTTTTTTCTGACATGTATTCTAAAAGAAAAAGTGTCTGGTCACCATAGTGAGTAAAATCTCCACTCTTTTTTCCATCGTGCCACATCGACTGAGCATCATTTAATGTTTCCCAGTTTATAGGTAGGTTACTTAATTGCTCTTCATCATATACCCAGTGAGCACCCAATGCATAAGCATCTGCTGTTAATGAAGCTAGTATAGAGTTAGTAATCTTATCATTCATTTTATACCCTTTAAAAGAAGAAAATATTTTATTGGCTTGATGTTATCAACATAGTCTAAAATATACTACTTTGTTTAATTATGATGTTATAAAATAAGTTAAAATTAAAATAATTTGTTTATTGCGTAGAAGGAGAAAAAGGCATGAAAGCCTTTTAGATGTAGAACTATTAGTTAGTGTAGTTGACTTGTTTCTCTAAAGAAAGAGCACCGTCAAATAGTGTCTGCTCATTGTAAGCTTTAGCTATAAGTTGAAGCCCAACTGGCATCTCATTTGTACCTTTATTTATAGGAAGTGAAATAGCTGGAAGTCCTGCAAGATTTACACTTATAGAGTAAAGGTCACTTAGGTACATATCCATAGGGTTTTCTAACTCCCCAAACTTAGGGGCAATACCAGGTGCAATAGGTGAAAGTATTAAGTCCACATCAGCAAAAATTTTGTCGTACTGATCTTTTATCATATGTCTGGTTTTTTGTGCTTTTACATAGTAAGCTTCATAGTATCCACTCGAAAGTACGAAGTTTCCAAGCATGATACGACGTTTTACTTCGTCACCAAAACCGTTCGAACGAGTCTGTGTGAAAGTGTCTTCAAGGTTAGTTCCAGTTACGCGATTACCATAACGAATACCATCATAACGAGCAAGGTTTGTAGCAGCTTCAGCAGTAGCTGTAATATAGTAAGCAGAGATATCAAACTTAGCATCCATTAACTCACGCTCAACTATTTCATGGCCTTGTGCTTTTAAAGCCTCAATAGCTTCAGTGTAAGCTTTTTTAACATCGTCGCTAGCATTTTCTACATGTGAAGGTAAAATAGCTACCTTTAGCTTTCTAGTAGCATCTAGTTTATCTGAAACTTTATCATTCTTCTGAGCAGATGTAGAGTCTTTTTTATCATGACCGCTGATGATGTCATAAAGGATCGCAGCATCTTCAACATTTTGAGTCATTGGTCCAATTTGGTCAAGTGAAGAAGCATAAGCACCTAGACCATAACGACTTACACGACCATAAGTTGGTTTCATTCCTACTATTCCACAATAAGCAGCAGGTTGACGGATAGAACCACCAGTATCACTTCCAAGTGCAGCGATAGCAAGACCAGCACCAACAGCAGCAGCAGAACCACCACTACTTCCACCAGGAACATAATCTGAGTTATGAGGATTTTGAGTCTTACCGTAGAAACTTGATTCTGTTGTAGAACCCATAGCAAACTCATCCATATTTACACGACCAAAAGGAGAAAGACCTGCGTCTGTCATTTTTTCAATTACAGTTGCATTATATGGAGCAATATATCCTTGAAGTATGTTTGAACCAGATGTAACTGTCCAGTTTTTTACTTGAATGTTATCTTTAATAGCAATAGGTACACCCTCACCTACATTGTTTACATCTATGTAAGCATTTAGTTCAGGTCTTGCTTCGAT
Organism: Sulfurimonas sp.; assembly: GCA_028044295.1. Lineage (GTDB taxonomy): Bacteria > Campylobacterota > Campylobacteria > Campylobacterales > Sulfurimonadaceae > Sulfurimonas. Next base: position 29,221 of record JAOFSE010000004.1, read on the forward strand.
TTTTGTTTTTAATTCATCTTTAAATTTGTTTAGTTCTTCTTTTGATAATTTTAATGCTTCTTTTAATGTAATCACAAAATTTCCTATTTTTATTTAAAATTTTTAGCCTCGTATTATAGCTAAAGTTACTCTTACTTCGTATTAGCAAAATTCCTCATATTAACATCTGCTAGTTTGTCAGCCCATGCAATATAAGTAATCTTTCTTCCCTTTTCTATAAATATATGGTTATCTAAAAAGTAGTGCTCTAATATGTTTTCAATATTAGTACTTTTAGGAACAGTTACAACCCAAGAAAACCCAATCTCTTTTAAAGAGGGTATCTCTTTTGCACCTTCCATAAGCTTTCTTAGATGTGTCTCTATAACTTTAGGACTATCTGCATCGCTAAACTTTGAAGACTCTAAAAAGGCATCAAAGTTACCTTCACCTGTAACTTTTTTCCAAGAGTCTTTTTCACTCTTTTTCTCAAAACTGTAGTCACCATCTTGTTTACTTTTGAGACACATACAGTAAGTAGTTTTGAGTGCAGAGGGAACATTCTCTCTTAGGTAGTTGATATCTTGAGCAGAGTAACTGTTTTTTGAAAAACCATCAGCATCAAAGAAGTTTATCTTCTCTAAGGCTTTGAGACTCTCTTCATTTTCTATCTCAGAAGTATCATTTACTACTGCTATAGGAAATTCATCTATCCAGAACCATTTGCTGTTTTTTTTCAGAAACTCAATAGTTTTTCTACTGTTTTGCTCAGCATTATGGATGTCAGATATTATTTTTTTCATGAGAGGTCTATTTAAACTTTTTAACCAGGAGTATTCCGATACCAACAAGAACAAATATAGCAACTATAGTAGCTACTACAAATGAACTCTCAACTGGTTGGGAAAAGTTAGGCATTTACAACGCTTTCACATCTTTTACATGTAGTGTCTTCCGCAGGAGCTTGATACTTCCAACATCTAGGACATTTTGCCTCAGTTGCTTTAGCTATAACAAAAGTATCACCATCAACTTCAAACTTACCTAGCTCTTCAGTTGCTTCACCACTAATCACACCTGACACAACGAACCAGTCTTCAACTTCTGTTTTGTCCATAGCATGAGCTACACTTGACTCAGTATATAGTACTAACTCTAGTGCACTTTTTATAACTTTTTCTTTTTTTAGACCATCTATAGCAGTTCCAAAACCTTCTCTAGCTTTTAGCATATACTCAGCATTGAACGAAGTCTCTGTAGCTTCTATCTCAGTGTAAAGAAGGTCAAAAATATCTTCTGCATCACCCTTGATGATAGCTGGAGCAATATCCATAATCTCATCAGCTGTATAAGTAAGTATCGGAGCTACAAGAACCAAAAGGGACTTAGTCATTATTGCCATTGCACTCTGACTTGAGTTTCTCTTAGCGTCAGTAAGACCATCACAGTAAAGGCTATCTTTTGTGATGTCTATATAGATACCACTTAACTCATTTACAATAAAGTTGTTTAGAAGACTCATACCTTGAACAAAGTTATACTCACTAAATGATTTATGAACTTCTCCAAATACATTCTTAGCAACGCCTAGAACCCATTTATCTAGTTCACCCATCTCTGAGTATGGAGTAAGAGTTTCTAGGTCGTTAATGTTTGCTAACATGATTCTAAAAGTGTTTCTTAGTTTACGGTAGTTCTCAGAAGTTTGTTTTAAAATGCCTTGAGATATTTTTAAATCACCTTGATAATCAGATGATGCAACCCATAGACGAAGAATCTCAGAACCGTACTCTTTTAAAACTTTTTCAGGAGCAACAACATTACCCTTAGACTTAGACATTTTCTCGCCCTTCTCATCAACAGTAAAACCGTGAGTAAGAACAGCTTTGTAAGGTGCTTTGTGTTCAACCGCACATGAAAGGAACATAGATGATTGGAACCAACCACGATGTTGATCAGAACCCTCTACATATAAGTCTGCTTGGTATTTACCAGCGTCATAGTTACGAGATTTTAGAACTGAGTTCCAAGTAGAACCACTATCAAACCATACATCTAGGATATCAGTAACTTTTTCTACTTGGTCAGCAGTGTATCCAGAACCTGGGTATAAAAGGTGTTCAGTTGGAAGTGAGTACCAAGCGTCAGAACCTTGCATCTCAAAAATCATAGCCGTGTAGTTTAGTACTTTTTCATCAAGGATAACTTCACCAGTCTCCTTAACTCTAAAGAAAGCGATAGGTACACCCCAGTCACGTTGACGAGATATACACCAGTCAGGACGGTTTTCAACCATAGAGTTAAGTCTATTTTTACCAGTCTCAGGATAGAAAAGTGTCTTTTCAACTTCATCAAGAGCGATATTTCTAAGAGTTTTGTCTTCACCATCTGGTTTTTCATCTACAGAGATAAACCACTGTCTAGTAGCTCTAAAGATAAGTGGAGTATGAGATCTCCAACAGTGTGGGTATGAGTGAGTAAACTTAGACTCTTGAAGAAGTGCATCTCCTAAAAGTTCTAAAATTCTGTCATTACATTTGAAGATTAGTTTACCAAGAAACTCTTCTGGGTTAGGAAGTAGTTTTTCTTTTACGATAGTTTCATCATAACAACCAGTCTCATCAACAGGCATAACAACTTCTAAGTCATACTTTAGTCCAATACGGTAATCATCTTCACCATGACCAGGAGCTGTATGAACTCCACCAGTACCACTATCCATAAGAACGTGGTCACCAAGAACTACTTTTGAAGTTCTTTGGTTAAGTGGGTTAATCGCAACTTGATTTTCTAAAAGCTTAGCATCAATCTCTTGCGCTATTTCGCCTTTAACTACACCTGATTCTAGTAGTGACTCAAAAAGAGCCTTAGCTACTATACAACCATCAGTTGTAAGAACATACTTCTCTTCTGGATGAAGTGAAATACCTGTATTTGCAGGAAGTGTCCATGGAGTTGTTGTCCAGATAACAAGAGCTGCTTTTTTACCAACTAAGTCAGCAGCAGCTTTTGCTTCATCGCTAAGCTCAAACGCTACATAGATAGAGTGAGACTCTTTATCTTCGTATTCTACTTCAGCTTCTGCTAGTGCAGTTCTTTCAGCCCATGACCAGTAAACTGGTTTAGAGCGCTCAATCAGAAGTCCTTTTTTAGCTACACCACAAAGTGTTCTATAGATGTTTGCTTCGAACTTGAAGTCCATAGTTACATAAGGGTTTTCCCAGTCAGCGATGATTCCAAGTTGTTTGAACTCTTCTTTTTGAATGTCAACAAACTTAGCTGCGTGAGCACGACAAAGTTCTCTAACCTTAGATACTTCTAACTCTTCTTTTTTCTTCTTACCGCCAAGTTTTTTCTCAACTTGTTGCTCGATTGGTAGACCATGACAATCCCAACCTGGAGTAAAACGAACTGACTTACCATTAAAATAGTTATGTTTAATGATGATATCTTTTAAAACTTTATTAAGTGCATGCCCTATATGAGTATGACCATTTGCATAAGGAGGTCCATCATGAAGTGTAAAGCTTTCAGCACCTTTGCGGTTCTTCTTCATCTTCTCATATATTTTTTTGTTGTCCCAATCAGCGTATCTTTTTGGTTCGTTGTTTGTAAGATTCCCTCTCATTGCGAAATCTGTAGTAGGTAAAAGTAGTGTGTCTTTATAGTCCATGTTTATCCCAAGGGTGTTTAATATTTTTTGCATTATATCTATATAGGGTTTAAAAGCTACTTTAAAACTTAGAAATACTGCTATAATAAACAAAATAAATCTTCTACAAAAGGCTACATGCAAGATGAAAACACACCTTATATTTATTGGAAATAAATTTATATATAACTCATCTTTGAAAGAGTATGTTACTAGAGAAATAGAGAAAAAAATAGATTTTATAGATTCTATTACTTACTTTAAAGAAAGTGATAATTCACTATTTTTGTATTTAGAGGAAGAATTAAACTCATCTAACAAACTTATCATAGTAACTACTAAACAACATTTTTCAACTATTGGTAAACTAATCTGTACAGCTACAAGTGACAACCAAGTACTAAAAGACAATATGCTAATACCATCAAAAGCAAATGTGTTTGAAAAAGCTAGTTATCTTTTAGAGTACAAAAACTCTGTGGCAAATGTTTTACATGTAGATGAGATGGAAAAAATGCCAGAGATACTTTTACACTTTGAAGATTCTAAAGCGACTATACATCTTTTTGACGAAGATAAAGAGAGTGCACAAGCCCTTTTAACACCTATTTCACAAACTTACGATGTAACTGTAAATATGGTTAAAATTATAGATGGATGGATACAAGTAGATATAAGAAGTAAAAAGTATGGAAATATTTCTAAATTCATTCATTCCGCAAAACAACTACTTCCAAATAAACTTATTGGTGCAGCATGTATTATCACTTATATTATAGACAGACTAACTAATCATCAAAAGAAAGTTAGCTTTGCAGAGAGTTGTACTGGTGGACTGCTTACTTACTACTTTACACAAAAAAATGGAGCTTCAAATATACTAGATGGTTCTTTAGTAACATATTCAAACACTTTAAAAGAAAACTGGCTTGGTGTCAATGAAGATACTTTAGCAAATTATGGTGCTGTAAGTAATGAAGTAGTTGCACAGATGAGTGAAGGTGCTATGAATGTTAGTTCTGCTGATTACACACTTTCTATTAGTGGAATAGCTGGTGATAGCGGTGGAACAGATGAAAAACCAGTAGGAACTGTACATGTAGGAGTAAGGACTGCTCTGCAACATGTGGAACTACATCTAAAGTTAAATGGTGATAGAAACTATGTGCAACACCAAAGCGTGCTATACGCAATAAAAATGCTGCTATTGATAGATAAAGAGATATTTTTTAAAATTTAAGCTTCTTCTTATTGACAAACATTACCTAATTGCCTATAATTTCGACCTCTAAAGAAATAGAGGCAAATGTCTTGTTAGCTCAGCTGGTAGAGCACGTCACTTTTAATGATGTGGCCGATGGTTCGAATCCATCACAGGACACCATTTTTTAAGAATAAAGTAAACATAAAATGGGCGTTTAGCTCAGTTGGTAGAGCGCTACCCTTACAAGGTAGATGTCACTGGTTCGAGTCCAGTAATGCCCACCATAATTTGTTAATAAACCTTTTGTTTATGAAATTGACCCTTTCGTCTAGCGGCCAAGGACACTATCACTTCATGGTAGTAACAGAGGTTCAAATCCTTTAGGGGTCGCCAAAATTGGTGTGATACTTTATATATATGCGCGGTGGTAGTTCAGTTGGTTAGAATACCTGCCTGTCACGCAGGGGGTCGCGAGTTCGAGTCTCGTCCACCGCGCCACTTACTTTATTTTAATTATGGGCGTTTAGCTCAGTTGGTAGAGCGCTACCCTTACAAGGTAGATGTCACTGGTTCGAGTCCAGTAATGCCCACCATAATTTGTTAATAAACCTTTTGTTTATGAAATTGACCCTTTCGTCTAGCGGCCAAGGACACTATCACTTCATGGTAGTAACAGAGGTTCAAATCCTTTAGGGGTCGCCAAAATTGGTGTGATACTTTATATATATGCGCGGTGGTAGTTCAGTTGGTTAGAATACCTGCCTGTCACGCAGGGGGTCGCGAGTTCGAGTCTCGTCCACCGCGCCACTACATCACAAACAAACAATCTAAACTATTTGGAAACTAAATTTATGCTCTATGTGGGGTACTTCTACGTGAAGTTACAGAGTTTGATACTCTTGAAGATTTAGTTCTTCTTTGAATCTTTGAATCATATTCTATTCTAGTAAGAAGTTCATCTCTCTCACTATTTGTAATCTGTTTCATTTCAACGGCTCGGTCTATGTCCTTTTTTGTCAAATAAACGTGTTCCATGATTAAATCCTTGATAAGAATTATGCCAAATTAAAAGTATGAAAAAGCAATGGTATTATTATTACTTTTTATTATTAAAGGATTAGAAGTATCTATTATTAAAACTTATAAATAACCTTTAAATATCTTTTATATGAAAATTATTTCACCACTATTTCAATGTAAATTCTCATATAAAATTAAAATAAATTTAACATTTTTAATTAACTACTATTGTTAATGTATCATAAAAATGTTAAAAAATCAATAAGTAGATTTTTATAATTCTATAAAATGCGAGATTTCTGAAAAAACAACAGCTCTTTTATTCTCATCAGAGTTTAAAATATTTTCAAGCATAGCTGCTATATTCTCATCGCAAGTTGGTACCAACTCTTTGATGTTTTGTAAACTTTCTGTCTTTAGGACATTGGTAAACCTTTCATAAGCTGTGTATGGTTCATGCTTTGATAAACTATAGTAAATCTTTCTTCCTAACTCAAATACTTCAAACTCTTCATTTTTACCAGTATTAGTTTTTTCAGAGAAACCTATATGTAATTCCATACCTTTAGACCGAAGGTATGCTCCAAGTTTCATTGTAAAGCCAACACAAGAAGATGTATATTGAGATAAAACTCTATCATTAAAGCCTTCAAAACTCTCACTGATACCCTTATGGTTTCTATACTCTAGCATTATCGATTCCACATATTGTGAAGCATATTTCAAAGGAGCTGACTTAAGAACTGTATGACCTTCTTTACCTTCACTTACTAGTTTTCCACCAAGAGATATATGAACACCACCTACTGTCTCACCATCAATCTTACTTTTACATCCTTCAAAACCAATATCACCAAGCCCATGAATTCCACAACCTTTTACACAAGCTGACCAGTACATACGTACTTTTCCACTATCTAAGGGAACTTTTTCTCCCAAATATTTTGACATATTAATAGCATCATTTTTGTTTTCAATTACTCCAAATGGACAATGCTCAGTACCAGCACATGCAATCAAACTATTTAAGTACGGTGTATTTATATTTTTATACTCTTCAAATAAAGGTTCTTCAAGCATTTTTGCAACATCAGTTACTCCAAGTATATATAGGCTCTGTTCTACATTAAAACGTACTTCACCATTTCCATATTGATCAGCATGATTGGCAACATCAATAAGTGCACTTCCCGTAAATATACCTGACGGTATTACTACATGAACTCCAAATGTTCCATCACGTAATTGTACTTTACCCTGATCAGGGTCAATAAAGTCCATATTAGTTAATGTCTCTCCAGCACTTTTAAAATCTACTCCTGCATTTTCTCTAATTGATTTAGCAATTTCTGCCATACCTACTGCTTCTATAAGAAAATGTAGTCTATTTTTATTTCTATTGTCTCTAAAACCAAATCGTCTAAAAATATCTACTATTGAGCCAAAAGCTTTGAGAACTTCATCTTCATTTTCTAAAAATATATTTGCATTTTTTGCAACAACTCCAACTTTTCCACCGAGATACATGTTATATCCATAGACTCCATTCTTTTGTGCAAGAACAAAACAAGCATCATGTGAAAACACATTACATCTGTTAGATATTGATCCTGTTATTGATGTATTGAACTTTCTAGGAAGTGTAGATATCCAATCAGGAGAGAAAAGAAATGTTTCTTGGATTTTTAAGAGTGTTTTATGTGATGGCAAAATATTATCAAAACCTATATCATCAAGAGGGTCACCCATAATACCTCTAAAGTTGTCAACGCCTGTTTGATAAGTTGTTATGCCTACTTCATTGAGTCTTTTTAGTAGTGTTGGTAAATCTTCTATTTTTAAATAGCGCAATTCACATTGTGCTCTTGTAGTTATATCTATATAGTCTTGACCATACTCTTTTGCACACTCTCCAATAACTCTTGCCTGCTTAGAATTAAAATGTCCACCAGGAATACGGACCCTAATCATAAAGCGTTCAGGAGTAGCAGGTCTATCGAAAATTCCAAAACATTTTAAAAAGTAATTTTTATCTTCATCAGGAATTGAATCATAACCATTTTTTGCATACTCTTCAAGTTTATCAAACGCCTCTTTAGGAGTTTTAGTATCTTTTACTTTTTCAATTTTATTTACTTTAGTACTTCTAGCTTCATATGCTTTTTGTAGTGCTTCCATGGTCAAGCTCCAATATTTATTATCTATGTTATATTATCTATTTATTAGTCAAAGCAACTCATTAAGTTGATTAACTTTTATACATCTCTTAAGTTTCTAAGCTTTTTGTTTAACTTAACGACATCACCAAATACTAATATAGCAGGTCGTTCAACACCTAGTGCCATTGTTTCTAAATCTTGTATCGTACCTCTAATTACTTTTTGGTTTTGACGACTTGCATTTGAAATAATAGCACATGGTTTCTTTTTTGATATTCCTATCCTATTAGCTTCTTTTACTATCTCGCTTACACGACTTAATCCCATTAGTACAACTACAGTATGATTTTTCTTTTTAAGAATATCAATCCAATCAAGATATACACTGTTTCCTTTTAAATGAGCAGAAACCACACTAAAACCAACTGCATAATCCCTTGCCGTTATTGGGATATCTGCTAAAAGTGGAGCAGAAATAGATGAACTAATTCCAGCTATTACTTCTGTTTGAATTCCAACTTTTAAAAGCTCTACAAGTTCTTCAGCCCCACGACCAAAAACAAATGGGTCACCACTTTTCAACCTTGCTACTTTGAGACCTTTTTTTGCATACTTAATAATAAGCGAATTTATCTCTTCTTGACTCTTAGAGTGATAATCTTTTTGCTTACCTACATATATTTTTTTTGTTTTCTTAGGAACAAGTGCCATAATCTCATCACTTATTAAGTGATCATACAATACAACATCAGAGTCCAAGATTATTTTATAAGCCTTAATAGTTAGTAGTTCAACATCACCAAGTCCACATCCCACTAAATAAACTTTAGCAGTACTCTTTTTTAACTCTTTTTTTGTTGCTTCAACATTAATAAGACCATTGTCTCTCTCTTTTTGTTTGAGTTCCATATAATTAGTGATGTCTTTTGGTATCATATCTTCACATTGATCTCTAAAGTACTTAGCTGCTGTTGGAGATGCTCCGTTACTTGATACCGCAATTTGAAGTGGTCTATTTTTTGTAAGTGCCATAAAATAAAAATCACATATATTAGGAACATCAACTACATTTAAAAGTATGTCATTTGTTTTTTTGTACTTTAAAAGTTTATTTGTAACTTTCTTATTTCCTGTTGCATCTATAATTATCTTATAATCTTTTATATCTTTTAATTTAAAATTCTTTTTTTCAATATTATCAGTCGTTTTTAAAATATTTTTGTTTAACTCTTTTGATATAATCCTAAAGTCTATATTATTATTTGATAATACTTCAGCTTTTTGAAGAGCTACATTGCCACCACCAATAAGAAGAATTTTCTGGTTTTTCAAAAGTATAGGAAGAGTTTTATTTTTCATTTAATACTATCTTCTCTTTTTCTTGTAGAGCTATACCTTCAAACTTACTCTTAACATGTGTTATCTCACCACTTATCTCTTCACTCTCAAACTCGATGCCATCTGGAACCTCATCAGAGTGAAGTTGTATAGCAGTCTGTTTATAGTTTGGTTCACCAGACTTAGGACAAAAACTCTCAGAAGTCAGTTTGTTTATAAGTTGAGTGTTAAAGTGAAACGGTACAAAAACATTTGATGGTGCGACACTTTGACTTACACGAACAACAACATCCTCAACTCTACCTCTTGGAGAAGACAGAGAGATTCTATCTCCACTTTTTACTTTTAACTTTTTAGCATCAACAGGGTTTATATCTACCCATGCTTCTGGTGCCAAATCATTAAGTATATCTATAGAACGTGTTTTTGTACGTGTATGCCACTGCTCAACCGTACGACCAGTGTTTAGAATGAGTGGGAACTCTTTTGTCACTGCTTCATTCATAGGAAACCAATCAGCTATTATGAGGTTTGCTTTTTCATCTTTCGTACGAAAAGGAATATCTGGTGAGTATAATCTTTTAGTCCCTAATGGTCTCTCCTCGTTACAAGGCCACTGTATACCACCCTCTTTCTCTAAAAGCTCATAAGTAATTCCCGTATAGTCACAAAGCTGTCCACGAGTCAGTTCTTTAAACTCATTAAACGCATCTATAGGTTTTTCCCATGATGGAAAAAGAAGTTCATTAACTCCATCGAAGTGTTTTGAGAAGTCAACTATGATGTCAAAGTCACTCTTAGTATTACTTAATGGCTCAACTGCTTTATTTGCACGATTACAACGTCTTTCACTATTTGTGTATGTTCCTTCTTTCTCACCCCATGTTGCAGCTGAGAAAACTACGTCAGCTATCTCTGCGGTATCTGACATAAAAGCATCTTGAACAACTAGCATATCTAGTTTTGCAAAAGTTTTACGAAGTTTATCTTGGTTTACAAAACTCACAAGGGGATTTGTAGCTACTACCCACAGAGCTTTTATCTCACCTCTGTCTATTGCGTCAATAATCTCAGCATATTTATAACCACGTTCAGTTGGAACAATATCCTCAGGTACTTTAGCAATTTTTGCATAATCGCTTAATGCTTTTTCATCACCAAAGTTTCTATACCCTGGAAGAGATGATGTAAAACCACTCTCTCTTGTACCCATAGCATTACACTGACCAGTTATAGAAAAAGGCCCTGCACCTTCTCTCCCAATTTGTCCAGTTAATAAGTGCAAGTTAATAATAGCACTTACAGTATCAGTTCCCATAAATGATTGGTTCACACCCATAGTCCATGCTGAGAGTACTGACTCTTGAGCTACGAACTGTCTTGCTATCTCATAGAGTGTTTTAACATCTATACCTGTAATGTTAGAAACCTCTTGTGGAGGATAATTTTGAAGATGCTTCTTAAGTTCTTTATAGCCATTAGTATTAGCTTTTATATAACCTTCATCTTCCCATCCCTGCTCCATCACTATGTATGCAAGTCCATTAAAAAGTGCTAAGTCTGTTCTAGGTTTAATAGGAACAAATAAATCTGCCATTTGAGAAGTTTTTGAAGCTCTTGGATCTATAACAATTATCTTAGGCTTTTTTTCATTCTTAGCAATGTGAAGTTTTAGTATAGGATGGTTGTCTGATATGTTAGCACCAATGAGTATGATTGTATTTGCATACTGAAAGTCTTCATAAGAACCAACTGGACCATCTGAACCTAAAGACTGTTTATAACCCATTACGGCAGAGGCCATGCATAGAGTTGTATTCCCATCGTAGTTATTTGTACCAAGGCCTAATTGAACAAACTTACCTAGTGTATAAAACTCTTCCGTTAAAAGCTGACCTGTTGATATAACACCAACAGCTTTTTCACCATGCTCTGACGCAATACGTTTAAACTCTCGTGCAACTTTTGTATAAGCGTCGTCCCATGAAGCATAAACTAACTCATCATCTTTTTTTATTAGTGGAGTTGTTACTCTATCTCCAGAGTTTATCATCTGATGTTCACTCAGACCTTTTGGACATAGCGTTCCCATGTTTACACCATGAGCTGGATTACCTTTTGTGTATACTGCTTTGCCATCTTTAACACCTATATGAAGACCACAACCAACACCACAGTAACCACATGTAGAAAATACCCATTTATCAGGTTTCTTCTCATCACTTATTATTCCAAAAAGTGGATCTGATGATAGTTTGTACTTATCAGCTTTTATGTCAAAACCTAAAAAATCTTTAATTCTACCAATCATTATTTATCCACTATTTTAACTTATGTTTTATGATTAATTATAGCACAAACACTAGCATTCATTTGATTTGTATAGCTTAATTATTAATCACACCCTTTTTGATGATATAATATTTACAATACACTTTTAAAGGTTCGAAAGATGAAACATCTCATAGGTGAGAATTGGCATAGTCTAGAAACGAATAATATTGTAAGTTTATTTGAGAGTGACATAAACAATGGTCTACTTCCTCTGAGCATAAAACATAGAGAAGATTTTTTTGGTAAAAATATGCTCAAGCATGTTAAAAAAGATTCTAACTTGAAAAAGTTTTTTATGCAATTTCACAACACTCTTATATATATACTCCTTGGTGCATCCATAGTCACTGCTTTCTTACATGAGTGGATAGACTCTGGTGTAATATTTAGTGTTGTTATCATCAATGTTATCATAGGCTACCTCCAAGAAGTAAAAGCTGAAGAGGCCATAGAGTCTCTTAAAAACATGATGGTAACTGAAGCCGTAGTCATAAGAGATGGAGTTAAAAGTGTTATATATTCTACAGACTTGGTACCTGGTGATATAGTCTTGGTTGAGTCTGGTTCAAAAGTACCCGCAGATATAAGACTACTAGAGTGCAACAACCTAAAAGTTGATGAGTCAATGTTAACAGGTGAGTCAGTTGCTGCCTTGAAAAATTTAGATTTACATGATGGGGATGTCACTATAAATGATCGAGACAATATGGCATACTCTGGAACCTATGTCACATACGGACGTGCAAAAGGTATAGTTGTTGCAACTGCTGGGTATACAGAACTTGGCAAGATTGCACACCTAATTGAAAACACAACATCAATGGAAACTCCTCTTACAAAGAAAATATCTGCTTTTAGTAAGCTATTACTTTATGTAATTTTAGCACTGGCTACTTTTACATTTGTAGTTGGAATACTAAGAGACAATAGTGCTGTAGATACATTTATGGCTTCTGTCGCACTAGCAGTTGGTGCAATACCTGAAGGCTTACCTGCTGCCCTTACTATTACACTAGCTATTGGTGTAAGTCGTATGGCAAAGAAAAATGCAATCATAAGGAAACTACCTGCAGTTGAGACGCTAGGAAGTGTAACAACAATATGTTCAGACAAGACAGGAACCCTCACCCAAAATAAAATGAATGTTAGAGCTATCTACAGTTCTAACTCTACATATGAAGTCACTGGAAATGGGTATGAACCAAAAGGTAACTTCCTAATTGATAATAATAAAGTAGAAACTTTGGATGATGAATTAAAAGAGTTACTAAGAGCTGGCTATTTATGTAATGAATCATACCTTTTGTATAAAGATAATCAATACAGTATAAATGGTGATCCTACCGAGGGATCACTTATAGTTACCGCACTCAAAGCAGGCTATGAAGAAGACAAACTCAACAAAAACTTTCCAAGAAGTGATATATTAGCTTTTGAATCAGATAGACAATTTATGGCTACTATAAACTTTGACACTACAAACAATCAAAATATTTTATTTTTAAAAGGCTCAGTTGAGAAAACTTTAGACATCTGTACACATGAGTTAGTTGATGGATTACATGTAGATTTAGATAAAGATAAAATCTTGCAAAAAGTAGAAGAGTTTGCAAGTGATGGTCTAAGAGTTTTAGCTATAGGTAAAAAGTTAATCAAAGGAAGTAAAATAGATGAAAGACTTCTTGATAATGATTTTGTATTTTTAGGGCTTGTTGCTATGATGGACCCTCCTCGTCCCGAAGCTATTGAAGCTGTAAAAGAGTCAATTGGGGCAGGTATAAATGTCATAATGATTACCGGTGACCATGCACTTACTGCGTTCTCTATTGCAAAGATGATGTCAATAGTCGATGAGAACACAAAGATAGAAGGTTCTGTAATTACTGGTAAGGAACTATTTAGTATGAGTGACAAAGAGCTAGTTCAAAAAGTATCCCATGTAAAAGTATTTGCAAGAGTGGAGCCTGAACAGAAACTCCGTATTGTAGATGCCCTACAAGCTAACGGTAAGGTTGTTGCTATGACTGGAGATGGTGTAAATGATGCACCTGCACTTAAACAAGCCGATATTGGGATTGCTATGGGAATGGGTGGTACAGAGGTAGCAAAAGAAGCTGCAGATATGATTTTAAGTGATGATAACTTTAGCTCTATTAGTCATGCAGTGCGAGAAGGACGTACTGTCTTTAACAACCTTATTAAGTTTATAACATGGACACTTCCTACTAATCTTGGTGAGGGTCTAGTGATATTGTTTGCCATCATGCTAGGAGTCACCTTACCAATTCTTCCCGTTCAGATTTTATGGATAAATATGGCAACTGCAATATGTCTAGGTCTCATGTTAGTTTATGAACCAGAAGAAAAAGACATTATGTTAAAACAACCAAGAAATCCAAAAAGTCCAATACTAAGTAAGGACATGATAGTTCAGATGTTAGTTGTTGGTCTATATATGTTGATAACATCATATACAATGTTTAACTATGCCTTATCACTTGGTTACTCCATAGAGTATGCTAGAAGTGTAGCTGTAAACATTTTTGTTTTTATTGAGCTTTTTTATCTGTTTTCTTGTAAAGAGTTACATACTTCTATATTTAAAACAAATATATTTAACAATAAGTTTTTACTTTTTGGTGTTGCTTTGATGACTCTACTTCAAGTTACTTTTACTCATAGCAAATTTATGCAACTTATGTTTAAAAGTGAATCTCTACATGTAGAAACATGGATACAAATAATTGTCATATCTTTTTGTGTTGTTTTTGTTGTAGAGGGACAAAGATTAATCTCTTTGTTTACCTACAAAAAATCCTCCAGCCATTCCTAAGGGAACAACAGTTGAATAAAATAAAAATCTATCACTAAATTCACTAGAGATAGAAAGAAGTAAAGCTATAAACATCACAAAAGATGCAGCTCCAAATGATGATGTACTAAATAGTACTATTGTAAAAAGTGGAAGTAATAAGCCACCTATAACTATAGATATAAAACGAAACCTTTTTACATTAGAAAAATTTTCATCATAAAGTCTTGCAGTTCTTAAAAGTTGATACTCATTTAAAGTTGTTGACTTTAACGTCCGAAGATCTTCATATGTAAAAAAGAGTTGAGAAATTGCTCCAAGCATTGATAGTGTAATAAGAGGAATCGCAACCTCTTTTAATCCAAATATCACTGCTATTAACCCCAGTAAGAGAATTCCTACATGTAGAGTTCCAAAGAACTTGAAGTTTGTAGTGATTCTGTCCCACGATGGACGAGCTTTTATACGGTATATCATAGCCTGTGCATGGATACCATATATACCAACTACAAGAGTTAAAAGTTCAACAAGTAAAATACTTACATGTGGAGCTTCTACAAAATACATAACTACTACTATATTCATTAGTAAAACAAAAACACCAAGAGCTAAGGCTTCACGAGACAACCATGAACTTTTTATATTCTTCATAGCTGTAAGTGCTAAAAATGGACGTCCAAGATGAAGAGCTGACAGGGGAAGACCAAGTGCAGCTGGAAGCATTACTAAAAGAGCCATTATCCAGTTCGTTTGAGAAAATCCAAACAGACTCATAACATCACCTAAAAATAGTGCTAAAAAACCACCTAGAGATACTTGTGTGAGAACTGTCATAAAGACTAATGGCATCTCTGAATGAGATGGTTTAAGTATATGCTCATCAACCTCTTTTAAATCATCTGGCATATTCTCTGGTAGTGTGTATCTTGTAGTAGAATTTGTAATTCTTGCATCTGGTAAAAAAGGCATATTTGCTTGATCATCTATGTCCCTTTCTAGCCACTCTTGAACATTTACAGTTTCTATCTCTATAGCTCCTGATGGACATGCTTGAACACAAGCTGGAGTTTGACCAACATCTAAACGCTCATAACACATATGGCACTTAGTAACAATGTTACGCTCTTCATGGAAGGTTGGGACACCATAAGGGCAGTTCCAAGTACAGTACTGACAACCTATACATGTATCATCATCATGTATAACTATTCCTGTTTCTGCTATCTTTATATAAGACTCTGTTGGACATCCTATCAGACACTCAGGGTCTATACAGTGGTTACAACTCATAGAGTTAAAGATTTGGCTAAACTGAGGGAAAACACCACCCTCTACCTCACCTACTCTTCGCCATTTTATATCTGCTGGATTATTATTTTGTTCATTACATGCAACTTCACAACAGTGACATCCCACACAAGCAGTTGCATCAAAGTGAAAACGGTACTGTTCACCATCTTTTAAATCTGGAATATCTATAGAGTAATTACCACATTGCATACCTGTGTCAGCTTTATGATCTATAAAACTCTCTAAGGGTGTTTGCATAAATATAATCTCCACATGCTTTATTTTAGTATTAAAATTATATCTAAGAAGGACTATAATAAGTGTGATTACAATGATTATTATTTAACCATTGTAATTTTAGCCTATGATTAAAAATTAACCAGTAAGTACTGTCACATCCATTTTACATCTATTATACTTCCACATCAATTTGTTTTAGGAGACAATAATATGGCAGGATTTAAAGATTTAAAAGGACAAGGGCATACACCAACGTTGTTTATGGCCTTTTTATATTTCGATATGAGTTTTATGGTTTGGACTATGCTTGGTCCATTAAGTACAGAGATAGCAGAAGCACTAGCTCTTACTGGCCACATGATTACTGCTGGAGAGAAAGCTACACTTCTTTCACTTCCTATTCTTTCAGGTGCAATACTTAGAATACTACTTGGTTTTGGTGTTGATAAAATTGGAGCTAAATTAACAGCAATGCTTTCACAAACAGTTGTTATTGCTGCACTTTTAACTGCATATATGCAAGGTAGTTCTATAACTTACGACACTTTACTTCTTGTTGCACTTGGACTTGGTTTTGCAGGAGCATCTTTTGCTGTTGCACTTCCACAAGCTGGTCAATGGTATCCACCAAAACTTCAAGGTGTTGTCCTTGGTATTGCTGGTGCTGGTAATATTGGTGTTGTTATTGACTTTCTATTTGCTCCAAAAATCGCAGAACTTTGGGGATGGGAATCAGTGTTTGGTGTAGGTGCAGCAATGGCTATAGTTGTTCTAATAGCTTATGCATTTTTAGCTAAAAATGCTCCTGCAGATGTTTATACGGCTCGTCCTAAGAAACTAAAAGATTATGCAAAACTACTTCGTGACAAAGACACATGGTGGTTTAACCTTTTCTATGCAGTATCTTTTGGTGGTTTCGTTGGTTTTGCTGGGTATATGAAAGTTTATCTTATGAATACTTACCAAGCTGACATGAGTACTATCGGTATGGATTTATTTAGTGAAGAAAATGTAAAAGTTACTGCCGGTTATTTTGGTGCTTTATGTATATTTGCGGGTGCAGTACTTCGTCCAGTAGGTGGGAACACGGCTGATAAAATCGGTGGTGTAAAATCATTATACTTTTTTTATGGAATGGTTGCGCTTCTAGTTATACTTAGTGCTACTGTTAAACTACCATTTTATGCAGCTATATTTGTACTGTTTCTTATCATGGCTAACCTTGGTATGGCAAATGGAGCAGTATTTCAACTAGTTCCGCAAAGGTTCGGTAAAGACATTGGTATCATGACAGGAATTGTTGGTGCTGCTGGTGGTCTTGGTGGTACTGCACTTATCAAAACTCTTGGTTGGTCTAAGGGTGCATTTGATGGTTATACAGCAGGTTTCTTGATTTTTGCAGCTGTTGTTATAGTAGCACTAGCGGGTTTAAGTCTTGTAAAAACAAGATGGAGAACTACTTGGGGTGTTCAAGCAGGTGGTCGTATCTAGATGATGATATTACATCATCTAGATTCCTACATGTAACTTTATGAAATTAACTTCTTTCTAAAAAAAGTCTATATCCATGTGTCTCATGTGAAGGGACAACATGAACTAGTCTCCAACCATCTTTATATAAAGCTGCTAATGTAGTCTTTGAGTTTTGAACTTGAGATATAACATCTTTAGTAGCCTCTTTTTTCGCGTCAGACACTTGGATTATTTCACTGTTTTCATTGTATAAAACAGCACAAAAGTATATTTTCATTTCCATATTATAAATCTCCTATTTGATTTAATTTGATGCAACTATTATAACTGAATCTTTTACTCACCCTCTTGAAGATTAAAAAAGTCAACCTTAGGTACTTTTACATTTTCATCTAAATTATCAGATTTTTTTAAAATAGGTATATTTTTTGAACAGTGAATGTAAGCTTCTTCTACTTCTACAAGAACCCAAAAAACACTCTTTTGATTAACTTCTATATGCATAGTTTTATTTACACTTTCACATATATCTTTCATCTCAGTTTCATTCAGTAGCTTAGCTTTTCCATTTACATGTAAACCAATTTTGTTCTCAAAAAAGTCTACAAACAACATACCAATATGGGGGTTTTCAGAAATGTTGCCAGCAGAGGCTAATACACCATTTCCTTTATAATCTGCATATGCAACTCTTTTTTCATCTATAACAGTCACAAAGCCTGCTTCTCCACTTCTAAAAGAGTTATCACACTCTCCCCTAGAGTCAGACGTTGCTATGAACATCATCTCTTGTTTTTGTATAAACTGCTGCATATCATCAGCCAAGTAGTCCAACATCTGTCTGTTATAAAAATCTTTAGCTTTTTGTGTTGTTTGAAATGCTTTTTGCATATTATGCTCACCATCAGATCCTGGCAAGTTATTGCCTTCGTATAAATAACTCATTTAGTATCACTTTTATAAAATTATTAATTTGAAATGTGATTGTATCTTTATCTTTATATAGTAAAACTTATTCATTTTCCTTACAATATCCTCTAACAATAGATTAATTTGTATATATATCATACAAATAATATTACATTAATGGTTAATATTTAATCATATATCTGCTTATAATATACTATTTTTGAATTATACTTCTGCATAACAAAAATTACTTTAGGAGAATTACATGTTAAAAAAAGTTTTAAAAGTCGGATTAGGACTATCACTAGTTGCCACATCTTTATTGGCTGAAGTAGAAAAGAAAAAATTAACTATAGGTTTTATCGCCTTAACTGACTGTGCACCAATAGTCATAGCAGAAGAAAAAGGTTTTTTTGACAAGTACGGTTTAGATGTGCATGTTGTTAAGGAAGGTGGTGGTTGGCCAGGTATACAACAAAAAGTAATCTCTGGTGAGTATGACTTCTCTCACGCTCTTGCTGGTATGCCAATCGCAGCTACTTTAGGTATAAATGGTAATGCTAACCTACAAGCTGTACTAAGTCTTGACTTTAATGGTAATGGTATTACATTTGGTAATAAAATTATCAAAAAGATGGAAAAATATGGAATGGACAAAACTGCTCGTCCATTAACATCTGAAGCACTAAAAAAATATATTGACGACAAACACAAAACAGAAGGTGAAAACTATCAACCACTATCATTTGGTATGGTTCACCCAGTATCTACTCACAACTACGAACTAAGATACTGGATGGCATCATCAGGAATAGTGCCAGATCGTGATACTACTATTAAACCTTTCCCACCACCAACAATGCCTTCAAATCTTATTGCAGGAAATATTGAAGGTTACTGTGTAGGTGAGCCTTGGAATGAGAGAATTGTACTTAAGAAAAAAGGTTCAACTCTTGTAACAAACTATGACATCTGGAATAATAATCCTGAAAAAGTTCTTCAAACTAGAGCTGATTTTATTGATAAAAATCCAGAGACAACAAAAGCTGTGATGAAAGCCATACTTGAAGCTCAAATCTGGTTAGATTCTTCTTGGGAAAACCGTAAAGAAGCAGCAAAAATCATGTCTAAACCAAACTATGTTAAAGCACCAGTATCTGTACTTGAAAAATCAATGACAGGAACATTTCAGTACTTAAAAGGTCAAGACTCTGAGCCAAACCCAATGTTTAATGTTTTTGCTAACTACTATGCAGCGTATCCTTACTACTCACATGGTATGTGGTTTATTACACAAATGTACAGATGGGGTCAAATCGATAAGCCTGTTGATATGAAAAAAGTTATCGAGTCTGTTTATAGACCTGACCTTTTTGCTGAAGTTGCAAAAGATATTGGTTACACACTGCCTCCAAGCGCATGGAAAAAAGATGGTGTAGATAAATACAACATGTTTATGGATGGAAAAGTTTGGGATCCAAACAAAGCAGTTGAGTATATATTCTCTACAGGTATTGATGAGTCTAAAGTATCAAAAGAAGCTTTACTAAAAGCTAATACATGGACAGTTACTACTGAGCAACCTAGTTATGTATGTCCATACGGTCCAGCTGGATGTGCTGACCCAAAATATGTAACAAAGTAATTATATCTGTCATAAAGGAATATCTCCTTTATGACTTTTTATCAACACGATTGTAATAATTAATATCTTTAAGTATCTAGAACATTAATAGGAATCTTCCTTCATTTAGTTCTCCTACGCTCTAGGTACTTTCCTCCTAGGTACTTAAAGATGTAAATTAAATTACATTACAAATGAAGGAAGAACGATGAATAATGAACTAATCAAAAAAATAGCATTACCATTTTTGGTATTTCTATTTATATTACAGGTATGGGCTGGAATTTCTACAGTTGTAGAAGACTTCCCCACTCCTAGTGATACTTATGTAGCCGCATTTGGTGGTATTAATGTAGACGGGGATGAAATAGAAGGTGTACTAGCAGACCCTTTTTATATCAATAACCAAGATGACAAAGGTATATTTTGGCAAATTATGGAATCTCTTAAAAGAGTATTTGCAGGTTTTGTACTTGCTATACTGGTTGGTGTTCCACTAGGTCTCCTTATCGGAATGAGTAAAAGTGCTCAGTATGCATTTGACCCATTTATACAGATACTCAAACCTGTATCACCCTTAGCATGGTTACCGCTTTTACTGTTTATATTTCAAGATATAAACATGACAGCAATTTCAACTATATTTATCACATCTATATGGCCAATTATTATCAATACAACACTAGGTGTTAAAAGTGTAAGTGAAGATTATATGAATGTAGCAAAAGTATTAAGATTTTCTCCAATGGACAAAATAGTACAAATTATTTTACCAGTGTCTGTTCCATATATATTTACAGGGATGAGATTATCACTTGGTATAGCTTGGTTAGTTATTGTTGCTGCTGAAATGCTGACAGGTGGTATTGGTATTGGTTTTTGGATTTGGGATGAGTATAACAACCTTAACTATCACAATATTATTATAGGGATTATGGTTGTAGGACTAATCGGTTATCTTTTAGACCTAATAATGGGAAGAATAGCAGACTATTTTGACTATACAAAGAAAGGTAGAGCGTAATGAATGACAAGTTTTTAAGTTTAGAAAATATTGAAAAAAGATTTCCGATTCCTGGAAAAGATGACTATGTTGCTGTTACAGATGTAAACCTTGAGATTAAAAAAAATGAGATTATATCAATAATCGGTCATAGTGGTTGTGGTAAGAGTACACTACTAAACATGATATCTGGTCTTGATGCACAGACAGAGGGAAATATACTATTACAAAACAAAGAAGTAAAAGGTCCAGGACCTGATCGTGCAGTAGTATTTCAAAACCATTCACTACTTCCTTGGCTTAGTGTGTATGAAAATATTGAGATGGCAGTAAAAAAAGTTATGCCAGAACTTGATTCATCAGAACTAAGAGCTAGAGTAGACAAGTACATAAGCATGGTGAACCTAGACCATGCAAAAGACAAACTACCAGATGAGATAAGTGGTGGTATGAAACAACGTGTTGGTATTGCAAGAGCCTTGTCTATCACACCAAAAGTTTTACTAATGGATGAGCCTTTTGGAGCTTTGGACTCTTTAACACGTGCCAACTTACAAGAGCACCTAATGAGAATACAGCAGAAGGTACAAAATACTGTAATCATTATTACACATGATATTGACGAAGCCGTTCTTTTAAGTGACAGAGTTATTATGATGACGAATGGTCCTCATGCAACTATTGGAGAAATTTTAGAAGTAAATCTTGAACGTCCTAGAGATAGAGTATCTTTACAAAGTGATCCTGAGTACATAAGATGTAGAGAGGCAATTTTAAGTTTTCTATACGAGAAATTTGCTAAAGATGATGAGTAAAAGAGCTGACTTATATGCATATAAAACAACTTTTAACTTAACATCAGGAGCCTCTTTAGACGATTTTTGGTCATATGTCATATTTAGATTAAATGTAGAAAAGTCTGAGTATACCTATGATAGATTTGCAAGGGTATATAATCTTTTATGTGATTATAAATCAGACATTTCTAAGCATCCAGTTTCAATTTCGTTAGAAGAGTCAAGTCATACATACTTTATATCTCTAAATACAAGCAGTACTAAGTTAATAAGTGAGTTTATGAAAAGACTCACTAAACTAAATTACGAATATAAATATGAGAATAATATACTAAATTACTCTATAGAAAAAAAGTTACATGTAAATAAGTTAAAAAAAGATATACGTAAAACCTACGATTATAGTTTTATAGATAGTGATGATATATCCGAGATGAGCGATACATTAGAACGTATGCAAGAAAAAAACTATGAGCAACTAAATATTCCTTTGAGTATAAATGAAGTTAATGAATACAGAAGTACATTTTCATACTATAGCAGTTACCTTAAGTACTACTCTCAACTCAATACAATTAATAATATTGTTGCTGAACTTTCTGTTTTACTATCTCTTTATCCAAATGAGTGCTTAGCCGCAGGAGAGAACTTTAGAGTAGTTGTAAAATCATTTTTAAACTCTCTTGAATATTGGCAAGAAAAGCTATTTATTGAAGGCAGTCAAAAGATTGACTTTATGGATAATTCTTTAAAAGCAGACTTATCTCAAATAAAAATCATTCTAAACCTTTATGATGAAATAGAAGATGATAGTACATGTTCTATAGATGATATCTTTGACTTTTAATATTATAAAAATATATTTAACTAAAGGAAAAATATGAATGAATTTATGACAACATATCATGAAAACAGAAGTGATATAAAAAACTTTTTAATAGAAACAATATTTAATCTAGGGAGTATAGAGAGTAGAGAAAATGATAATTACAAAAAACTCTTCAAAGTTTTTCCATCATTGGAACTTGTATATACATGTAATGAAGACATGCTACAGATATCTGCAAATATATATAAAAATAAGACAAGTGATATAACTATTGGCAGGGATAGAAGTTATCTCCTTGAAAAGTTAGAGTTTAACACAAGTAACATTGCTATATCTGAACCTTACATAAGTAGCGCTACTGGTGACACATGTGTCACTGTAGCAAAAAAAGAGAATGGCAAGATATACTTTTTAGACTTTAACATCTCATCTCTATTACAAAGACTTGGATTAATTGAGAATCATAAAGGTTTTAATTTTATTAGTAAAAGTTTTTATTTTTTTACAGCGGCAGTAATGATGGTTTTAGCACTTTTTACAATAGGTTATTCTGTGTTTGAATTTCTTAACTCAGTACTCTATAAAGATGGCCTTTCTATTGAATCAATCTTCAAACCAGTGATTGCTTTAACTCTTGGACTTGCTATATTTGATTTAGCTAAAACAGTCTTGGCTCAGGAGGTTGTTTTTAAAAGTTATTCCAAAAACTCAAATAATGAATATAAAGTCTTAACAAAATTTTCAATTACAATTATAATAGCTTTACTTATAGAGTCTCTTATGGTAGTATTTAAAATAGCTATAGATGACTATTCTCATATGATTCATGCTCTATATTTAATAGGTGGAGTTTCTATTTTAATAGTCTCATTAGGTATATTTATATACTTTACTAAAAAGAAAATAATTAATGAATAAAAACAATATAAAAACATCAGGTTTTTCACTCGCAAAAGGTAAAGACCTAACAGGTGATGATTTTTATGATATAAAAACTATAGGTGATATGACAGTAGCAATAGTATGTGATGGAGTTGGTAGTGCTGATGAAGGAGCACAAGCAGCCAAACGTACTACAAGTTACTTAATGAACAATTTTGAAATTCGTCCAAAAACATGGAGCATTGAAAAGTCTATAAAGACTTTTATAAAATCAATAAACTCAATTCTATTTCAAGAATCTATGATTAACTACGAAAGAACTGAGTTAGTAACAACCATGACAATAGTTGTCATAGAGGGTAATAAACTCTATGGTGCAAATGTAGGAGATAGTAGAGTATATCTTTTAAGAGATAAGTTTTTAAATCAACTCTCTTTTGATCATTCTATGGATGAATCTGGTTTTGAGAGTGTATTACTTCAGGCTATTGGTATCGATAAAAGTGTAGAACCTTACTACTTTGAAAATATAATCCAAAAAAATGACAAAATACTACTTTGTAGTGATGGTTTGTATAGTGTTATGAGTGAGAACCGTATTGAAGTTGGCATGGAGTTAGGAGCTTCTGCTTTAGTAAAAAAAGCAAGTTCTCTTATGGAAGACAATCTTCCCGATGATACAACTGCCGTAGTTGTTGAGATATTAAAAGCTAACGAACTTGATATTTTAAAACATCAAAGCCTCAACATACTAGATAGTTTAAAAAAAGGACAAGTGGTAGATGGATACACTCTAAAAAAGTCACTCATACAAAATAATAGAACATGGTTAGCTCATAAGAAAACTAAAGATTATGTTATCAAATTTGCACCTGTTGATGCTCAAGAGAATGAAATAATTTTAGACCTATTTGTGAAAGAAGCGTGGAATGCAAAAAGACTAAAAGCATCATTTTTTCCTAAAGCAGTTATTCCAAAGAATAGAACAAGTAGATACTATGTAATGCAATACTTTAAAGGTGAAGATTTAGACAAATACCTTACCCATAAAAGTATCAGTATCGATGATGGCGTAAAACTGGTTAAAACTTTACTTGAGATGTCACAGTATCTTCTTAAATCGGATCTAGTTCACGGAGATATAAAACCACACAATGTTATGATAGATAAAGATGATGATGAAAATATTATCTACAAGGTAATAGATTTTGGAAGTATTACAGAGATATTTTCCACTAACTCTAAAGCTGGAACACCAAGCTTTCTATCCCCTGAAAGATTTCAAAATGAGTCTATTAGCGAATCAACAGAAATATTTGCAATAGGGGTCACTCTTTATCTTACTCTTACTGGAAAATACCCTTATGGAGAGATAGAACCTTTTCAAACCCCTACTTTTAAAGAGCCAAAAAAACCTAGTATTTATAACAAAAATATACCTGATTGGCTGGACAGTGTAATACTACGTTCAATTGCTATAGATAAAGACTTAAGATATTCACACTACTCTGAAATGCTCTTTGAAATAAAGTCTCCACACAAGGTAAAACCATTTTTCAAAAAAAGTGCTTCGATTATAGAGCGTTCACCACTAGCCTTTTATAAAAATGCTTTTGTTATAATGACAATTATTAATTTTATACTACTTATATTTATGTACACTAAGGGATAATATGTCTATGAAAAAATGTGTTAAATGTGGTGCAGATATGAAAGAGGAAGTTAGATGTCCAGAGTGCGACTATGTAGACACTTCAACTATAAATACATTTATATATGCTTTTAGTGCAGGTACTATTATAATTTTTATTCTTTTTGGTTTATGGATTATAAATCAATAAATAAGTATTTTAAATGTATACTTTTTAAATATTACACTCTGCAAAAAGGTTTTTATGCCAGATAAGTCAACTTCTTTTTTTGATAACTTTTTTTTAAGTGGTCACACCTTTAATAAAAATGAGGTGCTTTTAAAATTTAAAGTTAAAGTTTTAAATACTATTTTACTAGTAATGGCATTTTTCACTTTTATGTTCGCAGTTTTAAGCTCACTTGGTCTTAATCCAATTGGTCAGATACAAACATTTGTAAATTACCTATTAGTTGTTGCTGCTGTTATCCTAATAATTAGACTTCGTTACTCTAAAAAGCTTTATACGCAAACTGCTTATCTACTCTATACATCCGCATATATTGACTTTTTATCTGCTCTGATATTTGTTGATAATGATGAATTTAGAATTATCTGGTTTTACTTACTTGTATTTGCCTCATATATAACTGGAGGAATACGTGCTGGTAATATATTTAGTATTATTTCAATAGTTACTGTTCTATCAGCTAGCTATTTTATTGAACTACATCTGTCGCAAACTGCCATTATTAGTTCTGTATTGGGACTAATTATAGCAAGCCTTTTTATCCGTTCATATACTAAAAAAATAATTGATTTTGAACAAGAGCTTACTGAGAATAAAGAGCTAATGATTACACAATCTCGCTTCGCTGCTATGGGTGAAATGATGAGTATGATTGCTCACCAGTGGCGTCAACCATTATCAACTATTACCCTGACAATCTCTCAAGAGAAGATAAAGTACATGCTAGAATCAAAAGAATCCGATGAGTATATCAAAGTACTCGATAAAATCTCTGATACTATGATTTATTTATCTGATACAGTAGAGGACTTTCAAACATACTTTAAACCAGAAAAGACAAGTAAAAAAGTTACTACTACTCAAATTATAAATCGTGTTAAACAACTCCTAGAAACGAGATTTTTTCTAGAGAAAATCAATATAAATATAAATAGCTTTAAAAATCAAGAAATTTACACTTATGAGAGTGAACTTATTCAAGTACTTATTAATATCATAAACAATGCTGTTGATGTCTTGGTTGAGAGAGATATTAGTAATAAGAATATTTGGATTAAAATAGACTATGATGAAAAAAATGTCTCTATACAAATAGAAGATAATGGCGGGGGTATTGATGATAGTATAATCCATAAAATATTTGAACCATATTTTAGTCAAAAATCTAAAAGTGGTACAGG
Source organism: Sulfurimonas sp. (assembly GCA_028044295.1). Classification (GTDB taxonomy): domain Bacteria; phylum Campylobacterota; class Campylobacteria; order Campylobacterales; family Sulfurimonadaceae; genus Sulfurimonas. Next base: position 55,827 of record JAOFSE010000004.1, read on the forward strand.
TCTTGGTTTGTACATGTCAAAAATGATTATTGAAAAACATATTGAAGGTAATATAAGTGTAGCTAACAGTTCAAGAGGTGCATGTTTTAGCATCTCGATACCAAAAAAACTCACACCTTTGTCTAGTTAACTGAAATAATTGTCGCTTTCAGTTTCAGTATATTCGTATGATGACTCTTCACTTCCGTAGTCATATCCATAATCATATGAGTTTTCATCCTCACTACTGTTTTCATACTCTTCGTCTTCCCTGTCGTCTATATAAACTAACATGATAAATCCTTTTATCTAGAGTGTTATACTAGTAATATCGAACAGATTCATATAATGTTTAATTATATATTTATTGACTATATATTACTGCTTTATTTCTACCACTACTTTTTGCTTTATATAAAGCTTCATCTGATTTTTTCATAATATCTTGCATACTTATGTCCATATTACCTGGCTCAATTATATATATACCAATAGAGACTGACAGATGTTTATGTGGACTATCTTTGTGTTCTATATTTAGTTTTGCTAGTTCATTATTTAAATTATCACTCCAGCCTAAAACTTTTGTATCAGAGCTATGTTCACTACTTATAACCGCAAACTCCTCACCACCTAGTCTAAATATATGTTCATGTGAGCGGTTGAAACATTTTTTTAATGTTTTTGATACAGTTTTTAAAACACGATCACCTTTTAGGTGTCCATAACGATCATTATACTTTTTAAAATAATCTATATCGATAAATAAGAAAACTAGAAATTTATTATCACGGTTAGCACGGTTACGCTCTTTCCTGAATATTTCTTCAAATGAACGACGATTTAATAAACCAGTTAATGGGTCTAAACGACTCTCTTTAATCAGTTTATTATGAACTAGTTTATTTCTAGCAATCTTCCTTCGTTGTTTTCTTAGCTGGTATATTGCGAATTCACTCGAAACATATAAAAATACAAATATAAATAGAATGATTACTGATGTGTAAATCACTTCATTTTGCATATTAAGTATATCTTTATCAAGTGGTGAGCGCATTGTTATTAAACCAGATGGATCACCAACCTTATAGTTATATCCACTAGTAGAACCATATTTTTTAATTTGATTTATTGGTGCTGCTTCAGGTGTACTATGACAGCTAATACATCTGCCTTTCATTTTAGTAAATGGCTTTGCATAAAAAAGATATAAGTTGTCATTTTCTTCAATAATTTCAGAATATTTTTCTTGTTTTGAGTCATTAAGATTGTGAAATATTTTTTCCTCGTAATCTGTTGACTTGTTTTTTATATTTAAAGGATTTGGGGATGCTAACTTGTATTTAGAAACTTCTTCACCATCTTCAAGGACTATAGGAGTAGTGTACTCATGAAGTGTTTGAGTTAGTAAAGTACCAGATGTAAAATAAGGGTTTATATAATCTTTATCTAAAAGTCCCTCTTCTTTTAGTCTCTTTATCTCAGGGATATAATGCTTGTTAATAATTTTACGAAGAGCTTTATGGTTAACTAAAGTTTGTTCTATCTGTTTTGTTTTAGAGTCGATTAACGCCTTATAGCTTTGATTATAATATATTGCAACCACAATAACAAAAACAAAAAACATAAATAAAAATCGTATTGATTTCATTAAGACATATCCCTTATTGTTATATTATGATTATAACATAATTTAATATAGGATTTTCAATTCCTTATCTTGTTGTTAAATAGAGTGTAAAATACATCAATTAACTAAAGATTAAAGGAATTAAAAATGTATACTGTATATCTTGCTGGAGAAATTCATTCTAACTGGAGAGAAGATATTATTCATGGATGCAAAGACATAAATATCACATTTCTTACACCTGAATCTGACCACGCTAGTAGCGATGATATAGGTAAAAATGTAGTTGGAGAACAACCAAGTAACTTTTATAACGACCATGCAAGCGCAAAAATAAACTCCATGAGGAACAACACTTACCTCAAAAGAGCAGATATAGTTGTAGTAAAGTTTGGTGAAAAATACAAACAATTCAACGCTGCTTTTGATGCTGGATACGCTACTGCATTAAACAAAAAACTGATTGTCATTCACCCAGAAGAATTTATTCATGCACTAAAAGAGATTGATGGTGCTGCATCAGCAGTTGTTCAAACTCAATCTCAAGTGGTTGATATACTAAAACATTTAGTAAGGTAGTTGGTAGCATCATGAAAGAAATAAAATTAAATGTCAAAGATGAACACTTTGAAACACTACTAACCATTATAGAAAATTTAAACAGTGAACTAATAGATGAATTAACATATACTGGTCAACTTAAGCCTGATTCAAAGTACAAACCAAGACTAAATACAATCATCAAAGAAGAAGAATCTGGAACATCAGATACCTTTGGTAAGTACCTAAATCCAGATATGTATAAAAAGAAGTTAAATAAATAACTCCCTGAGGTTTACTCCATACCTCTGATACCTAAGTTTCCATAGCGATGGTAGCTGTTTGATATGCTCTGCTCTACAAAGTAGTGCATCATCTCAACTCTAGCATGTGCTATAAACGGCTCTTTATCTAAGTCTCTTACTCTTTGGACTTTCTTTATACTCTCTTCTAAAGAGTCATTGTCTTCTATAACAAAGTCATCATATTCATCTAAAAAAATATCTTTTTTATTCTCTAACCATGACAGATTCTCTGATGACTCACTAGGTACAGATACATGAACTTTAACTCCAGCCATTTTTGCAGCTGCTATGGAGCTTATCATCTCAGCCTTGGAATTATTTTTCGTAAATCTAAACAATACACTCTCTACATGTAGATAACGAAAAACGTTACTTTCTCCTCTTATATTTGTGTAGTCATGTTCTGACAAAAACTCTTTTTCTAACCAATAAGCAAAGTTCTTAAGAGTAGGAAAGCTATTATCATCTAGGAGTATTCTTACTCTATCTATATATGGATGAGAAGATTTATGCTCCTCCATATCTCCATCAAAACTCAAGTCCATAAACTGTGACACGTAGTTAAATCCACCTGCTTTTTTGCCACTCCCTATGGAAGATTTTCCCATACCACCAAATGGTTGTCTTAGTACTATTGCCCCAGTTGTAGACCTGTTCATGTAAAGATTTCCAGCAAGAAGTTTCTCTTTAAATATCTCTTGCTCTCTGCTATCAAGACTCTCTATTCCAGAAGTCAGACCATAGCCTGTAGAGTTTACTATGTCTATAGCGTCTTCTAGGTCATCCGCTCTTATAACACTAAGTACCGGACCAAAGAGTTCATTCATGTGACAGAAGTCACCTTTTTTAGTTCCATAACGTATAGATGGTTTTAACATATATGGATTGTCATCTGCGTATGATGGTTTAATAGCCCACTCTTCTCCATCATCTAAATAATCAAGTGACTTCAGGAGCTTCCCTCTTGGTTTGTTTACAAGCGTTCCTATGCGGTTTTGAAAATCCCAAACAGAACCAACTTCAAGTGATGACGCAGTATCTATAAGCATAGTTTTAAACTCTTCATCATCATACAACTCTTTTTCAAGAACAAGTAGAGATGTCGCAGAGCACTTTTGTCCTGAGTTGTTAAATGCTGAGGCTACAACATTTTTAACAGCCTGATCTCTATCCGCAAGTGCTGTTACTATAGTTGCATCTTTTCCACCAGTCTCTGCGATTAGGTTAATGTCTGGACGTATTTTTATCATATCATACGCAGTATCTTCACCACCTGTAAAAATAACAAAATCTATATCTTCATTTGGTATAAGATGCTCACCTGCTAAGGCTCCACTTGTTACCACAAACTGAAGTGTATTTTTACTAACACCAGCATCCCAAAAACATTGACAAAGCATCTGTCCACAGAGTATTGCATCTGATGATGGTTTTAATATTACAGTATTACCTGCGGCTAATGCAGCAGCTATTCCTCCAACAGGTATGGCTATAGGAAAGTTCCATGGACTCACAACAAGTCCCACACCTTTTTCCTTAACATGTAGACCTTTTAAATCTTCAAACTTTCTCACACTGTAAGGATAAAAGTTTAAAAAATCTATGGCTTCAGAGACCTCAACATCTGTCTCACTAAAAACTTTTCCAACCTCTGCAGCAGCTATACCTATGAGGTCTGCTCTTGCATCTTGAAAATTATTTGCAACATTCATCAGAATTTTTTGTCGCTCTTTTGAACTCAATGCACTCCAACCATCAGGGTCTTCTTTTGCAACCTTTACAGCTTTTTGTAGGTCTTCTTTTGAGGCACTATAATACCCTCCGACTACTACCTTCTCATGATATTGAGACTTGTCTATAATCTCAGTATACTTATCAGACTTTACCTCTAATGAGCCGATAACACTACAAGCAGTTACACCACCCTCTTTTGAAATATTTTTGTATTTATCTGCAATACCTTGAGCCCATATATGGTTTTTAGGAAGTGAAAAGTCAGTATCGCTCTCATTTTCAAACTCATAAGTGTCTACATCGATTTTTGTATGAACTAGTTCTATATTTCTATCTTGTGTTCGGTATGGTTCAAGATGTAAATTTGGTATAGTTAAAAGAGCATCATCATAACTTTTGAGAAGAGTTTTCCAAGCATCTGACTCAACATTTAGTCCAAAACTATGTCTCAAGAAATTTTGCTCAGCCGTGTTTTCATCAAATCTTCTAACCAAGTAAGCTATAGCATTTGTAAATGTCTTACCTGTGGCAGTTGGAGCATAAAGGATAACTTCTAATCCCTCTTTTTTGAGAAGCTTGTATGCTGTCTCACTCATTCCTTCTAACATCTCAGCACTATAATACTCAGTAACTCCATTCTTTTTGGCAAGTAAATACCCAAGAGCATGGTCAAAAAGATTATGAGAAGCTATTCCTACATGTACATATGGAGTTACCTCAGGTGAGATTATGTAATCCATCAGTACTTTATAGTTAGCATCAGTCTCCGCCTTGTCCATATACGTTACACAGGGCCATCCTCTCAGACTAGCTTCTGTCATCTCCATCTCTTGGTTTGCACCTTTTACTAAACGTACCTTTATAGGAGCACCACCATCTTGCACTCTCTGTTTAGCCCAAGCAGATAACCTTTTTAGATGCTCTAGTGTGTCAGGAACATAAGCTTGAAGTACTATCCCCGCATGTAGTGATTTAAACTTAGGAAGTGAGAGAGTCTTCATAAACACATCAAGAGTCAGGTTTACATCTTTATACTCTTCCATGTCAAGATTTATAAACTTATCTGGCATTGCAGCTTCGTAGATTTTTTCTAATCTTTGAGCTATTTTATTTACACTCCATTCATGAGCGAGTGGATTTATCTGAGAAAATATAGTCGAAACCTTGATAGATACATAGTCAATATTGGGATTTTTAAGTGATTCTATATACTTATGCACTCTCTCTTTAGCTTCTTCTTCTCCTAAAACAGCTTCACCAATGATGTTGATATTTACTCGTGTTTTTTGTGAAGACCTGCTTTTTAGATGTTTGTTTAACTTAGATTCTTCACCATGAATTACAATATCACTGATATCATTCCTAAGATATTTTATAAAAAGAGGTACAGAGATGTTTGACATATAGATACCAAGGTTACGAAATAGGACCACTAACAGTTTTTCAAAATCTGTAAAAAAACTTGTATTTGAATACTTAGCAAAAATATACTCTAGTTGGTCTGCTATACGCTTTGGATTGTTTGAGCGAAAACTTTGGTCTAATAGTTCGATTAGAAAGACTTTGTTTACAGGGTCTTTTAGCATTCGTTGCATGATTTCATGAAACTCTGCTTCAGACTTTTCTCTGTTAGTATCTATATGTGCTTGCCACTCAGTTGCAAGGTCTTTAGCTTGGTTAAATATTTCGTCATTTAAATTCATAATACTTAATCCATTAAGAGTACAAATATACCAATTATTATGGCTATTCTTGAGAATTTATCGTGTGAAGGATGTGGGCGATACTTCTCAAGTATATCTGTAAAATATTTTGTTATGTCTAAAAAGGCTATCCAACCTTGTGCACCTATCGATGATACAAATACCATTAAAGATAAAAGTTTAATCATTTCTATTGTTGAATCTATCATTGTTTTCCTTATGTGAAAGAATTGTATCATAAAGAAAGTATAATACTTTATATGAAAAGCCTACCAATATATGAAGTTTTACAAGATTTAAAAAGTTCACTCAATACGAATAATACACTGATTTTAGAAGCACCTCCTGGAGCAGGAAAGAGTACTGTAGTACCTATCTCTTTACTCAAGGAAGCTTGGCTTGATGAGAAAATAATAATCATGCTAGAACCTCGTCGAGTTGCTGCTCGTATGGTTGCAACTCAAATGGCAAAAACTTTGGGTGAAGATGTAGGACAAAGTGTAGGTTACCAAGTAAAGATGGATAGTTGTTTTTCTAAACAAACTAAAATACTAGTAGTAACAGAAGCCATTCTAGTACGTAAACTCCAGAGTAACCAAACCTTAGATGATATTGCTATGGTTATCTTTGATGAGTTTCATGAGAGAAGTATTCATACAGACTTATCTTTAGCACTATCCTTACAAGTGCAAGAGCTTCTTCGCGATGATTTAAAAATCTTGATTATGTCTGCTACACTTAATTCAGATGAGATTTCTTCTTTACTAGGTGACATTCCGGTTATCACTTCAAAAGGTAAGGTGTACGATGTCCAAAACATTTACCTAGATATCAAAACAAAACAACCAGATCCAAGATCACTAAATGCCCTACTTCTTAACACAACACTTAGAGCTATAAAAGAAAACGATGGAGATATATTAGTCTTTTTAGCAGGGGTTAAAGAGATAAGAAACTTACAAACCGCACTTTCAAACTCTTCTACATGTAGAGATGTTTTAGTACTACCGCTCTACTCATCTTTGCCAAAAAAAGAGCAAGACAGAGCGATAAACAAGTCTTCAAAAAGAAAGATAATACTAAGTACAAATATCGCTCAAACATCGCTTACTATAGAGGGTGTCAAAGTAGTCATAGACTCAGGTCTAGAGAAACAATCACAATATAACTACTCAAATGCAATGGATCATTTAGAGTTAACATTTATCTCAAAAGATTCAGCTGTTCAAAGAGCCGGTCGTGCAGGTAGGCTTTCAAGTGGAGTATGTTACAAACTTTGGCATGAGGGTAAGATTCTACTACAATCAACTAAACCTGAAATACTACGAGCAGATTTAACTTCACTTATGTTGGATTTAGCTTTATGGGGAGTTGAAGAGTTTAACGAGTTAAAGTTCCTAGATGTCCCAAATGAAAAAATTATCCAAAACACTAAAGAGGTTTTACAAGAACTCGCTATGCTTGATGACTCCTTTAAAATCACTAGTTTTGGAAAAGAGGCTCTTAGCTTAGGACTTCACCCAAGATTTGCTTATATGATTTTAAAAGCTAACGACTTAGGCTTTGCATATGAAGCCTGTCTCTTAGCATCACTACTGGGTGAAAAAGATATCTTCAAAAATTCTAGCAGAGACAGCGATATACTCTCAAGGTTCATACACCTTTTTGAGAAAGATTTTGACAACGAGCACATAAATAGGTTCAAAGCCAAAGAGGTCATAACTGGAGCCGAGTTTTTTTACAAAAAGTTAAAAAGCATCACTAGAGTTGTAAACAAAAATATTTCACTCAATCAAGAGATGATAAGCGTACTCCTTCTTTTTGCTTATCCTGACAGACTAGCACGTCGCAGAGCGAACAATGACAACAAATACATACTCAGTAATGGCAAGGGTGCAGTTCTACATGTAGAGGATTCTCTGTTTAATGAAGAGTACTTAGTGGTAGCAAACTTACATGCACAAGAGAGAGACTCCTTTATAAACCAGGCACTGAGCATTAGCAAAGCTGACATAGAGGAGTACTTCTCTGTATTTATAATAAATAAAGAGTCCATCACTTACAACAAAGAAGCGAAGAAATTTGACATAAGAGAGAGTAGTTACTTTTTAAAATTACAACTTGATTCTAAAGCAGTTTCCTCATCAAACCAAGACTTTAAAAAACTACTTTTAGAGTTAGTAAAGACAGAGGGTTTAGAGATTTTGACTTGGAGTAAAAAAGCTACAAGACTTAAACACAGAGTAAATTTTTTAAACCTACATGTAGAGTTTGTAGACTTTAGTAATGAGGCATTACTTGGTAGTCTCGAGAGTTGGTTAGAACCATATCTTTCAGGTGTAACAACCATCAAAGCACTTGAAACTCTAGATGTTTACACTATGTTACTCTCACTTATTTCCTGGGAAAAACAACAACTTTTAGACACTTTAGCACCTTTACATGTAGAAGTTCCTAGTGGCTCTAAAATACACATAGACTACTCAGACTATGAAAAACCATCAATGAGCGTAAAGATACAAGAAGTTTTCGGACTGCACGAAACACCAAAGGTACTCAACAACACTTTGGCGCTACAAGTCCACCTACTAACACCTGCGATGACTCCCATGCAGATAACCTATGATTTGAAAAGCTTTTGGGAAAACTCATACGCCGAAGTCAGAAAAGAAGTAAGAGGTAAATACAAAAGACACTACTGGCCAGAAGACCCTTTTGAAGCTATAGCTACCAGTAAAACTAAAAAGCATATGATGAAGAACTTGAAAGAGTGAGTACTACTATTCATTCCCTTTAATAAGCTAAATTACTGTATACTTCTCTTATAACTTTGAGTTATTTCATACTCGTAGGCAAGTAGGCCACTTTTATATAGTGGACTTATCATTTTTACTTCGATTTATTTCACGATATCTATTCTTATCTTCTTCAGAAATAAGTTCTTTTGCACTATGTTTTATACATGTCGCAAGTCACGCCAACGATAAACAGAAATTTCACTAACACCGAACCTTCTTTTTCTTGAACAGTACCCATTAAACACCTTAAGTAGCCATGTATTAAGGTAACGAATTTTATATACTGCTTTTCTCTTGAGGAAACCCTATACATATTTTGGTCATGAGTTTGGATATCTTCCAAATAAAGATGCATCTTCTTTTCCACCTACAAATAAGGTAATTATGAAAATTGAAATTATTACAACACCAAATGAAGAACTTAAAGAGACAGGATTTGGAAGTATAAAAGCATGCAAAAATGTTTTACATTCCATCAATAATATGGGGCATACCGTTGAACTCACTATCTGTAAATCACTTCAAGATTTAAAAGATGTTGTGCAGAGAAAACCGGACCTAGTTATCTTAGCCGTAAAGTATATTGTACTTAATGACATAGAAAATATTTGGTTATCAGAATATTTTGCAAAAAATGGTATTAACCATTCTGGTTCATCAAGAGAAACATTAAAGTATGACTCCGATAAAGTACTTGCAAAATCTTTTTTAAGAAACAAAGGTATCAATACTGCAAAATACTTCACTGCAATTCCGGGAGAATACAAATCAACTTTTGATTTACCAACGGGCTATCCTCTTTTCATAAAACCACTCAATGCTGCAAATGGGAATGGTATTGATGATTTATCACTAGTAAATAATTTTGAAGAGTTTCAAAGTAAAGTACTCTCCTTATATGAGTCGTATGATGCTCCAGTACTAGTCGAAGAGTATATAAGTGGTCAAGAGTTTACTGTTGCAATCATTCAAACAAAGGATGATGGTTTAATTGTATCTGCTCTTGAAATAATAGCACCAGAATCAAGTAATGGTCTAAGAATTTTAGGAGAAAAAGTAAAAAGAGATGACACTGAAGTACTTAGAAAAACTAAAGACAATTTAATGATGGACAGAGTGAAAACACTTGCTATAGATGCTTATATTGAACTAGGTATAAGGGACTATGGACGAATTGATGTTAAAACTAATAAGTATGGACACTGTTTTTTCATGGAAGTTAACTTAGTTCCAGGCATGGGAAATGGTTCAAGTTATTTTCCTATTGCCTGTGCATTAGAGCATAATTTAAGTTACTATGATGTAATCAAACTAATCGTAGATAAAGGTATAAGTAGAGTACCATCAAATATTCCACTCCAAAAGCCACTACTGATAGATTCTGTTGAATTAGCGCCAGTAATATAATAAGTAATATACATAAATGAAACAGATAAGCAACAATGTATTTTGCGATGATTATATATCTAACTTGAAACTTGATACAAAACTCATGGCAAATCCATATTATGATTATCCATATCTTATAATCAAAAACTTTTTTTCAAAATCTATTTGTAATGATATAGCTAATTATACTTTTAATGCTTCAGAGGTCCATAAAGCTCAAGTAAAGACTAGGCTGTTAAGTAGTGTGGTTGCTCCTAGTATAGATGAGTCTATTCGCAAGACTGCAATACATACACTGCCAAATATATTTTTAGATATGTATGAAGAAAACTTCAAAGTTCATCAGGCAAAAATTGAAGATTATTTCTCTCTTGCACTGACTACATCTACAAAAGTACAAACACTAGAATATACAAAGGGCTCGTTTTATATAAAGCATGCTGATGACTCAAGCGAACTTGTTAATAAAAATGGTCAAACTGTTGGTTTTACACAGGTGGCACCTCTACGTAAACTATCTAGCATACTATTTTCAACTTCACATGATACACACACTAGTGACATACATAGCTTTAAGGGTGGTGAATTACTCTTTAATTATCTATTTGATAAAGAAGGTAATCAGGTAAAAATTTATCCTGAAGCAGGAGATATGATTGTCTTTCCTAGTAATCCAATATATAGCCATGAGGTTCTTCATGTAGATGATGGGTATAGACTTAGTTTGGTTCAATGGCATAATGCAATTATTAACTAAAACACTTAAAGGAAATATAACTTGTTTAATTTTTTTAGAGAAATAAAAGATAAAGAAACAAAAAAAACAAAACTACAGAATCGTTTACTCGATATTAGAATAGGTAGACAGTATGCTAGAGGAGAGGACATGGGTGGCAATACCTATGAATGTTTTAATAATACAGCAGAAGTTGTTTATAATCGTTCAATTGAAAATTCCGATGATTTAAAAGATGTTAATAAATCATATTTTATAGAAGGTTACAATGCCCAAACAGAAGCATTATATCGGGTAGTCAAGCTTAAGTTGAGAAGGTAAAGGGCTCAGATTCGCAAAACTGGAATGTCTTATGAAGTGCAATACTTAGGTATATACCATTGTACTATCCAGCAAAATAAAATACCTTTTTTGTTACAATACCATACGAGATAAATAAGGAATATAATGAAAGATTTTTCAATACTAAAGCGTAATTTAGAAACATTTTTAGAAATATGTATGCAAAAAACAAAAGAAGAAAAAACTACCAAAAGGTCAAAGCCCTCAAACATAAGAGGAACAATAAAAGGTTTCAATCTTACAGCAAATTTTGGTTCAGGTAAAGGTGCTAAAAGACCATTGTTAGCATTTTTAAAAGATGAGAACACCATATCTAATGGTATCTACCCATTAATTATATTTGAACCATCGTTCAATGAGTTAATAGTATGTAAAGGTATTAGTTTTGATAACAAACCAAATACTAAATGGATAAAAAATGTCAGGTCTGATATAAATTTTAAAAACACTAAGTACAAAGATGGTCTAAGAACAAATAGTTATTTTAGAAGTTCATACTCAACTACTAACTTGACAGATACTACAATTGAAAATATCCAAAAAGATTTAGAAAGTATTATGAATGACTATCCCAACTAAATAATTTCTACATGTAGATATATAAAAATGACATTTTGCAATAAATTTAAACCTATACTAAATAATTGAATATTATTCCCAATTACAAAAGGTTTAAAGGCTAAAAATGAATGGAATAATCATGGTTACATATAGAATTCTGTGTAATGGGGATTTAAATAAAGATATATCTCTAGACGAGTTACTTTTGAACGAAAAGGTGGCTAAAGCTATAAAAAGTGAATTTGCCAAGGGTTTTAGAAATATAGCCCTACTCTCTACTAGTACAGATGCATCTTTAAGGATTGAAACTTCCAAAGAGCTATATTCATTTGAGGTCGCTAAAAATGACTTTGCAGATATACTAGTACTAGCGGAGGAAGACGCCGCAATTAAAAAGTTACTAAAAAAAGACTGTGAACGTGTAGAGTTGGTTAATATTGAGACTTTGTAGTAGACGTATCTGCATCTGTCTCTTGTATTTCATCACTGTTTTGAGTTAACTTTTTCTTACGCTTTTCTTCTTTTTTTTTCTCTTTTTCGAGCTCACGAGCTCGTTTCTCATAACTATAGTTTGTTTTTGCCATTAGTAACCTTCTTTTTGTATTTGCTAAATCATAGTGCTGTAGTGTAGCGAGTTTTATTACCTCTGTTGTTTACTTTACATAGCAACTAAGAAATTTATATGTTTTGTGTACAATACTCGGATATAAGGATTTTTCATGAAAAAACTACAAAAGAACGACATCGCGATGTTTATAGATTGCGATAATGTTAGTTCTAAGTATATAGAAAGTATATTTGAAGATTTGTCGCAGTACGGAACTGTAAATATTCGACGAGCTTATGGAAATTGGAAAGACAAAAAACTTATTGGCTGGGAAAAAGTTTTACACGAATACAACATTAAACCTATTCAGCAGTTTGCTTACACAAAAGGGAAAAATGCTACAGATATAGCTATGATAATTGATATTATGGACATTCTTTACTCCAAAGATCTTGCAGCCATCGTTCTCATAACAAGTGACAGTGATTTTACTCCTATTGTTACAAGAATACTGTCTGATGGACTAACCGTTTATGGATATGGTGAGTCCAAAACTCCTATGCCCTTTGTAAACGCATGTTCTCAATTTATATATGTTGAAAAATTAAGTGGTTTACAAGATGATAAAATAGTAGAAGATGATAATATTACTAATTATGTTGGAAATAACTATGATATACGAAAAGACTATAAACTTATTAACTTACTTAAACAAGGTGTTGAAATAACAGCAGATGAACAAGGCTGGGCAGATGTTAAAGATATGTCAATGTATATAAGAAAAAACTCTTCTTTTTCACAAATTAACTATGGTTTTAAAAAGATGAGTGATCTTATCAAAGCGTTAGACTTATTTGATATGGAATACTTTGGAGAAAGAAAAACTCAACTAATGATTAGAATAAGAGCCAAGAAAAACAATTAACCTACATGATTAACTTCTCTTTTGACCTGACCTATTTTCAAATATATCTGATTACAGTAAGTCTATTCTCCTTTTGGCTCTACAGTTATGACAAGCTCATAGCTCTTGGTGTCACTAAAAACACTTCAAGAGTATCAGAGTTCAAACTTTTACTCTCTTCGCTGTCAGGCGGTTCTATTGGTTCGTTAGTAGCTATGTTCCTTCTTAGACACAAAATAAAAAAAACATCTTTTGTAGTTAAGTATACTCTTGTTATTTTATTACAGTTTGTGCTAATATTTTTTATTTACAAGGGTTTTGAGTTTTGAGCTATGAATTTGAAGAAGATGAAGAACCCACTTGGCTAGTAAAACAAAGAGAAAATGCCCTACTCACTGAGAGCGCTTATGCTAAAAATGAGAAGGTACTTTACAAGCTAGGCGACCAGGTTGGAAACTTTTTGTTTGTGAAGTACAACAAGGCAAAAAATAGAGCTACATTTGAGTGTCAAGATTGTGGAAGAAAATTTACGTATAATATCTACTCAATTAAAAATAAAAAAAGGTGTAAGTGGTACAAATTTCATGACAGAAAATTCAATAAAAAATAAAAATGCGATTCAAACTTTTTTAGAGTATAACGGCATAGACCCAGAGACAGCAATGGGTCAAGACAACCAACTTGAAACGAGATACTTTGTTGGTGAGAGCAGAAAATTTTCAGATGTAACAAGAATAGGTTTTAACATTATTGGTACTAACGACATAAATGTTTACATGTACGAAATAAATCATATTGAATTTGAAACAGAGTTCAAGGTTACCGAACAAACATTTGTGTTTGATGAAGAGTTTGATACTTTAACAATCACTGGTGACAATTCATCAAAGCATGGAGCTTATAAAATCATTATCAGCAGTATCTATCTAGATTAAAAATGTTTAACAAAAAGCTGGAAGTATTTTTTATAGCACTAGTGGTAGTAGCACTTCTCTACCTAGCGAACAATATATACATGTCTAATCAGTTTAAAAACAATGATATTCCAGATAGCTATAAAACGAGACTCAAAAACAAAGAGACTGAGGTTTTAAACCAAATGCAAAAGCACTATGGTCTCAAGCTAAATATCCCCATGATAGTTACTGATAAGTTTAAAGGTAGGTTATATGGTTTAACATCATATAAAAATGGTGAAATCAAAATCTATCTAAACAAAAAAGTGATGCAAGAGAGTATGGACTATGTTGTTGAAAGTGTTATAGCACATGAGTATGCACACGCACTCATGTTTAAACTAGGAAAAAGAGCTCATAAAAAAGATGGTCACTCAATTGAGTGGCAAGAGACATGTGTGAAACTTGGTGGTCGTGACTGCCAACAGTACGTAGACCAACAAGAGATAGTTATGTCGAAGATGCCATTTCAGTAAACTTACTCTTCTTCGTTATCTTCTGCTTTGTCGGCTTTTCTTGACTTTCTATTACGGTGACGGTTTTTCTTCTTTTTTTCTTTTGTTTTGTGAGTTGCATCTTTCTCATCAGATGGTGTAAAACCTTCTAAAAATTCTTGCTTTATTTCATTTTTTAGTCTCATTTCTATTACACTAAGGTATCCCTCTTCCTCAGTTGACACAAAAGAGATCGACTCACCTACTTCATCAACTAAAATAAGACGACTAAAATAATCTTCATGTTCAGATGGAAGGTCATAGTTTATTATTGTTTCTATACCCTTAAGTTCTATAGATTGTAAGATTTTGTCCGTAGTTATAATTATGTTTATCTCGCCCTTGTTAAACTCATCTGCTGCTTTGTCTATCTGCTCTTTTCTATGGTTACCGTGAATGGCTGTAGCTAGTATCTCTTTTGAGTTTAGATATGTGCAAAGTTCATCGGCTCTTTTTTTACTTTTAGCCACAACTATACTTTGCTTCTTTTCATTACATGTAAGATACATCTCAAACATGGAAGGCTTGTCTTTTTGTTCAGCAAAATATACTACTTGCTTTGTACGTTTTCCAACATTGACATTATCATAATACTTTTTTTTACTATATTTTTTAGTCGTTTCTTCGGACATTTTCTTTTTTCCTTATTGTATCTACGAGTAGTTTGAAAACTTTAGCCTCTGACATATTCATATCTAAGCTACTCTTTGGCTTTTGGGTTTTTATTTCTTTGATTGGTTCTATAGGTATCCAGTTTTTATCAGCATAAATATTTGTTGTTAAAAATAATAAAGTAAGTAAGATAGTTTTCATAATGACATCATATCTATATTGTACTTAACCTCTATTTTTTTATACTCTTTATGTATAATGCGTTAAATAATTAACCAGTATAAAAAGGAACAACAAATGGCAATAGATAATTCACTATATGATTCACTAGAAAATGCGTATGTAAAGATACAAAGTTATTTAAACAACCGTCAACTTGGACGCGAGCATTCAGAAATGATAGTTAAGAATGAAGAACTAGGGGAGTTACTAGAAAGACTAGATATCGAAGCGATTGAAGAGCAACATAAAGATATAGATGCACTACATGCAATCTTAAATGACATCAAAGATGATTCTAAAAAAGTCATTGAAGACCTTAATGGCTCAGATACTACAGTGACTAATGTTGTAGCTGGACTCAATACAATATTTTCAAAAATAAATGAAGTAATTGTATAAGTATACTTTTTAAAATTGTTGAGTAATAAAAATGCTCAACAATTTTTACTGTTAGTTTGAGTACTTAGCTTTTTTCATAATATTTTTTATCATACTTCTAAAAACAAAATAATGTGCAGGAACTAAACAATACCAATACAGTCTTCCTAATACGCCTTTTGGATAAAAATATGCAGATTGAATAAATTTGTCACCTTCTATTTTAAATTCAAGCCATGCAGTCCCTGGAAGTTTCATTTGGGCTAAAAGTAATAATCTCTCATTCTCTTTTATATCAACAACTTGCCAAAAATCTAAACTATCGCCAATTCGCAGTTCCTTTTCCATCCTTCTACCACGATGCAAACCAACTCCTCCTATCATTTTATCTATCATTCCTCTTAATTTCCATAAAAAGCTATATGCGAACCATCCGTTCTCTCCACCTATACTCATAAAGGTTTTAAATACTTTTTTAGAGGTAATTTCATTCAAGTTCTCTAGCTTCCTATCTACAAAGATAGCATCAGATATTTCATGTTGATGATCTTTGTCCCATGTAACTCCCCAGCTATCACTCCACCTACTTACTACTTGGTTACTTTTAATTTCTGAGATTGCTTTCTTAACAGAATCTTCATAAGATAAAGGATTGATATGTGGATAATATTTTTTAGCATTATCATTTTGAATTGTTACTTCAGACTTTAATCCTTCTATCAAGGCTTTAGCAACTATAAAAGGAACTGGAGTAAATATATTAAGCCAATAAGATGATAAACCTATCGATAAAAAAGGAACAGGTATTATAAATCTCTTTAAGCCTAAAACATTTGCTGTTTTAATCATCATCTCTTTATAGCTCAATTCTTCACTGCCAATATCAACTGTAATATTTTCTTTAATAGCTATTGATAAAGACTCATATAGATAAGACAATACATCATCTACGGAAATTGGCTGTGCTTTTGTATCAACCCATTTTGGAGTTGTCATAATTGGAAGTTTTTCTGTTAGGTTTCTAATAATTTCAAAGCTTGTACTTCCAGAGCCTATTATAACCCCAGCTCTAATCCAAATAGTTTGAACTTCATTACATGAACTTAACACTTCACCAGTTTCAATTCTACTCAGAAGATGTTCACTAGTGTTTTCATTTTTTACACCAAGACCACCCAAATAAATAACTCTTTTAACTCCACACTCTTTGGCAATATCTATAAAGTTTTGTGCTGATGTTTTGTCTAAATCTTTATAATTTTTTTTATTTAGTGAATGAATTAAGTAATAAGCTACATCTATATCTTTAAGAGCTAATTTTAGTTTTTCTCTATCAAAGGTATCACCTTCAAATACATCTATGTCTTTTGATATATTTGAGGAAAGAGCCTTTTTATTTCTTACAAAAAGTCTCAATTCAATACTTTTATCTTGCAAAATCATATATTTTAATCGTCTACCAATATAGCCAGTAGAACCAGTTAAAAGCACTTTCATATATTAGCCTTGTATATAGAATATAATAAATTCTAATACAATAATCGTTAATTATTTATTTCATAAGTAAAGTATCTCTTCATCTTAATAAAAACAATGGTTTCATATAAAATCAATTATAAAGTCTTTACTTGTGGGAAATACTTTTATTGAGTAGTTCTCCATCAACACCCATCTTATAAGCTGCACCAAACCCAAGTACCAGACTTCTTTCTTGTGGGGAAATTTTTATTATTTTAAAATCTTTCATTGATCGTAAAAAGCTAAGCTTGTCGCCGTATCTTTCATCAAAAAGTTTAAAAATCTTCTCTTCATTCTCTTCAACTTCGCAAACAGCACTAAAGTAAAGTCTTTTCCTTGCATATATATGTTCTGCTGTTGCCTCATCTTCTATGATTAGTATATGTGCTTTTTTAGTCTCTTGCATATTTGTAAAATGAGGAAGATTAGAACTTACACTAACATAATAATCCTCTTCTATCTTAACAAATGGAGCATAATTTGTGAGTGGCTCGTTGTGTGTACTAGTTGATGAAATAATTAAACTAAATTTATCTTTATCAAAATTTTTAAACTCTTCTACAATCTGTTCATTTTCCATAATAATCCTTATTTTAATTTTGATATTATATATAAATTAAGCAATTTATTTGTTATAAAGTTAGTTGAGATATAAGTTATTATATTTCTAAAATAAGGAAGATATATGCAAGAGCTTAAACAAACTTCTCAGACTATAAATAGACTCGAAGATTTAGCAAAGTTAGCGAACTACTCACTGATAGATACGTTAAGTCCTGACCCTAGTTCTAAAGAAAATGGTATAGACCACTCACCTCGAGAAGTGTTTAGTGGACACTATGTTCCAGTAAACCCTACCCCCATCGATGCTCCAGTTTATATTGCACATAGTAAAACCTTTTTTAAAGAACTTGGCTTCTCTGATAGTTTAGCAACATCTCAAGATTTTATGAGAATGTTCTCAGGTGATACATCCCAGCTGCCAGAACCATTACGTCGTACTGGTTGGGCAACAGGATATGCACTCTCTATCTACGGTACAGAGTACTATGACCAGTGTCCTTTCAAAACAGGAAATGGATATGGTGATGGTCGAGCTGTATCTATACTTGAGGCTGTCCTAAATGGTAAGCGTTGGGAAATGCAGCTTAAAGGTGGTGGTAGAACACCTTATTGTCGTGGAGCAGATGGCCGCGCAGTACTTCGTTCAAGTATTAGGGAGTTTTTAGCACAAGAGCACATGCATGCTCTTGGAATTCCTTCATCACGTTCTTTGAGTTTGTATGTGTCACAAACAGAAACAGTTAGACGACCATGGTTTAGAAATGGGTCATATTCTAGAGATCCAGAAGTCATGATAGAAGAAGCTGCTGCCATTACAACTCGTGTTGCTCCCTCTTTTCTTCGTGTAGGTCAGCTTGAACTTTTTGCTCGTCGTGCACGTAAAAATGAACACCCCAAAGCTCTCCAAGAACTTGAAATGATTGTTTTACACTTAATTGAACGTGAATACAGTGATGTAATTGACAGCACTTTAACTACCCAAGAAAAAGTGCTGTTACTAGCTCGTGAGTTTCGCTCTCGTCTAACTTCACTTATAGCTAACTGGATTCGTGTTGGCTACTGTCAAGGAAACTTTAATGGTGATAACTGTGCAGCAGGAGGTTTTACACTTGATTATGGCCCATTTGGTTTTATGGATATGTTCGACCCTAAGTATCAGCCATGGACGGGTGGTGGAGTTCACTTCTCATTTTTAAACCAGCCTCAAGCAGCCGAGCGTAACTTTCTTATGTTTTGTAAAGCATTACAGCCCTTACTTCAGTCACATGAGGACGAGCTTCTAGAACTTGAAAAGATACTGCGTAACTTCGCTAATGTCATGCAAGAAAAAATGATAAAGATGTGGACTTCGAAATTAGGTCTGCAAACTTTTAATCCAGCTCTATTTAATGAACTAATAACGTTAATGATGGAAACTTCTGTAGATTACACCATCTTTTTTCGTGAGCTCTCTAGTCTACCAGAAGATATCTCTGCTCTTGCAGAAAGTTTTTATGGTGATTCTGTTTATGATGAAAAGCTAATGAAAAGATGGACTAAATGGCTACACATGTGGATGTCATTTGTGGACCTAAGTACACAAGAATCTCGCGCAGATCTCTCTCAAAAGATGAAACAAGTCAATCCAAAATATACTCTACGAGAGTGGTTTTTAGTTCCTGCTTATAAAGAAGCTCAAAAAGGGGATTATACACTTATCAGAGAGTTACAAGAAGTTATGACAGACCCATATGCTGAGCAATCTTCTGAAGTGGAGAAAAAATACTATAGAGAAAAACCTTCTGAATTTTTTGAAATTGCTGGGATATCTCACATTACCTGCTCTTCATAAGAAATATGAAAAGCAATGTTCTTGCTTGTAGTCTATTTACTATAGTACTCAATATTAGTTTTTAGTCTATAAGCATCTTTGTGATTTAAGTTTAAAGTCACATCTTCATTATGATTGTTACAGAAAAAGTTTACTGTTTTTTGAGTAGAGTCTAGATTACTTATTGTACTATACTCATATGTCTTATTGTTATAAACAAGCTTGTCAGAAGATATAATTAATTCTTTCCCAAAAAACTGGTTACTAAAGAGTTTGACTAACTCCCACATAGGAATAAGAGCAAATAAAACCACCGAAGTTAAACCGATAGCAATTGCTATATTTGAAATTTCTACAGTTATTAAATATCCTAGTAAAAGAAGAACTAAAAAAACAACACAGTTGGCTGTTTTTCCGGACCTATCACATATTATTGATGTGTAAAAATCATTCCCATTATTCATATTATATTAGCCTTATAATTTATTTATTTTATTATAGTCAAAATATTTCAAATAAAAAAAAATTATAGTTAAAAATATAAATATATAAAAATATATTATACTAATAGTGTAAAAATGATACAAAGCATATTCAAAGTTAATTTCACCTACTAATATTTCATTATCACAAGAAGGTTACCTTAATAGATAACACATTTTAAACTGATACAATACGTACAAAAAAACTTGGAGCTAGAATTATGAGTATATCTTTAACGCAGGCATTTCATTTTGTTACAAAACCATTAGTTATATTTTTAAGTATCATACTTATAGGTTTTATCTATTTTGTTATCGATATTTCTAATAACCTTGATAGAACTAAACTATATATCCAATCCCTAAAAGATAGTGGTATAGAGTGTAATAAATATCAAACAAGAAGCTTACATAGACAAGTGATTTATTATCAGTGTGACAATGGCGAAACAATTGAGCCTTGGTCATTAACAGATGCACAACATCTAAAGATGGAACAATTTAAATAAATCTAGCAGTTACAAAAGGTTATATATGAGAATTCCAGCACAATCACATCAAGCTCAAGAAGCACTGACTTTAGTTGAAGAACTACAGTCTTACTTTGCAGAGAAACTTAACCAAGTGTCGATGACATTAGGTTCAAACTTTCCTTTTGAAGAAGTGGAGTGGATGCGTGATTCGGGAAAACATGGAGGTGGAACGCGTTACGAGGCTAGAGACAATACTTTATTTAATTGTGGTTCCATAAATGTATCACAAGTGCACTATGATGATAATCCCGAGAAAAAGCTAGGGTCTGCTACTGCAATATCAACTATTATCCATCCTTTAAATCCAAATGTTCCTTCAATGCATATGCATATATCATGGACCCAGATGCGAGATTCTTCAGGATACTGGCGTATTATGGCTGATTTAAATCCATCTATTAAAAATGAAGATGATAAAAAAACATTTGATACAATGCTAAAAAACTCATCTTATTCTTACTACGAAGAAGCTTCTGCACAAGGAGATAAATACTTTACTATCCCTGTTTTAAATCGTACACGGGGAGTCAGTCACTTTTACCTTGAAAATTTTTCAACAGGAGACTTTCAAGCTGATTATACTTTTGCTAAAGATATAGGTAAGAATATAATTGAAACATATACTCAAATCATTACACATGCAATAACTCAAAATTCAGACAGTACTCAACAACAAAAAGATGAGCAACTAGCTTACCATACACTCTACCTTTTTCAAGTACTAACACTTGACCGTGGTACAACATCAGGTTTACTTGTTCATGACCAAAATGATGTTGGGATTATGGGTTCAATTCCATCTTTTGTAAATAGAGAGCTATTAAAGTCATGGACAACTAAGATGACTCAGCCTCAAGATAAGTTAGTAGAAGACTTACTTCAAGCTTTACCTGAACAAAATCCAACTCCTGTCTCTGCTGATACAAAGAAGAAACTAGCAAGTGCAGTTCGTAAACACTACAAAAAATATCCTGAAGCTCTAAGTATGCAAGCAAGTGGAGAGATAATTCCTCCAACTGTAGATAACCATAGTTAAAAAGACTAGATTCTGAGCGATTCTTACACCCAGTCACTTCGTTAATCATAAAAATGGAATGCCCAATCGTAATTTATTTTCTAAAGCTTGCTGTCAAACCATTTTTGTAAGTCTTTTCCATACTTATACTCTGACAATTCAAAGGTTTCTATACCCGTACTAAGATACTCATCATAAAGTATATCTACAGATATAGTTAATGTTTTTTTCTCATGCTTAAGCCAGTTTTGTAAGAGTATAACAAAGTCACTTTTTCTATCTTGCCAATACTTTCTTCTCAATTCAATTTTTGATTTTTCCATAGTCTCTTTCCGATAATCATATAGTTTTAAAACCTTTATCTAACCAGCCCCAATTAATGCCGCCATCTAATTCATAAACATTTGTATACTTAAGCTGTAAAGCAAGTAACCTAGCAACTGCTTTTGTTTTTCTTGCATGAGCACAGACTAAGATAAAAGGTTGTTCTTTATCTATAATAATTTGAGTAAATGCTTCTAAGAAAGCATCAGCGTCATACCCACCTTCTTCATCAAAAAATGTGATCTTATGACTTCCTTCAATAACTCCATAGTATTCCCACTCATCAGCTCTTCTGATGTCAATTATTTTATATCCTTGCTCCACTTTCTCATTAAATTCATCTGCGGAGAGAGAGATAAAAGGCCCATCATCTAACATTAACATCCTTATTTCAATAGTTTAATTAGTAAACGAATTTTAGGTAACTAATACAAAATATTTCTGTTCTTTGTTAATATAATATATAAACTAAAGAGTATCATAAGAGTAAGATATTTAAATAAAAAAATTAATTTTAAAATTATTTGACAGTTTGGTAAATTGGAAGTGAATCAGTGTATTCTCAGATACTAAGAAAATTTTATTTATTATTACAAATGTTTTTTTAGTTTATAGAAATTTTAATTTTTAGTTGTATAATGATTTATAGTTATAAATAAAAGGACTCAACATGGCGAAAAAAGAAGAAGAAAAGAAAGCTAAGAAGCTTGCTAAAAAATTAGCAAAAAAAGCTGAGAAGAAGCAAGAGAAAAAGAAAAAGACTAAGAAGAAAAAAGCTAAAAAAGAGGCTCAAAAAAAGCTCAAAGCAAAACTAAATAAGAAGAAAAAAGAGAAGAAAAAAGCTAAAGCTAAAAAGAAGCAAAAGGCTGAGAAAAAAAATAAATAATATTTTACAAATCATTGGTTTTGAAATTTTTTTATAATGAAAGTTCAAAACCACACTATTTAATATATCAGAGGTTGAGACATAATAGTCTCACTAAGTAAAAGTATAAGTCTTAAATCTCTACATTAACTGTAATATTAATGTATCATTTGATGCAAAATGGTGACAGTAGTTTTTATACAATCACATTACTAATTTTTGAGAATATTTCATCCAGTATACTAACTGCAGTAGAAAAAGAGTAAACAGTATCATTAAGGTATTCAACAATTTAGTTTGAAACTTATAAAATTCCAAAAACTACAGATTGTTGAACTTTTGTACAGCCATTCCTAAATAAACCTTTGCTTACTCCTGATATACCATAGTTTAGAAGGTGTTTTATGCACCCATTTTTGCAATTCAATAAATAATATTTGTACTGTAAAATATATTGACATACACAACAATTAGTTGTATATCCTTGCTTCATTTAATTGTTCTGTATCAACTTGAATGGTGGTGTATTTCTTATACTACATTTAGGATGGTAAGGAATAAAAGTAAAGTATTGATTATGTACAGCTATTGGTTGTTTTGCAATAGTGTTGCCATCAGGGAAAATCAATATATACCATGGTGTGCCAAGTTTTTCAAATATTTTAAAACCAATAGTTCCCTTTGGTAAATTAGAGACAGAAGTCTTTTGTCCACCAAGTTCTACGGGTAAAAATATACTACCTTTTTTAAATGTCATTGATTCATATGACCCTACTCCACAATCAAAGTCATAATTAACTTCATATAGGGTTGAATACTTTTTATCCTTATTGAGGTCTAATGATTTAGCCACAGGGTGACAAGCAGTGAGCAGTACACTAGAACATAAAATTAGTATATTTCTTATTATTTTCAATATAGATTCCTTAGTATAGATTCTTAGAAGAATCTCCATATATTTGAGGTACTTGCATATATCCATTACCTTTGTTTAAAGATATTCTCTTAATACTTCTTCTGATTATTTTATAGACTTTAGATAAATTTTTCTCACCTTTAGCTAATTCATTGATTAGGTAGTAAGAAAATAGTCTATGCTCTTTATCTTTATAGTCATTAGCAAACTGATTACTTGCACCAGCTGTCATAACAGTAAGCTTCTTACCTCTTACTTTCATCTTATTTACCATAGTAGCTGCTGCTACTCCTTTGTATAGACCTTTCTTATTATCATCTTGACCACTAAAGCATGAGTCCATAAATACAAATATGTTTGAAGCTAAAGATTTAGATAGGTTCTTATAGATATAGTTTACTTGAAGCTTTGGTTCTTCGTTTATAGAATCAGCACTCATGTCAGATGGCAATAGATATACATTTCCATCCTTGTCTGGAAGACCATGACCTGCATAAAATAGATATATTGTGTCACCTTCTTCAGGTATGTTCTTTATATAGTTTAGTTTATCTTTTAGTTGACCACTTGTCGCATCAGAATTAAGAAGAGTAGTAATATTTTCAGGTGGAATACCAAGAGTTGTTTTAGCAAGTTCTTCAAATGCTAAAGCTGATTTATCAGCATAAGCTACATCTGAGTTAGACTTATAGTTAGATATACCAATTATGAGTGCATATGAAGTATAGTTTTTCTTTGGGTTATTCTGAAAGTTAAAGTCTTGAGATGAATTTTTATAAGCCATTCTTGATTGTTTAGCTGAAGATACATCTCCACCTTTATATACTATTTTATCTTTGTATATAATTTTCTCTTTTTCAACTATCTTATCTTTATAAACAATTTTAGTTCCCGTGTTCTTTGGCGCTTCATATTGCTTAAATGCTGTACTTCCTCCACCAAATGCAGCACTTCCAGCACCTCCAGAACAACCATTAAATATTAATACTATCCATGCAATTAGGCCTATGACAATTGTGTTATGTTTCATACTTAGTTCCTTGTTCAGTCATTAATTATAACTATTTAAACATATTAATTCACTTATTCATGTATTAGTGTGTAGCAAGTGGTGAAATGTTCCCTATAAAGTAGCCTGTCCCTTTTATTCTGTCAAAAGTGATAGTGATCACCTGTCTCCTATATTTTATCGCTGAGTAAGTATAGGGCTTTTAAAGGTGCACTTCAATAAAATAGCATAAAAGATAGTAGTAAAGATTGCATAGCGTACATGCTCTATCAGACCAAGTAATAAAACATACAAAATCAATGAACTGATCAAGATAATAAAGATCTGGTAGAACTTGATTCATACAGAGGAATATAGATGAACATTAGTTTTTCACATTTAGATATATACAAAGAATCCCAAATTGTCCCCTATTTAGAGGGTGAGTCTGGGATAGGTAAGACATCGATTATAGAGCAGTATGCTGCGTCAAAAGAAATGGATTGTATCATTATGGGAGTGGCTTCTTTAGATCATATAGAGTTTTACGGTAGGACAGTTTCAACAGATATTGTAGCAGGCTTTAATGATCAAAAATTTACTGTATTTAAGAAGTCTATACCTAACTGGGTATCAACAATACTTCAAAATGATAAAAACAATAAAGAAACGCTTCTTTTTATAGATGAGCTCAATCGAGCAGAGCCACAAAATCTTCAAAGTTTAATGAACTTAATACTTAAAAAAGAGTTTGGATCTGATAGTATTAAATTACCAGAGTCATTGTTTATTGTCTGTGCTGGTAATCCCGTCGATGACGGCAATTACCTTGTTGAGTCACTTGATAAGGCTATGCTAAGTCGAATGGCCATAGTAAAGGTTAAAGCTACGCTTGAGTCATGGAAAACGAGTTATGCTCTTTTGTATGATACGAAAAACAATAGACAAAAGGTTCACCCCTTAATCATTAGCTACCTTGATAATAATCGTTCTGACTTTTTACTTCAAAGCAATGAAGATGACATGAGTGATCCAGGAATGGATCCAAGAAGATGGGATATGATTTCTAGACTACTGTATTCTTATGAAAAAAATACTACAAGTGATAATAACTTACTAAGCCTTTTATCTACCGTATCTAGTAAAGAAATTACACCTAAACTTGTTAACTATCTTAAGAGCTCTAAGGTTTTAGTATTTAGCAAAATTCAAAAGCAACTTACAGAATTTTTGGACCTACATAAAGAAAAAGACTTCAAGGCATATTTAGTAGATGAAAAGAATGATACTTCTCATTATGATGAACTTATAGAGTCAATAAAATCACAATTGGATCGTGCTCAACCCGTAACTCAGATGAATATTCTTAGCTCTTGTTTCTACGCTGTAGAGGCTGAGAGTGTAAGCGATGATATATTTGCAATTATGCTTAATGTAAGTTCTGAAGAACACATCATGTCAATAAAAGTTGGTATTAATGAGGCTGATATCTATATAGATAAGGTAGATGAAAAATATAGCTTAGGTGTCAATGAAAAACTATCTAGTGGTTTGGTGAAACACATAAATAAAACCAATCCCTATGTAGCAGAACTCCTTCGAGGGCAATAATATGACACCATCTTACCTTCATGAAAATCTCATGCAAGCGTGTGAAGATGCTAATATAGACGAGGTGAAACGATGGCTAGCTCTTGGTGCTGACGTAAACTTAAATATACACCTTCCTAAGAATGCCTTAGATATAGCCGTACAAACAGGTAATGATCAAATTATTAATCTACTGTTAGAGTCTGACGCTACAGTAAAAGAGTATGTGCTTCAAAAAGCCATAGAAAAAGACAAAAAATATTTGCATCTTTTAATTCCAAACTTTGAAGCGTGTAAGGATGAAAAACTTCTTAAAGGGATGCTTCTAGCAGCCATTAATATAGGTGATTTAGACCTCGCAAAGCACGCAATCAAGCAAGGGGTAAAACCAGCCTCATTGTTTGTATATGCAGTTTTAACCATTGCTAGTGTAGAAATATTACAATTGTTACTTGAAAATGGTTTTAATATACATGCGGATTCAAACAAAATTTTAACCAAATGGATGGGTTCATCTCCAATAAACTCGCATGGAGAGACAAGCCGTAAAAGAGATGATCTCTTACAATTTATCATTGAGTATTATCTAGAAAGACCCAACTCTATAGAAGGATTTAAATCTTGGAATCCATCGGATAAATCACGTTTGTTTAGAATGGGATTAGACACTAATAATTTGAACATGATGAAATTTGCGGTTTTGACAGGGGCAAATAAAAATGAATCGCTTAATTCTGTACTCAATCGATATTACTCAAAAACACAAGACCCTAAAGGTGTCAATGTTGACTCGGAGATAATCGAATATATTTTAAACTCAAATATAATATTTAATAAGGTGGTCATTGCAAACGCAGTATGTTTTAACTATACTGAAGTTTTGAATGCTCTAAGCCATATGGATGATTTAGAATATGCTTATGAGATAGCCTATAGCTATGAAAATGAGGTCTTGCAAAACTATTTTATTAACAAAGGTGTTTGTTTACAAGCACAACACTGTACTAAAATGAAAGTTTCTGCCACCAAAGGCAATCTTAAAGACTTACGACAAGCCGTTAGTAATGGTGCTAATCCAGACCTGTTAGGTACTGATGTTATTGTTGAAATCATCAATGAAAATCAGCTAGAAATACTAAAATATCTTCATGCCTCAGGTACAGAGTTTAACGGGTCGTATAATGAGCACCTAAATAAGGCAATGAATGCTCACCATGCCTATGAAAGCATAAGCTACCTCATAGAATTAGGTCTTGATATAACCAGTATAGGAAACTTACCACTAGACTACAGGGCAAAATACCCCTCCTTTTCTGACATGTGGGGAAAAAAAATTAGAAATATCTTTAATTACACTGTTTATTTAGCAACAGAAGTGTATCCAAGGCAAGAAGGCAAAAAAAAAGAAGAGGTCTTAAAAAAAATTGCAGAGTTTTCAACACTTCCTTATGTTATAAAAATGTCTGAGGCTGCATCACTTGAACAATAATCAAAATCACCTCTACAGTATGAAAACCATTGAGTCTATCATTGCTAATCCTGATAGTAGTTGGAAAAAAGTATTTAAAGAGATGATTATTTCTATGATCGCTTCTAATACAAATGAGTTGCTTTGGTATGCAAATTTTCTAAGCAGATGTGAATATGAATTTCACTTTGATGAATCATTTGTTTCATCGGTTTATTTTAATGGGAAAAATTTTGTTATTGTCGTCAATCCAGTGATACTTGGAGTCATTCATAAAGACCAAATTATTGCCATACTTAAACATAGTGCGGGACATATAATTAACCATCACTTTGCTCGAGGAAACTACGACAAAAGCATAAATAAAGAAGTGATTGAAACAGCAAAAGATATAGTCATTAATGGATGTATACAAGTTCCTTATATTAAAGATTTACCTCGTACTGGTCACTATAAAGATTCCCCTATTTCAGCACTTTTTTATCAGTCCCTTTTCCAAAAGTACCACATAGAAACGTATGAGGTTGGTAGAGAGTTTGAATATTATGTAGAGCTTATACAAGAAACTTTAAAAGATGGTTCTTTTCATGAAGCACAAGACACTAATGAATCATCTAATGATGAGATAGATATACCATCAGATACTTCGTCAGACAAAGATGAAAACAGTAAGCCCTCAAGCAATGGTAAAGAAGATAGCGTGCAAGACACAGATGAAAAGAGTGGATCATCCCAAAGAAATGATGAGACGCATACACAGTCACAATCTTTATCTCATAAAACCTTAGAAGCCTTAAAAAATGGTGAGTGTAAGATGGATAACCATGAGTATGGTCAACAGCTTCAAGAAGCTGTGGAACTTAATGATGATGTATTAAACTCTTTTATGCATAGCACATTAAATGAAATGATACATGATTCAACAGACTTTGCAAGAGGTTTTACACCGGGTGTTGCAACGGGGGTACTCAGTAACATTGAAAAAAAGAACTCACACAAAGATTGGAGAAAGATACTTAACAAAAAGATGCGAAACTCCTTCAATAATTCTACACGCTACAGAGAACCAAATAAGTCGAGACAACATCCCATTTTCCAAGATGATTTAGACTTGTATGGATACAGCTACACAAAGAAACCTAAACTAGCCGTTGTACTTGATGTGTCAGGTTCTGTTGATGACAAACTTCTTGCTTCTTTGATGTCTGAAGTCCAAGCCATCCAGAGAAGATATTCTATTAAGAGTGTTACCCTAGTGCAAGTTGACACCGAGATAAAAAGCATAGAAAAGTTTGGATTTCGAGACAAGTTCATAAAGAGACAAGGTAGTGGTGGAACCATAATGGAACCAGGTTTTACGACCTTGTTAGAACAATCACGTCGTGATATACCTGATATGATAATATGTGCTACAGATGGAGATATAGAAAAAAGTTTTAAACAAGTTAAAATCCCAAATAAAATACAGGTAATTTGGCTTATTGAAAAAAAAGGCAGATTATTGTTTGATGTAAGTGAATATCCAAAACAGCAGATGCATGTTATTAAGTTTTCTGTGTAAAACAAAAACAATGCGTAAAATCATATGCTGATTAAAGGCTATTTGCAAATAAAGTTGCCGCTCCCCTTTATTTATAACTTTGCAAAGCATTTATTAATGATAGAAAATTAAGTTGGAAATATAATCACTTAGATATACTCCGTTTATAAATGAAGGATAGACTATGGCTTATATAGATTTAACAACTAAAAATTTTAATGAAGTTCTGGATAATAACGAAATCGTGATAATTGACTTTTGGGCAGAATGGTGTGGACCTTGTCAAAAGTTTGCCCCGATATTTGAAATGTCATCAGAGTATCACTCGGACGTAGTTTTTGCTAAAATTGATACAGAGGATCAGTCTGTTATCGCCAAACATTATGGGGTTGTCTCAGTTCCTACTGTAATGATTATGAGAGATGGTATTATTGTTATTAATCATGAAGGAAGTTTGACAGAGGCCGCGATTTATGATCTTATTACGCATGTTAGGTGTCTTGATATGGATAAGGTACGTGAAGATTTAAATAACAATGAAGAATGAGAGAAATAAATTTAATGATTTTGGGAATGCTTGAAAGCTCGTAGTAATAGTGGTGGGTTCTGGGCGACTCGAACGCCCGACCACTCCGTTATGAGCGGAGGGCTCTAACCAACTGAGCTAAGAACCCACTTACTAGGCCGGAATTATAATGTATGCGACCTTATAATATTCTGATTTTAAAGTATTTTACTGAGTATTAATCATCCACAATGAAAATATATTTAAATAATCCCAAAGTGACTTGATCGACTCCTCTGAAATCCCCTCTTCTTTTAACTCTTTTAAAAGTGGTATATAGAGTTCTAGCCACACTTGTCTAGCATGTGCATCGATTCTAAAAGGTTGATGTCTTCCTGCCATTCTTGGTGCTCCACGACTCTCGTTGAAGTATGGGTAACCACCACATATTTGAATAAAAAAGTCACTTGAGTGTTTCTTCGCAAGTTCAAAACCTTCATCACTTGTTGGAAAAAGGTTCGCTATATCACTCTGTCTTAGTTTATCGTAGTGTTTTGAGACTAACACTCTCATACCCTCTTCAGTTAACTCTTGCAGTACTTTATGTGTTGGTTTTGTAACTGGTGGTCTAAAACCAAACTGTGCTTGTGCTATGTCAAAATTCATTAGTTTATTTCCTCTTGTGGTGATTTTATTTTAAATACTACTGCATAGAGTAGTGGTACGTAAATTAGGTTCAGTACTGTTGCCCATGCTATACCAAATCCTAGTGATATTGCCATAGGTTGAAGTATCATAGCTTGGCCTGATGCAAAAAATATTAGGGTTGAGAGACCAAGTACAGTTGTCAAAGACGTAAGTAAAATAGGTCTAAGCCTCGTTCCTGCTTGTTTCATCAGTTGTTCTGTATCACGTGCATGTTTTATGAAGTTTACAACTATAAGTCCATCATTGACAACTACACCGGCAAGGCCTACTATACCTATCATTCCCGGCATAGTAATATTTATACCCATTAACCAGTGTCCAAAGAAAACACCAAGTAAAACTAGTGGTATAGTACTTATAACTATAAGTGGCTTTCGTATAGAGTCAAAAAGCCAAACTAAAGTAATAAAAATTAAAAAGATAGCTATCAGAGCTGAACGCATCATCTCATTCATATTCTTTTTGTTCTCTTTTTCTTCACCTTTTATCTCTATTTTGTAGCCATCTGACTTTAGTTCTGAAAAAGTTGTCTTTAACTTTTTCATAGTTTCAGAGGATGTTATGACCTTTTTATCTAAAGATGCAAATACAGTGTTGAGTCTAACACCATCTTCTTTTTTAAGAGCGACAAAGCCTTGTACCATTATGAACTCACATACATCACTTAAAAGTACATACTGCTCAGATGATGGTACTTTAACCTCAACACTATTTATAGAGTTTATGTCTTCATTTACTCCACTCTCTATCTTTATACGAACAAGACCTTTAGTGTTGAACATTTTTCCATACTCACCCTTTAAGTAGTACGAACGAAGTTCTCTTGAAATCAGCTCTTCATTGAAGCCAAGTTGCTGTCCATACTCATTTACACGGAGCTTTAACTCTTTTTCACCTATCTTAGAGTCATCTGAGATGTTGTTAACACCATCTATGGACTCAAGAGCATCTTTTAAGATCATCACACCTTCTAAGCTTTTCTTCTCATCTTTAGAGCTTATACTTATCTCTATATCAGAGGCAACTACTCCAGCTCCAGGCACATTTACAACAAGCTCTTCAAAAACTAAATCATCCCCATCTTTTAACTCTCTAAAAGTCTCTGCTACTTTATCTATCTCTACAGATATACTTTTTGCATCTTTAGTTCTCGTTAATACGTCTTTGTTATATTCTATTGATAAGTAGGGACTTATGTATCTATCAAAAGCATTATCAGGTGCTCTCTCTTTTAAATCTACAAATATATGAAATAGATGATCCCCAGTTTCAGCTATTCTTTTAGCATCTAGTTTCATACCTATCACGGACGTTATAGAAGATATATCATTACCATCTATTTTCTCTAAAAGTTTCTTTTCTAACCTAGTTACATGTAACTCTGTATCTTCTAGTTCACTGTTGATATTTACATTACCAGTTACATAGATTTGTGTAGTATCAAAATCTGGAAAAAGTTGAAATTTTGAGTTTTTTATCATTACAAATGTTAGCCCTAAAATGGTTACTACTATGACTATAAGAGATGTCCACTTTCTTTGAAAAACAAAGTGTAGTGCCCCGCTATGCCATCCGCCAAACTTCTTCCAAATCTTTTTTGTAAAACTTTCATCTTTAGAGACTCTCAAAAAGTCATGCGCATGTAAAGGAAGAAAGTAAAAGGCCTCAAAAAGTGAAGAGAGTAAAAGAACAGTGATCATAATAGGAATAATCTTTATAAACATTCCCATCTCACCAGTTAGAAGAAGCATAGGTAAAAATGCAAAAACTGTAGTAAGTGTGGCAGTTAAAACAGCTGGAAACATCTCTAGAGCTCCAGTGATAGCAGCTTCTCTTCTCTCCATACCCTCCTCTAAATGTCTGTAAATATTTTCAGCTACAACTATAGCTTCATCCACTAGCATACCTAGTGCTATAAGTGCACCAAGAAGTGATAGCATATTTAAACTATCACCCATCAACTCGGTTACAATCAGACCCATCATAAAACTCATAGGGATACCAATAGCTACAACCATAGCAATACCACGATTTATAAAAAACAGCATAGCTATAAAAACGAGCATAAGACCAAAAGCGATATTAGAAAAAACAGTATTCAGACGATTTTTAATCCATATAGATGTATCTGTATAGATGTCATATTGTAACTCGGGGTATTTTTTTGAACTCTCATCTAAAAGAGCGCGTATCTCTTTTACAAGTTCTATAGAGTTTCCATCTTTAGACTTTGTAATATTAATAGATACATTTCTAACGCCATTATAGTGTGATAACTCTACTTCATCACGAAGTTTAAATGATATGTCTGCAATGTCACCTATACGTACTCTAGAATTACCAACACTAATGACAGTATCTTCTATGCTCTCTTTACTTTTTTCGCCATTATAAGTAGATATATATAGATGTGCACCCTTCTCTTTTATAGTACCTATTGGAAAGATTGAACTTATATCTTTAAGTGAAGAAATTGCCAATGATGGTGCCAGTCCAAAAGCTAATAGTTTTTGCTCATTTATCTTTATAACAAGTTCAGTATCAGAATCACCACGAATAACTATTTCAGCTAAGTCTTTTAACTTACTTAGCTTACTCTTTAACTCTTCTGCACGTTCAAGTAATTCTTCCTTACTCTTATCACCGGCAAGCGCCACTAGTACAAGTGGAAAGTTATGAAGTCTTATCTTTGCTATTGGCTCAGACATATCAGCTGGTAAGTCTTTTTTTACATTACTGACTACATCTTTTACATCGTTTAGTACACTTATGTTCTCTGAGCCAGTTTTTATATCTGCTCGTATTGTAAACGAACCATTTTTGATTGTACTTTTGATAGTATCTAACTCATTGATGTTTTGAAGGTCGTCCTCTATCGTTTTCACAACCATATTGTCGAGTATATCAGCAGATGTTCCAACGTATCCACCACTTACAGTTATCTTGTCCATATTCATAGGAGGAAATATCTCTTTAGGAATATTTATGTACGCGAATATAGATAGTAAAAGTATAAATGTTAAGAAGATATGGTTAAGTAATGGTTTGTCTATGCCAAATTCTAAAAAACGACGTATCATCAACTACTCTTAAAAAATTGTATCAAGGATTTGGTTTTTAAAGCGAATCGACTCAACCGAAGAACTTATAACCCTGTTTTCTTCTTTTAAAGTGTCATATTCACCTTTGAGTTTAGAGATATCTCTACTTTTAAAATAAATTTGTTGTTGTATATATATCTTTGGAAAGAGTACAACTACTACAAAAATGATACTTAGAACCGTATATGCCAAGTAAGTTGCATCAACACCCTTAGGGTTAATAAACGAGTCATACTCTTCTAATAATTCAGTTTTTTCACTCATCGCTTACTCATTTGAAATACTCTCATTTTAGCACTTCGACTTCTAACATTCTCTTTTAGTTCTTCATCCGTAGCCATAATAGGTTTTTTAGTTAAAACTTTACCTAGTGAGTTGTCATTACTACATGTACATCTCATTGCTTCAGGTGGACATATACAATTTTTCTTCCAATCAGAAAAAGTTTGTTTTACTATTCTGTCTTCAAGGGAATGAAAAGATATTATTGCTACTTTTGCATTGCTAAGCTTTGCATCTGCGATAGTCTGTAGTAGCGATTTGAGCTCACCTAGTTCATCATTCACCTCTATGCGGATTGCTTGCATAAGTAGAGTAGCTGGATGAATCTTCTTGCCTTGAGGCATATGAGGTTTAAGAGTTGCACTTAACTCTTTAGCAGACGTAAATGGACGATTTTCTACAATAGCAGATGCAATTTTTTTGTAGTTTCTCAACTCTCCATACTCATAAAGAATTCTTTCTAACTCATCACTAGAGTAATTGTTTACTACATCACTAGCACTAAGTGGCGCATCTTTGTCCATACGCATGTCAAGATTATCACTGTCATAAGAGAAACCCCTTGTTTTTTCATCAAGTTGGAGCGATGAAACTCCTATGTCTGCAAGTATTCCTCGGATATTTTCAACGCCATATTCAGCAACAATATCTTTTATAACATTAGAAAAACGTCCCTTTTTTATGACAGCCCTATCTCCATAGCCTTTTAGCTTACATGTAGAAAAGATTATAGCTGTCTCATCTTGGTCTATTCCTATGAGTTTAATATTAGGATTTGCTTCAAGTATCATAGATGAGTGCCCACCATAACCAAGTGTGCAGTCTATAACTATTCCATCTTTTATATCAGAAAAAGTATCTACTACTTGAGAGTATAGAACTGGAATATGTGGTGTCTCTTGCATTTATAACCTAATATTTATTTTATATATTATACATTAAGTTAGATTATTTTTAGATACTTTGTTTAATTTAACTTTTTTTACAGTATCATAAATAAAAAAAGAGAGCTATCATGGAACTAGTTAACCAATACTTTATTGAGATAATATCTGCAATATCCATAGTAACACTTCTACTAATATATTTACTATTTAGAAAACCGTCAAATACTATCAAACCAATACATGAAGAAAAAGAACCAGATAAAGAAGAGCTACTTGTAGAAGATAGTGCACCTGTTCAAGAGCTACATGTAGAAGAGAAAAAACCATTAGAAAAAATTGCTACTCCTACTAGACCAGCGCAAATAAATCGAGTAAAAAGAGAAGTAGTTCCACATGGTAAAATAGTCAAAGATTCTTTTAAAGATTTTACTGGAATGAGAATCTTAGTAGCTGAAGACAACCATATAAATCAAAAAGTAATTACAGCACTTTTAGCAGACTCTGGAATTGAAGTTATTGTTGTCAATGATGGACAAGAATGTCTAGATACTTTAAAAACAGACACCAATTTCACTCTTATACTTATGGATGCGCATATGCCAATTTTAGATGGCTTTCAAGCAACACGTAACATTAGAAAAGAGCATTCATTAAATCATATCCCTATTGTCGCTCTTAGTGGTGATACAGCAGTAGATGACATTCAAAACATGATGAACGTAGGGATGGAAGCTCATCTTGAAAAGCCTCTTAAGATGGATGCTTTGTATGATATATTTTACATATATACAAGTGAAGAAGGATTGAATCAAGCAACAGAATCAAAAAGCCTAGAACCAGAAACTAGTTCTCTCAACTTCAATATAGAAAAGGGATTATCAACCTGTGGTAATGATAAAGATTTTTTCGATGAAATTCTAGATGACTTTATAGCTAAATATGGTGAGTCTGCTGATATTCTGACAAATGATTTAAACTCAAATAACAGTCTACATGCTGCCCGTCAACTTTTAGACATATCAGGGGTTGCAGCAAATATAGGTGCATATAATCTTTACAAAGCATCTTTAGAGTTAAAAAACAGTATTAAAAGCCCTGATGATTTAGAGTATATCAATATACTAAAAGACTTTAAAAGAGCACTTATCTCTACTCTTGATGAGATAAAAACATATCAGGCAAAATAGTTCAAACTATCTTGTCTGTCCGCTACCATATATTTTAAACTTATAAGTAGTTAAGCCTTCTATTCCCATTGGTCCACGAGCATGAAGCTTGTTCGTACTAATACCAACTTCTGCTCCAAAACCAAAAGCTCCACCATCTGTAAAACGAGTAGAAGCATTTACATAAACAGCTGCAGCATCAATAGAGTTTAAAAATTTATCAGCAGTTGTAATGTTTTCACTGATGATTGCCTCAGAGTGACCTGAACCAAACTTAATAATATGTTCAATTGCTCCTTCAACTCCATCAACAACTCTAATGTTTAGTATATTCGCTAAGTATTCAGTATCGTAATCTTCATCAGTCGCATGCTTAGCCTCAATAATAGATTGAGTCTCTAAACAACCTTTTAGCTCTGTATGAGCTTTGTCAAACTCTACCTTTAGAGTCGGTAAAACGTTTGAAGCAATAGCTCTATCTACAAGTAAAGTTTCCATAGCATTACAAACACCAGGACGCTGAACTTTTGCATTTATAGCTATTGCTACTGCATTTTCTAAATTAGCATCTTTGTCTATATATGTATGGCATTGACCTTTATCGTGTTTTACTACACTTACTGTTGCATTATCACATACATACTTTATAAGTCCTGCTCCACCACGTGGAATAATCAAGTCAACATACTTATCCATTTTTATAAGCTTTGCAACACCCTCTCTAGAAGAATCTGGGATTAGTGAGATTAAAGAAGTTGGCAGTCCGTTTTTCGTAAGTACAGCTTGAAGAACAAGCGCAATAGCCTTGTTAGAGTTTTCTGCTTCTTTTCCACCCTTTAATACACATACATTTGAGCTTTTAAAACATAATGCTGCTGTATCAGATGTTACATTTGGACGAGACTCATAAATGATACCTATAACCCCAATAGGGATAGATGTTTTTTCAATTTTCAAACCATCTTCAGTAACCCATCCATCAATCACACGACCAACTGGCTCTTTTAATGCAGCTATCTCTTCTAGAGCTACAGCCATTGCGTCTATACGTTTTTCATCTAGTAAAAGTCTATCCATAAGT
This sequence comes from Sulfurimonas sp., assembly GCA_028044295.1. Classification (GTDB taxonomy): domain Bacteria; phylum Campylobacterota; class Campylobacteria; order Campylobacterales; family Sulfurimonadaceae; genus Sulfurimonas. The sequence goes on from JAOFSE010000004.1 coordinate 93,000, forward strand.
GCTGAAGTAAGATTATTTTTCTTTCCATCAGCCATATCAAGCGCGTTAGCTTCTAGTAAGTTCATTGTGTTACTTCTTAAAGCTCCAGCCATCTCTTTTAAAATTCTATTTTTTTCTGATCCGCTAATAGTAGATAAAATTCTACTTCCTGACTTTGCTTCTTCTAAAAATTTATCCATTTTATTTTTCCTTCTTCTTAGGTTCAAAAAGTGTTCCTAATGTATGAGTTTCTGATAAAAGAAATGATTCTACTGCTTCTAAATTAAAACCATTAGTTAAAAACATTTTTCTTCCATTATTCATCATAAACTCTGCAGCTTTTAGTTTAGTAATTATACCTCCGGTTGCGAATGGATCATTAGGATTATTATCATGAGTTTGTATATCCCTAGGTAACTCATTAAGGACCTTGTATAATTCAGCATCCTTATGCTCATCAGGATTCTTGTTGTAGTATCCATCTATATCACTCAATATTACAAGTAGTTCAGCATCAACAGCATGTGCAACATTTGCTGATAGTTGGTCATTGTCACCGAAGAGTTGCTCTAGCGTTGATGTTATGTCATTTTCATTTACAATAGGTAAAATTTGATTATCTAAATGAGCGTCAATGATCTCTTGAAACATTATTGTTCTTTTTCTAGAATCGAAATCATCCTCTGTCAATAGTATCTGAGCGGTATCAATATTAAATATATCAAATTTCTTTTTATAACTTGTCATTAAAATAGGCTGACCAGCTGCTGCAATAGCTTTTTTACTTATCTGTTTACTTTTATCTAGCTTCAATGCTCCATAACCTGCAGCTACTGCACCAGAAGTTACTAAGACCACATCATATATAGCTCTTAATTTTGTGATTAATGTTACAAGATTTAACATTCTCTCTTTTGCAATATTATTATTATCTGTTAATACAGCACTACCTACTTTAATTACAATTCTCTTCATTAATTATACCTTTGGAATGCATTTTAACATATTCTAATTAACCCTATCTTGAATAAGCTTTTATAAGATAATTATCACCAAGATGTTATACTACTGCAAAAATACAAAGGCTTTTTATTTATGAAAACTATCACTTTTATCGGAAATGGAAATATGGCTCTAAGCATTGCAAAGGGTTTAAAAGACAACTATAATCTTGAAGTTGTTGGTAGAAGTTTAGAAAAACTAGATAAGTTTGAAAGTGAACTTGGCGTAAATATAAAAAAAGCTTTAATGGATGACTTTAACTGTGATGATAAGACAATCATGTTTTGTGTAAAACCTGCAAATGTTGAGACAGTATCTACAAGACTAACTGGAAAAGCAAGGGTTGTCTTTTCTGTTCTTGCAGGAACTAAAGTTGAAAAATTAAAACAATATCTAAATCCTCACGCTGTTGTTCGTGCTATGCCAAACCTAGCAGCTCAAGTTGGTAAGTCAATGACTACACTTACTGGAGACGTAGAGTTTAAAGATGAAGCTGTAGAGCTTCTAGGAGCTATTGGCGAAACACTTTGGTTAAGTACTGAAAAAGAGCTCGACATAGCTACAGGTTTAGCTGGAAGTGGTCCAGCCTACCTTACACTTATTGCTGAAGCCCTAGCAGATGGTGCGGTAAAACAAGGTATGAAAAGAGATGATGCTATGGCAACAATGCGTGGTCTTTTTGCTGGTTTTGGAGAGTTAATCCAAGATGTTCACCCAGCACTCTTAAAAGATGGTGTAATGAGTCCAGGTGGAACTACAGCAGCTGGCTATGGGGCACTTGAAGATGGTAATGTAAGAGCATCATGTATAGATGCAATTGCTAAAGCATATAAAAGAGCTACTGAGTTATAAAAACTTCAGTATCTCTTTTTCTATATCTTCTTTTTCTATAATGGTGTCTTGAGTTATCTCTTTCGTAAATAAACCTTTTACCATAGCTGGTATCTCTAAGTTAGCCTCTTTAGATATTGATTCTAAGGCTTCAAGATCATGAGCATCAACTTCACCAGTTAAAGCATTTGCAATCACAGGGGAAAACTTTGTCCACTCTGCAGTTGAGTAAGCAATAGTTTTGATTTTAGAATCACTGCATGTCTCGTAAGATTTTATACATGTAGCAGTATGTGGATCCATAAGATAGTTACAGTTTGTGAAATAGTCTTTTATGTAAGCCTTACCTTCATCGCCATTACAAAAGTCAGCATCAAAGCTTTTTTGTAGTTCTTCTAACTCTTGTGTTGTCAGTTCGTAAAAATCATTTTTTTCTAAAGATTCCATTAACTCTCTAGTTCTCTCGAAGCCAAACATATCATAAAGAATTCTCTCTACATTTGATGACTTTAAAATATCCATAGCTGGAGAAGTAGTACCTACAACCTCAGAGTCTCTAAGGTCATACTTACCAGTTTTTATCAATTTAGTTAAAACATTATTCTCATTTGAAGATATAATAATCTTCTCAACAGGAAGTCCCATTTTCCAGGCATAGTAACCACCAAGTGCATTACCAAAATTTCCACTTGGAACATTTAAGTAGACTTTTTCACCCATTGTCGTTGCACCTTGACGTACTAGCTCTAAATATGAATGAATATGATATATAATTTGAAAAATTATTCTTCCAAAGTTTACAGAGTTTGCAGCTGATAAAGATACATGCTTCTCTTTAAGTGCAGATTTGAAAGTATCAGATGCAAGAAGTCTTTTAAGAGCATTTTGTGCATCATCAAAAACACCATTAATACCAATAACCTTTAAGTTCTTAGCATCTTCAGTAACCATTTGTAGTCTTTGAACATCACTTGTCCCACCATCAGGATAAAGACAAGCCACTTGAACATTCGCACGATTTTTAAATGTCTCTAAAGCAGCTGGACCAGTATCACCACTTGTTGCAGCAAGAATTAAATAGTTTTCATTTCTTTTTTGAGCAATTGATGAAAGTACTATTCCAAAAGGTTGAAGTGCCATATCTTTAAATGCACGAGTAGGTCCATGATATAGCTCACTTACATAAAGATTCTCTTTTACTTTTACCACAGGTACAGGATTTGAAGCATCATCAAACTCATCATAAAGGTTTAAAGCTTCATCGATTACTTCTTTTTCGATATCAATTTCAAAACGATTTAACATATCACTTGCTAACTCTTTGTATGTTGAGTTAATATGTTTATTTAAAAAATCTTCTCCAAGTTGAGGAAGTGATTCAGGAACATACAGGCCACCGAATGATGCTATAGGAGCTAATATTGCTTGAGAGAATGTAACACTTTGAGGTCTATTTTTGTCTTGTCCACGAGTTTGAATAAAGTTCATTTTATGCTTTGCCTGTAATTTTTATGAAATTATAGCAAAATTTATACTATTTATCTAAAAATGCCTATCACTATGAGTCGTATCTTCATATTGTAAAAAAGCAATTAATATTGCTATTAGTATCATTGTTCCAACTATCTCATAACCTATCATCCAGACTATTAAAAAGTTATTAAACTCTATAAGTTTAAAGTTCTCCAAACTAGCACCTGCTACAAAGAAAAATAAAACTATTGCTCCTACAATATAAGGAATCAATACAAAATATATAGGGTAAACAACACTCTCATAACCTTCTGGAGCTAGTAAATAGTCTTTAAAATCAACTTTTTGTGAGCCAAATGAAGGTCTAGCTTTTTTATTCGTTTGAGCATTCTCGTTATGAGGTTTATTTCTTTTTTCATTCTCTTCAACCATCTGGTTGAAATACATTAAATTAGTTTGATGATTTTTTCTGTCTTCTGATGATTTCATAATAAACTCTCAATGTAGATATATGTTAATTAATATGTATCATAGCAAAAAAATGGAAATTTTGCTACTTAAATAGTCTTATTGGATTAATATGGAACGACTTTTGAGTCACCTCGAAAATCAACTCACTGCTTACTCGTCCAATTGTGTAGCCTTTTTTAACTCTTTTTCCCTTCTTAATATCTGGTGATATTTGAGAAAGGTTCGCATAAATAGTATGCAAACCATTTGTATGCTCTACAATAACAATATTATCTAAAACAGCTGTTTTATCAGCATAAATAATCTTACCATTGAAAACAGTTTTAACCTTAGTGTTTGGTTGTGATGGTTTCAATGATATAGACTCATTAAATACTTTTATACCATAAATAGGATCTGTATAAGTACCATATTTTTTTGTTATAGTATATGGAGAAAATGGTGCAATAGTCTTTTTACCCTTATACTTTTTAGTTTTTATAGCTTGGTATGAACTTCCATGCTTCTTAACTTTAGGTAGATCTTTTTCAGCAATAATTTTATTATCATCAAATGCTTTTTGTCTTGCTTTTTCTTCTTTGGCTTTTTTAATCTCATCTATTTTAATAATATTTAATTTTGATAATGTCTGCTTAAGTGTATCTTGTTTTTTAAGTAAATTTTGTAGCTCTTTTTTATATGAAGACTTTGCTATTTTCAACTTTTCTAAGTCTTTTTTATTCTTTGCTTGAGTATCTAAGAGTTCTTTTCTCTTTGTATCTATAGATGTAATAGCTCTCTCAAGTGTACTAGCCTGTTTATTTAAAACCTTTATATTTAAAGAGTTTTTGTAAAACTTGCTGTTTAAACTTTTTATTTTAGCTTTTGACTTTTTCAGCATGGCCTGAAGGACTTCAAATTCCATTAGCGATTCTTCTGAAGATGTATAATCTTCTTCTAATATGATAGATAAAGATACGCTCTGAGCAATGGTAAAAACTAGCTCTTCTTCTAATGCACTTGAATCTTTTTTAAGAGCATTTTGAGACTTTGTAAGGCCTATTAAACTTTTTGTATTGGCCTTATAAATAGTCTCTTTTGATGATAGTTCACTTTTTAAATTTTCAAGATATTTTTCTTGTTTTAATATCTCTCTTTTTTGTTTTAAAATTGCTTTTGCATTTTGAGCAACTTTTTTATTTATGTTTTTATGAGTTTTATCATACTTATTTATTTTAGAACTAGTACTCTTAATCTTTGTGTCAACACTAGTCGCTGACTCAGCTATTAAAAAAACAAAAGTTAAAAGTGCAAGTAAACGAATCATACCTCTTCTTTATGTCCTAAAACTATTAAAGATGCTAGAACTATTGATATAGCAATAGAAACTCCTAGAAGAACTAAGAAGTCAAATACAGGGTTAAATATCACGATTTCTATGCCAATGTCTATAAACTGTTGAAGTACCCAAGGAGACGATGCAATGTAAGAAAATGATATAAAAGCAAAAAGACTAGCCAGTATAGCATCAACAATTGACAGCCTAAAAAGAACTGCTGAACGAAGCCATGTAGCAGCACCGAAAAGCCCCATAATACTCATTCTCTCATTATGTTTATACTGCCAAATTTTAAGCTCTTTAAAAATCAGTAATATTGTTACTATTAAGACTACGATTGCAAATACAGAAACTACCTTTTTAAAAAGGAGTAAAAGCTTATACGTTGAATCATGATTATGTGAAAAGTCTTCTACCTTAGTTATTGAGGAAGTGTTTAGAAGTGTTTTTCTTAGACTTACAACTTCTTCAGGGCTTGGGTAATAAGCCAAGTGAAGCTTATAAAACTTTGGAAGAGACAGCTTAAGTAGTTCTATATTTTTACTTTTCATATCAGAGTTAAGTCTTCTGATAACAGCATCAGGTGATAATTCATCCACTTTTTTTATAAGTTTGTTTATATTTAAAAAATTATTCTCTGTTATTCTTGTTTGACTAACTGCAATGACAGAATAGTTTGTTGATAAATTAACTTTATAGGCATCTATGGATCTCTCTACAATCATAAAAACCTGTATAGAAAAAAGTATACTAAAAAGAGCAACTATAAGTGATAAATGATTTCTAATTGACTTCACGGATTCTCCCATACTCAATATGAAGATGTCTATAATCTACATTTAAATTATGCGGTATTGAGTGAGTAACAACTATCACAGTAGTATTTAACTGGTCGTTTGCACCTTCAAGTAAATTCCATATAAGGTTTGCAGAATATTCATCAAGATTACCCGTAGGCTCATCTGCTAAAATAAGTATAGGATTATGAGAAAGGGCTCTAGCCATTGCTACACGTTGCTGTTCACCACCACTAAGCTCTTTTGGATAACGTCCAGCTTGATGATTAAGTTTAACATGTTTTAAAAGCTTATCAACTTGCGCTAAGGCTACATCTTTAACATAACCATTAATTAAAAGAGGAAGCATAATGTTTTTCTCAATACTCCACTCTTTTACAAGCTTATAATCTTGAAAAACTATTCCAAGGTGTTTTCTAAGAAAATTTAACTTAGAACGTTTTACATTATTTAGTTCAACCCCACCAACAACAAGACTACCCTGCTGTGGTTTTAGTGCACCATATAAAGATTTTAATAGCGTAGACTTACCACTACCACTAGCACCTGTTATAAAAACAAAACTACCGGAGTTTATCGAGAGATCAATCTCATTTATAATCGTCTCATCTTTTGAGTAAGACAAAGATAAGTTTTTTGCCATTATGACTTTATCCATTAAGTACCTCATCTAAAAATTTATGTGCTTTTAAATTACTTTTTGACTTTAGAGGTAACGAAGGAAAGTACTCTGCCTTAGTACCTCTAAGTATTAAGTAAAGATGCTCAGGTCTATCAAAACTACCCATTGATATACGAACCATAACACCATCATCCATTGTATAAACTCTTTCAAAGTGTATAAATCCACCATCAAACTTATTGGTTTGTTTATGTAGCTTTTTCAGCTCTTCATTGGAAAGTTTAACATCAGAAAAATTGAAATCACCTTCTAAAGTTAACTCTTCTGATTCTTCTTCATTTATCATAGTAATATCATAGATGTTTTTTTCCATCTTTTTCCATCGATCTTCATATTTTGAAGTTATGGCTATATCTTTGTTCTTATTTATATGTAGTGTTGTTTTGTTGAAGTTTATAAAAGTCTCATACGAGTATGCATAGTAGTTTTCGCTATCTGTTCTAAGCTCTAGCTGACCACCAACTTTTAAAACTCTGTTTGCTTCTTGAATAAATGAAGTTGATATCACACGTCTGTGCGGTTTTTTATCCCATGGTACAGGGAAATGGACGTACACCTTACCAACTATATTGGATGGAATAAGTTCCATAAATAATCTTGCATCATAATCAAGAACAAGAAGGTTGTCTAATCCTTGAATACTTACTTGCTTTAAAACTTGTTCTATTGAAGGTCTATGAATCTCTATACCTATAAATAAAATCTCTGGATTGTCTGCAGCTTGATGAAGGAGATGTCTACCAGAGCCAAAACCAACCTCAACTCTAACCTCTTTATCACTAAGAAACCCATTAGCAAAATACTCAATTTTCTTAAGTGCTGTTATTTCTTCAAGATGTACATTTTTTTCTTGCACGGGAACATTAGAACTTTTTACTTGTAAATCTGCAATCTTTGCATAAGCAAGTAAAGCTTTATGAACACTATATATAGAAGCTGGACGCGTTAACTTATCTGACTTTAAAAGGCATTTGTTCTCTTCATCTTTTACAAGTAAAAAGAAATCATCACCTTCAAGAGTTACTGCTATAAGTTTTTCATCTTGTGCATTTGCATTTGTAGACATAAAGTTAAAAGTAACTCCATCCATCTCAGCAGGTGTTTGTATCTCTTTAAATTCTGTTATATGTAAGTGTGGCATTATTCTATAGGGCTACTTTCTTGTATATTTACAGTTTTATCTGTCTTTATAACAACTTCTATACTTGGTTCAGACTTGATACCATGCTCATCAACAGAAAAAACAACATACTTATAAGTGTTCTCAGGAGCTATTTCCGTGTCTACAAAGTCAAGACCTTTAATACCTTCAAACTCTTCTTCAAGACCTTTAAAAAGGTTTTTTCTATATCTTTTTTGAACAATATAACTAACAGCTCTTTCATCTTCTTTATTCCAAGATATTTTGATCTCATTTTTAACAAGTTCAGCAGAAACTAGTGATGGTGTTTTAGGCTTTATAAGAGTCATACCCTGAATAGAATACTTATCGTGTATACTCTCTAATCCATCTTTATCGACAACACTAACTCTGTAAAAATATTGCTTAGCATCTTCTTCAACTGAGTCAATATAAACATTGTCTTGTTGTTCTGAGATAACTTTATAACTACCATCTACACTTTCAGCACTATAAACTCTATATGCTAGAAAATCTGTAGAAGCTGTAGCATTCCATCTAACTTCAATCTTTTTAGGAAGATCAATTGTAGCAGTAATACCATCAACATCAAGAGGAAGAGCTTTGGTTATAACACTTACTTCTTTTGTTGGCTTAGATACTAACTTGTCATATGTAGTTGAAAGAATACGGTACATGTAAGTAAATCTATCTTTTAAGTCATCATCAATATACTCTGCACTAAGTCTACCATCAACAGTAGTAACATCTTTCCATTTGTCAGACTCTAAAGTTCTTCTTTGAATTATATATCCATTAACCTTCTCATTTGAGTGAGGTCTCCATAAAACTTTTGCTGAACGAGGCATATTTTGAACAGCATGAATCCATGAAACAGATTCCATTACAGGAAGAGACTCTATAAGTGTTGCCTCACTATTTAAAGATTCAGCTTTATTAGAGTATGTTTTAAAATAATAGCTGTACTTACTTCCTGGCTCTATATCAGTATCAAGGTAGTGAGTTGTAAAACGATTATTTACAGTATCATGGTAGTCACTAGTGGTCTCTCCTGCAACATCAACCTTCGCCTTGTATATGTAAACACCTTTAACTCTTTGATCACTAAATGATTCCCATTCCAAAGCTATTGCATTAACATCAACAATAGTTCCATTTTTTGTCAACTTTACTGTAGGCAGTGTCTCATCAATAGCTGCCTCTTTCTTCGGTGTTGGTTTAGGACTACAACCACTAAGAACTAGTAGTGAAGCTGTTAAGAATATGGCTAGGTTTTGTAACTTCATTTATTATCTCCGAATCAAATTTTTCATCTACATAATCTTTCATGTAAGCATCAAAAGGTGCAACAAATGAAAGTTTTTCCTTACTCGTTGGATGAATAAAGTATATCATGTACGCATGTAGCAAAATGCGTTCCGATTTCTCTTGTTTTGGGCTTATACCATATATGTGGTCACCTATAATATGTCTATTATTTGTTTCAAGATGAACACGAATCTGATGTGTTCTACCAGTAAATAGTTTACAAGCTATGAGCTGATTTTTTTCATCTTTACTTAGAGTAAGGTTTTTAAACATAGTCTTTGCATATTTACCAGCATTATCTTCACATGCCATTTTTAGTCTGTTATGCTTACTTCTTTCTATATGCTTTTCTATTGTTGTCACATCTTCTTTTAGAGGTGGGTTTACAACTGCTAGATAGTATCTTCCCATACTCTTGTCTTGAAGTTGTTCAGATAAAAATTCATGTGCCTCATTGTTTTTAGCGACAATCATGCTACCACTCGTACCTTTGTCAAGTCTGTGAACGATTCCGTGACGTTCTTCACCACTAATAGTTGAGAGTCTAATACCCTTGTGTTTTAACCAATCAACTAGAGTTGCCTCTTTTACACTTGGTGCTGGATGGACTGTAACTCCACTTGGTTTATTAATTACTAAAACATCATCATCTTCATAAAGTACTTCTACATCAAAATCAATATCAAGTGCTGGTTGCTTTTCTACAAATGGAAAATCTACTCTTATTTTTTGATCTACTTTTAGTTTAACACCTGGACGAGTAACTAACTTGTCTTCTATATATACGCACTCTTTTTTTATAAGCTGTGCTATTTGTGAACGTGTTTGTCCTATTTTAGTTGCTAAAAATGTATCTAACCGTTCTGCTTTTTCGCAAATATAGTTCTCTGTTTCGCCCATATTCTTTACCTTTATGTTACAATTTCATAATTTATTTTGGAGTTATGATTTGTGGAGAATTGATAAGCGTATTTTAGCACAATTTGACTTTATTTCTATGTTATTAATTATTCCAATTATTATAACTTCACACTCACTTATAAACGAAGCTGTTCCAGCTCTTGCTCAAAAGCAAACAGCTTATATTGGAATTGCATTTTTAACTTTTTTTGTAGTGTTTTTACTTCCTATTAGAAGAATGTCTTGGCTTATACCTCTTATATATTGGTTAAACATAGGTCTTCTCATAGCAGTTGAATTTTTTGGGCACGCAAGACTTGGTGCTCAAAGATGGATTGAACTTCCATTTATAAATGCAACCATTCAACCATCAGAATTTGTAAAACCAGCTCTTATACTTATGCTTGCATACCTCATTCATAGAAAACCACCACAGATAAATGGTTATAGAATCAAAGACTTTCTATATCTTAGTATTTACATTCTTCTTCCTTTTATACTGATCGCTAAAGAACCAGACTTAGGAACTGCACTAGTTCTTCTCCTTATAGGCTACGGAATACTCTTTATGGTTGGAGTATACTGGAAAATATGGGCTGTTATTGTAGGTGCTATACTACTCGCGTCACCATTAGTCTATAAGTTTGCACTGCACGATTACCAAAAGGTGCGTATAAAAGATTTTCTTAGTGAGAAACCATCCTACCATGTTCAACAGTCTATAATTGCTATCGGTTCTGGTGGTATGAGCGGCAAGTCAAAAGATGAAGCCACACAGACTCAGATGAAGTTTTTACCTATTGCTACTAGTGACTTTATCTTTGCTTTTTTAGTAGAGAGAAGTGGTTTTTTAGGAGCATTGGCAATTATACTTGTTTATATAATGCTTATACTTCATCTTTTGAGTCTAAGTATATTTAACAAAGACTACTACATTAAAGTTGTCACCGTTGGGATATCCTTTATGATATTCATATATATGGGTGTAAATATTGCCATGACCATAGGTTACGCACCAGTTGTTGGTGTACCTCTACCCATGTTTAGCTATGGTGGAAGTAGTTTTATAAACTTCATAATACTATTTGCAATTATGCAAAACCTCATAACATTCAGGTATAAAGACATGTACGATGCAAGAGGAACGAAAAGCTTTGTATAAACTGATAAACCAACTCGATTTAAATGAACATATTGATTCATTTAAACAGTTTTTCTCACGAGAAAGTGAACTCTATATCGAGGGAGACCAAGAACTTCATCATAAATACATTACTGCCCTAGACAAAATAGAGTTTAAAGCACCTCCTAAGGTAACTGACTTTAGTGAGATAAAACTGCACCTGAAAAAGCATGGTGTTCTAAAGTTTGAGCAAATCTTTGAGATTGTTAAAGTTGTTAGGTACTTTCGTTACTTTAAAAACCGTGAGTTAGATGGAATCATTGGTGAATGGATGTCTAAGTTCATTATAGAAGAGAAGTTCAACGAAGTAGACAAGTACTTCACTCACGATGGAAAATTTGAAGAGAATTTAGATGAGATGCTATTTGGACTAGGAAGTAGAATCAAGGAGCATAAAGCGAACATAAGTAGTTCTATAAAAAGGCTGACTTCAAGCTCGAAACTATCTTCGTATCTTATCGACTCACAAGTACATCTACTCAATGATGAGGAATGTCTCTTAGTTAGAGGTGGTTTTAACCATGTTCTAAAGGGTGCCGTTATTGGGAGAAGTACAAGTGGTGGTTTTTTTGTCGCACCAGACTCCATTTTAAAATCTAAAGAACAGATTCGTTTTATAAACCAAGAGAGAGAAGCTATCTTTTATACATATGCAAAAGAGTTTTCCTCTAAACTAGCTGAACTACAGCCATTTATAAACTTTATAGACAAGGAATTTACTAAGTTTGACAACTATCAAGCGAGGGTTCTTTTTGCGCGCTCTTCTAACCTGCAAATCATAAAGTCTAAAAAAGATTCAAAAATAGTTCTTAATAGTTTTATACACCCTGCTCTAACAAATGCTAAACCTATAAATGTAGACTTCTCTAAAAACATTTTAATGGTAACAGGTGTAAATGCTGGGGGTAAGACTATGCTATTAAAGTCGATTCTCTCTGCATCATTTATGGCTAAATACATCATCCCTATGAAGATTAATGATGAAAAGTCACACATAGGTAGTTTTAAAAATATACTTGCTATCATAGATGACCCACAAAATGTTAAAAATGACATATCAACCTTTGCTGGTCGAATGCAAGAGTTCTCGCATATCTTTAGTTACAAGTCCGCTCTGGTTGGAGTTGATGAGATAGAACTTGGAACTGACTCAGATGAGGCTGCCGCTCTTTTTAAAGTTATGCTTGATGAGCTTATAAGTAAAGGACAAAAGGTAGTAGTTACTACACACCATAAACGTCTTGCAGCTCTTATGGCGGACCGTAACGATGTAGAGCTTATGGCTGCAATATACGATGAAGAACACAGACGCCCAACATACGAGTTTATGCAAGGGATTATAGGTAAATCATATGCTTTTGAGACAGCAAGTAGATATGGAATCTCAAACAAAATTGTAGACGAGGCAAAAAATGTTTATGGGGACAATAGTGAAAAACTTAGTCTTCTCATAGAACGTGGGTCTCAACTAGAACGTGAACTAAAACAAAAGCATGCAAAAGTTGATGAAAAACTAGATGAGTTAGCAAAAAAAGAGTTAGATATCAAAGCTGAAAAAGAGAAGCTTTTACAGGAGATAGAAGAGCAACGATCTGCACTTAAAAACAGTTACGCAGTTGCTATCAACGAAGCAAAATCAGCAGCAAAAGCTGGAGACACAAAAGCCATTCATCGTGCTATGGATAAAGCAAATAAGAAGTTACCAAAAGAGAAAAAAGAGTTAGAGAACTTACAAGTAGAATTTAAAGTTGGTGACCAGGTCAAATACCACTCTCAAAAAGGTACTATCGTTCATATGAAGGGTAAAAAAGATGCGACCATAGAAGTTGAAGGAATGAAGGTACATGTAAAGACTAAAAACCTTCGTCCAACTCAGATAGTGAAACCAAAACCTAAAACAAATGTAAACCTACATGTAGAAAAGAGAAGTGGACTCAAATGTGACCTCCACGGTATGAGAGCAGATGAAGCAACAGAGACTTTAGACAAGTTCATCTCCGATGCACTTATAAATGGTTGGGATGAAGTTATCATCTATCATGGGATTGGTACTGGTAAACTTTCATACGCTGTTAAAAACTTTTTAATTGCTCATCCAAGAGTAAAAGGTTTTGATGATGCACCACATCACCTTGGTGGCTTTGGTGCTAAAGTTGTTACACTTTAAATGAATATAATTTTTGACAACTCAGATTTTGTAATCTTTGATAAACCAGCCCAGATGAACTTTCACTCTGAAGATGGTGAAGCTGGATTTGTAGTTCAAGCTACAGAGCAGTTAGGTTTAGAGCAACTATATAGTGTTCACCGTCTAGATAAGATGACATCAGGTCTTATAATTCTTGCTAAATCAAGTGAGGTTGCAAATGAGTTCTCACAAATGTTTGCCTCTAGAGATATAGAGAAGTTTTACTTAGCACTTAGTCTGAGAAAACCAAAGAAAAAACAGGGTTGGATAAAAGCAGATATGGACTCTGCACGTAGAGGTTCTTACAAGCTTCTTCAAACAAAAAACAATCCTGCCATAACTCAGTTTGTAAGCTCTACATGTAGAGTTGGTGAGAGAATCTTTCTCATCAAACCTCACACAGGAAAAACTCATCAAATTCGTGTCGCACTTAAGAGCATTGGCTCACCTGTAGCTGGTGATATTCGTTATGCAAATGCAGATGAAGCAAAAAAAGAAGATAGAGGTTATTTACATGCTTACGCTCTGAAGTTTTCATTTAAAGATGAAAATTTTATCTTTACATGTAAGCCATCTTTTGGAGAGAAGTTTTTATCTCAAGAGTTTAAAGAAAAACTAGAAGCATGGTCAAATCCATGGGAATTATTTTAAGGAAATAAATTGTTAGAAAAAGAATATACAAAACAAAACTTGAGAAGATTAGTCATACAGTTTTACACAAAAGTTTTAGATGATGAGTTAATATCTCCTGTGTTTATAGGTAAGTTAGGAGCTGATTTAGCGGGAGCTACCTGGGGACCTCACTTAGATACTATTACAGAGTTCTGGGCATCATTTACAACTGGAGGTTCTACTTATAATGGAAGTCCATTTGCTCCTCATACGCAACTAGGAAAACTTTCTCGTGAGATGTTTGAAAGATGGTTAAAACTCTTTCATGAGACGCTCGATGAGACCTATGAACCTCATCTGACTAAAGTGCTTAAAGATAGAAGTGAGCTAATAGCTGGAAACTTCATGCGTAATCTTCGTCTGTAGTATTTTAGGATAGAATTTACGAATGAAAAAAATAGCAATTATTGGCGGTGGTGCATCTGGTCTTTTATGTGCAATCTTTTGTGCTCAAAAATCTTTACATGTAGACCTTTTTGAGCAAAACTCCAAGTGTGCTAAAAAGATTTTAGTTTCTGGAAATGGTCGCTGTAACATTACAAACAGATCTCTACATGTAGAAGACTTTTTTGGCGACAATATTAGTTTTGTTAAAGATGCTCTTGATGAGTTTAGCTTTAAAGAGTTTGAGAAGTTTTGCCATAGCATAGGACTTCTTCTTGACATTAAAGATGATGGAAGATGCTACCCACTTAGCAATGAAGCAAAAAGTGTTTCATCCTTACTTATAAACTATGCTACTAGACTTGGTGTGAATATACATGTAGACACTAAAATCACAGATATTAAAAAACTTTGTGATGATTACCACTCAGTAGTTATAGCTACAGGTTCTGAGGCAGCTTCACATCTTGGTGGGAACCGTGACGGTTTAGAGTTTGCTTTAAACTTTGGACATACTACAGTTCCTACTTACCCATCTTTAGTACAGTTTCACCTCAACTCAAATATAGCACATAAGATGAGTGGAGTTAAACTGGCTGGTGAAGTCACACTCCTTGTTAACAACAAAAAAGACTCTACATGTAGAGGTGATGTTTTGTTCACAAACTACGGTGTTTCAGGCTTTGCAATACTCGATATTTCCCAAAGAGCAAGTGTTGCGCTTATGGAGTACTCGAAGGTAGATATATCTGTAAATCTATTGCCAGAGTTTAATGCTAAAAAACTCTCAGACCATATAACTAAAGTAGCCTCTCTTCAAAAAGAGTTTACAATACTCGATATCTTAGCTGGACTAGTACCAGTTAAAATAGCTCATGGTTTACTAGAAGACTTAAAACTTTCACACTCTACATGTACTGAAGATATCGGTACTAAAATGGCTAAGAAAATTGCAAACCAAATGTTAAACTGGAGATTTGAAGTTCAAGAGACTCACGGTTTCCGTCATGCAGAAGTTGCTGGTGGTGGAGTTAACACTACTGAAGTTAATCCTAAAACTATGCAATCACTAAAACAAGACAATCTTTATTTCTGTGGAGAGGTTTTAGATGTAGTTGGTCGTCGTGGTGGTTACAACTTTGCATGGTGCTGGGCTAGTGCTTATATGTGTGCAAAAGATATAACAAAAGCTTAACTATTTTTAGATAGACTTATACAATCATCAAAAAAGGACTCTCTTATGTCAACACCACTTATTATTTTAATCGTAGTCGCTATTATATTAGTTCTTATGTACAACTCACTAGTAGCTAAAAAGAATCAAGTTGAAAATATATTCGCAAGTGTAGATACCGTGCTTAAAAAAAGGTACGACCTTATACCAAACCTTGTTGCATCTGTAAGTAAGTATATGGAACATGAGAAATCTCTTTTAGAAGAGGTGACTAAACTCCGTGCCGAAGCGAATAAACCAAATATCAGTGATGAACACAAAATAAACCTAGACGCAAAAATGAGCTCTGCTCTTGGCTCTATTATGATAGCTGTTGAGAATTATCCTGATTTAAAAGCAAACGAAAATGTTATGCACCTTCAACATTCACTTAATGAGGTAGAAGAACAGATTTCTGCAGCTAGACGCTCTTACAACCAAGCTGTTACGGACTATAATAATGCCATAGAGATGATTCCCACAAATATTATGGCTAACTTTATGAGTTATAGAAGAAAACAAGTTTTTGAAATAGTAGAGAGTGAGAGAAAAAATGTAAATGTAAAAGAGCTTTTTAACTAAAGCCTACATGTAGATGAAAAATGTAAGTGAATTAACTGACTTTTACTACAAAAGCTTATACCCTGCTCTGCAAAAACTAGAAGCAGATAGAAAAGGTCTTAGAAAAAAGATAGTTATTGTTGCTGCTATTTATACCTTTCTAGTAGCCTTGATTACCTACAATATTAACACAGCATATGACTTTATATTTGTAGCCTATATAGCACTAGGAACTATAATATATAAGTTTATGATTCATGACTATACCCATGAGTTTAAAATGAATGTGATAAAGCCTCTGATTAAAGCGATAGATTCCTCTCTTCTGTACTCTTCAAAAACTCATGTATCAGACTATATATTTAACCGTTCAGACCTTTTTTCAACTCCAGATAGAATCAATGGAAATGATTATGTAAAAGGAAATATAGATGGTATAAATATCCAGTTTTCTGATATACATGCCGAGAAAAGAACAAAAAGTTCAAAGGGAAGAAGTAGTTGGCATACTCTTTTTCAAGGTCTTTTTATAGTCGCAGAGTTTCATAAAAACTTTGAAGGTCAAACTGTTGTTCTTCCAGATTCAGCTCAAAACACCTTTGGAAACCTCATAGGTAACTGGCTACAATCAAAAAATATGGCTAGAGATGAGTTAGTAAAAATGGATGACCCTGAATTTGAAAAGGAGTTTGTCGTCTACTCTACAAATCAAGTAGAAGCTAGATATATTCTCTCACATTCATTGATGAAAAAACTTTTAATCTTTAAAAAGAAATCTAACCACCCTCTTCATGTATCTTTTATAGGTGATCACATTCATATGGCTTTAGAGTATGATAAGGATCTGTTTGAACCATCTGTATTTAAATCTCTGCTAGACTATAAAGTAGCTATGGAGTATGTACAAACTCTACATTTAGCTATAGGAATAGTTCAAGAACTAAAATTAAATCAAAAACTATGGAGTAAAAAATGATAAAAAAAATTCTAACACTTATTCTACTTACGATAAGTCTATCTGCATTACCGCTAGATAAAACTCCAAAAAAGATTATTATTGAAGGTGATAATGGTGGGTATGTTCAAGATGGAAGTCCATGGAACTCATCTAGTATTAAAGATAAAGTCTATGTTATGTTTTATGTTGATCCAGATGAGAGAACAGTAAATGACGAGTTTTCACAAGTCTTAAAAGAAAAAAACTACAATAAAGAAAAGTTTGGAAGTATTGCTGTAATAAACCTTGCTGCTACATGGAAACCAAATATAATAATTGAAAAACTTTTACAAGATAAACAAGAAGAGTTTCCAGAAACTATATATATCAAAGATAAAAATAGTATCTTAGTTAATGAGTGGGGTTTACAAGATGACTCTTCTGAAATTATATTATTTTCTAAAGACTCAAAAGTCATATATTATAAATCAGGTAAGATGAGTAAAAATGATATAGAACAAGCTCTACAAATTATTGAGGAAAATAGATAATGCATACAAATTTACTTCTACTAAGCATAAAAGACTTTTTGACACCTAAAATGTTAAAGTTTGCTCTACTTCCATTTGTTCTTACACTTATTTTTATGTACATAATATTTTTTGTTATTGCTGGGATTGGTGTTGAAAGTCTCTCTACTATAAATGTTGAGTCTACTCAAACAAGCATCCAAAATGGTATACCTCATACTGAAACTCTAAGTGCTAAACTAGAAGGTATGGCTATTATAAAGTACCTTATGAGCTTTGCTATGACGTCATGGATTGCTTCATTCCTTATCTACGCCATTGGTGGATTTTTAACGCTATATGCTTCTATATTTATAGCTGTCATAGTCATAGGATTCTTAACTCCATACATTATGCAAGAACTTCAAAATAGACACTATAATGATGTAGAGATGATTGGTCATTCAAACATTATATTAGGGATTGTAGCGATAGTTAAATACACCATCATAATGCTATTACTTTTTCTACTTTTAATACCACTCTACTTCATACCATTAGTAAATATAGTTGCTTTTAATTTTCCGCTCTATTACTTTTTTCATAAGATGATAACACTAGATATCTCATCAAATATTTGTACTAGTGAGGAAGATAAACATATAAGATATTTTTCTAAAAGCTCTTTGAGGTTAAAAACACTAGCCCTATATATAGTTTCACTTATACCATTTGCCATATTTTTTGGAGCTATTTTTTATGTAGTGTATCTTGGTAATACCTACTTTGTAGAAGTTAGAAAAATCCGTAATTAAGTTTTTATAATTGTAACTTGATTACGACCATTCTCTTTTGATTCATATAATGCTTCATCAGATAAAACAACCATCTGTTCAAGTGAATCTGAAAGTCCATATACAATTCCAAAGGAAACTGTATATTTTATTTCAACTTCGCCACTAATAATTACATTAGATTCAAACATTTTTCTAATTTTTTCAAATAATTTATCCACATTCACTTCACTGATATCTTCAAGAACAATACAAAATTCTTCTCCACCAAATCTCGCCATTAAATCAGAAGCTCTTAAATGTTTATCTAAAATTCTTTTGATCTCTTTGATAGCTATATCACCTACATCATGTCCGTAAGTATCATTGATATTTTTGAAATTATCAATATCTAACATAGCTACTGCAAGTGGATTGTGTTTTCTTTTTGCTTTCGCAAAAATAGCTGCTCCACTATCATAGAAGTATCTTCTATTATATGCCCCTGTAAGAAAATCTTTATTTGCCATATCTGAAATTTTTGTAAAAAGATCAAGTAGTTCTAAGTTCGAGTTAAGCCTAGTAGTTACTTCATCGACCATATATGGTTTACTAATGAAATCATTTGCACCAAACTTTAAAAAATCAGCAAGAGCAGTCTTATCTTTAGTATCACTAACACCAATTATGCTTAATTGATCTTTCTCATAAATCTCTCTTAGTTTTATAGTTACTTCTAGACCATCCATCCCAGGCATGTTAAAGTCTACAAAAACTACAGATATTTTTTCTTCAGTCTTTTCTAAAATAGATAACGCATCTTTACCACTAGACGCTGTTAAAACATTAATGTTATTATTGTGTAAGATATTAGATAGGTCTTCAAGAGCAACATCCGAATCATCTATAATTAAAATATTCACATCATAGTTATCAAGTGCTCTTTGAACTAACTTTACAGCTTGTTTCGTACTCTTTGGAGTACCTTTTAAAACATACGATAAAACATCATTCTTTTTTATAAGCTTTTTTACATTTTCATTCATAGTACCTGTTAAAACAATACTAGGTATATTATGTAAATTTGCTAATGATATAACCTCTCCGTTAGGTGCATCAGGGAGACTAACATCAAGAAGAGCCATATGAATACTGTTTTTATTCTTTCGCATCAGTCTCATTGCTGAGCTATAACTATCTGCGTAGAGAACCTCAACATTACTTAGTTGTTCAAACTCAATTTCTAACATTTGCAAAATTAGTTTACTATCATCAACAACTAAGACTTTTTTCATGTTTCACCTTATTTTGACTAAGTATACTAAAGTAAACTTTAAACTATTCTTCTGTTTTTTCTTGTTCTTTCTCAACTAAAGATTTATAAACTTCATCTTTAGGAACTAAACCAGCTTCAAACAGAAATTGTGATGGAACAAAATTCATTTTCTTT
Organism: Sulfurimonas sp.; assembly: GCA_028044295.1. Classification (GTDB taxonomy): domain Bacteria; phylum Campylobacterota; class Campylobacteria; order Campylobacterales; family Sulfurimonadaceae; genus Sulfurimonas. The sequence goes on from JAOFSE010000004.1 coordinate 112,772, forward strand.
ATCTTGTCATACTTCGCATAACTCAAGTATAAAATATCTTTCGCTCTAGTTACTGATACGTAAAAGAGTCTTCTTTCTTCATCTAAAGAGCCACCTCTTTGCATAAGCTTTCTGTTTGGAAACCTTCCATCCATCAAATCAACTACATAAACTTCTTTATACTCTAAGCCTTTAGAAGCATGTACACTGAGTAAGTTTACACCCTCTCCTTGTGTCAAATCTGAAGAGCCTAAAATCATTGCATTCAAAAATCTTTCATGTTCATTGTATGGTTTAGACAACTCTTCAAGTAGCATCATTTTTCTCTTAATCTTTGAGAGTGCTTCTGTTTTTTGCTTCTCATCCACAGTCCCATCTTTGAGCTGTGCTCTTTTAGTTGCTAATATATCAGACATATATCCATAAACAGAAGATTCAGCTATCTTTTTTACTATTGTTCTAGGCTGTTTGATACCTTTTAAATCTCTATATAATTTATAAAAATCATGTAAAAAAGTAGCAGATTCCTTTGTGAGTTTAGGGTGTTTGAGTATTGGATTTTTCATAAATTTAGCTTCAAACCCAAGTTTTGCATACTTACCAACAGCTCCTAACTCTAGGAAGTCATCAAATAGACCTAATTGATGGTTTAGTTTTCTCTTTTCAAAAGGGTTCTTCATAGACTCATCAGGTGCATAAAGACCATAAAATATACTACCATTTCCTAAAGTTTTTAATGCAATATATAACTCTTTTGCCATTGCACTACCCACACCACGAGCAAACTCAAAAAGATGTATAAAACTCATCATATCAGACTCATTAACAAGTAGAGTATAAAAATCTAGTACTGCTTTAACTTCACGTGAGTCAAAAAAGCTCGTACCACCTTTTCTCTTACAAGGAATATTCAATTCACGAAGGCCTACTTCTATACCATCAGCAGAAGAGTTGTTTCTAAAAATAACTGCTATTTCTTCTCTAGGAGTTTGACTGTCTCTGATCATTGCAGCCATTGCATGATACTGGTCAAACAATTCATCATAGGCAAGAAGTTTAGGAGCTTGTGTGTCCTTGTCCCTTGTTACCTCTAACTGCTTTGGATATATTCTCTCATTATGTTCTATAACTTTTGTTGCTAAAGAAAGAATTGGAAGTGTTGAACGATAATTCTTAGTAAGTGTATGTACTACTGCATCTGGAAACTTCGTTGAAAAAGACCCTATTATAGAGATATCTGCACCATTAAAAGCATAAATACTCTGATCATAGTCACCAACACAAAAAAGTGATGGTGGTTTCATCGCTTCTATCAAAGTTCCTTGAAGTGCATTTGTATCTTGGTATTCATCTACCAAAACTTCTTGATAACCTAAATCTTTTGTTTTGCATATTTCTCGAAAGTTCAGAAGTAAGTCATTAAAGTTTACAAAACCATACTCTTTTTTTAAACTCTCAAACTCATCCACAATGTCTGCATAAATCATGGCAAAAAGTTCATGCTCAGGATAAGTGTCTATTACCCATGTATCAAAAGAATTATTCAGTTCTGTATTTTGATAAAAAGAGTATAAATCATAAAGATAGTTTCCTCCGTATGGAGTTATTTCTGCTCCTATATGTTCAAATGAACGTTTTTCAAATACGCTTCTAAAAAGAGTTTTCAACTCTCTTTGTTGTTTGAGAACAACTTTTTTATCTTGTTTTTTCAGCCATCTATAACTAACTGCATGAAAAGTTCCTGCATCAATCTTTGACGCTACATCTTTACCAAAAAGCTCAGCTACACGAGCTACCATTTCAGCAGCTGCCTTATTTGTAAAGGTAAGGAGTAGTATCTCTTGTGGTTTAACATCTCTTGAGAGTAAAAAACCTATTCTACCAACGATAGTAGAAGTTTTTCCTGTCCCTGCTGATGCTATAATTAGGTTTTTTGTATCTGTTGAAGTTGCTGCTGCATATTGTTCTGGATTTAAACGTGATAATGGCATAACAAATACTCCTAATTTTAAGAGTGTGATTATACCTTTTAACTATTAAACTCGACTATACCCTTGGTAAAAATTTATTGAGTTCCGAGATTAAAAGCTCTATATCTATAGGCTTAGATACATAACCATTCATACCTTCTTTCATGAATTTTTCTTTATCCCCTTTTATTGCATTCGCAGTTAAGGCCATTATAGGAACAACTTTCATAGACTCTAAAATATCTTCATCATTTCGTATAGCATGCAGCGCTTCTATACCGTTCATTATTGGCATGTTGATATCCATAAGTATAAGATCAAACTCTTCGATTTTACATATATCTACTGCTTCTTTTCCATTAATAACTAGATGGTAGTCTAAACCTAAGTCATCTAAAAGTATTGATATAAGTAACTGATTTGTTTTATTATCCTCTGCGACTAGAACTTTCCCGCTATACTTCACATCTTCTTCTGAAATACTTTCAAGGTTTTCTACATCTTCAGTATCATTTTTAGTTTCTATCGCTTTTATAGTAAATTTAAAAGTACTACCTTCACCATAGTTACTGACAGCACTTAAGTCCCCTCCCATAAGTTTACTTAAGGCCTTGCTTATATTTAATCCCAGTCCAGTACCACCATATTTTCTTGAGACAGAAGAGTCTGCCTGAGAAAAAGAGTCAAATATGATTTTTAATTTTTGTGTATCAATACCTATACCGTTGTCAGATACTTTTATGATTAAATCAGATTCACCGTAGTCTACATTAAATTCTACAAGTCCATTTTCATTTGTAAACTTAATCGCATTAGACATTAGGTTTGATAGCACCTGCTTTATTCGTAAAGGGTCTCCTAATATAAATTTAGGAACTTCTGTACTAAAATCATATTGTAGTTGTATTCCTTTATTGTCTGCAGCAACACTATAAAGATTATAAACCGAGTCAACTACCTCTTTAATATTTAGAGGAATAGATTCTACAAGTAATTTTCCACTAGCTATCTTACTCATGTCTAATATGTCATTAATAATGCCGAGTAAATTCTTGGATGATTCTTTTACTACACTTAAATACTCTAGTTTTTTAGATTCTGTTTCCATACTTTCTAAGAGGTCTATGAAACCTACGATAGCATTTAATGGTGTTCTTATCTCATGAGACATATTAGCTAAAAATTCTGATTTAGATTGCTCAGAACTAATTGCAATATCTTTGAGTGTAGTTAACTCTTTTTCCGTATTTTTTCTTTCTGTAATATTCTTAGTCGTACCGATAAGAGCAATAGCATTACCTTGAGAGTCTCTCCTTACTTTACCAAGTGCTTTAACAATTTTATATTCATTGCTTTTTAATAAAACTCTATGCTCAACATTTAAATCTATATTAGACTCTATACACATTGATACAGCCATATCTACTAACTCTCTATCTTCTGGATATATTAAACTTAAAACTGATTCATAATTTACATCGAAGGTGTTTTTCTCAACTTGAAATATTTTATAAGTTTCATCACTCCACCATATATTATTTGTTTCTAGATCAATTTCCCAACTACCAACTTCAACAATACTTTGAGTTTCATTTAAAATATCTTGAGCTTTAATGAGCTCTTGTGAAGTTGTACTAACTAAATGTGACAGTACTTTTAAACTATTCGTTTTCTTTGGTGTTTTTAAAGTATCTTGTACTATTCTTTTTTGAACCTTATCTGACTCAGAAAGAAATAAATACGTACTTGTAATGTTAAGTAATTCATTTTTATTTGACGAATGGAAAAACTCTCCATAAGTAAAGTAACCTACTGTGGGAGCAACTTGATTAAAAAGTTCTAATTCAGACTCAAGTTCTTTACCTAGAAGGTACTTTCTAACACTACAAGAATATATGAAAATTGATTCTATTGGTAAAGATTGGATATCTTTAAATTTTTTTCTATTTTTCTCTTGTATTACCTCTACATTACCAAATGCAAATGAGAGTTCTTCCCCAACCTCTATATTCCCACCAAAAAGAAGTGAGTTATCCTCAAGCAATGCTACCGGTGCACGCGCAACATCGATCAGACCCCTTTTAAGAATAAAAGGAAATTCAACTGCAGCTTCGGGAAGTGATAGTGAAACTTCATCACCAAGATATTTTTTATATATTTCAACTATTGGAGTATTATTTATTTCATAAAGTATATTTTTTTCAGCCTTAGTAACCACCATAGGAATACCAAGTTTTTCCCAGTTTAGAACATAGTCTGTATTAGCTATAAGCTCTTTGCCACTCAAAGATGCAACTACAAACCCATTTTCAGATGTAGTAATTCCATCGAAAATGAATGTCTTACTAAAAGTGTAATTATCCCCAGCACGACCACCTGATATAATTAAATTTTTTTGTAATTTAGTAATAGCTTTTATAAACTCTTCTCCATTACTTTTTAAACCGTCACTGAAAACTATAAGTACTTTAGTATCATCTTCTACTAGATCATTTATAATATCTTTAGCACAGTCTGATTCTGAAATATTTTCGTATAGTTTTGATTTTATTTTAGTACTATCAAATGTAGAAAAAGAAATAGTGATTGACTTATCTAACATTTTGCCTTCGTTTATCTCTCCAGCGGATGTTGTCCCTATGATATGTACTTGTGGAATAATATTTTTAATAGAGTTACACATATTCAGTAGTTTCATTTCATCAATTAAACCAGAAAAAACTTGTACTAACACATTTGAAGAAGTTGCAATGTCATGGTTTAAAATAAAGGATTCTAATTCCTCTAAACTAGTATATACATGATTAAAACTCTTCAAGTTCAACTCCTAAATAAATTACTTTTTATAATAATTCTACCTATTAAAACTTAAGCATTCCATAAACTAAGTATACACTTAATGCTTTTTAGATATAATCGCAAATATATAATAACACTACATGTAAGGCTAAAAATGTCAGCAAATGGCTATAATCCACAAGATATAGAAGATAAATTTTATAAAATATATGAAGATAGAAAATACTTTGAGATAGACGGAAATAAGAATATTCAAGAAGAGGGAAAAAACTTCTCTATAATGATGCCTCCACCAAATGTAACAGGTCGTCTGCATATTGGTCATGCACTTACTTTTACACTACAAGACATTATAACTCGCTACAAAAGAATGGATGGTTATAAAACTTTATGGCAACCAGGAACTGACCACGCAGGAATAGCTACTCAAAATGTTGTAGAAAAACAGCTTTTAGCAGAAGGTACAACTAAAGAAGAGCTTGGTCGTGAAAAATTCTTAGAACGTGTTTGGGCTTGGAAAGAAGAATCAGCTGGAATCATGACACAACAACTCCGTAAGATGGGTGTTTCTCCTGCTTGGGAGCGTGAGCGTTTTACAATGGACGCAGGACTTCAAAAAGGCGTTAAAGAAGCATTTGTAAAGCTTTATAATGATGGTCTAATAGTTCGTGGAAACTATATGGTTAACTGGTGTACACATGATGGTGCACTTAGTGATATCGAAGTTGAGCATGAAGACCATGATGGTAAGTTCTATCATATCAAGTATCCATTTGCTGATGGAAGCGGTCATGTAGAAGTAGCAACTACTCGTCCTGAAACATACTTTGGTGATACTGCGGTTATGGTTCACCCTGATGATAAAAGATACAAAGACCTAATAGGTAAGAAGATTAAACTTCCACTTTTAGAGCGTGAAGTAGCTATCATTGCAGATGAGCATGTTGATATGGATTTTGGAACGGGTGTAGTTAAGGTAACTCCTGCACATGACCAAAATGACTACGAAGTTGGTAAGCGTCACAACTTAGAATTCATTACTGTTTTTGATGAAAAAGGTATATTAAATGACTATGCTGAAGAATTCAAAGGTTTAGAGAGACTAGAAGCTCGTGAAACAATTGTTGCAAGACTTGAAGAAGAAGGGTTTATGGTTAAAGTAGAAGACCATAAACACCAAGTTGGACACTGTTATAGATGTAAAAATATAGTTGAACCTTATATATCAAAGCAGTGGTTTGTTCGTAAAGAAGTAGCAGACAACTCTATTAAAAAAACAAATGATGGTGAAGCTAAGTTTTTTCCTCCACATTGGATAAACTCATATAACTCTTGGATGGGTGAACTTCGTGACTGGTGTATATCTCGTCAACTTTGGTGGGGACATCAGATTCCAGTATTTTATTGCGATGATTGTGACCATGAATTTGCAAGCCAAGAAGAGCATCCTGAGGCTTGTCCAAAATGTGCATCAAAAAACATCACTCAAGACCCTGATGTTCTAGATACTTGGTTCTCCTCTGCCCTATGGCCATTTTCAACTCTTGGTTGGGGTAATGGTGATACAGAGATGGATAAACTATTTAAATCAGATGATATGAAAGACTTCTATCCTAATACTCTTCTTATTACTGGTTTTGACATCCTTTTCTTCTGGGTAGCTAGGATGATGATGATGGGTGAAAACTTTAATGGTCAACTTCCGTTTAATCACATCTATCTTCATGCTCTTGTACGTGACGAGCATGGTAATAAAATGAGTAAGTCAAAAGGTAACGTCATCGACCCTCTAGACATGGTTGAAAAATACTCAGCTGATATACTTCGTTTTACACTAGCAATATCTGCTGCTCAAGGTCGCGATATTCGAATGAGTAATGAAAAGTTAGAACTAAATCGTAACTTTACAAACAAACTATATAACGCGACAAAATACCTTCAAATGAATGTAGATACTTTCCCAGATATGGGTGGTTTTTGTGTGGAGACTGACCTTGGAAAATATATGGTTAGTCGTCTTAATCTAGCTACCAAAGAAGTTCGTGCAAACCTTGATGAGTATAAATTCAATGATGCTGCTACTGTAATGTACAGATTTCTTTGGAACGAATTTTGTGACTGGGGAATTGAACTTTCTAAAGCTGATAAGGCCTCAATAGTTGAACTTGGTGCAATATTTAAAGAAGCCATGAAACTTCTTCACCCATTTATGCCATTTATTACCGAGTATCTTTATCATGAGTTATCTGGCACTTCACTAGAAGAATCAGAATCTATTATGATTAAAAAGTATCCTTCTAAAACTAAACAACGTAAAGAAGAAGAGAAGTTTGAAATTATTATGGATGCGATTGTATCTATTAGACGTGCTAAAGTTCTTGTTGATTTGGCTAATCAAAAGATTGAAAAAGCTTTTGTAAAAATTGATGGTATATCTGAAGATGACAAAAACATGATGCTACCTTTCATAACTAAGTTAGCAAAAGTTGAATCACTAGAGTTTACAGAGTCTAAAATTGACAATGCGGTAAGTGATATAGCAGATACTTGTGAGACATTTATTCCTACGGACTCTATTGACCTAAGTTCTATTATCTCTAAACTTACAAAACAAGATGAAAAACTTCAAAAAGAAATAGACAAGCTAAACAACATGTTAAACAACGAAAGATTCGTAGCCAATGCACCAGAAGATGTTCTAGAAAAAAACCGTACACAACTAGCAGACGCATCAACTAAACAAGAAAAAGTAAAAGAGCAACTAAGCTCACTAAAGGGATAATAGATTGTTTGATATAAGTAAGTACTCAAAAGAAAATGTTAAAAATGATATATTATCAGGATTAGTAGTAGCCGTTGCTCTTGTTCCAGAGGCGATAGCATTTAGTTTTATAGCAGGTGTTAGTCCTATAGTTGGTCTTTATACCGCTTTCATACTTGGCCTTATCACTTCTCTCATTGGTGGTAAGCCAGGAATGATCTCTGGTGCTACTGGTTCTGTAGCAATAGTACTTGTTGGTCTTAGCATAGAAGCGACTGAGTTACTAACTCTTCAGGGCGTAACCAGCGATGAACTCATGATGGGTATACTTCACTATATTTTACTAGCAACAGTTGTAGCTGGATTAATTCAAGTAGCTGTTGGTGTATTTAAACTAGGAAAGTTCATTCGTTTAGTCCCACAACCCGCAATGTATGGTTTTGTAAATGGTCTAGCAATTGTTATAGCAACTGCTCAGTTTAAGTTCTTTGAGGGACAAGGATATATGATGTATGTACTAGTAGCTATTACTATGCTTATTATGTTTTTCCTTCCAAAAATCACAAAAGCTATTCCATCTGGTTTAGTTGCTATTGTAGTGATAACTCTCGTTGTTTATGTGAGTGGAACAAATACTTTACTTGTTGGTGGATTAACAGACCTAAGTGAATTCGCTGGAAAACTACCAAGTTTTATACTTCCACAGAATCTATTTAGTATGGATGCTATTATTATGGTACTTCCTTATGCTCTAATCGTTGCTATGGTTGGTCTAATAGAATCTCTTCTTACACTATCTGTATTAGATGAGATGAGTGGTACTCGTGGTTCTGCAAATAAAGAGTGTATTGCTCAGGGAACTGGAAATATTACATGTGGTTTCTTTGGTGGAATGGCTGGATGTGTAATGATAGGTCAAAGTATCATTAACTACACTTCAGGTGGTTTAGGCAGACTATCATCAACTGTTGCTGCTGTTGGTCTTCTAGTACTTGTTATCTCTATGACAGATGTACTTAATGTTATTCCAGTAGCAGTTTTAATTGGTATCATGTTCATGGTTAGTATTGGTACATTTGAGTGGTCTAGTTTTTCTCATCTAAAACATATGCCTAGAACTGATGCCTTTGTAATGCTTATAGTAACAATTATTACTGTAGTTGAAGATTTAGCAATTGCAGTCATCGCTGGTGTAATTATCTCTGCTCTTGCTTTTGCCTGGAAGCATGCAAGAATTACTGCAAGAGTACATGCTGAAGATGACGGTACAAAAGTTTATGAATTAGATGGTCCTCTATTTTTTGGTTCAGCAACAACATTTGCTGATAACTTTGATGTTAAGAATGACTCTCCAAAAGTTGTAATAGACTTTAAAAATGCAAGAGTTATGGACTCATCAGGTGTTGAAGCAATTGATGCTATCACTAAAAAATATGAAGATGCAGGGAAGAACCTTCTTCTTCGCCACTTAAGTGAAGACTGTAAAGCTATTCTTAAAAAGGCTGGTCCACACTGTACACATCAAGAAGATGATGATCCAACATATAAAGTAGCTTACAACTACTAATCTATATCTGCCCTAGGCTCTCCAAAGTAGTAGCCTTGGGAGTAATCAATACCTAGCTCTACAATCTTGGCTTGTACCTCTTTTGAGTGTACAAACTCTGCTATTATTTTTATATTACTTCTTTTACATATATGAACTATAGCTTCCACAATAATCAGACTTTTATTATCAGTCAAAATATTTTTTATAAATGAACCATCTATTTTTAAATAATCTGGAGAGAAATCTAATAACCTTGAAAAATTAGAGTTTTCACTTCCAAAATCATCTATTGCTATGTTAAAACCATTTTCTCTAAATGAATCTAACTGTTTAATAATATCAGGGTCATCTAGATTATTTATATCTTCTAATATTTCTAATACAACTCTAGATGGCTTTATATTGTATTTATTTACATGACTTAATAGGTATTCTTCAAGATAATCAAGATGTAAATCAGTCCCAGTAATATTTATTGAAAACTCATAGTCAGTTCCACTAAACTTTTTAAAGCTTTGCTCAATAATCTGTTTTGTTACTAAAGATAGTGTTCCCGTAAGCCTGGATGCTTCCAAAAAGCGAATTGGAGGTATTGTAACTCCATCATCTATTATTCTCACCAGACACTCATACTTTTCTATTTTTTTTGTTTTATTATTAATAATAGGTTGAAAGTATGCAGTAATATTTTCATCCATGAAAGCACTTTTTATTTTATCAACCCAGTAAACATTTTCTTTTTGTTTTAGTATATATGTTGAATTTTGATCATATATTTTATATGCAGCTCGCTTATGTTTTCTAAGTTCAGTGATAGCTACATGTGCATGATTTAAAAGAGACTTAGAATCTCCAACTGAAATACCAATACTAAATGAAATTTTTATATCTAAATCATCCACAGATATGTCTATATTGTCAAAAAAAGATATTATTGAACTAGCAGTTGTTGCTAGTTCTTTTTTGGTCATAAACTCTTTTGAAACTAAAACAAATTCATCAGAGTTTAAACGGAATAACTCTGTTGAATTTGGCTTAGATATTTTTAATAGTCTAGCCACTTCAACTAAGATTTCATCAGCTACTTCTAAACCATAAATATTATTAATATTATTGAAGTTATCTATATCAAGTAAAAATAGATTTCCCTCTTTCATGGATTTTATATATTCCATTAAAGCAAATCTATTAGATATCCCCGTTAATGTATCTATCATTTATTTTTTACCACTATATATTTTTCTGGTTTAATAGATCGATACTTTGGCATATTCATTCCTATATTAGAATTTATATAAGTTGGATCAGCTATAACAAACTCTCTAGACTTTGCTATTATCTTGTCCCCGTCCATAGGTATGTATAAAGCAGTTGACATATGATCTTTATATTTAACACCAACTACGGGTACACTAAACAACTTTTTAACTAAGTATGCAAAAAGTACTGCTCTATCTTCGCAATCTGAATTATCAAAGTAAAGAGTCTCTTGAGCAAACATTGGTTTCTCACGCGAAAACTGTTCATCATCTGTTTTATACTCAAATGATTTTTGTACAAAGCTTAGAACAAAGTTCATTGCATCACTAGCTTTTTTACCATCTATATACTTTTTAAGTCCAACTGCAAGATCGTTATAAGTACTATCTTCTAGAGGAGTATTAAAATATGTTTCATAGTCAGCCTGTGGATATGTCATCATAAAGTCAATGAGGTTTTTATTATACTTATACTTAACGCTATACTCAATTCCATACTGCTTAAAACTCAAAGTTTTAAACTCCATACTAGGATTAAAAGTTGGTAAAGACTCGAGTGAAAGATCCATATCTTTTGTTGCATTTGGATAATCATGTTTATGCGAAAATAATCTACCTACATTACCCTTATCATAATTTGATACCACATAATATTTTTTATTAGAGAAATTATAACTTGGAGTTGAATAAATAATCTTTTTAGAGTAGTACATTACTACTACATGTTTATTAGCAAGTCCTATTTTTACTGCATATCCAAGCTTGTTAAATATAAACCAACTCATAAGTTTTGAGTTATCTGCATCAGAAAAAATATTTTTAGAGATACTATTTACAAGTAAGTAAACTCCCCAATCATTTAAATTTAAATCTTTTGAAGACTTTTTAATATTTTCAACTAAAGACTCATATTCACTAGAAGCTGCAGAATTAAAAAAATTAGATATACCTTTTTGACTTCTTGGATAAAAAGTTGCATTTTTTATATTTTGAGGTATATCAAATCCTAATCTAGATCCAAAAAAATCGATATAAAAATCTTGGCTTTTTTGAACTTTTTCAATAACCTTTATCTCAGCTTCTTTAGTTTTGAGTATACGGATTTTTTTTACACTTTTTGGAAGTTCTTTTTTAGGAAGTATCTTTTCAGGAATACTAATTGTAAGTTTAGGCCCAACAGCTTTAATTTTTGTTGGTATTGCAGAAGTTATTTTCTTTGGTTTAGGCTTTTCGTATAAAGGTTCACCCTTATAGACTTTATAAGCTTTAAAGTGTTCTTTTAAATAGTTGTTAAAATGAGAGTCTCTTTCATCTTTATAGGCCGTAAAAGAGCTAGCCTGAGATCTTTTAAACTTTGAGAAGCTGTCTTCTGCTGTTATGTTTATAGCAGTTGATAAAACTACTACTAATAAGAGTTTAAAATGGCCAAACAGCCTGAATAATTTTAGTTCCCCATGCTTGTTGTGTTGCACGATCTACATCCCCCTCAGTCTTATAAAGAATTTTAGCTTCACTCATTTGAGCAGAGCTAATATTATTGTTTTGGTCTATATCGTATGGTCTTATAACACCACTTATCTGCATAATTTGTTTCTGCTCATCAACTAATATTTCTCTTTTACCAGATATAAAATAGTTTCCATTTCTCAGAACTTTAACTATCCTAGCTGATATTGTTGTAGTAAAAGAAGCATCTTTTGTGGAACTACCCTGTCCAGTAAATGAAGTATCTTCACCAGCAAGCATCCCAACAGCTGCTAAACCATTTAACTTTCTTAGAGCTGAATTAACTGCGGAGTTTGTGCCTGTAGATGTAAAACCACCTCCACCAAAATCAGAGCTACTCTCGCTTAAATTTTTACTCCCACTACTTGTACTAGTTGCATTTTCAGATATGACAACAGTAACTATATCGTTGACATTCATGGCTTTATGGTCTGAAAAAAGTGGGTTATCACCTTGTCCAAAGATACTACCTGTAGAAGCATAATCTTTTTTATCTTCACGAGACGGCATCTGTTCTACATACTTAGGTGGTTCAAAATCTATCTCAGGATCAGTTAAATTTGCTGTACATCCAGTTAAAAAAAGTATAGCATAAATAAGCATTAAAAATATTAAATTTTGTTTTCTCATCAATGGCTCGCAATTGTAGGTTATTTAGTTATAATTCTAGCAATAACAGTTCCATAAAAGGTATATTAAAAATGAGTTTAAGAGAAACTATAAATCAAGATGTAAAAAATGCCATGAAGTCTAAAAATAATAAAACAAGAGATGCTCTAAGACTTTTAACTAGTGCTTTTAAGCAGATAGAAGTAGATGAAAGAAAAGAGCTTAATGACGATGATGTTATTAAGATTATTCAAAGTCAAGTAAAAAGAAGAAATGATTCAGCAACTCAGTACAAAGATGCAGGACGTGATGATTTAATGCAAATTGAACTTGATGAAATTGCTATATATACTCCATATTTACCTGCCCAACTTAGTGATGATGAGCTAACAACAGCTGTACAAGAAGTTATAACAAAAGTTGGAGCTGTAACTATGAAAGATATGGGAAAAGTTATGGGTATGGCTTCTAAAGAATTAGCTGGAAAAGCTGATGGAAAAAGAATAAACGAGTGTGTTAAAAAGTTATTAGCATAGCCATAACTTTTTAACCAAATTTCAACTTACGGAGAGCTTCTTCTTCGTTATCCTGGCGCATTAACGACTCACCAACCAAGAAAGCATCAACACCAGCCTTACTTAAGTCTTCAAGTTGACCATGTTCGTATATACCACTCTCAGCTACAATGATTTTACCATTTGGTATCAAAGGAATTAAGTCATAAGATAGATTCATATTCATTTCAAAAGTTTGAAGATTTCTATGATTAATGCCTATAATATCACTACCAGCGTATATGGCTTTTACTAAATCTGGTTTATCGTGCACCTCAACCAATGCTTCCATACCCAGGTGTCTCGTGTAAGCTAAAAGTTCTTTTAACTCCTTTTTACTCAATGCAGCGGCAATAAGTAAAATAAAATCAGCCCCAAACACCATCGCTTCTAATATTTGATACTTACTAATTATAAAATCTTTTCTAAGAAGTGGGATTCCAACGTATCTTCTGATTTCAGCTAAGTAGTCTAAGTTACCTTGAAAGAAGTGAGGTTCAGTAAGGATAGAGATAGCACTGGCACCACCTCTTTCATAGTTTTGAGCAATCGATACTGGATCAAAATCCTCTCGTATAACACCCTTTGATGGGGATGCTTTTTTAACCTCTGAAATAATTCTATATGGGTCTTCTTCCGTAGATGTCAAAAAAGGTATAACATCTCTAGGAGCTCTTGCATTAAAAGCTAATGAACGACCAAGCCAGTCAAGTGAAAAGTTTTTTTCTCTCTCAACTAAATCTTCTTTTGTTTTTTTAATAATATCATCTAAAATCATCTATTTCCTTTTATTGTCTTTCATACATTTATTTATAATATTGATATGTTTAATAACTTCTTTGTTATTCCCGCCTTGCATATTTTCAACTTTATCCATCAATTTTTTTGCCTTAACACAATCTCCAAGCTTATAGTAACCCCAAGCTAATGAGTCTAAATAGTAAATTGAATTAGGTTCAAGTTTTAGAGCCTCATCTATATACTCTATTCCCTTCTTAATATTGATGCTATGATCTATAAGTATATATCCTAGGTAGTTAAAGTACACGCCTTCTCTAGCTACTTTAATCACATCTTCTAGTTTTTTAACAACTCTATTTTGCATCTCTTTATTATTTTTATCTTCACAACTCTCATACTCAAAAATAGCACTCTGACCCAAGTATTTTATATCAGAGTTCTTTTTGTACAAACTATAAGCTAAAGCAGAAGCTTTTTGATAATCTTTACTCTGTACATATAATTGAAAAAGGAGTTCATCATCACTAGAACTTGTTTGCAGAAAGTCCATCATATTTATATACTCTTTTTTATATCCATATATCTGAACTATCTTTTTTGCCACTTTCTTACTTGAGTCAATTTTATAAAGCCTTAAATACGTATCTAAAAGACCATTGATATTATTGTCATTACTATAAAAGCTTATCAGTCTTTGACATACAAGTTTTGAGCACCCATGAACTCTTGAATGAGTTTCAAGTTGAGCAATAGCATCTTTTTTTCTTAGAAGATTTACATATAAAACAATGGACATTCTATCTAGAAGTTTCTCATTATAGTCTTGTATGTATGCTGACTCTAAGTACTTTAAAGCCGTATCATACTTTTTGTGTTTTACATATATATCACTAACCATCAAGTAGTCATTGATTGCTTTTGTTCTTTCCACTAAAGATAGTGCTATGGATGTGGCTTCACCTAATTTATTTAACTTAATTAATGCATGTACCTTAAGTCTTATTATTTCAGAATCGTCTAAATCATCTTCAATAAGCTCATTAACTCTGTTGATAACTTTTGTGTAATCTTTAGATAATAAGTCACTTTTTAAAGATCTAAAAAGATATTCTTTCTTTTGTGATGATTCATACAAATCATTAAATATTTTAGAGGAGTCGCCATATTCTTTTAGCTCTTCTGATCGCAGTGCAGCTAATATAAATATATCTTCTTTATCAAAAGTCTTCTTAGAGCCATCCACTTTAATATTCGTAGAGCCACAGCCTGTAAGAAATACTAGTACTACATATAGTTTTAATAAATTATACATCTATAACTCCTGGACATTCTAACTTCAACTCATCAACTCTTTTTTTATAATAATCCCAAAATGGAAATGTTCTACACTGAAGTGGTCTTTCATCATATATACTGCATCCATTTGATGCATTATCGTAAAAAACACACTCATAGCTATTGCCTATTTTTTTCTCTTTTATCGAATACTTGTACATCTTTTTAAAAAGATACTTCTCTACAAATACTTTAACATCTAGTTCTAATAATTTTGCAATACTCTCTATCTCTTTTTTTGAGACATAGATATATCCACTCTCACCTGTGCAGCATCTACCTTCACATGTAGAACATGCACTATAGTCAAAGTTATAATCGAATCCATCTTTTTCTACTATAGTTGACATTTGATACTCTGTGTTGATGCTCTAGCATATATCTCTTTAACCTTATCAGAAAACTCATCTCCAACAAAACTAATGAGTGGTTCTCTAACTTTCATCAATGATTTAGATCCATTTCTAGCATGTATCATAACAAGTGAAGCAGCCCTATTCTCTTTTGGGTGAACAAACTGTACATCTACAACTCTCATATTGACCTTATCTAGTTCTACACATATAAGTCCAAACTGAGTCGCATCATAACAAAATATAAAATGTGATTTCGGTTTTAAAACCCTTGAAACCTTTTTAAAAAAATCTTTTAACGGTAAGTTGATATTATACCTTGCATTAAACAACATTTCATTTTCACTTTTAGTAGCTCCATCTGGATAAAATGGTGGATTTGATACTATATAATCATATTTGACACTTTCATCAAGATCTAGAAAATCTGACTGATGAAGTTTATAAGGTATCTTATTGACCCTGGCATTATTAGTTGCATAAG
This sequence comes from Sulfurimonas sp., assembly GCA_028044295.1. Classification (GTDB taxonomy): domain Bacteria; phylum Campylobacterota; class Campylobacteria; order Campylobacterales; family Sulfurimonadaceae; genus Sulfurimonas. The sequence goes on from JAOFSE010000004.1 coordinate 128,671, forward strand.
ATACAAAATTATTTTGTTTCTCTACTGCTTCTAATTCTACATGTAAATTATCACGAGCTACTAAAAGTCCTACTATTCCACAACCAGCTCCAACATCAAGTAACTTTCCACGAGGTTTAAATGAAGATATAAAATCATATAAGAAAACAGAATCGCTGTTATAACAATAGCCTGATTCTGGCTGGTAAAGAAGCATTTATAAGGTTTCCTAGAGTAGTTTAGATATAATTTTGATATTATATCCAATAAAGGCATTATTTTCATGATTATTATACCAGCTAGACTAGCATCAACAAGATTTCCACAAAAGGTTATTGCTGATATTGGTGGGCTTCCTATGGTAGTAAGAACTGCAAAAAGAGTATCTCATTTAGACAGAGTTGTTGTAGCTGCTGATGATGAGTTAATAATATCTACATGTAAAGAGCATGGCATAGAAGCAATGATGACTTCCACTACTCATAAAAGTGGAACGGACCGTATAAATGAGTGCGCAAATATTCTTCAAGTTGATGATAATGAACTTATCATCAATGTTCAAGCAGATGAGCCATTTATTGAACCAGAAGTTGTTGAGTCACTTATAAATAGGTTAAAAAAACTTCAAGATAAAAAAGAAGATTTTATAATGGGAAGTTGCTATAACGCTATTAATGCAGATTCTGCGGAGGATCCTAACCTAGTTAAAGTTGTTTTAGACGATAAAGATAATGCTATATATTTTTCTCGTTCACGTATACCCTACAACCAGGGTGGTGGGGCTAAATATTTTGGGCATATTGGGATTTATGGTTTTTCAAAAAAAAGTTTAAAAGAGTTCTGTCAACTAAATGATGCACCAATAGAAGACATAGAAAAGCTGGAACAACTACGTGCAATTTACCATCAAAAAAATATTAGTATGGTAAAAGTTGCAAGTACAGGCTTTGGTATAGATACCAAAGAAGATTTACAAAGAGCTATTGATATTTTTCTTTAATACCTAGCTTCTAGGTTTAATATAAACATTATAGTCACCAAACTGTTCAGTCATAGAAAATTCATGTTTATTACAAAAACTATTTTGCATTCTTTGTAAAATATTTTCTGCTTCTTCCTTTGCTTCCTCTTCAGTATCAAACTCTTGAGTATCTGGAAGACCACTTTTTACAAAACAACTACACGTATGAGGTACGTTTACTTTATACATATTTTTTCCTTTTTATCTAAAAATCGAATATATCATCTAGTTCTTCTTCACTACTCTCATTATGATCATCCATCTTTAGCATAGATGCTATCGTAGTACAATTAACAGAGATTGTATCATTCATAAAATCTTCACTAGGTGCACCTGTCTGAAATGACATTTTAAACCATGATGAAAGGTCCGCACTAAATGCTTTACACATTGGACCCAATGCTTGTGCATTACTCATAAAAGCTTCTATATGATTAGCTAATTCATAGGATAACATTGTTAAGGCTGTTGATATATCAGATACTTCCATATATGTACCTAAAATAGAACCTATTTTTTCTAGATATGTATATATCTCTTCTATCTCATCTGAAGTGATATCATCACTGCCTGCTATAAGCATCAGTGAACTTAGTTTTGCTACATACTCTTCAAGATCATTATAATCATCATCTTCAAGATAATTAAAAACCACCAAAGCTTTAGACGAAGTTATTTCTACAGGCTTGCTAATCTCTTCAATCGGAGGGGCATCATTCACGCTTGTATCTATTTCTTCTATAACCTCTATTTCTTCTTCAGTTACAGATTTACAGAGCTCAAATGATATCTTGTCATCTTTGATTTTATATTCTGAAATAAGCTTATTTTTTTTGATGATAATTTCAATTACTTTTATTGGTAAACCACCAATTTGATCTAATGTAAAGTACTGATAGTCATCAGATTCTTCTACGTATATAACACAATCTGTAGATATTTTTATATTGCATTCCGCAATAGAAACCATAGTACGAACAATGTCACTCAAGTTGTCATATTTTGTCTCAGCATTTAACAATAACAGCTCCCAAAATTCAGACAATGAATCCTCGCCATCTATTATAAATGCTGTATGTCTATGGTATATTTTGTCTGTTATAACATTGATACAACTTGGGTTTACTTTTATATCGTGCGATGCACTATTTCTTACATTTATTAGTTTTATATAATTTTTAATTCTACTTATAAAAATATCAGAATTAATTGGTTTAGATATATAATCCTCTGCACCACTATTTAAAATTAACTTTTGTCTAGTATTGTCATCAACAGCTGAAACTGCAATGATCATTATACTTGGATGTTCACCTCTAATTATTTTAGTAGCTTCAATACCATTCATATTTGGCATCATAATATCCATAAGAACTATATCAAAATGCTTACTATTACATATACTTACTGCTTCTAGACCATCAGAAGCATCACTAATATCAAAAGATATTTCATTATCATCTTCATAATCTTCGAGTAGCATTCTAACGATTAATCGATTGTTCGCATTATCATCAACTATTAATATATTCATCTTAGACCCTTACCAATAATTCTTCTACACATTTTTTATAATCTTTCATACCTTTAGAACGTTTTTCATCTAATATAATTGGTGACCCTGCTTCAAACTGCTGAGCAAGTTTAATATCAACACCTATAGGACTTAAAACCTTATCTTTACCAAAAGATGTTTCCACCTTAGCCAATGATTCTTTATGCTCATTAATATGTGGATTAAACATAACAGGCAAAATTGAAACATCTGCAATTTTACGTCCTAACTGTGATGCATTTTGATATACAGCTCTCATCATTTGTCCAACAGCGACAACGCCTAAATGGTGTGGTACAAATGGTATTAACACACTATCTGCAACTTCTAGAGAGTTTTTCAAAAGTGCATCAAAGGTTGGTGGAGTATCTATTACACAATAATCAAAAAAATCAGCTATATTTTCTCTCTTAAAACGACTTTTGAGAACTCCTCTTAAATCAGAGTACTCATAAACATCAAAAAAAGATAACGCAGGAGAGAGAGTTAAATTGTCATGTACAGTTGGAATAAAAGTTTCACTAAGTGTATGTCCAGTGAAAATAGAGTGTACTCCCAAGTCTTCACTAGGTTCACATCCAACACCTATACAAGCATGACCTTGCGTGTCAAAATCCAGAAGTAATACTGAACCATGTTTTGCTAAGCCACTTGCTACATTAACTGCTGTTGTAGTCTTTGCTGAACCACCTTTTCTATTACTGATTACAATGGTTTTCACTAGTGTCAAATCCTTCTAATAATATTTGAAATATTTTTTTATTATCACTAAACTGATAAGAGCATTCATAATTTTGCTTATAAGCCATTACAAGTTGAAGTATAGCTAAATGTGCATCTTCACATTCAGAAAAATCAAATAGAACTTCATCCCCCGCATTTCCCTGTAAAAAGTCTCTTAACTCAACTACATCATCTTCATATATAACAGATTCAAATTTTGCTGTTTTATTATCATAGTTAATTGCCATAGTATATCCTTAACTTGGTAGTTTAATTGTTTTAATCACATTGATTAGAACACTGTCTATATCTATAACACCAGACAGTGTTAAAAACTCACTTGTATTTTTATCTTCATCACCAGTCATAAATTCAGATTTTTCAACATGAGAAATATCATCTATTGAGTCAACTTTAATTGCAAATTTCTCATCTCCATTATCATAAAAAAGAAACTTTAATGTAGAATCTTCAATACTTTTACTCTCATCTTCATGAGGTTCCATATTGGTTAATTTACGAAAGTTCAACACTTTAATAACACTATCCTCATAAGACATCATTCCATCAATAAATGGATGAGCATTTGGAATAGTAGTAAGTTCAACGGCCTGAATAATTCTCTGTACGTTTTCTATATCAATAGCGTATCTATTATTTCCAACACTAAAAACTATTAAATCCATTTTATAACCTTTAAATTATACTGCTACTGCAATATCTTCTTTTAATTTTTGAGAGATACCCAAAAGACCTATAGGGTCTATAGACATTATGATCTGACCATTTCCAAGAAGTGCCGTCCCGCTAAATAGAGGATGACCTTCCATTATACCTACTAAAGGTTTTTGAACAACATCTAATTGTCCTAAAAATTTATTTACAACAACAGCTAGTAAATTATCTTTAATATTTAACACAACAATAGACAGTGGTTCATCTTTCATAGCTTCTTCGTTTAACATAGACTTTATAAAAAGTAGAGGAATAACTTCCCCTCTTATATATACAAATGGTTCATTATTTAAGTACTCAATTTCTTCACGTTCTAATTTAACTGTTTCAGAAACACTATCCATAGGAAGACCATAGTGTATATCATTCATTTGAATATGAAGTAATGAAGTAACAGCTAATGACATAGGGATAGCAAGTGTAATTACTGTACCTTGATTTGATTTAGTTTTAATATTAATACTTCCACCAAAACCTTCAATAGATTTTTTTACAACATCCATACCAACACCACGTCCACTGAATTCTGTAATTTCATCCGCGGTTGACAGTCCTGGTAATAATACTAGTTCTGACATTTCATCTTCACTTAAAGCATCAATTTGCTCAGATGTCATTAGGCCTTTCTCTAGTACTTTATTTGCAACTTTTTTAACATTTATTCCAGCACCATCATCGATAATCTCTATAATAATTTTATCTGATTGAGCATAGGCTTTCAAATTAATATTACCGCTAGATGTTTTACCTTTTTTCTCTCTTTCATCAGGCATTTCAATACCGTGATCAAGTGAATTTCTCATAATGTGAATCATTGGATCAGCTAACATTTCAATCATGTTTTTATCTAGCTTAGTCTCTCCACCTTCCATTTCTAATTTAACTTTCTTACCAAGCTTTTTAGAAATGTCACGAACAAGTTTAGGGTATCTATCAAATACGTAAGAAACAGGTAACATTCTCATACCCATTATCAAATCTTGTAACTGTTCTGAAAGACGATTGATAAATATATATTTATCCATTATCTCTCTTTTGATTACTTCATGAGTCATGCCAACAATGTTATCAGCTAAGTATGGTAAAGAATTTTTTGCGACAAGTAATTCACCAACTACATTCATTAAACTATCAATAGAATTTTGTTCTATTTTAACAGTTTTTCCAACTACAGCTTTCTTAGTCTCTTCTGCTACCAACTCTACTTTTTTAGTCTCTTTAGCAGGTTTATCATTAGATTCTGACATTGTTTCTACCTTTGCTATAGGCTGATCTTTTTGCTCAACAGGTGCTGGTGCTTCTTCAACCACTGTTTCTTCAACAACCACTTCTTCAGCTACTGTCTCAGTAGAGATACTCAATGCAGTTTCTAAATATGATTTTATATCCTCTTTAGTCGTTAAAGATGGAATATCTGAAGAAACGTTTCTTAAACTATCAAGAATACTGATTACTCTTTGTAAATCTTCATCAGACTCAACATAATCAATTGCTTTTAGTTGCTGTTCTTGAATATTTTTTATTACACTTAGATTACTCTCATTTAATTCTATTTTTGAATCTGTCTCTGTTCCTTCCTTATTATCTGTTGTAACTTCAGCAGTATCATCTACAACAGAAGAGTCGGCAATATATACCTCCCCTTTATAAAGGTTTTCAAAAAATCCATTTAACTTACTAAGATCGCTATCTTTAATTAAAGAAGATATATCTAAAAATCTTTTTAATTGTGCGTGCTGAAGTGTTGTAGAACCAACTAACTCCATTGAGTTTTTCACTTCACTAATAACTGACTCTAAATCTAAATCTTCCGCAATTGAACTTAACTCTTTTAGAGAATCCAACTTATGGCCTGAGTCACCAGAATCAACACTCAATAAACCAAGTACATCTAAAGGTGTAAAACTAAGTTCATCAATAAAGTTAAAAAGAGAATCCTCAATTTCTTCATAAGTGGCATAAACAAAAGCCGTTAATTGTATTTTTAAAAGTAAACCATCTTCATCTTCAGTTCCACTTAGTGCTTCTTTTGCATTATCGGCACTCATACATGAGTATATTCCAAGTACTTTGTCCCCTAAAAGTGTTAAAGTATATACAGGATCATTACCATACACCATACATGACTCATCTATATCAAAAGTTAGTGCATAAAAATTCTCTTCTTGACAGAACTCTTCATTTAAATCACTATTTTTGAGATTGATTTTTTGATTAGAAGTTTTAAATTTATTAAATGGTAAGTTTATAACTGATTGAGGATTAGTATTTAAAATAAATGGTATATTCCATTCAGCTTCACCACTATCTTCCTTACCCATTTGGTTTTTTAAATCCAGAACAATTTTTTCAACAGTATCTTCATCTGCATCTACTATGTCGCCCGTTTCTTCTGCAGCTTCTATTAAATTAAGAACTTCATCAAATGCATTATATAAAGAGTCTGTCATACCATCAACAAATGGAATTTGATCGGCTCTTAACATATCAAGAAGGTCTTCAGCATGATGTGTTATTTCTTGAACACTTAAAAAACCAACAATACCACTACCACCTTTTAAAGTATGTGCAGCACGGAATATTGAATTTAAAAGCTCAGGGTCATCACCACCTATACCCTCTATATTTTGATCTATAAAAGCTAAATTTTCTCTAGCTTCACTTAAAAACTGTTCTAATAATGGATTCATATTATCTCCCTTAACTGTTTAATAAAATATCAATGTATGCTTGCAAAACATCAGGTTTTATAGGTTTAGTCTCAAACATATTAGCGCCTACTTTATAAGCTGAGATTTTATCATCTTCTTTTGCTTGAGTCGTAACCATAATAACTGGAGACTTTTTATATGCTTCTTGTTTTCTTAGATCGGCGATAAAAGAGTACCCATCCATGATAGGCATATTTACATCTACTAAAAAAAGGTCAATGTTTGAGTCTAAACTTCTTTCTAATGCTTCCATTCCATTTTCAGCTTCTACTACTTCTATACCCATTGATTTAAGTATAGAACCATGATAGTTTCTAACTGTCTTTGAATCATCTACAACCATTACTTTTGACATAATATCTCCTAAAAAAATTCTATTTCTTCTTGATCATCATGACCAAGTTTACCTGAAAATGCATCTCGTCTATCTTTTGCTATTTCAAGTGTTTTTGTTAGTTTTACATTTAGTTTATTAAATGATTCACTAGCAACTTTCTCATCAGACAGATAGGCATTTTCAAAAATTTCTATACTTTTTTGAACACTGTCAATTGCTTCAATACTAGCAGTTAGCTGTTGAGAGATGATATCTTGATACTGTAATGACTTAACAGCATTATCGTCTAACTCGATATTGTTTTTTTCAAGAAATTCATCAAGCATCATCATCGAATCCTGAGACATTTGAATAGTATCAAGTTCTACATCTTTTAAATGTTTTAACAGTTCACTTATTGAAGATAGCATATTCATATTTTGCTCCACTTATGTAAGTCTTAATACTCTTGTTATAGCTTGTTTTAACTGAGCCGGATTAAATGGTTTAACTATCCATCCTGTTAGTCCTAAAGCTTTACCTTTTTGTTTTAATTCTGCTTTTGTTTCAGTAGTCAACATAAGACAAGGTGTTCTACTTGTAGAAGGTATTCCTCTTAGAGCCTCTAAAAATTCAAACCCATTCATTACTGGCATATTTAAATCTGTAATAATTAAATCAGGTGTCATACCTGCCTTAATTTCCGCTAAAGCAGTTTGGGCTTCTGTGTATTGTTTAACCTCAATTGGCATTGAATTTGTAACCATCCTTGTCGAAGCTAAGGCTGTTTCACTATCGTCTATAAATATTACTAATGGCATATATTTTCTCCTATTTTTGATAAATTAAGCAGTTATTTACTTTTTGTGCGTTGAACACAGAAACAATACGGCTCATATATTCAGCATGTCCTAATAGGACATAACCACCTGGGTTTAACATATCGTAAAATGTCATTGCAACCTCTTTTCTAGAAGCATCATCAAAATATATCAACATATTTCTAGAAAAAATTACATCGAATTTTCCAAGCTTTCTCATTTGCTGTTTGTCGAATACATTAGCTACTTGAAAATCCACACTACCATGTAAATCTTCTCCTATTTCGTAGCCAAATTTCTTTTTTGTAAACCAGTTACTCAAAGTCACTGGTGGTATAGCATGAACAGATCTCTCAGTATAACTAGCTTTGTTAGCTTTCTCTATAACAGTTGAATCTATATCTATACCAACAACTTCAATATCTCTTTCTTCTACAACCTTACCCTCTTCTACAATATGAAGAATAATAGAATAAGGCTCTTCTCCCGTAGAACATGGTGCTGAAAGTATTCTAATTGGTTTTGATGCTGGCAACTTTTTGTGTAAATTTGGTAAAATATGATTTGCCAGAACTTCAAACTGGTCTTTTTCTCTGAAAAAATATGTCTCATTCACAGTAACAGCATTCATAAGTTCTTGGAATTCTATGCCATCACTATCGTCAAAGCGAAGTGCAAAAAAGTATTTTCTAAAGTTGTCAATTTCCAACTCTTTAGCACGTTTATCTACATACTTAGCTATTTTATCATAATGCTTATCTGCTTCAAGGTAAATTCCACTTTTTCTATAGATAAATTCACCTATCTTTGCAAAATTTTCTTTTGATAATATATATGACATATAACTACCCTTTTATCATTGAGATCGCACCATCTACGGCAAACTCAACGTATACTTCACCCTTAAATCTTGGTTTTAATGATTCAAGTAACTCTATATCTTCTTCTTCACCAATCTCACCCATATAATCAACTGCTGTCATAGCGACGTTTATATCCTCTTCTGTCTCAAGAAGTTCAATTAACATATCACGAGATTCAGAAAAATTAACATCACCCAATACATTGATAGCAAAAATTCTCAAGTCCCTATCATCACCAATTAAGAACTTAACAATATAGTATTTAATTGCAGTTCCATAATCCCTTAACATAGATATACCTAAATTTCTAATATAAGCATTATCAAGTTTTAAAAGATCCATAATAGCTTCAATTGGAGCTATCTCTGGATCAACTGTAGATAGAACACTGGCTATTTTAGTTAAAACCTTTTTATCAGTTCGCTCAGGGTTAATTAAAGACACTAAATATTCTGGTCCACCTTCAAACTTAACTATCTCTTCTACAGCATAATCTTTTTTGCTAGGATCTGTATTATCCTGACAATAAGCCTGTGCATCTTCCAGTGTTGCAAAAGTCGGTAAGTCTTCAATAACTTGTGCTACATGATTTTTAACTAAAGGCATTACATACTCCTACTATTTTAGTGTTGCTATTTTTTTCAAAATATTTTTAAAGTCCAATTGTTCTGAGACTCCACCACGATCATATGCTTCTTTTGGCATACCATAAACTGTTGCACTACTTTCACTTTCACCTAATGTATATCCCCCATTAGTTTTGATTTCAACCATACCATCTGCTCCATCATCACCAATACCAGTTAAGATAACACCAATTATATTTTTAGCACCAAACACTTGTAATGCACTATGCATCATATCATTAACACTAGGGTGAAAAAAATTACTACCCTTATCTTGATCTTCTCTAACAACTATTTTACCTGATGTTTTTTTTGCAAAGTTAAGATGTACTCCACCGCGTGCTAAATATATGTTACCTGGTAATATTTCCATATTTTTAGTAGTTTCATACACAGCAAGAGAACTTGCTTTATCAAGTCTTTGAGCAAAAGCTTCAGTAAACTGTGCTGGCATATGCTGAACTATACATACTGGATACTTATAGTTATAAGGTAATGATGCACATATCTGTTCAATAAGTCCAGGACCACCAGTTGATGAGCCAATAAGTACTATTTTCTCAATCTCTTTGACTTCACTAACTGGTCCACTCTCATCTCTAGTTACTACTTTTCTTCTAACAGGAGGACGGCTAGTAGGTTTATTCGCAACTAGTCTTCTTTTAGGTATACGACTAAGAGACTTTACTTTTGTAATGATTTCATCATAATTATCAACTTTACCAACATTCATTGTTCCTGGCTTAGATATATAATCAATAGCTCCTAGGTCCAATGCATCCATTGTAATAGAAGCATTCTCTGTTGTTAATGAGCTTACCATTAAAATAGCTGTAGGCTGCTGTTGCATAATTAACTTAACCGCCTCAATACCATCCATAATTGGCATATTTATATCCATTGTAATAACATCGTATTGCATTGAAGTTGCTTTTTCCACAGCCTCTTTACCATTTTTTGCTATATCAATGTCAAAATTTAAAGTAGCTATGATTTCTGTTAATTGCTTTCTTACTAAAGCAGAATCATCTACAATTAATACTTTTTTCGCCACTATTTAGCCTTTCTTAAAACTAGATCTTCTACATCCATTGATAGGACTAATCTTTTACCATCATCTAAGTGTAAGACACTTTTAAAGATATCATCATCTTGCTCTTGATCCTCATGCGATAATACATCTAAAATATCACTAATACTATCAACTACAAAACATACTTTATTATCAGCTATAGTACAAACAATAATTTTTGAATCTTCATTTGCAATAGCTTCTATACCAAGTTTATCAAATAGTGATACTATTGGTACAATTTGACCTCTAATGTTAATTATTCCATCAACATCATCATCACTATATGCGACTTCCGTTGATGTAACAATATCAATAATCTCTGCAACGTATTTAACATCAAATGCATATTCTTTTCCAGACAACTTAAATACGATCACCTCTTTAGAGTCTTCTTTATCTTGTGATTCATCATCTGTCATATCATTGCGGTTTGATTCAATATATGCTTTATTCTCATCAAAAATCATATCAATAATTTCTCTATCAAAAAAAGAAACTAATGAGTCTTCATCATGTATGACACCAGAAATTTTATTTTTTTTACTAGCACCATCAATATATTCAACATCTTTTTTGAGTATACTTTTGATATCAATAATTTCATCTACTAAAAGACCTATTGTTTCATTATTATGTGAGGCAATAAGTATTCTATTTTTATCACTATCTATACCAGTAAAGCCATAGTAAGTTCTCAAGTCCATTACTGCGACTAATTCATCTCTCAAAGTGATGAGTCCCATCAACTCTTTTGAGCTACCTGCAATTTCAGTATAGTTAACATCAGGTAAGATTATTTCTCTTAAAAAATCAATCTCTAATGCAAAATTTTCATTACCCATTGCAAAAACAAGGAATCTACTACTATCTTCTTCTACTGTATTTTGATCTTTAATTTTACCATTATGAATCTCTTTGGGCTTTATATTTATCCCATTTATCCTGGATATTAAGATATCAAGAGATAACACTTGAACTAACGAGTCCTTATATTTATAAATAGCTAATACTGGATCATCTTTATTGTCTAAATAATCAATATGACTCTCTTTAATCGTAACTGTATTATATATTTCACTTACTAAAAGAGCATTTGTATCATGGGTGTCATTAAGGCTAATTAGCCTACTAGAACTAGCTTCCATATCTACTTCATCTACATTTAACAAAAGATTTAAATCAACCATAGCTACAATACTTCCACCAACACCACATAAACCTCTTGTACAACTTGGTCTAAAAGGAAGAGGCATAAGTGATGGAACTCTAGAAATCTGGTTTATATCATCTGTAGATATACCATAACTCTCAGAACCATTTTTAATGATTAATATCTCTTGAATTTGCATTTTTTAACCTTGTTGAAGCTCATCTGCCATAACAGCTAACTCTTCTACACCCTCACCAATATGAGACACTGTGTCTATGATTAATTCACTAGCTTTACGAGATTCCATAGCATTTTTAGCACTTAACTCAACAGCTTTTTGTATTTCATTAATACCGATAAGAACTTGTTCCATACCTTCTAAATTTTGATCATTTACAGTTTTTAAACCTGTGTATCTATCTAAAAGATCTACCAAACCATCAATAATTTTCATAATATCGTTTATAAGTTCATCTATAGAGTTTTGTTCTGTACCTTGAGAAGCTAAAAGATCATTCCAATCAACTTTAACTGTATCAATTTCAGAATTCATAGACTCTACAATATCATTAATTTTATCAGTATTTGATTCTGAATCTTTTGCTAAGTTTCTAATATCAGCAGCAACAACTGCGAAACCTTTTCCAAAATCACCAGCACGAGCTGCCTCAATAGATCCACTAATTGCTAACATATTTAACTGAACAATAGAGTTAGAAATATTACCAACTGTTTTATCAACATTTTTAGTCTCTTTTACAATTACACCTAGTTCAGAAGCTGCACTATTACCTTGAGATATTGAGTCACCAAAAGCTCCTCTAATCTCTGTTACTGTGTTTTTAACAACATTAAAAGATATTTTTAAAAGATCAAAGTTTCTTCTAGCAATTTCAATTAGTTTATCTATATCTTTTGCAGCTAAAATACCAGCTTCAACGAGATCTTTATTTTTAATTGAGCTCTGATTTGTAGATTGTGATGAAGATTCAATTTGATTTAATGCATCTGTAACATTTTCAAGAGCACCTTGAATCTCTTCCATTGAAGCACCAATTCCATCAGCTGAAAGTGCTATATCTTCTGCTGACTTCATAGTATCAGTAGAGAATTTAAGTTCTTCTGCTAAATTTGACAGTTCTTTAATATCATCTTCTGTTTGAGATAGCGCACCTGATTGAACATCAATACTGTTTAAAGTTTGTTCTACAGAAAGAGCTATTTCACCAGATTCTTTTGCAATACTTTGAGAACCATCGTTAATTTTTCTTACTACATCACCAAGTTTATTTGTGTATGTACTAACACTTCTTGCAGCTTCAACTGAATAAACGGCAATTTTAGTAAGTTCTTCCATTTTCTGACTAAGAACATTACCTTTAGAACCATTTTCAGATATAGTTTTTGTAGTACCACCGATACTAGAAATAATATTATCTATGCTTCCTTGTATTTTAGTAACTAATTCTGAAATAAACTCTGCATTTTTTTCACTTTCACCAGCTAAAGCACGAGTTTCATCAGCAACAACTGCGAAACCTTTACCATGTTCTTTCGCACGAGATGCCTCAATAGCAGCATTTAGTGCTAAAAGATTCGTTTGGTCTGCAATTTTTGCAATAAAGCCAACAGCATCACCAATATTTTGTGAACTTACTTTTAGCTCTTCACTTTTCTCAGAAGATTCTGATGCAACCTTTACAGCTTTATCCATTCTAGATACAGATCCATTAATCTTCTCCACCGAAGACATAATATTGTCACCAGCTGAGAGAGTTGATGTAATAACGGTATCAATAGTAGAAGTCATTCTATTAATGTTTGTATTAATATTTTTCACATTTGAAAGCGCTTGCTCACTTGCACCGCTATTTTCTTCAGCAGCAGTTGCAATTTGTTCCATTGAAGATTTTAACTCTTCGATAGCACTTACACTCTCTTGTGCATTTTCTAATATAGTATTAGACACACCTGCTATACTCTCAGATATTTGTTGTTGTTTAGCCAAAGTTCTTTGTTTTCTTTTGTCATTTCCAGAAGATGAAACAACTGCAGATGAAGATCCTGAACCGTTTTTCATTAAAGCCATTATTATTTCCTTTTATCTTAATCTAATGTTGCATAAAGCGCTTCGGCTTTTTTAATATCTTCACGTGAAGGCTTGACTCTGATAGAAACATATTTAGTGTTTCCATTTTTATCAACAGAGCGTAGAACAGTTGCATAAACCCAGTAATGTCCTCCACCTTTTCTCTGGTTCTTAACATAACCTGTCCAAAAACCTTTACTTTGAACATCATCCCAAAGAGATTTAAAAGCTGCTCTGGGCATCTCAGGATGTCTTACAACATTATGCGGTTCACCAACAAGCTCATCCAATGTCATATTTGCAATTTTTAAAAAAGAATCGCTTGCATACTCTACTATACCTTTTTCGTCCGTTTCACTAAGAAGATATAAATCATCATATAAGACTTCACCATCATCTAAAAATGTTAGACCTTCTGTGCTAATTTCACTGTTATTTTTTGACACACTGAACCTCCACTAAAAAATTAATATAGAAATAGTATACTCTGAACATGAGTCATAAAAGTGTCATTGTATAAAAAAAACTTAAATATGTGTTTTATGTGTAGGAAAGTTACAAATAGTGTGAAAAGAGGTGGTTTTTGGGGAGTTTTATAAATTAAACCTCAAAAGAAAGGTTTAATTTTTTATAACAAGATTAATTTAAAAAACTAAATGTTGTCACGGATAGAAAGAGCATCTACTAATTTTAAGTACGCATCTTTGTCTTTTCTTTTAAAATATTTCATTAAACGACGACGTTGACCAACTAGTTTAAGTAGACCTAGTCTTGATGCATGATCTTTTTTGTATATTTTTAAATGTTCAGTTAGTTCACTGATTCTTTCTGTTAATAGTGCAATTTGAACTTCACTTGAACCAGTGTCATTCTCACCACGACCATACTTAGTAACGATTTCTTGTTTTTTAGCCGAATTTAAAGCCATAATAGCCTCCAAAAGGTATTTAATCTAACATTTATACAATGTCTAAGGTATAAAGTTGAGCCGAGATTATATCCAATTGTTTCTTTTATTTCAACTTCTTTGGTTATAATCTAAAAAAAATAATGCAAAGAAATATATATGTTAATAACAAGAGCTAGTGAATATGCTATATTATCCCTTATTGTCCTATCTAAAGCAGAATCTCCTATGGATAGTGAAACTCTTTCTAAAGAACTATCTATTTCGAAAAGTTTTTTAGCCAAAATACTTCAATCTTTAGCTAAAAATGAAATTTTAAAGTCATATAAAGGTGTACATGGTGGATTTACGCTTTTAAAAGAGCCAAAAGATATCAATATGCTTTTAATTATGTCTTGTGTTGAAGGAAAAGCTCCGGCTGTTTTTGACTGTGCATCTTCTGAAGACGATTGCCCATCAGACCAAGCAAGTCTATGTAATATATGGCCTTTTTTAAATAAACTTCAAGGTAAAATAGATACATTTTTAGCTGAAATAACATTAGAAGATATACTCAACTAGGAAAGATGATTGGCTAAAAAAACAACTACAAGACAACAAATTGGGTTAACCTTAAATTTCTTATTAGGTCAAAAGGACCTTAGTGTAGTTGTTTTCGTTATGGCTATTTTAGCTATTATTATCGTACCTTTACCATCCGGAATGTTGGATGTGTTACTTACGCTATCTATGGCTTTAGCTGTTTTAATTTTACTAATTTCATTATATGTACCAAAACCAACTGACTTGACAACTTTCCCTACTCTTATTCTTATTCTTACACTTTTTAGATTATCCCTAAATATTGCAACAACAAGAATGATTTTAAGTAATGGTCACGAAGGTGCAGATAATGTTAGTAGTATTATCAGTAGTTTTGGAGATTTTGTTGTAGGTGGAAATTATGTCATTGGGATAATAGTATTTTCAATACTTGTTCTTATAAACTTTATGGTTATCACAAAAGGGTCAACCAGAGTTGCAGAGGTAGCAGCTCGTTTTACTCTTGACTCTATGCCTGGTAAACAGATGGCAGTTGATGCTGACTTAAATGCTGGGCTCATTGATGATGCAGAAGCTAAGCAACGTCGTGCTGATATACTTCAAGATGCTAATTTTTATGGAGCTATGGATGGTTCTTCAAAATTTGTAAAAGGTGATGCAGTAGCTGGTATCATTATTACACTTATAAATAT
This sequence comes from Sulfurimonas sp., assembly GCA_028044295.1. GTDB lineage: Bacteria > Campylobacterota > Campylobacteria > Campylobacterales > Sulfurimonadaceae > Sulfurimonas. The sequence continues at coordinate 144,477 of JAOFSE010000004.1, forward strand.
TATTGGTGGTTTTTTAATAGGTGTTTTTCAACATGATATGACAGTAAGTGACAGTGCATCTATGTTTACGCTTTTAACTATTGGTGATGGTCTTGTAGGTCAAATTCCTGCACTTATAATCTCTACTGCAACTGGTATTATGATTACTCGTTCATCTGGTGATGGTGATAACTTTGCTGAAGGTACAATCAATCAAATGATGGGTAATGCTAAAATCATGATGATTGTAGGATTTATTATGATTTTATTTGCTCTTGTACCTGGTCTTCCAACGGCGTCTATGGGTTTTGTGGGTATATTATTTTCTCTTCTTGGATGGTCTGTCTATAAGTATGAGAGAGGAGAGTTAAGCATACTAGATGTTGATGGTGTTCTCTCTACCAAAGATCAAGCAAAACTAGATAAAGATAAAGCGTCTCAAGCACCTGAAAAAACTAATGAAGAGATTGCTAAAGAAGAAGAGACTGCTCTTGAAGACATCCTAAAAGTTGAAATGCTTGAGTTAACCCTTGGTTACCAACTCATACGTCTTGCCGATAAAAATCAAGGTGGTGATTTACTAGAGAGAATTCGTTCTATGAGAAGAAAAATAGCATCTGATTTTGGTTTTCTAATGCCCCAAGTTCGTATAAGAGACAACTTACACTTACAACCACAACAGTATCAAATACTTTTAAAAGGGATATCTATTGGTGAGGGCAATATAGTTCCAGATAAATTTCTTGCTATGGATAGCGGTATGGCTACAGGAGAGATTGATGGAGAACCGACAACAGAACCTGCATTTGGTCTTGAAGCGCTATGGATAACACCTGATCAAAAAGAAGATGCAATTATTAATGGGTACACAGTTGTTGACCCTGCAACTGTAATATCAACACACATGAGTGAACTAGTTAAGAAAAATGCTGAAGACCTTCTTACACGTCAAGAGGTTCAGACTCTTATTGATAAGATTAAAGATGACTTCCCTGTTATTATCACTGATGTTGAAAAAGTTGCTACTATTGGTCTAATCCAAAGAATATTAAAATCTCTTTTACACGAGAAGATACCTCTTAAGGATATGCTAACAATTTTAGAAACTATTGCAGACATCGCAGAGTTTACGAAAAATGTGGATGTTATTACAGAACAGGTACGTGCAAAACTTTCTCGCATCATTACACAAATGTATGCTGGAGAGGATGGTGTTATCAGGCTTCTAACATTTGACACTTCTTCTGAGCAATTGATGCTTGAAAAATCACAAGATAGTGATGGTGTTAGAAATTTACTGTTAAATGTTGCAGAGATAAATGCTCTCATACAAGCAACAAGCACAAAAGCTGCGGAACTACTACAAAAAGGTGTATCACCAGTTGTAGTTATAGTAGATCCTCAACTTCGTCGTGGAGTTGCAGATATACTTGAGAGATTCTCACTCGATGTAACAGTTCTCTCTCATGCTGAGATAGACTCTAGTGCTACATTTGAAGTTATGGGTTCTATATCTATAATTGAGCAAGAAGAAAATTAATGAAGGAATTATTATGAAAATAAAAACAATACATCACTTATCGCATACGGACCTTGATGGTTATAGCTGTCAGTTAGTTATGAAATATACTCCATACGATTTAAGAAACTACAATGCTAACTATGGAGCAGAAGTAAAACAAAAACTTGACATGATTCTAGAGAATATCAAAAATGAAAATATACCTGCCACAATATTGATTTCAGACCTAAACCTTACTTCAGATGAATCAAGATGGCTTAATAAAGAGGTTAACTTACTTAACGAAAAAAACAAAGATATAACCCTAACTCTACTTGACCACCATGGTAGTGGAGAAGATAGTGCTAACAAATATAAATGGTATTTTTTAGATACTGAACGTTGTGCCACTAAAATTGTATATGACTATGCTAAAGAAAATTTTGAACTAAACGAACCAGAATGGATGAATCAATATGTAAATGTGATTAATGCAGTTGATTTATGGAAAATGGAAGAAAAAGACAACTTTGAGTATGGAAAAGTTTGTATGCGTCTTGTAACTGAGACTAGAGAACTAAACAAAATAATGTTTGCGGACGTAGATAATAACTATAAAATTTCTCTTCTTTTAGAAGCTGCAAAATATGTAAATGAACCAAATGCCAACATACTACTTGATTCAAAAATACACTCACTCAAAAAAGATTTCTTCATGCGTGATAAGGATGACACTTTAGATAACTTAGCTACGGCATTTGTTGTTGATGAGTTAGGTAAACAAAAAGATGAAAAAACTATATACTATAAAGGGTATAGAGGTTTCCTAAGTTATGGTGTTGGAAATACTTCTATCGTAGGAAATGGTTTTTTAATGGCTTATCCTGAGTATGACTTTATAGTTGATGTAAGCTACCGTGGGACAATGAGTCTTAGGGCTAATAATAAAGTAAGTGTATCTCAAATATCTAAAGAATGGGCTGGTGGTGGTGGACACCCTAATGCTGCTGGTGGAAGAATTATTGGCTTTAAAGAACAATACAGATATGACAAAGTTAAAATTCAAATTCAAAAAATAATAGATGAAAAAGAGTCTCGTGCTGGAGACTTGGAGTATAAAAAAGAAGATTAAAACTTTTCTACATGTAAAGTTACATGTAGAATATTATTTACAGTTAGCGAAGTACCTTTGTATTCCATCAGCCATTCCTCTAGCCATCGTTTTTCTATAGTTGTTATCTACTAATCTTTTCGCTTCTTTTGGATGGGTTATAAACCCTACTTCAATTAGGACAGATGGCATTTGAGCTCCAACTAATACCCAAAATGGACCTTCACGAACTCCACCATCCTTAACACCTTTATATTTTTTATTTAATGCGCCAAGCATTCCTCTTTGCACATCAATTGCAAGTTTATTTGATGCTAAGATATTATGGTGATTTAATAGGTTTAGAAAACTATTTTTTCCATATAGATTCATATCACTCAAGTCAGCTGAATTCTCTTTAGAAGCTATTTTCTTAGCTCTTTCGGAACGAGATGGTGATAAAAAGTAAGTCTCTATACCATGAACTTTATTTGCTATTTTTTTGCCAACAGCATTTGCATGAATACTTACAAATATATGTGCATTCTTTTTATTGGCGAATTTAGTACGACGAGATAGTTTTACAAACTTATCCCTGTCTCTTGTCATAAAAACTTTATATCCACGAGACTTCAAAATCTTTTTTAATTCATTTGCAATTTTTGAAACAACTATCTTTTCTCTATACTTTTTATAGCCTACTGCACCTGGATCTTTGCCACCATGTCCGGCATCAATAACTACTGTTTTATACTGATTAAGATTAACTGGAGTAAAGCTAGTCTTTTGTTTCTTAGAGTTTGACTGAATCTTTATAACTAGGTTTTTACTCTCTTTTTTGAAATTAATTTTTATTTTTGAACGATTCTCTATAACTAAACGTAAAGTATTTGGTTTGTATTGTCCTAGTTTAATTCTTGATATTCCATCTTTTCTAAGGTTTTGTGACTTATTTAGCATTGATGCATGAATGTCAAATATATATTTAAATCGTTTATTCTTATTATCATAAAGTGTAAAATAATTTATTTGATTATTTGTAAGTTTTTTATCAAATGAAAGGACTAAATTATTCTCTTTCCAAGTGACAGATTTTAATTTATGTGAAGACCTAATTCTAATCTTTTTAGATGTATCACTTCTTTTTTTAACAATTTGCTTAGGCTTAGTATATTTTTTTTTGGGAGTTAACTTTTTTAACTCTTTCTCATAAGTAGATATATCAATGTGAAGTTTTTTTCCGCTTTTTACAATACCTTTTAAAGAGTTAATCTTTAACTTGGTGCTGTCATTCATGATAGAACGAAGATATAGGCTTTTGTAGTCATTGTAAGCACGAAACTGATCAGATTGAGAAGAACTCTTGATGAGTCCATCAGCACGCTTTAAAATCTCACTATTACTTAAAGCATGCAGCGAAATTACAAATACAACAAGTAATAGAAGGTAACGAATCATTTTTTAATTATTCACCTTCAGTAAGTTTTTCCAATAACTCTTTAACTGAAATCAGCTTATCTAATCTATAACCATTAGTTCCTGAGAAAAATAGACCTGTATCAAGTTTACCTTCATAAGCATCACTAAGTCTATCAGCAATACAGAATCCAACAATTTTAGCTTCTTCTCCACGATTACATGGAGCAACACAGTTAGAAATACATTTTACAGCAGGGCCTTCTCTTTTTTCAACGAGCTCTGTAAGTTTAGTTCTTACACCTTGAGCCGGATAACCTACAGGAGATGACATTAGCTGGATATCTTCTTTTTTAGCAGCAATTAAAACATTTTTAAAATTTTCGTGAGCATCACATTCATGTGTTCCTATAAATCTTGTACCCATTTGAACACCACTAGCACCAAGTGACATCATCTCTTCTATGTCATTTTTGTCCCAAACGCCACCGGCAGCTATAACAGGCATTCCACCCCATTTAGCAGCTTCTTCAACAACAGGCTTAACAAGGTTTTCTAATTGATGTTCAGGCATTGAACATTGCTCATATGTAAAACCTTGATGACCGCCAGACTTTGGCCCTTCAAGAACCACAGCATCAGGAAGTCTATCATATCTCTTTTGCCATCTTTTACAGATGATTTTAAGAGCTTTAGCAGATGAAACGATAGGCACTAAGGCTACATCAGGATAACCTTCAGTAAACTCTGGCATATTAGTTGGTAATCCAGCACCTGTAATAATAACATTTACACCGGCTTCACAAGCATCAGTTACAACACGTCCATAGTCATTTATCGCATAAAGAATATTTGCAGCAAGTGGCTTATCTCCACAAATCTTTCTTGCATTTTTAATAATAGCTTGAAAACCATCTTTAGAATAGAATCCTAAAGCATCAAGTGGACGACCTGCTACTAGTTTTGAAGCATGAGACTTGTCTTCGTAGTAACCTGTACCAACAGCACTAATTACACCAAGGCCACCCTCGTTTGAAACAGTACCAGCTAGTTGATCCCAAGAAACGCCAACACCCATACCACCTTGAAATATTGGTTTTTCAATTATATATTTTCCAATTTTTAATGACTCAAAACTCATTAATTAACCTTTAACTTTGCAAATTTTCTTTTTCCAACTTGAAGTATGTACTCACCGCTAGATAACTGTAACTGTTCATCAGATATTTTTACTTGGTCAATTTTAACAGCACCTTGCTTAATATCTCTTCTTGCTTGAGAAGTTGAAGGTTCAATCTTACAATCAACCAAAGCTTTAGCTATCCAAACTTCTCCATCGCAATTATATTCTTCTATTTCTGTAGGAATTTGACTTTTTGAGTGTACTTTATCAAACTCAGCCTTAGCAAAGTTTGCTTTCTCCTCAGAATGGAATCTCGTAGTGATTTCTAGAGCTAAACTTTCTTTAACTTTTTTAGGATGAAGCGTTCCATCTGCAACGCCAGATTTTAGAGATTCTATGTTCTCTAAAGACTCCGTACTTAAAAGTTCGTAAAACCTCCACATCAGTTCATCTGATACACTAAGAACCTTTCCAAACATATCGTTAGGCTCATCAGTAACACCAATGTAGTTGTTAAGTGACTTACTCATTTTTTGAACGCCATCAAGGCCTTCTAAAATTGGCATCATCAAAACTGCTTGTTGTTTTTGAACTTCATAAACCTTTTGCAGTTGTCTTCCCATAAGTAAATTAAACTTCTGGTCAGTCCCACCAATTTCAATATCACTCTTAAGATGAACACTATCATAGCCTTGAAGAAGTGGATACATAAATTCACTAACAGCTATTGGAGTATTTGATGCATATCTTTTTGAGAAATCATCACGTTCTAACATACGAGCAACTGTAAGTGTTGATGCTAACTCTAACATTCCATTTGCACCTAAAGGTTCTAGCCAATCATTGTTATAGACAATATCAGTCTTACTCTCATCTAAAATCTTAAATGCTTGAGTAGTATAAGATGATATATTTTTCTTTATGTCATCGGGAGTTAAAACTTTTCTTGTAGCACTTTTACCTGTAGGGTCACCAATAGTAGCTGTGAAATCACCTATAAGAAACTGAACGCGAGCACCATACTTTTGAAACGTAGCAAGTTTTTGAAGCAAAACTGTATGACCTAAATGTAAGTCAGGGGCTGTTGGATCAAAACCTGCCTTTACTGTATAGGTTTTACCCTCTTGAAAGTAGGCTGTTAATAACTTCTCTATTCTTTCGCTGTCAATTACTTCAGCACTACCTCTGTTTATTTCTCTTAACGCTTCTTCTAACATGTATAATAAGTCCTATTTATATTCTATCTATATGCATCATCTGTACGGATGATTTGTATAACTTTTATTTTTTGTTCTATTTTAGCACGAAGTGTGTTAATATCACCTTCTTTTGACTCAAAACCAAGTTCACAATAACTAGTTGATTCGCTTTTGTTTTTTCCTAGTTCAATAAGGTTAATATCTATTTTTAATTTAACAAGATAGTTCAGAAATTCTGCTAATGTTCCAACTCCACTATGAAGTGAGACGATCATGTTATAGTTATATACATGTAGTTTTTCCCACTTAATAAAAAGCATAGGTCTCTGTTCGTCAATATATTTAGAAGCACTTCCACACATTTTATGATGTACATGTGCTTTGCCTTTTTCTAAAAAAGATACTATTTCATCACCTTTCTTTGGATGACAACAATAATCAAAAACCACATCACTTACACTAGATGTAGAAAATATTTCTAAGCCACTCAAGCTATATGATCTCAATTTAAATCTATGACGAGAAAGAAAACTTTTGAATCTATTTGTTTGGGAGATATCTAAAATATATCTATGTATAACTTCACGAAAGTGTTCTATATCTATTGGGATTGTTGATCTTTTATCACATTGGTTTAGTTCAAACCACTCTTCAACTCTTGAATTATTTAAATTCATAGCTGTTGCAACAATATTAACACTTGATTTTGAGTTTATATCTCTAAGTCTAGCATTACAGTTGTGTCTCATGTTTGATCGAGCTTTTGATGTTTTTACTGCATCAATCCAAGAACATCTAGTCTTAGGCTCATCTGCCATATCTATTTTGACTATATCACCATTTTGTAGTTCGCTTAAAAGTGGTGCTTTTGTCTTATTTACTAAAGCACCTATTGCATGGTCTCCTACATAAGTATGTACTGCATAAGCAAAGTCTAAAACAACTGCTCCACGAGGAAGTGTAAATGCTTCTCCAGTTGGTGAAAAAACAGATATATCCTCAGAGTATAAATCATTTTTTATAAGGTCATAAAAATCTTCTACTGACTCATTTTGATATCCGAGGTTATTAAGCCAATCAAGTTTGATGGTGTTGTTACCACCACTCTTATATTTCCAGTGAGCAGCAACACCAAGTTCCGCTGTTTCATGCATATTATTAGTTCTAATTTGAACTTCAAAAATGGCTGTTTCATAGAAAACTGTAGTATGCAAAGTTTGGTAACCATTGTCCTTAGGTACAGCTATGTAATCTTTAAACCTAGAAGACAAAGGTTGAAAATGCAAATGAATAAGACCTAAAATTTTATAGCATTTCACTGGGTCATCAGTAATGATTCTTACAGCTAAAAGATCTAGTACCTCTTCAATACCAACACCTTTTCTCTGCATTTTAAGATAGATGGAGTATCTATGTTTTACACGAGATAGTATCTCAAAATCATCTTCACAAAAACCATCTTTTACCAGTATTTTGTTTATTGATTCTTTAAAATCATCCAGCTTCATTTCAATGGCATGAAAGTTTGTATCTAGATAATTATCTATATGATGTTTTTCTTCTTTAAACAAATATGAAAAGCTTAAATCCTCTAATAAGTTTTTCAAAAAACTTATACCTAAACGGTGTGCTATTGGACCATAAACAACAAGTGTCTCTTCTGCAATTCTTTTTTGTTTATGCTCAGGTAGAGCATCTAATGTCAACATATTATGAAGTCTATCACACAGCTTTACAACTAAAACTCTAACATCTTCTGTACTTGCTAAGAGCATTTTTCTAAATGAAAGTGCAGATACTATTAATCGTTCATTTGAATTTGATGATACTAACTCTGAATCTCTAATAGTATCAATCTTAGTCATACCATCTACTAGATTTGCAACATCTTCTCCAAATAAATCTTTAACATCAGAGGTAGATATATCTGTATCTTCTACTACATCATGAAGTAATGCAGCAATTGCCATCGATTCATCGTCTGTAATTGATGAAACTATTGATGCAACTAAGATAGGGTGTATTACATAAGGCTCGCCACTTTTTCTAAACTGGTCAATATGAGCTTCTTTTGAGTAGTTAAGTGCTTGTTTTAATGCTTCACTAGAGTCTATCTGTGAAAAAAGGTAAGAGGTAGCTGAGTCAACATCATGAATATGTTTTACTTTTTCAATATCTACTTGACTCAAACTCAAGGGTTTTACTTTTTATTTCTCTAAATCAATAAAGCCTTTAACATTTACAAGGCCCTCTGCAAGTTCCATAAGAGCCAAATCAGCTTCTTTAACGTTTTTAGATACACTTAATTTACTAGTTGCACCATTCAAAAGTTCATCTGTTCTTTTAGATACTGCTATCGCTAATTGGTAACGATCCATACTTGGGTTGTTATCTAATATTTTTGCTGTTAACTGTTCTACTTTCATGTTTTTCCTTTTATTTCGTTTCTATTTAACTATTGAGCAATTAGTTGAATTGCCATTGATAATCTCTAAAAGATTACCTTTTGTAAACATATCACATACAATTATTGGTAGTGAATTATCTTTTGCCAATGCTATAGATGTATCGTCCATAACTTTTATGTGGTCAGAAAGAGCTTGTTCATAACTTAACTCATTAAGCTTAACTGCATCATCAAACTTATTTGGATCTCTATCATAAACACCGTCAACTTTAGTTGCTTTTATGATCACTTCTGCACCGATTTCAACTGCTCTTAGAGTTGCTGCAGTATCTGTTGTAAAAAATGGATTCCCTGTGCCCGCTGCAAATATAACGACACGACCCTTTTCCAAATGACGCACAGCTTTACGGTTTATATATGGTTCAGCAATTTGTTCCATTTTTATTGCTGTTTGCATGCGAACTTCAAGTCCTGCATGTTCACAAGCTTCTTGCATAGCAACACCGTTTATAACAGTAGCTAGCATACCCATATAGTCACCTGATGTTCTTTTAATTATTCCATCTTGAGCTGCTGTAACTCCACGAATAATATTTCCACCACCGATTACTATACCAACCTCTATTCCAGAGTCTACTAGAGATTTGATTTCTTGAGATATATATTTTAATATCTGCGTATCTATTCCATGACCTGCATCACCTGCTAGTGCTTCACCTGAAAACTTAACCAATACCCGTTTGTTAGCCATGAAGTTCCTTTATCATAATCCGTGAATTATACTTAAGTTAGGCTTTTATTTTGCTTTGAAGTGATTAGATTTATTGATACTTCTACAAGTCTCCACTTCTTATTTTATTTAAAAGACGATAAAATACTATAAACACAAAAGGAAAACTAATGTCTAATACACTAATACATAATGAATCTGAATCTAAGTACGAATACCATATTGATGGCTATGTAGCATATATTACATATGATGACCAAAATGGTGAAATGCACTTAACTCATACAATAGTTCCAGAAGAGCTAGCAGGTAAAGGTCTTGCAAGAACTCTTTTAGAAGATGTACTTCAAGAGATTAAAAAAGACAATAAAAAAGCTGTCGCTCAATGTTCATACATAGTAAAATATCAAGAAAAACATCCAGAAGCAAGTGATTTATTCGTATAACATATTAATCAACTTTAGAAGTTCTACCAACTTCTAAAGTTTTCACTTTAACTTTCTTATAAATACAACTTTTAAATAGTTACCCTCTTTAAACTTATGGGCAACTCTAAAATCTTTAGGAAGTGAAAAACTCTCTTCTACTTCATACTTTCCTTTTAACTCTTTAAATGCTTTAAATATAAAGTCCCTAAAAGTCATCATAGAAAAGTTAGCCGAGTTTGTTGACGCTACAATCACTCCACCTTTATTTGTAATTTGTATAGCCTCTTTTAGAAGTTTTACATAATCTTTTGAAGCTGAGAATGTATGCTTTTTACTTCTTGCAAAACTAGGTGGGTCAAGAACAACAATATCAAATAGAAGATGCTTTTTAACTGCGTACTTAAAGTAGTTAAATACATCTTCAACAATAATATCTTGATTTTCTACATGTAGATTATTTATCGTGAACTGTTCAGTTGTTTTAGGACGGCTTCGATTTGCTAAATCTACACTTGTTGTTTTTGTAGAACCACCAAGTGCTGCAAAAACTGAAAATGCACCTGTATAAGAGAAGGTATTCAGAACTGTTTTTCCTTTTGCATATTTATCACGGATAGTACGACGTACATCTCTTTGATCTAAAAATACACCAACCATTGGTCCATCATCTAAATATATTGCAAAGTTTGCATTGTTCTCTTTAACAATTAAAGGTGCCTCAGCTTCCTCTCCACATACAAAGTCATTTGAATCATCAAGGTACATACCCTTACCATCAAATCTCTTCTTTTGGTATATACCTTTATAAGTCACTACTGACTTAAGGGCTTCAAGTATTTCACTTTTTAATTCATATATCCCAATAGAATACCATGTTAGAAGATAAAATCCATCAAAGTAGTCGATTGTTAATCCACCTAAGCCATCACCCTCACCATTTAAAACTCTAAAAGCGGTTGTGCTTTCATCATTAAAGAAGTTTTTCCTGTAGTCTATAGAGGACTTTATCTTTTTAGTAAAAAATTCTACATCTATTTTTTCATCTTTTTTTAGAGAAAGAATCCAGCCATAGCCCTTATTTTGTTTTCCATAATAACCCTTGGCTAAAAACTTATTTTTTGAGTCAAGTAGCTTTACTACACTACCCTCCTCTTTAACCTTTGACCAATCCACTATCGATTCTTTTGTTATTAGTGGATACCCATCTGTGTAGTCTGAAATAAATTCCTGTTTTATATTTAATTCTATCTCTTTATACATTATATACACTCTTTTTCAATCTTATTATTATGCGAGTATATCTTAAAAATACCTCTATTGGCTTTATGTAAGTCTGATTTCATTATAATAAATACAATTATAAATAATATACTAAAAGTAGTAAAATGAACTGGCTAAATTTTTTAAATACATCACCAGAATATAGGCATCCTTTTGGAAGAGGAATTAATGCTAAAGTACATAAAGATGAAGAAGAGCTCTTTAACAAGTCATATGAAGCCTTTGAAAAAAGAGATACATTAAATGCATATGAATACTTTTTCAAATCATTAGAAAACTTTACAGACCACTTATCTAATAAGAATATAATCATATCCAAAAGTAAAGATAAGATAGAGTTTACTATATACCAAGGAAGTGCAAAGATCACTGGTTATCTTAACGATGAAAATTTATATGCTGAAGCTACTATTATAAAAAAAGAATCTGCTAATGTAGCACTAAAAAGACGTATACTTGAGAGAAACTATCAGTTCACATATGCAAAGTACTTTACAGATAGTGAATTTATAAAAATAAAACTATTTCATGACAATATAACAATGAGCCCTCATAAAGTTTTCTTTCCATTGAGAGAAATTTGTATAAATGCAGACTTTGATAAAGAGTATATAAAATCAGAATTTAATAATATAAACTTAGAAGATGTTGACCATTTAAAACCCCTAGATGTAGATGAGCTACATGTAAAATACAATTACCTTCAGAGTTGGATAGATGAACTAGAATCAAAACTACTCACCCTTCCCTCAAATGACAATGTTTCTATGCAGTCTTTTATGTTTTTAAATTTTCTATTTAAAATTGATTATTTACTTACTCCAAAATACGATATTTACCAAAAAATTACTAAAATAATTCAAGAATATTTTGGTGAAGAAGGCATACCTACTGAGACGAAAAACGAACTCTTAAAAGAGTATATTGACGACTTAAAAGAGATGGATTTTGATAAATTCTGTACAAATTTCTACAATGCTAAATATACCTTTAACCAGACAGAAAAATCATCACATGAAGAGATTAAAAACTTCATAAATGAATCACTCATAAAAATAAGATGGTATAAAAACAACAGATACAATCAGATAATTCCAACTATATACACATATATATCATTTTACACTCTATACAACTTTGGTTTGCACTCTGTGACAAAAGAACTACTTCATACTTTAATTGAAATTCAAAATCCAAAATTTTTTGTAGAACTTGGATATAAAGAACTTTATAATGAAGAAAATAACTCTTTTTCTAAAAAAAGTATAATCTCAAGGGTTGAAAATATAATCTCGCCTTTTAGTAATAAATTTAAGTCATTAAAACCATTTGGGGATAAGCTAAATTTTAGTTCATTAAACGAATTTAGTAACAGTTTTTATCTTCAAATCCAAGAACTCAATTTTGAGGAAATATAAGCTATGAATACACAAGATATTTTAGAAGTTAATATTGAAAATATCATACAGGTCATGACCCCTTATGGTAGTGGTAGTGGATTTATTATAGATGACATAATTATCACAAACTCACATGTTGTATCTGGGCTCAAAGAAGTAGTAGTAAAATCTAAGATAATTGAGAGAAGTATTGCTAGTGTTGTTTATGATGATTCATTTTATGACTTAGCTTTTATACAACTAGACTTTAAAACTCCATCCAACCCTCTAAAACTTACTCAACAAACAGTGTTAGATGGAGATAAAACTATTGCAATAGGTCATCCATATGGGCTTAACTATACTGCTACAGAAGGGATCGTATCTCGTGCTTCAAGACTACAAGGTGACTTAGAGTATATTCAAATAGATGCTGCCATTAATCCTGGGAATAGTGGTGGACCTCTTTTAAATGAGATAGGTGAAGTAATAGGTGTAAATACCTTTATAATTCAAAATGCCAACAACCTAGGCTTTGCTCTTCCATACTTCTATGTTAAAGAAGCTATAGAGAGTTATAAAAAACTCTCCTTAGAGAATATCATAAAATGTCCTTCTTGCAAAAACCTCATTGATGAAGAAACTATAGAAAATGACTACTGTAAGAAGTGTGGTGCAAAAATAGAAGTAGCAAAACTAAGACGAAAAGGTTATAAACCTACTGGTGCAACAAAGGTTGTAGAGGAAATACTTGAAGAGCTAAACATAAATGTAACACTCTCAAGGAGATCTCAAGCATCATGGATAGTAGATAGTGGAAGTGCAGAGATTGAAATAAGTTACTATGAAAATGGAATTATTATTGGAGAGAGTAAACTTTGTGCAATTCCTTCAAATAAAATTGATGAAGTTTATGATTACTTACTAAATGAAAATGAAAAACTATCTTACCTTCAATTTGCAATCAATGAGAACAGCATTTATCTGTCATATATTATAATTGACTCTTCATTAACACTAAAAGAGGGTAAAATTGCACTTGCAAGACTTTTAGACTATGCAAATAAATATGATGATATTTTGATTAATAAGTATGGTGCGATAAAACATAAAAAAGATGAGGATTAAGAATAAATGAGCGAATTTTTAGAATTTAAAATAGATTTAGAGAATTTTATAGATGATTTAAACACTAGACTAGATAACAACAATAAACAAATAAAAGAACTTTTACATGTAGAAAGTAAAACCTACGCAAATTTTGTAAAACCTATGCAGGAAATGGATGAGAATCTAGAGCATTTTTTCACTCCACTTTCACACTTAAATGCTGTAAAAAATTCTGATAAAACTCAAGAAGTATATGCAGAGTCTTTACCTATAATTACAGAATATTCAACAAAGCTATCTCAAAACCTAGAAATATATAAAGTATATAAAAATATATATGAGGATGAAAAAGAACAACTCAACTATGAACAAAACAGAGTTTTAGAGTTAAATATTCAAGGCTTTGAACTTAGTGGTGCACACTTAGATGATGCTACAAAAGAAAGACTTCAAGAAATAAACATAAAAAAAAGTGAGTTATCAAATAACTTCTCTCAAAACCTTCTTGATGCGACAAATGCGTATGAATATATAATTACAGATGAAAAAGATGTAGAAGGTTTACCCTCAAGTGATATAGAGTCTGCTAAATTTGAAGAAGATGGTCAAGTAAAATATAAATTCACACTCCAAATGCCATCATATATTGCCTATATGACTTATGGTAAGAATGCAAAAATACGAGAGACTCTTTACAAAGCTTATGTAACTAGATCACCTGAAAATGCGGAGATAATAGATGGCCTTCTACAACTAAAAAATGAAAAGAGTAAACTTCTAGGATTCGACAATTATGCACAGTTATCACTAGCAACAAAAATGGCAAATCAAGAAGAAGAGGTTCTAGGATTTTTAGAATCACTTATGATAAATTCAAAATCACAGGCTAAAGATGAGCTACAAGAGGTAGAAAATATTGCACAGAAGCCTTTAGAGAGTTTTGACACTGCTTACTATGGTGAAATACTAAAGAAAGATAAATATGATTTAGATGAAGAGCTATACCGTCCATACTTCGAACAAAAAAGTGTAGTAAATGGAATGTTTGATTTTTTGACAAAACTTTTTGGAATTACATTTGAAAAAGTAGAAGAAAAATTATGGGATGAAAAAGCATTCTCATTTAACCTACATGTAGAAGATAAACTAAGAGCCAGACTATATCTTGACTTGGAAGCAAGAGAGAGTAAACGTGGTGGAGCTTGGATGAATAATTTCCAAACACATTGTATAAAAGAAGATGCAACAGAACAACTTGCATCTGCATTTATCGTATGTAATTTTCCTCCCTCAAGTGATATCAGTCCATCTCTTTTAAGACATGACGACGTAGTAACACTTTTTCATGAAATGGGGCATGCGATTCATCATATGTTAAGCACAGTGAATGAAAATGAAGTGAGTGGTGTTAATGGCGTAGAGTGGGATGCAGTTGAGTTTCCATCTCAATTTTTAGAAAACTTTGCGTATGAACCAAGTGTACTAAAATTATTTGCAACTCATCATAAAACAGGAGAAGTAATTCCTGATGATATGATAGAAAAGCTAGTTCGCTCTAAAAACTTTCTTTCTGCATCAGGGATGCTAAGACAACTAGAGTTTTCTATATTTGATTTTAAACTTCACTCTAAAGTATACCAAGGAGATGAAGTTCAAAGTTTACTAGATAGCATAAGAGCTGATACTGCGCTAATAAAAGCACCAAGTTATAATAAGTTTCAAAATGGATTTTCACATATTTTTGCAGGTGGTTATGCCGCTGGTTATTACAGTTATAAATGGGCAGAAGTGCTTAGTGCTGATGCTTTTTTCAAGGTAGTAGATGAGGGAATATTTAACTCTAAAACTGCAAAAAAATATCTACAGATTATACTAAATGGTGGTGGAGCAAAAAGTATGAGTGAACTTTTTAAAGAACTTATGGGAAGAGAACCAAATACAGATAACTTACTAAGACTCAACGGCATTCACTAGTGAGATTTTTAGTTGTTTTTCTATTATTTACAACTTTCATTTATGGAGAAATAACTTTGAAAATCGCAACTTATAACGTAGAAAATTTATTTGATTTAGAAAAAGATGGCTATAAATATAAAGAGTATAAGCCATATGGAAAATCTCTTTGGAATAAGAAACATTACAAAATAAAACTACAAAATATTTCAAAAGTAATCAAAGATATAAATGCAGATATAATTGGCCTACAAGAAATACACTCACTAAAAGCACTTAAAGATTTAAGACTCCAACTAAAGAAACAAGGCTTATACTATCAATACTATTCAATTGCAAAAAAGAAAAACACAGCTATAAAAACAGCATTTTTAAGTAAAATACCTTTTATATACTCTAAAGAGTTAAGTGTTACTTCATCGTACAAATATAGAAATATACTCGAGAGTAAGTTCAATATTAACGGTAATAGCCTATATATATTTAATAATCATTGGAAATCTAAATCAGGACCTGAGAGTATGAGAATAGTCTCTGCGAAAACTCTACGAGATAGAATTGAAGAGATTGGCTTTGATAAAAATATAATTTTGTTAGGGGACTTTAACTCTCATTATGAAGAATATCTACTATTTCAACGAAACAGAAAACATAACAATACAAATGGAAAAACAGGGATTAATCATGTTCTTAGAACTATTAAACAAACTCAAAAATCTTTACATGTTGAGTACGATCAAAACAACTTCTATAATCTTTGGTATGACACAGATAAACACAAACGGTACTCATACATATATAGAGGTAAAAAAGAGGCTCTGGACAATATATTGGTATCACAGCCATTACTTAATGAAAAAAATATATCTTATATACCTAATTCCATAGATAACTTTGATAAAGAGTATCTATTTAAAAAGAAAAATGTATACAGATGGACAGTATCGCGAGCTAGAGTGCCAAAACATAAAGGAAAAGGCTACTCAGACCATTTAGCTGTTATAGCAAAGTTTGTTGTGAAGTAAGACACCAATCAATCTCTTTCCTACCATGTTCAGTTAAATAAATATTAGCTGATGAGAATGGCTTAGAACCAAAGAAACCTCTATAGGAAGATAGAGGTGATGGATGTGGTGCTTTTAATATTAAATGCTTTCTAGTGTCTATCAAAGCCTCTTTTTTTTGTGAAGGAGCTCCCCACAGAATAAATACTATATTGTTAAACTCAGATGACAATTTCGCGATAATACTATCAGTAAATATTTCCCATCCAATATTTTTGTGTGAATTTGGTTTTCCCTCAACAACACTAAGAACACTATTAATTAGTAATACCCCTTCTTCTGTCCATTTAGTTAAATTACCAAATTTAGGACTTCCACAGCCTACATCATCAACTAACTCTTTATAAACATTTCTTAACGAAGGAGGTATCTTACAGCTATCATATACAGAAAAAGCTAACCCATTTGCCTGATTAGCTCCATGGTAAGGATCTTGTCCAATAATTACAACTTTTATTTTTTCAGGAGAAAGTAAATTAAAAGCTCTAAATATATCATCATATTTTGGAAAAATTGTTTTAGTTTTATACTCTATATCTATAAAGTTTTGTAGTTGAATAAAGTTATGAGAATGAAGTTCAGTATCCAAAAAAGATAACCATTGTTTATTA
>JAOFSE010000005.1 GCA_028044295.1 Sulfurimonas sp.
AAGTGGTCATTAATATTATTTTATCAAATATATCTTGGAATAACTTGTACAAATCCGTCAATATGATGGATTAGTGCAAATTATTATTAAATATTAATATTAATCATTATAATTAAACTATGTACAAGATATTGATATATGACAACAATAAAAAAGATGTAGATTATTTTTGTGAGCTACTGAACAATATACATATTGATTTTGAAATAGATAAACTATCTCACTATGATGATTTTATGGAAATTTATCCACACCATCTTTATGATATTGTGTTTATTGATTTTTCAGATAAAAATGGTAAAAAAATTCTTTCCCATTTTCAAAAGAACAATCCAAAACAAAAAGTTGCTCTTTTGAGTGACTCTTTTGAATGTGTAGAAAATATGGAAAATTGTGAGATGTGTAAAGATACACCCTATAAATAAGTCACTTAACCTCAATCACTATACACACTTTAAGAATTATATGTAACGTATATCTATTCAATTTACAGCTTGTTTACATGTATTTTCCTTGATTTAATCATCACTTAGTTCAATCTTCATATCTTGATTCTACCGTTATTTCTATGGATTTTTTCTATTTCTGGTTTTATAAAGTGTATAAAATGTTCCACATTGATTGGCTTTTTTAAAAACCGACGAACACCAAACTCTCTCATTTTTATATAACTTTCTTTAGTCTCATCACCACTAATGGCAAACATTGCATTTTTAAGATGTGGAAATCTAATATATAACATCTGAACAAATTCATAGCCATCTAAAATTGGCATATTTATATCAGTAAAAACTAAATCTGCACCATTTTGATAAATAAACTTCAGTGCATCGAAACCACTTTCAAACGAATATATATTGTCATCAGCTACACCTAAGTCTTCAAGGTGAGATTCCAATATCATTCTAATTGTTTTTGAGTCATCTACAATAATTATATTCATGGATGAGATTTTAGTGTATTTTTCTTTTGTAAGCTATAATGGAGTGTCCCCTGTCAAGTAGACAGTTTCATGTATTCAACTACCTCTTATATTTGGAACACGAGGCAATCATATTAATTTCCCGTGTTCCACAAAGTGTTCAAAAAGTCTAAATTGGGAATTCCCACATACCCTTAGGGCTTTTGGAACAAATAAACTTTCCAAGATAATCTTACAGAAGAGGCACTATTATCTATATATTATAGGCACCATTAAAATAATGAACTTTATATGGGTATTTAACTCGGATTAGTAGTCTGATTCTTAATTCTTCTAACAATCTATAATATACTATTTTCATACCATCTGCTGTAGCTTAAACATGTAGTACAGAATATTCTTTTAAGTTGCCACTTTCATAGTTCTTTTTTTCGTTAAATTTACCTTCCACCTGTTGAAGCTATTGAATGTAAAGACAAGGCACTGCTTTATATACTCCATACGGACTACTCTAACTACATCTTTTATACAAAGAAGTGGACGTGCTTGAAAAAAGCGTTCATTTAGGTTCGTCAGATTATCGTTATAGCCGGCAAAAAACTTATTATATTGTTTAGCTTCAATAACTACTACTTCAATCATTAATCCTAACTCGGTTTTGTTAATGTCTCTGGAATGTTTAGCTCTAGTAACCCTACTCTTATCTTTTGTCTTTACTCGCATATAGTAGTTGATCGCAGTCCGAATATTTATATTCAGTGCGTAGCCTATCTCTTTAAATGTTAGGCCTTTTGAGTATAGAGCGATTACTTCGTATTCTCTTTTTGATAATCTTTTCATAATATTCCTTTTTTTGTTAAATAATTTATAATATATACCCTACTAAAGTACCCTAAAAAATATTATAATCCTAAATAAAGGCTTTAAAACTATTATAACTATGGGATAAAATATCTCTCTAGTATAAATTTACTTTCTATTTTTTATTTTTTTGGATTGAACTTCAACAAGTTCAACGGGTTTGGGTTAGTTAACCCATGTAAATTAATCTGTGTATCTTTTTATATAAAATTTCTAATACTTTCTCAAGTTGTTGCTTAATATGAACTGGAACTTGTTTCATTTCAAATTCTGCTAATTTGATAAAATGATTAGAGTTTTTTTATAAAAAATACTACACTCATAAAGAAGTCTCTTATAGTGCTTATATATGTAGGTACAAATTTTACACCTTTCTAGGAAAAGTACAATTATTACACCCTTCATAGGAACAGTACAGAATTTACACCTTTCTAAAACTTTTTCTTCCTTTTTTTACCAGTATTTTATCTACCACTGCCGAACCAATATAGTATATAATATTTGCTCCTCTTCCACCTGTCCTTTGAACATAAAGAAGTTCTTCATTAACTAACTCTTTTTTAGCCACTTTATAAGTATTTATACTCATATTGCACTTTTCAGTCATGAACTTATCAGTTGGGTTAATATCTGGATGAAGCTGCATAAACCTTGTGTAGACAATAAGTGCATTATTAGATATATTTGAAATATCATCATTACACAACCTAGTGTATTTATTCTTTGGATTTATTTTAACTATCATATCTAGTGTTTATATTTATTACTTTTTTCTTTTAGACTCAAAGTGAGCATCTAAATCAGACTTTTTCATTCGTATTGAATAACCAAGCTTTATTGACTCTATCTCTTTAAGTCTCAATAATTTTCTAAAATAAGCTTGGGAATAACTGTACTCTAGGGCAGCAGTCTTGCAACTAAATAATCTTTCCATGTCTATATCCTTTTTCTTTAGATATAGAATGATATTTTTTATAGCCCCGATGGACTAGTCAGTTGCTCGTAGTTTTTCTTTATGAAGTTCAATTGTGTATGTTATAATGACTTTTGAGCTAGTAGGTGAGTACCCACGAAATGCAAGGTAAGCTTTCATTCTTTTTCTCAGTTCTATTAAATAAGTTCTTTCTGGTAATCTATCAATATTTTTTCTCGACCTATTAGTATCATTACTCTGAGGGGGTATTTGTTGCATATCAATGTAAAATTCATTAGATAGCATCATAAAACCATATGCTTCTCTCTCACTTAAATTTACTATCACATCATAAGTTTCATCATCAGTATATTTATTGGCTTCAAGAAAATATTGTAATCTAATCTGATAATGTTTTGTTGCTATTAAATCATTCCATTCTCTTTTGATTTTTCTAAGATAAGTAATAAATCTTTTTCCACTACCTCTTCTTTTTATTATTCTAAAAATTTCTTTTTGCTCAGCTATTGTTCTGTAATAATATACATGTTCTATAATGTCTTCAATTCTCCAGTCTTTTTTATTACTTAAATATTTTAATTCTACTTTCTTTTCTCCAAGTAATCTAACATCTTTTATAGCATCAGACATTAACTAAAACCTTTTCCAACATACTACATAGTGCATCATCAGCAGCCTCAGCACTAACTTCTGAATACCTATTAGTAATGATATTCTTCTGTGGCTTATGTCCTAATATACGACCAATTATCTCTATACTAACACCATTACTTACTAAGGTACTACCTATGATATGCCTAAGGTCATGGATAGTACAATTCAAGTTCCAATGGTTAGATGAGACTGTTCCATGATTTATTCTCTTTACAGATGATGTGATAGCACTAAATACTAAACCACTCTCTGGCATTTTCTCTGTTGGAAGTGTCTCTTTTTGCCATTTAGTAAGCTTATAGGTCATATCTACCTTAGCTTTATTATTCTCAGCTCTGATTGTATATGTACCCTCATCTAAGTCTATATTCTGATACTCTAATGATGACACCTCTCCAAATCTTCTACCATGCATCAACCATACAAAGATGTTTCTGTAATAGCTGTTCTCATAGTTATATAATTTTGTAAAAGACTTTATTGTCTCGGTTACTTTACGAGTTTCACTTAAAGGCTCTAATCCAACCATAGTCGCAGGAGATGGTACTGTGTATTTTACTTTATTACTATTGTTTACATAGTTATAAATTGGATTAACCAATAAGTAAATACTTCTTTTAGTCCTCTCAGTTGCAGGTCTTGTTTCCATTACATACATCTCTTTACCATGCGCACCACTAATTACTTTTCCATTTCTTTTTTTCTTAACCATGTATCTCATTTGATTACCATCAGAATCCAATAAAGGTATCTTGTTACCATTCTTATCTAGCTTTGCACGACTTACTTTCATCTTATTTACAATCTTTTGAATGTCCTCAGCATCAATATTATCTAGTAAGGTATTACCTAAGGTTTTTCTAATATGCTTATCATATAAACCTCTATATCTATATTCATCATATTCTCTTTTTGGTGTCTTAGATTGAAACTTTATTATTTGTGCAGAAACATATCTTTCAAAGGCTTCATTGAGAGTCATCATCTTTGTAATAGCATCCGTACTTCCTTCTGCAACTTTAATCTGCATCAGTAGTTCGTTTTCTTCTTGCTTATGTTTTTGTCTTTCTTCTTCTAACTTTTTAATGTCATTAGTTAGTTTAAGTGCCAGTTTTGCGAGATCATCAGGAGAACTGCTCTGTAAAGCTTTTGTTGTATTATCTACTTGTATCTGTAAGCCTTCGAGCTTTGTAGAGCTTCTCAGAGATTCAAGTTTGTCTTTCAATTCATTAGGAACAGCATCAGATGAGTCTTTTATCTCATCCTTTAGTTCCTTCATCCATTCTAGTCTTTTACTTACTGCATCAGCAATCGCATCTTTTAGGGTACTCGCATATTCAATACTACGTACCCTTTTTTTCTTAGTCCCTTTAACCTTTGCAACAGCAGTGATTTGTAACTTATAAGGTTTATTGAGTATAATTCCACTAATCTTAACGGTCTCATCATTTACAAAAAATCTTGGAGCTATCTGCTCAGGGTGTTGTAATCTGATGTCGTTGATTGTGTTCTCTATCTTATACATACTGTTCCTAACGAGTACCCTAAGCAATTATTTGGGGTACTTCTTATGGTTTTTTGGGGTATAACAGTATATCTAATATAGTTTGATACAGTCAAGACAAATCGTTATTTAACCCTTAAAATAGGGGTTAAAATAAAGAAAAATACTAATATATATCGGAGATTAAATGGGTTTAAGTATCGGTCTAGTAGGACTTCCAAATGTAGGTAAATCAACAACTTTCAATGCACTTACAAAAGCGCAAAATGCAGAAGCGGCTAATTACCCGTTTTGTACTATAGAACCAAACAAAGCTGTTGTACCAGTTCCTGACAAGCGCTTAGCTGAACTAGCAAAAATTGTTAACCCAAAAAAACTTCAGTACTCTACTCTAGACTTCGTAGATATAGCAGGTCTTGTAAAGGGCGCTAGCCAAGGTGAAGGTCTTGGAAACAAGTTCTTATCAAATATTCGTGAAACAGAGGTTATACTTCAAATCGTAAGATGTTTTGATAATGAGAACATTGTTCACAATGAAGGTAGTATTGACCCACTTCGTGATGTTGAAATCATTGAGGGTGAGTTAATTCTTGCTGATATCGAAGTTCTTTCTAACCGTATAGATAGACTAAAAAAACAAGCTAAAGCTGACAAGAGTGCAAAAGCCATCTTAGATGTAGCAGAAGAATTATTAGAGTTTTTAGGTGAAGGTAAACTTGCTAGAAACTACGATAAAGCTGATAGTGAAGAGTATATACAACTAAATAACGAAGTTAGATTTTTAACTCAAAAAGAGATCATGTACGGTGCTAATACTGACGAAGATGGTCTACTTGAAGATAATGACTATGTTAAAACTCTAAAAGCACATGCAGATGAAAACAACTGTGAACTTATCAAACTATGTGCTAAAGTTGAAGAAGAACTTATAGGTCTTGAAGATGATGAAGCGCAAGAATTTTTAACAGACCTTGGTGTTGAAGAGTCAGGCCTTGAACAAATCATTCATAAAGGATTTGATAAACTTGGTCTTATGAGTTACTTTACTGCTGGTGTTCAAGAAGTTCGTGCATGGACTATTCGTAAAAATTCTACAGCTCCTCGTGCAGCTTCAGCTATTCACAATGACTTTGAAAAAGGTTTTATCCGTGCAGAAGTTATAGCTTACAATGACTACATAGAGTGTGGTGGTGAAGGTAAAGCAAAAGATGCTGGTAAAATGAGATTAGAAGGAAAAGAATACATCGTACAAGATGGCGATGTAATGCACTTTAGATTTAACGTTTAATCTTAAAAAGCAGAGGTAATTATTTTACCTTTGCTATAGTATCTCCATATTTAACATTATCACCCATCTCTACATGTAACTCGAAAAAGTCTTTCTCAGCGAGTATAACAATAGTAGAACCCATTTCAAAACAACCAAAATCGTCACCCTTTTTCAGCTCTAAATTTTCATAGCTAAAAGATGTAGAGCTTTCAGCATTTATATTTGTTTTTATATTTGGTTCAAAACTAACTTGCATTACTCCAACATTAAGAGCACTTACTAGTATCATATAGAATCTTTGTTTAGACTCTGTTTCACAAAGCATAACTACTCTTTCATTCTCTATGAAAAGATTTACTCTTTTGTTTAGAGATGGAACATTTACTGGATAGAACTTACCTGGTACATGCACAGCTTTTAAAACTTTCAAATCACAAGGAATATGGTAACGATGGTAATCTTTTGGAGACAAGTAAAAGTTTACAAATGTTCCGTTATGAACTAAGTTTTTCTCATCTTGAGTAAACTCAGAACCTATAAAGTCATCACACGTATAACTCATACCTTTGATCTGAAGAGCATACTCTTTGTCTAACTCTCCACATTCTGATATCCACGAGTCACAAGGAGATATAAAATCTTGGGCATCCTTGGAGAAAACTCTATCTTTGCTCAGGCTTCTTGTAAAAAGTGCATTTAAACTTCGATATGATTCAGGAGAGTTAAACTCACTCATATCTAAGCCCATTAACTTAACATATCCATTATTAATAAAATTTTGAACTGGTCTTGAAAACTCTCTGTTTGCAAATTTACCAAACGTTTGTGAAATAGCTGATGTTATGTGTCTACTCATTTATATATAATTCCTAATCATTTATTTTTCTCTTTGCAAGTTCTTCTATAAGGACTGTCGCATATGAACCTTTTGGCAATGTAAAATTAAGTTCATACTGTGCTTCTTCTTGTTTAAAACGACCCTCTACACCTTCAGCAAAGACCCATGCATATCTTCTCGCACCATCTGCATTGATATCATCATCAAAATCTTTTTCTATGACTCCAGCGCTACCAGAAGAGACATTTACCTTCTTGCCACAAAGCATCCCAGTTGGAGATATCCCTCTCTCATTAAATCGTTCACAGTCCTCTGTAGATCCGTCAAAGTCGAATAGTCTACCCTTAGGATAATGTTCCATAATATCACCATTAATTAGTTTAAATGGGTGCTTTTGAGCCTTCATACTTTCTAACTCATTATATGGCATATTTAGTAATGATTCCAACTCTTGAGGTTTAAAATTTTGGATGAGTGTGTTTATCTCTAGACGTCTACTAAGCCACAGGTTAAAAAGATGACTCTGATACGAATTTATAAGAAGTTTTTTTATCTTAGGGTTACGTTCTTTTTTTTCACCTTTTGCAATTTTTTCACCTTGAATATGGTTATCACCATCATTTCCAAAACGCTGAAAACCAAAAAAATTAGGCATTCCAAATTTAGATATATTTTTTAATGCTTCATCAATTTTCTGAGCACTTGTTGGATTGACTTTCTTTAGTTTAATAAAAAACCTATTTCCCTTAAGGTGTCCTGTCCTTATTTTGTTGTTGTGATAGTGCTTTTCAAGTATCTTAACCCCATCATGAGAAAACTCATCCATTTTATCTTCATACTTTTTCATAATAGATATGTACTGCTTTGTCATTGCATGTTTATCTTTTAGTCCAGCATATCCGATTTCTTTGTTCTTTATGCCAAGATGTTTAGCAATCATGCTAACAAGTTCAAGCGTGGAAAGGCTCTTCTTTCTTATAAAGAGAACTAGGTGCTCCCCTTCTCCAGAGAACTCATAAAGAGGTAACTCTTCAACGACAAAATCCCGAGGAGTTTGTTTAAAGTGAAAATCTATACTAGAGTGGTTAAGTGAGTAAAATCTATTCATATTTTATAATCCCTAAAAGTGATGTGCTTTACATCTGTTTGTATATTTTTTTCTAGCACTCGAAGCAAAAATAGTAAGCTTAGTTCTAGAAAGCTTTGCTCTTCTTAATACCGCTTTTCTATTTCTCTTATCAAAACTAACAAGCATCTCATACTCTTCACCACTGCACCCTACTTTTTTAGATATGCATGTAGAAAACTTAAACCCTAAGTTATTTGATGATGAAAGCTTATCTAAATCACTAAACAGACCATCTGAAATATCCATCCCAGAGCTTAAGTATCTGGAAGAATTTGATATGAACCTATCTCTCAGTTGTATATTTACAAATTTTGACTTTTTATGTATTGAGCCAAGGTTCAGAAGTTTTTTTAAATCCTTAGCGCTCTTTCCAAGCTCTCCAGTATAAGCTAGTAGATGATTCTTCCGCATACCATCTCTCAATAGAGGTTTGTCAACCTTAGATATAACAGTAACAGTTATGTCTAATTTGGAATTACTTATAGTGTCACCACCTATAATATCAGCACCAAACTTTGCCGCTGCATCTTTGAATCCACTCGATAGTTCTCTCATCTCATCTTTTGTAATGTTTTTAGGCATTGCTACACTAAGCAGAATATACTTTGGTACTGCATTCATAGCTATGGCATCAGATATATTAACCATCATAGACTTATATGCAATCTCATAAAAGCTCATCCACTTTCTTTTAAAGTGAACATTTTCAAAAAAAGCATCTTTTGAGTATACAAAGCCATCTATTAATGCTCCGTCATCTCCGATATGATTACTTTTAAATTGGGAAATAAAATAATTTTCTAAATTCAATAAAACTTCTTAAAATGCTTCAATTTTACATTGAAGCTAATATATGTTAAAATAGTCTGTATTATAACATTTTAGGAACACATAATGAAACAATCTATCAAACAAATTTTTAATAATATGTCTATGTTTTTTATATTTGCTACAGTCTTTGCTAGTTTTGGCGTTATGGTCTCACTTGACCATGAAAGCTCTTATGATAAAATCGACAACCTTTTAAATCAAAAAAGTATTATTGAAAGTTTAACAAAACTGGAAAAAGATGATATAGAACTAGCACTAATTCAGTTTAATGGAAAAAGTACACAACTTCACGATGAAACAAAAAAACTTCACACACTATATCAGTACAGTTTTATAGAACGTTTTATAGTATCAAATGCAGACGAATACCTCAAAGATTTGAAAAAGCTAACAGAACTTACTACGTCATTTAACAATAGTGCTAATGACTACTATAATAATAAAGATAAAAATAGAGATAAGTTAGAAAAAGAGTTTTACAACATCAATCATCATATTGACTATATAATTATTAATAGTACTAATTACTCTAAATCAAAGTTCAACATACATAAATCTATGACATATATAGCATTTGTACTGATACTCTTAGCCACTTTTATCTTTAGAAGAAAACTTCAAAATATATACTCTGACTTACACTTTTTACATAACCTTGATAAAAAAGATTATAATATATACTCTCAAGAAGCAGATGCAATACTTATTAGAATGAATAGAAAACCAGTTACTGAGGAAAATCCTCATATGATTGATCCTGTTACAGGGATCAATAACCATAAAGGTATGGTACACGCTTATTCGCAAAAAAAAGGTATGAAAGAAAGTAACTTTACTACTGTAACAGTTGTGGAAATTGATAACTTTTCAAAATCAAAAAGAGCTTATAGTCAAGAGTTTACACAAACTATACTCAAAAAAGTTGCTTTTGCTATATCTTTACATGAAAAGTCAACAGATGTTATCGCTAGAACTGACTACAACCAATTTACAATTATATTATCCCGTTCAAGTAAAGATCAAGCATATAAAGATGTAGAACTAATAAGAAAAAGTATATCCGAGATGGAATTTAAATCTAATGAAACTGGGATTGTACATGTCACTATTAGTGGTGGATTTGTTGGAAAACCAAACAATTCAACACTTGATGAATCGATAAGAGAGTCTAAAAAAGTTTTAGTATTCACACAAAAAAATGGTTTTAACACAATCTCTCAAGTAAGAGATTTAGCTAAAGATGAACTATAAAAAAGAGACTTTAACTTTATGAGTATCTAATCCAAGTGCAGAAATATTTTTTTCACCTTCTAAAAGCTTAGAGAACTGCTCTTGTGACACTACAGGTAAATTTATCTCTCTACCAACTACTTTTTCTATTCTTTTTTGCTCACCATCAAAAAGTTTAATATCATGAACATTTCTTACTATAATAAAGTCAGCATTTTCATCTTTTGCTTGAAGCAAGATATTTCCAGCTATTTTTAAAGAGAAATCCTTATTTACTAAAGATGAATTCAGTGCTAAGTCTTCATTTTTTAAACTAATATCAACATACTTTGCATTCGAACCTTCTATCATAGATTCTGAAGAAGTTTTGTTAACACCCTCGAATGAAGCTATATTAAAACCATCAAAGCCCTGTACTATATTAAGCTTACCTTCTCCAAAAGATTCATCTGAGTTTACTTTATGCATTGAGTCACTTAACATACTAAAAAGAGACTCTATTTTAGCCTCTTTAGAAAGATCGTAGTTTAAAACTCTATTTTTAATAGATGTATGGTAAAAAATACCATCATCATTCTTAGATATAATCTTTAGTATTTCATCTTTAAATTCACTATTCTGCTCAATAATATCACTAGCAATTAATAAAGAATGGTCACCTATATAGTCTTTTTTAATTTCATACGTATTTGAAGCATAATAATCAAGCTCTAAATCTACAGCATACTGTTGAATATCATGTTCAGATACATATTTAGTAAATAAGTTTATCTTTTCCAAGAAATCACTATTATCAATTTTCAAATCTACCAATGTTCTAAACTTACTAACTGGTTCAATAATAAAATCAGTTGAAGATGTAGCAGAAACAACATCTGCAATTAAAGCACTAGAGTTTAAGTATAAATTATTAATTTTAAGATTAAGGTTAAGGTTATTAGTATTATCATAGTCAAATTTTTCAATAGAATTTATTTTGTTCAATAAGCTTAAAACAGTATCGTTTTGATTGTACTCAACAATGTATTTTTTATAATAAGGTAAATAATCAACCTTACAATCAAACCTAAACAACTCTACATGTAGTTCTTTTATCATGATATTCCTTCTCGTATTATCCATGAAGTATATCTAAAAAAATTAAAATATGTATGTCTGTAAATGTAACATAATCCTTTTAAGAAAGCTTCATTTAGTCTATACAAAGGCAAGAAAGTGTATAATCCCCAAATATTTTAATTAATTTTAACAAAGGAAGCTAAATGAGTATTCCAATTCATACTTACGACGCCATTGTAGTAGGAGCAGGACTAGCTGGTTGTGCCGCTGCAAGAGAGTTACAAAATGCAGGAAAGAATGTTGCTGTAATAACAAAACTTCACCCTCTAAGAAGCCACTCTGGGGCTGCACAAGGTGGTGTTAATGCTGCTTTTAGTGATGAAGACAGTATAGAACTTCACGAGTTTGACACAGTTAAAGGTTCTGACTACCTAGCTGATCAAGATGCTGTTGAGTTTATGTGTAAAAATGCACCAGGTACTATTCGCTGGGCTGAAGGAATGGGTGCTGCATTTAGTAGAACTCCTGATGGAAAGATTGCTCAAAGACCATTTGGTGGTCAAAGTTCACCTCGTGCATGTTTTGCAAAAGATAGAACTGGACTTACTTTACTTCAAACTATTTATGAACAAGCTCACCGCTCTGGTGTTAAATTCTTTGACGAATGGTACGCAGCTGATATCATCTATAAAGATGGAAAAGTATCAGGTGTAGTTGCTTTTAATATCCGTGATATGCAAATGGCAATTTTCAATGCTAAGTCTGTTATGTTCGCAACAGGCGGATATGCTCGTGCTTACAAGATTAACTCTAATGCTCATGCTAATACTGGTGATGGTCTTTCAATCGTTGCTCGTCATGGTCTTCCTCTAGAAGATATGGAATTTGTACAATTTCACCCATCTGGACTTTCTGGAAATGGTGTTTTAATTTCTGAAGCTGCTCGTGGTGAAGGTGGACGCCTTTTCAACTCTGAGGGTGAAAGATTTATGGACAAATATGCTCCAAATGCTATGGAACTTGCATCTCGTGACGTTGTATCCCGTGCAATTTTAAATGAAATTCGTGCAGGCCGTGGTGTTGGTCCAAGAAAAGATGCTGTATATCTTGATGTTACTCATTTAGGTAAAGAGCTTATCATGGAAAAACTTCCAGAGCTTCGTGAACTTGCTATTACGTTCTTAGGTCTAGATATGATTAAAGAGCCTATTCTTATTTCAGCTACTGCACACTACTCTATGGGTGGTATTCCAGTTAATATTGCTGGTAATGTTCGTAAAAACAATGATGAACTAGTTGAAGGTTTCTACGCAGCTGGTGAGTGTTCATGTGTATCTGTTCATGGAGCTAATCGTCTTGGTGCTAACTCAGTACTTGAAGCACTTCTATTTGGTAGATATGTTGGTAAGACAATTGTTGAAGAACTTGACAATATTGAACTTCGTGTTTCAACTCAAGATGATGCTGCGAGAGCATTAGCAGAAATTGACTTCATCCTAAACAACAATGGTTCTGAAACTGTTCCAGCTCTTAGAGAAGAGTTACAACAATGTATGACAGCTAATGCCGGAGCATTTAGAACAGCAGAGAGTCTAGAGGTTGCCGTAGCTAAAGTTAAAGAGCTACATGTAAGATTTAAAGATATTCGTATTCAAGATAAATCAAAAGTATTTAACACTGAACTTCAAGAAGCTATTGAATTTGGTCATATGCTTGATTACTCAGCATTTATTGTTGAATCAGCACTTCCTAGAAAAGAGAGCCGTGGTGCTCACTATAGAGAAGACTTTGAAACTCGTGATGATGAAAACTTCTTAAAGCACACAATGGCTTATATGGAAGAAAATGGTGATATTTCACTTGACTACATGGATGTTGTACTTGGCAAACATGAACTTAAAGCAAGAACATACTAAGGAGAACTTATGGAACATACTATTACCACACAAGAAGTAAATTTCAAAGTATTTCGTTTTAATGCAGACGAAGATTATCTACCATACTATGAAGACTACAAAATGGAAGTTACTTCTGAGGAAGTTGTACTAGATATTTTAAACAGAATCAAATGGGATCACGATGGAAGTTTTTCTTACCGTCGTTCATGCCGTCATGGTATTTGTGGAACATGTGCTATTAAAGTAAATGGTCGCTCTACTCTAGCTTGTAAAGAAAGTTTAAACGACATGGTTGAAACTTTCGGAAGCGATCTTGTGATTGAACCACTTAGCAAAAAAAGAGCTATCAAAGATATGATTATTGATAAGGGTGATTTCTGGGAAAAGAATGATGCTATTCACCCTTTCCTTATCTCTCATATTGATGAACACCCTGAAATGGAATGTGCTGTAACACCAGAACAAGCGAATGCTCTTAATGATGCAGACCTTTGTATCCAATGTGGTGCATGTCACTACGCTTGTCCAGTTATGGAAATCAACGAAGACTTCTTTGGTCCTGCTGCTTTTGCTAAGGCTTACCGTTTTGAAGCAGATGTTCGTGATGATGCTCATACTACAAGACTTCTTGAACTTAATGAAGAGAAGCAAGGTGTTTGGGACTGTGTAAAATGTATGGAATGTGCTGAAGTTTGTCCAAAAGACGTTGATCCTATTGGAAAAATAACTAAACTACACCAAATGCTATTTGCAGAGGGTGTTGCTAAAAGTAATGTTGCTACAAGACATGCTGTTGGCTTTGCTCACTCTATTGCTAAACGTGGTGTACTTGATGAGGGTGAACTTGTTCTTTACTCTGAAGGTCCAGCAATTGTTAAACATGTACCTGTTGCAGTTAAAATGCTTACTAAAGGCAAAATTTGTATGCCTTGGAATATGCCAAAATCTGATAACCTTGATGAGATTCAAAAACTTGTAAAATCTTCATCAACAGCGAAGTTCTAGGAGATATTATGGGAAAATTAAAATACGCACTTTTTACAGGATGTACAGCTAAACAAAGTACACCTGAGCAAATGTTGTCAACTATGGCAATCGCTGAAAAACTTGATATCGAACTTGTAGAACTAACTGAAGCTTCATGCTGTGGAGCTTCACACTTACAAGATTATGATGACTTTTTATCTCTAGTTTTAAATGCTAGAAATATTGCATACGCAGAAAAGCATGGTCTTACTATGGTTACAATCTGTAATACTTGTCAGCTTAACACTGCAATGACAAAACACCGTCTTGATAACAATGCTGATTTAAAAGCAAGGGTTAATGAAAAGCTAGAAGAAGTTGGTTTAGAGTACAAAGGTACTTCTATGGTTACTCACTTTTTATATGCTATCATCGATGATTTTGGTCTTGATAAGCTTAAAGAGATGGTTGTTAAACCTCTAAGCCAATTCAACATTGCACCATTTTATGGTTGTCATAACATTCGCCCTTCTGAACTTCAAAATGAAACTCATAAGACTCCTGAAAGTTCTTACAACCCTAGTTCGCTAGATGATTTAATCATCGCGTGTGGTGGTCAAACTGTTGACTATGAAGAGAAAAACAAATGTTGTGGTTTCCATGTTGAGCTTCAAGCTCCACATACTGCAGCAGTTTTAACCGGTAATGCTATTGCTGGTGCTACTGATGGTAATGCTGACTGGATGGTAACACCATGTCCTCTGTGTCATCTTAAACTAGACACGCAAACTGGTCACGCTTCTAAAGCAATCGGTAGAGATGTTGCACTTCCAGTTTTACACATGCAACAAATGATAGGTTTAGCACTTGGATGTTCTTCAGCAGAACTAGGTCTTAAACACCACGTTACAGAAGTAGACTTCGCATAATACATGTCAGACTCTATTGAAATCATATCTTGGAATGTTAACGGTATTCGTGCCGTTGGCAATAAAGATGCTCTAAAATGGATAGATGAAAGACAAACAGACATTCTATGCCTACAAGAGATAAAAGCTCTCGAAGAACAAATCCCCGAAAACTTATTTGACAAAGACTACAGTGAGACTATAGTAAACTCAGCTCTTAAAAAAGGCTACAGTGGAACTATGACTTGGAGTACAATAGATTCTGACTTCAACTCTTCATGTAATCATGTTGACACTACAAGTGAAGGTAGAATTGTTGAAACTCATTATGGTGATATTGCTCTTTTTAACGTTTACTTTCCAAATGGTCAAAAGAACGAAGAGAGACTAGCTCATAAGATGAAGTTCTATGATGATTTTTTAGATCATTGTGAGAAACTTAGGGAAGATGGAAAAAGTATTATTATTTGTGGTGACGTAAATACTGCACACAAAGAGATTGACCTTAAAAACCCAAAAGCCAATTCCAAAACATCAGGATTTCTTCCAGTTGAGAGAGAATGGATGGACAAATTACTTGACCATGGCTACATAGACACATTCAGATATGTAAATGGGGATGAAGCTGATAGATACAGTTGGTGGTCTTACCGTTCTAGCGCTAGAGTAAAAAATGTAGGTTGGAGAATTGACTACTTTTTTATTAGTGAAGATTTGGCAGAGAATTTAGAAGATGCTTTTATACTTGATTATATTACAGGTTCAGACCACTGCCCAGTAGGAATTAGAATCTCTATCTAACTCCCTCTCTATGTGTCTCTTCATCCAATCTATCTTGACACTCTTGTAACATTCGTTTTAATTCACTTACTTCATTATTCTTATTATTGTTAATTTTATTTTGAAGTACTCTAATATCTTCAGTATGTTTATCTAATACTTGATGCAATAAATCCATGATTTTATCGTAGTCATTCCAGTTTTCATCATAAAAATCAAATATCTCTTTTTCTGTCATTTTTGTCCCTCACTTTAAAGATTATAATTCTACAATAGTATTTATTTATTTATTTAAACTAAAATTAAGACTTAGATAATAGTATATATGTATGGAGTTGTAATGATTAATTTTCTATTAAATAAATGGCTATATCTATTTTTAACTTTTATATTAACGATATCAGTTTATTACATCATCTATACCCTAAATACATTAAATAATGATAGTGATAAAATAAACAATACCTTTATACCTACAGTTGAAAATGTAAACTATATACAACTAGAACACGCTAAAGCACATCTATGGTTTGAAGAATTACTTAGTGGTGATGATTCAAATAAAATTTCAGACATTTTAAAATCATACGATCAAATTGAAAAAAAGATTATTACAACTAACAACTTACTTAAATATGAGAGCGAACTTTACCCAAGTATCATCAATATATTAGAGAGCCACAGTGAGCTAAAGAAGCTACTATTACTTAGATACAAGAACCAAACAAAAGGTATGACCGGTACTATATCTGACCAAAAATTTGACAGTAAGTTTTTAAAGCTTTTAGCTGCTTCTGAAAAACTCAATAATATAATTAACATATCTTTAAATAATGCAATTACAAGAATGGAAACATTTAAAATTAGACTTGCTATTTTATTATTTATATTTATTATGTTACTGCTTATCATTACTGTAAAGTATATTAGTTTTCAATCGTCATATAAACAGAAACTAATTGATGAAGTAAAGAAAAAAACTACGGATTTACGCAAAGCAAAAGAGTTAGCAGAAGACTCTAGCAAAACAAAATCAGAGTTTTTAGCCAACATGAGTCACGAAATTAGAACACCAATGAATTCTATAATTGGGTTTGCAGAAATTTTAAATAAAAAAGATACTTCCGATGAGTATAAACTAATAACAAAGAATATATTAAACAGTTCAAAGTCACTCTTGATTGTAATAAATGATATATTAGATTTATCAAAAATTGAAGCTGGAAAAATGACAATCATCAAAGAGTCTGCCTCACTTACGGAAATGTTTATGGAGATAGAAAACATCTTTATTTTAAAGTCAGAAGAAAAAGGTATAAAATTATTCTTTGATATTGATGATAATTTTCCAAACTATCTATTAGTAGACATATCTAGAATAAGACAAATACTCATAAACCTACTTGGAAATGCAATCAAGTTTACTCCAGCTAATGGAAAAGTAGTTATGACTGCTAGACTAGAAAACAAATCAGACAATCATATCAACCTATTTATCTCTGTAAAAGACACTGGTATAGGTATTCCACAAAATGAACTGTCATCTATATTTGAAGCTTTTATTCAAAAAGATGGTCAGAATAACAGAACCTTTGGTGGTACTGGACTTGGTCTAAGCATTTCAAATAAACTATCTAAGCTAATGAATGGAACTATTAATGTAGTAAGCGAAGAGAATATTGGTTCAGAGTTTACTCTTCAGTTAGATGATATAGAAATTGACAATTCCAATACCCATAAAACTGTAGAGTCTATAGATACAAATATGGAAATAGCAGGAGCGACTATTTTAATTGTGGATGACATACAAATGAATAGAACATTAGTATCTTTACTATTCGAAGATCATGATGTTAACTTAATCGAAGCAGAAAATGGTCAAATTGCACTAGATGTATTACAAGACACATCCGTTGATTTAATTCTAATGGATATTCAAATGCCTATCATGGATGGATTTGAAGCAACTAATATAATTAGACAAGATAATAGTCTAAAGAGCATACCTGTAATAGCACTCACAGCATCTGTCATGAAAGAAGAGGTTCAAGCTATACTAGATCATGACTTTAATGATTATTTAGAAAAACCTATTAACACCAAGCTATTCTATCTATCCATAAAAAAACATCTATCTAAATTTATAGTCACTTAATTGGAATACCAGTTGCTTGATAACTTCTATATAAGGAGTTATCATGCAAAACTTAGTAATAGAAAACTTAGGTGCTTACCCACAAAAGATTATAGACCTAGAATGGCTTGAAGATGAACTTTATGATGTTAATCAAGATGAAGTTAATCTTGATTGGAATAAACAGAAAAAATGTGTTGAGCATAGATTTTCTGATGACTGGGAAGTCGAGTATTGTGTTTTAGAGCATTGAGCAAGTCATGTTGGTGCAAGGTTTGACATGACAAACTATGAAAATAAAAATGGATATTACTCAGCCTATATATATAGATAATATTAGTTTTTATACCTTTAGACTATTTGAGTTGACTTAGAATCTACTACTTAGCCTTTGGTCTAAAAGCTTTTATAACATTTTCATTAGTCTCTATAAATGGGCCTTCAATCAAATCTATGCAATATGGCACTGCTGGAAAAACTGCATCTAAACATTCTCTAATTGATTTAGGCTTTCCTGGAAGGTTGACTATAAGAGACTTCCCTCTGATACCAGCTGTCTGACGTGAAAGAATAGCCGTTGGTACATACTGAAGGCTCACTTGGCGCATTAACTCACCAAAACCTGGCATCATCTTCTCACATACATTCTCAGTAGCCTCAGGAGTTACATCCCGAAGTGCTGGACCAGTTCCACCTGTAGTAACAACTAAACAGCACCCTGCTTCATCACAAAGCTCCTTCATAGTATTTTCAAGTATATCTTGCTCATCAGGAATACATCTGTAAACTATTTCAAACTCACTCGTTAAATAGTCCTTCATAGTATCTTGAATAGCTACACCAGAAATATCTTCATATATCCCTTTACTAGCTCTATCACTTGCAGTTATTACACCTATTTTTATTTCGCTCAAAATATATTTCCTTTAATTTATTATCAAAAAATGATTTGCATCTTTTATGTATGTTACAGTTCCTACATGTAGAAAAAACTCTCTTGCAGATTCTACGTCTATGATACTATCATTACCACCAAGGTAGACCTCGATAATGGTTCCGCTAGCAGATATATCTAGTAACTCTTTCATATTCCATTCATAGTTTAATAGTTCATGTAATTCATCAATACTAGATTCACAATGCTCCACTAATTTTTTCTCGTGAGGCTTAAAACAAAGACCAATAAAACTATCTAAGTATTTAGACTTGTCTTTTGTATAGCCCATAGTTTGTAGCTTCTTAAACTTTTCACTTTTAGTTTGAAAAAAAACTGGTGAAAATAGTTGTAGTTTATCTACTCTTTTAGAGTTCTCTAACTGACTTTGAACATATTCTAAAGCCTTTATTGAACCATAACTAAAACCACATACCGTGTACTCAGACTTATCTATAAAAGTATCAAAAAGATACTCTTCATCTTTTAGAGAGAAACCACTATAAAACTTCATCAATTAACTTTTTAACATCCACTTTTGTAATACTTTCTCTCTCTAGTAAAATAGCTTCTACTTTTGATATAACGCCTGACATTGAACTCAGTAGAGAAGTAGTCTCATCATAAAGCTTAGCCATAAATATCTCTTCTTCTTTATCTTTAGAAAGTAGTCCTTCACCCATGCCATACTCTTTTGTCATCTTCTCTACAAGTACTTTTGCTTCATCTAAGTCCAGCTTTGCACTACTTGTATGTTCACCATATTTGATATTACATGCAACAACACCAGCTAAGAACATCTTTACACGAGATTCTAACTCATGTTGGATAAGTGGTTCATCAGTTGAAGGTGTTAGTTTCTCATTTGATAGCATTAACTTCTCAAAAGGAAGGTCATAATACGAAGCACATATAGCTTTAGCCGCTTGATAAGTAATATGGTACTTCTTCTGTTTTTCACTAAGTATTTGTAACTTTTTCTTACCAAACATTACTTTGTCTTTTACATGATGAAAATGTTCTATTGTTACTTGAAAATCATGTCCTCTGATTGCTAAAAGAGAAGCTTCATTTACAAGTGCAGCTAATGAAGCACCATTAAAACCTACAGTCATATTCGCAACAGCTTGAACATCTACATCATTAGGAACTTTATCTAAGTACTTAACGAGTATAGACTCTCTTTCTCTTTTAGTTGGTAGTTCTACAAATACTCTTCTATCAAATCTACCAGATCGTAAAAGTGCTGAGTCAAGAACATCAATTTGATTTGTAGCAGCAACTACAATAACTCCACTTGAATTTTCAAACCCATCCATCTCTGTTAAAAGTTGATTGAGAGTAGCCTCTCTTTCATCATTTCTAACACCATCTCTTTTCTTACCAACAGCGTCAATTTCATCTATAAATATTATTGATGGTGAGTTGTTTTTAGCAGCTTGAAAAAGGTCATGAACTCTTTTTGCGCCCATACCTACATATATCTGAACAAATGATGCACCACTTTGATAGTAAAACGGAACACCTGCTTCGTGCGCTACAGCTTTAGCTATCATTGTTTTACCTACACCAGGAGGTCCTACTAAAAGTACACCACGAGGCATTCTTGCACCGAAAGTTTTATATCTTTTAGGATTTCTCATAAAATCTATAATCTCTTCAAGTTCCATCTTAACATCACTAATGCCACCAATATCATCAAAAGTAATATCACTCTTAATTGCTTCAACAACTCCTGATAATTCAGTTCCAAGCATAGAAGAGTTTGATGTAGTTTGTGAGTCTACATGTAAAGATTTTTTTTGATACTGTCTAAAAGCAAGACTACCAATACCTAAGACAAGAACCGTAAAAAGAAAGTAAACAAGAATATTAGACCCGCTGTCTACTTCTACTTCGTAATCTTTTAGTAAATTTGGGCTTACCTGAGAAGATACAATTTTATAAAAATTTTCATCTGTTTTTAGGTAAATATACTCATCTGAAACAGTCACACTCTTAACAGATAGTGAACCTAAAAGCTCTGAAGCTTGACTCATAGTTATTAGCTCAGCATTATCTCTAAGAATTGCAAAAAGAACCAAGATAACTACTAAAAAAGCAGATACATATAAAACGACTCTATTTGAGTTAGATTCTTGCATAGTTAAACTCCTCTTTTATCTCATAATTATCTATATTTAACCAGTTGCCTATTAGATCTTCATCTGATTCAACTATAATTTTATTGAAGTGTTGGTCATAACCAACATACTTACCATCTTTTTCACTCTCTATAAGGACTTCTAACTCACCATGAAAAGCTTTTCTAAAGTCAAGGTTCTTAGCCTTTATAGCTGCTTCTAACTCATGAAGTCTCTCTTTGGCTACTTTACCATTTACTTCTGGTTTCATTGTCGCAGATGGTGTTCCATCACGTTTAGAGTAAGTAAATGCATGAAGATGTGTAAGTGGAAGGTTTGCTACATTTTGCATAGCTTCTCTCCATAACTCTTCACTCTCTCCAGGATGACCTGTAATAAAGTCAGTTCCTAGAGCGAACCCCTTAGATGCTATTAACTCAAAAAGTTCTTTATCACGTTTGTAAACGTTTCTTCTATTCATATTTTTAAGCATTTGCGGTGAAGTATGCTGAAGAGCGATATGAAGATGTTTCTCTAACCATGGCTCATCAAGTATCTCTTTAAACTCATCTGTAATTTGTATAGGCTCAACACTACCAAGTCGAATACGTCTTACACCACGGACTTGAGATATACGCTTCATTAATTTTGCTAAAGAAGTATCTGTTTTTTGTCCATAACTTCCAACGTTAGTACCAGTTAAGATAAACTCTCCAAAACCATTAAGAGCAAGTCTAGTAATCTGCTCTATAATTTTGTTTTCATCCATACTTCTTGCATCACCACGCACATATGGAATTATGCAATAAGAACATCTAAAGTCACAACCCTCTTGAATCTTTATGAATGCTCTGCTCTTTCCAACAAAGTCATCAACCACAGCTTCATCAATATGGTTCAAATCACCTGGATCATAAAATGGTTCTTCACGAGCAAGCATGGAGTCAATTTTTAGCTTTTCGCTTTGTCCAAAAACCCCAGATACTCTTCCCTGCTTTAGGAGACTCTCACCTTTAGTATGAGCTCCACAGCCAGTTAAAAAAATCTTAGCACCACTATCTTTTTCTACTTGCGAAATGTAAGAGCGAACATGTGTATCCGCTCCGTTAGTAACTGTACA
The DNA here is from genome assembly GCA_028044295.1 of Sulfurimonas sp. Lineage (GTDB taxonomy): Bacteria > Campylobacterota > Campylobacteria > Campylobacterales > Sulfurimonadaceae > Sulfurimonas. The sequence goes on from JAOFSE010000005.1 coordinate 22,096, forward strand.
AGAATTTATAACTATTACATCAGCTTCACTCTCGTTTTCTGTTACATCATAATCTTTTAATGCACCCACCATAACTTGAGAGTCATATAGGTTTGTTCTACAACCAAAAGTTTTAAAATAAACTTTTTGCTTAGACATCAATCAACCTCATTTTCAGCGATAGGCATTCTAGGCTCTTCATCTTTTGTAAGATATAGTTTTTGAGTTGGGTATGCAATTGTTATATCATCTTCTTGATTGAACATATCCACTATTTCTGTAGATATTATACTTCTTAGAGTCAATGTAGCATAAGCATTTGTTAAATACCATGCATCGATAACTATACCATTTGGCTCTATGAACGAGAATATTCTCGGTTCTACATTTGAGTTTTTAAGACTATAGTTATTTCTTAATTTGTTTAGCTGTTTTCTAGTTATATCAGTATAACCTTTTGAGTACTTTCTAGTAACCTCTTTAGCAATATGCATTGCTTTTTTGTGGTTAGAATCAAAAGTAATAGTGATCTTTACGCCATCCCAAACAGTTTTTAAAGAGTGGTGAGAGTAGTTAGAAATCATTCTTGTGAATACAAAGTTGTTCGGTATAAAAACGATACGACCTGCTCTTCTGTTTATGCTTACAGTAGTTAGTGTAATATCTTCAAAAATAGTCATACGAAGTAGTGAGATATCCATAACATCACCTACATACTCAGTACCATCCATAATTACACGAATTCTATCACCTACATGTATACTTCCACCGAAAACTATCACAAGCCATCCAAGTATACTCATGAACCAATCTTTCATGGCGATAGCGATACCCGCAGAGGCAAAACCTAAGATAGTTACTAAATAACCGGCATTCTCAATGTAGCTAAAAAATAGAATAAATAACACAAGAATAAAGTTAGCAAAAGTAATAATCTTATTTGCCATATAGAATCGTTCATTATCAGTTATGTACTTTTTAACAACTTTCTTTAAAAGAAAAAAGATTATGAAAACAACTAGTATAATGACACCTATCTGAGCCATTTTCATTATCTGAGCATTTACATTTTTTTCTATGTTTACTCTAACGATATCTAGTCTTTTTTGGTACACATCAGCTGTAACACCCATAGTATCAAGAGCTGATTCAAACCTTTCCAACTGGTTTTGCTTATCCTCTGCTTTTTCTTGGTAGATAACATTTTTATCTAAAAGCGCTATCTCTTTATAAACGCGTCCCTCAGACCTTAAAAGAATAATTATTTTAGACAACTCATTCTTTTTAACTATATAGTCATTGAATCCTTGCGTTAAAGTTTTATCAAGTGATATACCTGTAAAAATGTCAAAAGGATTTGTAATAGTTGGAATCTCATCTATATTTGGAGGAGTTAAAAGAGTTGCAAATGGAGATGAATCATTATTTTTCAACTTCTCAATCTGTGACGATAAGATCATCTCTCTTGATTTAAGAGCATCTAACTCATCTTTTTGAGAAAGAGATTTTTTTCCTTTTCTTTGAAGCTGCTTGATTCTTTTTCTAATCTTCTCTAAAGACTCTCTAACTTCTAAAGATGTTAAGTAAGATGAATAACTTCTAATCCATACACTGCCCTCATTATCTATTTTTTCTTCTAAAGTTTTAATCTCAGACAGTAACTTTGATACTTGTTCTCTTTTGATATCTTCTAATTCTAGCTTAGCCTTTTTTGATAAGCCATTCGCTCCAAGTAGAAGTGAGTACGCTAATGTTAAATATATAAATATTTTAATCATTTAATATCTCCAAACTTATTTAGAACGCACATTACAGTCCCCTTATCAACTTTATCGGTTATAGACACATCACCTATTCCAATGGGAATAATAAATGTAAGAGAAGAGTCTGAACTCTTTTTATCGAGAAAAAATGCTTCATAAAATGAATTAGAATCAGACACTTCATAAGAAGTGGGAAGGTTATACTTCTCAAGTAGTGACTTTATTCTTAAAGCTTCTTTTTCATTCATAAGGTTCAGCTTTATAGATGTCTCATTTGCCATAACCATTCCTATCGCAACAGCTTCTCCATGAAGATACTTCTTATACTTTGTCTCTTTTTCAATCACATGACCAAAAGTATGTCCATAGTTAAGAGCTGCACGTATTCCATGCTCTTTTTCATCTTGAGCAACTACGTCAGCCTTTGTTTGAACAGCTTTTTTAATACACTCTTGTAAAACAGTTTTATCACTCAAGTCGGCACTCTCTAAAAATTCAAAAAAATCTTTGTTAAACGTAACAGCCATTTTAAGTACTTCTGCAAAGCCGGCACTAAACTCACGAGGAGGGAGTGTACTTAAAAAGTATGAGTCAATATAAACAGACTTAGGTTGATGAAAAGCACCAATAAGATTTTTACCATACTTGTTATTCATACCTGTTTTACCACCAACACTAGAATCAACTTGTGAGAGAAGCGTAGTTGGTATTTGTATAAAGTCAATACCTCTTTGGTATATGCTAGCAGCATACCCAGTCATGTCACCAACAACACCACCACCAAATGCAATTAGAAGTGACTTTCTATTGAATCTATTTTCAAACATAGATTCTATAATAGTATCTATACTCTCTTGATTTTTATACTCTTCACCATCTTGTAAAGTGATTACATGTAGTTCTTTTGCGGTTACCCTTTCAAGTAAGTAATCAAGATGTAAATCAGAAATAGTTGAGTTAGTGACAACAGCAACTTTTGTATCAAAATGGAGTGAAGGTAGTGAGTCTATTGTTATATCGTATGAATTGTCTACAACTTGTTTAAGAGGTATATTGACTGTCATTATTTGTCCAAAGTAAAATTTATTATTAATCTAAATATATTACTTAAAATATACTAATAATTGACTAAAATAACAATCTATATTTGAACAGGTATAAAAATCTGATGATATTCATCTAGTTTATGGTAGAGTTTTTCGCTATCTGTAGACAGTAGAGAACTTATTTTTCTACTAGTTAGTTTTCTAGTAAAAGGTAAAACTTGCATAAAATTTTCTTTTTGCTTTAATATTTTAATAGGGTTCTCGCTCTCTTTTAAAACCTTTATACTCTTAGAGAAAATTGTAGATAAGTTGTAATAATGTTCTATCACTTGCTCTTTTGTCTCTTGATGTTCATTTAGATAATTATAAAGTTCAATATTTAGACTCATCTGCTCTGAGACATCAAAAATCGTTGATGAAATTTTCTCAATATCTCTATTCTCACCCAAGATTATAGAGGCGTCTTTAACAGAATCCAACTCTTTATTAGCGATTTTAAAAACTGGCACATGTGCCTCATAGAGCATAGTCCTAGAGTGATAATTTCTAAACAAATTGTTAGAAACCATTACAAGCCCTATATGAAAATTCTTTATATCATTAAAAAAGCTATCTTTTAAATTACTATCATCATATTCAATATCTATCATAATATCGTCACAGGCATATGATTTAATTTTCCAAATAGATTCAAAGTCACTTGGGTTAACAACTTTAATATAAAGTTTGTGTTCCAATTTTTCTGTTATAAAAACTGCCCTATCAACAAACTCTTCGATAGTACTCAACTCATCAATATTCATATCTATATACAAATATAAGTTTGAGCCAAATGGTTCTGGAAATTGTCCAAGTTCCCTTTTAATTGCTTTAAAAACAGATTTTAATACTGCAGGTTCACCTATAAGAACAAGTAAATCATTGGGCTGAATCATCCTACGTCTATTTGGCATAACTAATTCTCTATTTCTGTATATAGCAACAATACGCCATTTTTTCTGTTCTATAACACCTATGTGACGGTAAACAAAAGAACTTCCAAAAGGAACAAGAACTTCCATTATTTCACCTTCACCAATACCTACATTTTGTGCAATTACAGGTACATTTGGGAGATAATCAATAAGCCTTGATGATAAAATTTCATTAGAGTTTATGAGTACAATATTTGGATCACTATTCTCCAAATTCCATTTGTTTAAAACTACTATTCTAAGCTGTTTTTTTACAGACCTGATATTCTTAATTGTATGTTCAGTATCTAGTTGATTATCCATAATGACAATAACTTCAACAAATTCCATTTTTAGAAGATTTGCTATCTTGTAAAAACTTGTTGCATCAAACTCATAGAACTTATATCGTTTTGGATTAGCATCTTTATACTCTTTTGCCCTACCTTGAACTACATAGTATATATTCTCATTTGTATACGTCTGTATAGTTCTTTCGATAAAGTTATCGCCAACACTACTATCACTAATAATCAGAATTTTTTTCATGCATATCTTCTATAATTTTTCTTTATTATAGCACTATTATGAAAATAAGTTTGAGGAGTATTAATTATCAAAAAGCGAACTGAAAAAAGATTTATTATTTGTATCTTTTTTATCCTGAAAATGTCTTTCATCAATAAAGCTAGGGTCACCCTTTTCAAATATATCTTGAGAAACTTTTTCTATATGTTTTTTCGGCTTATCTTTAATAAATCCATTATCTTTTTTGGTAGAGGCACCATGAGGAATACACATACTAGACTCCTTCTTATATATATTTTATAACTATATTACTTCTATATATATAAATAAAAAAAACTACTTTTTAGTGACGTGTGATAATTTTACCCACATGTCGTCCTTTGCAGCTCTCCATTTTCTATCTACAAAGTAACCTGTTATCTTGATCCAACTATTAGTTCTAATACTAGATGTAAAAGAAGTACTTTCAACCCATTTACCTACTTTGTCACCATCTATCTCGTTGTATATTATACTATCTGTATTAAGGTGAAAAGATGTGGCTTTAAATGTTATAAGAGTATCTTCAGTATCATTTTTCATAATTAATTTTGGAAAATCATTACTCTTTTGCAATCCACTTATCTTTTGTTTAAGATTTTTTATCTGTTTAACTAAGTTAGAGTTAGTAAGTTCTAAGTTACTACTATGAGTTAGCATTCCATTAAGTTCAGAGTTTTTTCTTTTTTCTTTTTCATATAGTGCTTTATATCTATCATCGCTAGTAGTGTTTACGTAAACTTTTTGTTTTTTAGAATTTTCCAACTTTTCTGTACACTCTTCGTAATCTTCTCTTAGATCAACTATGTCTTGAACAATTGCCTCTATTCTTTGCATTTCATCTCCATGCAGAGAAATTAACAACATAAAACTTATAAATAAAACTTTCATCAACAAATACCTTTTTCAACTAATTTTACACCCATTTCAACATGATGAGTATATGGAAACTGATCAAATAGAGCCATATCAACTACATTATGAGTTTTACATAATATCCCCAAGTCTCTAACTAATGTCTCTGGATTACAAGATATATATAAAATATGCCCATACCTTGAACTAAAGTTACATGAATCTATATCCATACCACTTCTTGGAGGATCAACAAATATGCTGTTTAGCTCATAAGAGTTGATATCTATATCTTTCATACGTCTAAACTCTCTTACACCATCAAGAGCTTGAACAAACTCTTCGACAGCCATTCTAACAAACTCTATGTTTGTTACATTATTTAACGTCATATTGGTCTTCGCCGCATTAATAGAAGACTTAGATATCTCTGTAGCTAAAACCTTATCAAACTTTTTTGCAAATGGTATAGTAAAGTTACCTGCACCACAGTAGAGTTCAAGTAAATCACCACCAATATCTGACAAGTTTTTTAAAGCCCAAGAAATCATACTCTCGTTTACTCTTGCATTTGGCTGCGTGAAACTATTTTCTATATAGTTAAATTTATACTCTAAATTTTCTACATGTAAAGTTTCTGTTATAAAATCTTGTCCTATAACTAGTTTTTGCTTACGACTTCTTCCTATGATATAAATACCGAGTTCATCTGCTATTTTAGTAGCTTCTACTTTCCACTCTTCTTCAAGTCTTCTATGGTAAAGGAGTGACACAACTATCTCTCCAGAACTTGAACTTAAAAAGTCAGCACCAAAGAGTTTAAATCCAAGTTTCTTGTCTTCTAGAAGCTGTAGTAATTTTGGCATTAGTGAAGATATATGCTCATTTACTTGAGGGCATTCTTCAATAAAGACTACGCCTTTTTTGTCTACATGGTTCATTGCATAACGCATTGTATCGCCGTCATGCCATATTTTAAACTCACTTCTTGAACGGTAATGCTGTTCAGGTGATTTAAAAACTGTTATTTCACCACTATAGAAGTCTTTAAATCTTTCACGATTTAATTCTAGTTTTTTACTAAGTTGATACTCATATCCATTTTCATAAACAACACAAGCACCACACTCTCCAAAATGTTTACATTCCATAATATTTCTACTTTATTGAAGCTATTAGATTACCAATGAGTAAATTCCACCCATCAATAAGAACAAATACTAGTATTTTAAAGGGTAAGGCTATCATTACAGGAGGAAGCATCATCATACCCATAGACATAAGTATAGAAGCAACAACCATATCTATAACCAAGAATGGTAAGAAGAGTAAGAAGCCTATCTCAAAAGCAGTTTTTAGCTCACTAATTACAAATGCTGGGATTATTACTGACAATGGGACATCAGCAACTGTAGTTGGGTTTTCCATCTTTCTAATACGAAAGAAAAGTGCTAGATCTTTCTCTCTAGTATTTCTAATCATGAAGTTTTTAAATGGCATAACTGTCTTATCAAAAGCTTCTTCATAACCAATTTTTTCTTCAACATAAGGTTTGATACCTGTCTCATAAGCTTTTGTGCCTACTGGTTCCATTACAAAAAAAGTCAAAACCATACCAAGCATTACAAGAAGTTGAGTTGGTGGCACTTGTTGTGTACCCAGTGCTTGACGTAAAAAACCAAAGACTATGACAAACCTAGTAAATGTAGTCATTACTAAGACCATACTAGGTGCTAAAAATAGTAATGTAAGAAGTACAAGAACATTTAATGAGCTAACGAGTTGTTGTGGCGTGTTTGGAGCTGCTAGTTCAAAGTTCATAGTTGGTATTTGAACAGTTTCAGCACCCAAAAATATAGTAGTACTTAAAAGTAGGACAAGTATTCTTATCATTACTTATTTGCTACCTTATCTAAAACAGACTTTTGAACATCAGTTCTATCTTCAGTTTCTGCACCATAAAAATGTAGTTCAACTCTACGGTTTTTAGCTCTACCACTCTTAGTAGCATTTGTCGCCTTAGGGGTAAACTCTGCATAACCAGAAGCACTGATACGTTTAGGATCAACACCGTCAACAAGTAACTCTTGAAGCACAGAGATCCCTCTTGCAGCTGAAAGTTCCCAGTTGTCTTTAAAAATACTGTTTGTACCAGGACCTTGATTGTCGGTATGACCTTGAACACTAACTAATGTATCATTTGGTAGTTCACCTATAATCATAGCTATTCTTTTTAAGAATAGTAGTGCGTCATCACTATGGATAGTTGCACTTCCAGGTTTAAAAAGAAGTCCAGCCGGTAGCTCTATAACAAAACCATTTTGAGCATCTTCAAGTGATACAGCAGGGCCATCACCCTCTTTCATCATTTCATTTGCATCAGCTATTGCTTGAGCAACTCTATTCACCTGTTCAGAAGTTTCGTCTTGTGATTCAATTGGTGTAGACTCTTGAATACGTTGCTTAGAGACTTCAGTTTTTATACCGCCCTCCAAAACACTCATGGCACCTGAAAGTGAACCAATAGCCTCAGAAATTTTCTTCGCATCCATACTACTCATTGAAAGGAGCAGAACAAAAAAACAAAGAAGAAGAGACATAAGGTCACCAAAGGCTGCTAGCCATGCTGGTAAACACTTCTCACAATCAGGACATTTTTTCTTACCCATTAGTCAAACTGGCTCACACGGTCTACTGGAGCTAAGAAGCTAAGTAATTTTGCTTCGAGAGCTCTTGGTGCATCACCAGATTGGATTGACATAATCCCAGAGATTATCATCTCTTTAATAAGAGTTTCTTCATCATTCCTGATCTCAAGTATATTTGCAACTGGAGTCCCAAGAACATTACCAATAATCGCACCATACATTGTAGTAAGTAAGGCAACTGCCATTGATGGACCAATAGCAGATGGATCAGCCATGTTTAAAAGCATAGCAACAAGACCAATAAGTGTACCAACCATACCCATAGCCCCAGCAAGTCCAGCCCACTGAGAGAATATAGAACCATGAACCTTATGACGCGTACTTGTTTGTTCCATATCAATCTCTAGTAAGTCTCTAATACTATCAGGTTCGTTACCATCAATAGCCATTGAAAGACCTTTTTTTAAGAACTGATTTGGTTCATCGTTAACTTCAGTTTCTAGAGCAAGAATACCATCTTTTCTCGCTTTAGTAGCAAACTCAACAAGTTTTTTGATCAACTCACCCTTATCTTCTTCTGGAGGCTTAATAGCAATCATGAAAATTTTAGTGAAAGACTTCATTTGTGTTGGTTTAAAAGATATCATTAGTGCACCAATACTACCACCAACAACAATCAAAACAGATGGAATATCAATATAAGCTCCAACTCCAACACCCATACTCATAGCACCCATTAGAAGTGCCATGATTAGAACCATACCAATTACCGTACCTAAATCCATTCAAATACCTTATAGAAAATATTAAGCTTATAATACCACAAAATATATTAGCCCCAAGAGGAAAATATGTTTTTTTGTATTTTATTTCATATATATCGCCCAAAAAGGGTATAATTCAAACAAATCAATAAATGGGAAGATGATGAACAAAGATAAAGTAAGTATTGTAATTTTAGCTGCCGGCAAGGGTAGTAGAATGAAGTCCTCAAAAGCTAAGGTATTACATCCTATTAGCGGTAAACCTATGCTTTATCATATCATTAAATCATCTCTTGAAATATCAAATGACATTACAGTAGTAGTTGCTCACCAAAAAGAAGCTGTTCAAGAAAGTATGAACTCGTACTTTCAAGATATTAACTTTGTTGTTCAAGATGCAGAGAACTTTCCAGGAACTGGTGGAGCTATGAAAAACGTTAAGCCTAAAAATGAAAGAGTTCTAGTTTTAAATGGTGATATGCCTCTTATAACTGCAGAGTCTTTAAGTGGTTTTTTAGAAAATGATTCAGAAATCATTATGTCTATTTTTAGACTAGGAAATCCTGATGGATATGGTCGTGTAATAATAGAAAACAACCATGTACAAAAAATAGTAGAACAAAAAGATGCATCAAAAGAAGAGCTACATGTAGAAACTGTAAATGCAGGAATATACGCTTTTTCAAAAAGTGTAATTCAGAAATATATACCTCTTTTAAGTAATGATAATGCACAGGAAGAGTACTACCTCACAGACGTTATATCTATGGCTAGAGCTGATGGAGTTGGTATTTTTCCATTACTTGTAAATGAAGAAAGTTTCAAGGGTGTAAACTCTAAAAAAGACCTCTCTGATGCTGAAGAGATAATGCAAAATAAAATTAAAACATCTCTAATGAATAAAGGTGTCACTATGCAACTTCCTTCAACTATTTATATAGAAGAAGGTGTTACATTTGAGGGTGAATGTATTGTTGAGAATGGTTGTCGTTTAACCGGAGAGACACTAATACAAAACTCACACATAAAATCTGGAAGTGTTATAGAAGACTCTGTTGTAAAAAACTCCGATGTTGGTCCACTTGCACACTTGCGCCCAGCTTCATATATAGAAGACACTCATATAGGAAACTTTGTAGAAGTTAAAAAGAGTTCACTCAAAGGTGTAAAAGCAGGACATCTTAGCTATATAGGTGATGCTCAGGTTGACGAAGGTACAAATATAGGTGCAGGAGTTATTACATGTAATTATGATGGTGTTAAAAAATACAAGACAATCATAGGTAAAAATGTGTTTGTTGGAAGTGATAGCCAACTTATAGCACCAGTTACAATAGAAGATGACGTAATGATAGGGGCTGGAACAACTCTAAGAAGTGGCAAGGTAGAGAGTGGCTACCTTGCTGTAAGTAGCTCTAAAGTAAAGACCATTAAAAACTTTTACTACAAGTTCTTTGGAAAAAAATAGTTTACTTTTGTAAAATAGCTATTGTCTGTACTTCTAAAGCATCTTTTGCTTCATCCAAGGCAGTTTTATTCTCAGTGTTTTTTATACTTCTATCAGCTCTATGTTCAACTAAAAACTTAGTTGCTTCTGCGTGACCTAGGTAGGCTGCTATATGCAGAGGTGTTGTATTGTTTTTGGTTTTTGCATTTATATCTGCACCAGCATCTAAAAGTAGTTTAATTGTAGCTACATCACCACCCTCACAAGCTCTATGAAGAGGCGTTGAACCATCATTACTTTTTAATCTTACATCAGCATTTGCAACTAAAAGATGCTTAACAGAACTACTATCCCCATAAAATGCAGAAATATGTAAAGCACTACGACCATCATTCATTTTTTTGTTTACATTCATCCCTTGGTTAATCAGCTCTTTAACTGTTTGAGAATCTTGTTTATATGTAGCAATTTGAAGTTGAGTACGACCTTCATTAGCAAATATTGTCAACGGTAAAAGTAGTACAGCAAGTAGTTTAGTAGGTGTCATCAGAATTCCTAGGTATTATTTTTTGTTATAATATCAAAGAAAAGATAACACAATATGATTTTATATTAAACATCCTAATGATGCTATTTAATATCTCTTTATCAATTTTATAGCTTCAGACGTTGTTGTCATAATATTTCATAGCCTATTTTAATAATTCTACCACTTCATCCTGCTCTTCACCTTCTGCATAACCAAGAGCAGTTGTTCCCTCGGAATCTTCTGCATTTTTATCAACACCATGACTTAGAAGATGTTTTACAATCTCTGCATGCCCCATTTCAGCTGCAGCCATAAGGATTGTGTAACCCTCTTCGTCCTTTGCATTTACATCTGCTCCATGCTCTATTAGATAAAGAGCTATATCTGACATCTGTTCTGCTTCACCCTGCACTGCATAACCCAATACTGTTGAGCCACTACTATCTTTCGTGTTTGTAGGTGAGCCTTTATCAACAAGTAGTTTCACCATATCAAGTTGTGCTTTTTTTACTGAAAATATCAAAGCACTTTTGTTATTTTTTGTAGCTATATTTACATCTGCTCCGTTCTCGATAAGAACTTTTATAATATCTTTGTTACCTTCACTACAAGCGTAAACTAAAGCTGTGTATCCTGCATTATCTTGTAAATTAATATCTGCTCCACTTTTAAGCAAAAAATTCACTATCTCTAACTGATTATTTTTAGAGGCCCACATTAATGCACGGGCACCACCTTTTGAGGCAGTGTTAACATCCTCACCAGATGATAAAGCACTCTTAACCTTGGTTAAGTCCGAATTTTTAGCTGCATCTACTAAAGTTGATTCAGCATAAACTAAAGGCGATAAAATGAATATAAGTGATAAAACTAATGACTTCATATATAAACTCCATGAATGATATTATTTGTTCAAAATTATATCTAATTATTTTTTACTTAAAAATAAGATGCTACAATATATTAAAATTGATGGGAGTATTTAACAATATGAATATAATCAACCTCTCAAAACAAAAAATATTTACTAAGAGCGATAAGGTATACGCTTATGAATTAATATTTGAAGATGCTTTGCATGATAAGATTAACTTCTCAGACACAGTAAAAGAAACTTCACAAATCATCATGAACTCTATAACAAACAAGGAACTGAATAAGCTTCTTGGTAAAAATCGTTATGCTTTTGTCAATGTTGATGAAACTTCGTTATCTAAAGGTATTTTAGACGTATTAGATAAAGATAGATTTATATTAAATATCTTAGAGAATATAGACCTAAGTGAAAAAACAATTGCTAAAATTATTCAGTATAAAAAAAGAGGCTTTATTCTCTCTATAGAACATTTTGACTCAAGTGCTGAAATGATAGTCAAATTTAGTAGATTATTTAACTATATAGATATCATAAAAATGGACATATCAATTTCTGAACCTGAAAATCTAGAAAAAATTGTTAATAAGTTTAAAGGCACTAGAATAAAACTTCTTGCAGAAAACATAGAAACAAAAGATGAACATACAAAATACTTAGATATGGGGTTTGATTATTTTCAAGGTTATTATTTAGATAAACCCGAAATAATTGAGATTGTTGATTCTAAGGAAGCAGCACAATTTACAATACTACAGTTAATCAAAATCATCAAAGGCAATGATAGTACTGAGAAGCTCGAATCATTTATCAAGATGCAACCAGACTTATCTTTTAAGCTTGTAGAGTTTTTTAATAACTCAAAAAAATTCAATGTTAAAATTGAGTCATTAACTCAGGTAATCACACTAATGGGAAGAGATAAACTACTAAGATGGTTAATGGTGTATTTGTATTCTGAAGTTTCAACAAATCCAGCCTCTAAATCTATTTTAGACTTAGCTATAAAGCGAGCAGAAAGAATGGAGTCTGATGCCATTAAAGAAAACAAGGATAAGGCTTATCTTGCTGGTATGTTTTCAATGCTAAGTTCTATATTTGAAACTGACATAAATGATTTAATGAACCATATTCAGATGGATAGCGATATCACATTACTTGTACTTCAGAATAAGGGAATATTCGCAGCTTCTCTACAAAGAGCACAAATAGCAGAAAAAGATTATTTAAAAAAGATTATGATTGAGAATTTTGATAAACTAGATACTACAGACCTGATCTATACATTAGAGTATGGTGGAGTAGAGATAGATAAAAGTAAAATTTAAAAATTAGTGCTAAAATACGAAAAATATTAATACATATACATAAGGTGGCATATGCTTATCCCAAATGATTTACTAAAAAATAAAAAAGTTCTTCTAGGAGTTACAGGCTCTATTGCAGTATATAAATCACTGGAAATAGTCCGTTATTTAGTAAAAGCTGGAGCAGAGGTAAAGGTCATAATGAGCGAATCTGCGAAAAAATTTGTAACACCTCTTACTTTTGAAACTTTAACATCCAACCAAATACTTGATGACAACAATGAATCTTGGGTGGATGAGCATAACCATATTAAAGCTGGTGATTGGGCTGACATGATGCTTATAGCACCAGCAACAGCCAATACTATAGCAAAACTATCACATGCTGTAGCAGACAGTATTCTACTGCAAACTGCTCTCGCATACCCTGGTGTAAAGCTACTAGCTCCATCAGCAAATACTAATATGATAGAAAGTCCAATCACACAAGACAACTTAAGATTGCTAAAACTATCTAAATATGAGTTTGTAGATACACAGGTAAAAGAGTTAGCGTGTAAAACAACTGGAAATGGTGCTATGGCTGAGCCTATAGATATTTTCTGGGCTTGTGCTAGAAAACTTTTAGAAGATAACTTTTGGCTCAATAGAAGTGTAATCGTGACTGGTGGTGGTACTATAGAAAAAATAGATGATGTTCGTTATATTTCTAACTATTCAAGTGGAAAAATGGCTTCTTCACTAGCTACGGCTCTTTACTGCAAAGGTGCAGATGTCGAGCTTATAGCTTCAAAGTTTGAGAATGAACTTCCAACTAATCTAAACACTCTACATGTAGAGAGTTCAAATGAGATGTATAAGTCACTTTCAAAGTCTCTTCATATAGTAACAAAGAAAGAGAAAAAACCATATCTCTTTATGGCCGCTGCTGTTAGTGACTATGTTCCCCAAACTATACAAGAAGGTAAACTAAAAAAAGACCTTATAGGCGATACTTGGGATATGAAATTAAAACAAAATATAGACATCCTAAAGTCTATTGATAAAGCAGATATTACAACAGTCGGATTTAAAGCAGAAATGGATAAGACTAAAGCATTAGACAATGCTTTATCAATGATTTCCAAGAAAGATTTAGATGCTGTTTGTTTAAATATTTTACAAGACTCTTCAAGTTTTGGAACAGATAATAATAAAGTAGAGTTTATTTCTAAAGATGAAGTCAAATCTATCCACTCTGCTGATAAGGTAACAGTATCTCTACATATACTAGAGCATTCAAAGACTCTTTAATTAAAAAAACGATACAATCCTATGAAAATAAATATGGAAAATATGTATGAATGAACTCAAGCACATCGCTATTATCATGGATGGAAATGGTCGTTGGGCTGAGCTTCAAAACAAAAAACGAGTACAAGGGCATGAAGCTGGGGCCAAAGTTGTAAAAGAGATTACAACATACTGTTCTAAAAGTGAAGATATAGAAAGATTAACTCTTTACGCCTTTTCAACTGAAAACTGGAAACGTCCTCGTTTAGAAGTAGAATTTTTAATGAAGCTTTTAGAAAAATATCTAAAAGATGAGCTAGAGGTATACTTAGAGAACAATGTAAAGTTTGAAGCTATTGGCGATATAAGAGCCTTTTCAAATTCACTTCAAAAAACTATAAAAGATATAGAAGAAAAGACATCTCACTGTGATGGTTTAGTTCAATCACTTGCTCTTAACTATGGCGCACAAGATGAGCTACTTAGAGCAGTAAACAGTATAAAAGATAGAGGCAATATCACAGAGTCTATGTTATCTAATGCACTTGATTGTAAACATAATGTTGACTTACTTATCCGTACAGGTGGAGACCATAGACTCTCAAACTTTTTGCTATGGCAATCAGCTTATGCAGAATTGTTTTTTTCTGATACACTTTGGCCAGACTTTAAAAAAATAGAATTAGAAAATATAATAAAAAAATTTACAAAAATTGAGAGAAGATTTGGAGGGCTAAAATGACAATTTTAATTATAGCGCTTCTAGTTGGTATATCTTTTGGTTCATTTTTAAATGTAGTAATTATTCGTATACCAAAAGAAGAAACTATCATCTATGGTGGCTCCCATTGTACATCTTGCGGTGAGGGTCTAAAGCCTTGGCATAATATTCCACTTTTTTCATGGATATTTTTAAGAGGAAAGTGCTCATATTGTTCCGCTAAAATTTCTATACAATACCCTATTATTGAACTAATTACGGGATTGATATTTTTGCTACTTGCAAGTAAGTTTGGACTGAATTTTCCAATGATACTTATAGCTATGAGTTTTTCAATGCTTTTAGCACTATCAACTATAGATATAAAGTATATGATGGTTCCGGATTCACTAAATCTTTTAGCAATATTTTTTGCTATTTTTGGTGCTTGGAGTTTAAATGGAGTACTAATAAACTTTGAAAACGCTATGATTTTTGCTGGTGGCTTTACACTTTTACGATTTTCACTATCTTACATACTTACATCATCTGCACAAAGAGAAGCCAGAAAAACTATTACACCATGGACAAAAAACTATCACACATACCCATTCATAGAAGCTATGGGTGAAGGTGACATAATGGTTGCAGCAACTATGGGTGCTCTACTTGGTGTGAAACTAACACTTGGGGCTATATTTTTCTCAGCAATTTTAGCTCTTCCTATTATGATGATACAGCTTAGAAGAGATCCTGAGAATAATAGAGTTCCTTTTGTTCCATTCTTAGCTCTTGCTACTTTCATAATTTATATATTTGATGCACAAACACTCGCACTTATAGAGGCAATTTACTAATGCATGAATTAAAAAAATACATAAGAGACTCTTTAGCAGTTATATTTTTATCAATCTTTATTCCACTGTTTTCTATAGCGTCAATAGTATTTCTTATTAAACTTGCTACCTATACAGCTGTTATAGAACTTAGTATTTTCGAGATGGCAAAGTTATACTTTTTCATAGTTCCAGAACTCTTATTTTACACACTACCAATATCATTTTTTGTAGCATCAACACTAACTCTTTTTAAACTATCTAATGACAATGAAATAGTCGTTCTTTTTGCTCTAGGAATCAAACCAAAAGTCATACTGCAAGCATTTTTACAACCTGCACTTATTTTGTCGACTATTCTATTTATAAACTTTTTTGTAATTTTTCCTCATGCAAAGATTTTATCAAAGAACTTTATTATTTATAAAAAAAGTGAGGCGAAATTTAACCTTTCTGCTTCAGAGTTTGGACATAAATTTGGAGAGTGGTTACTCTATATTGGTACAGAAAATGTAGATGGAACTTACTCAAATGTAGTTCTATTTAACAAAGATAAAAAAGAAGAAGTACTGATAGAGGCTAACAAAGCTGAAATAATTAATAAAGATGGTTTATTAATACTTAAACTAACAACCGGTGAGGCTTACAGCTACTCTAAAGAGAAATTCACTCAGATTGATTTTAAAACTATGTTTATTAACAACTATTTAGAGACTGACCTTTACAAATACAAATCAGCCATGAAATACTGGTTAGATGAAGACTTTAGAAAAAAACGTATTAAAGCGTTTACGGTAAGTATGCTCTTTGCCATTTTCCCACTTTCTAGTATATTTTTAATACTTAGTATTGGTATTGTACATGTAAGACACCAAAAGGGTAAGATTTATCTATATCTATTTTTAGGTATAGTTATTTATGATGCTCTTGTTTTAGGTCTTCAAGGTGCTCTATCTCTCTACACAATACCTGTCATGCTTATAATATGGTTTAGCGCAACATATATAACATACAAAAAAACAATTGTAGCTAGGTTTTAATACCCTTTATGAGAGTGGCTTTAACAATCTCATACAATGGTACACACTACCTAGGCTCACAGTCTCAGAAATCCACTAAAAATACTATTTTAGGTAACCTTCAAACTGTACTCTCTGAGATAAATATAGATTCAAAAGTTGTAGCTAGTGGTAGAACTGACAAAGGTGTCCATGCTACAGGACAAGTATGTCACATAGATGTTCCAGAGTTTTGGAATGATACTACTAAGCTAAAAAGAGTTCTCAACACCATGCTTCCTAAATCTATACATGTAAAGAGTGTAGTTAGTGTAGATGATGAGTTCCACGCAAGGTATGGCGCTAAAAAAAGAGTCTATAGATATATAATAAAAGAGTCTATGAGTAATCCATTTGAAGATCAATTCATTACCTTTGTTGATAAGATAGACTTTGAGAGAATAGAAAAGAATATAAAGCTTTTTAAGGGTGAATTTGATTTCAAAAACTTTATGAAAACTGGTAGTGATGTAAAGTCTACATGTAGAGTTGTATATAACTCATATGCCTACAAACACAATGGCTATATAATACTTCACTTTGAAGCGAATGGCTTTTTAAGAAGTCAAATAAGACTTATGGTCGGTTCCTTACTTGCACTAGACTCTAATGAGATTCTAGAACTACTAGAGTGTAAAAAACAGCATAAAGTTAAACCTGCAAAACCTAATGGACTATATCTGGCAAAGATAAAGTACTAAAAAACACTAAGCAAAACATTCACTATATTTTGCTAGAATCTAGATAATTTAAAATGAAGAATTAATATGACTGAAGAAGATTTAAAAGACGTAGAACTACCAGATGGAATGAATGCTGAGACACTATCTCACTTAATGGAACCGAGAAATTATGGTAAGCTTGATAAGCCTAGCTGTATAGGTGTTGCTCTAGATGAGAAAACAAAAGAGTATGTAATATTTTATGGACTACTTGATGGTGAGATGATAAAAGATGCAAAATTTGCTACAAATGGTTGTCAAGACACGGTAGTAATAGGCTCTATGTTTACAGATATGATTATAAATAACAACTTAGACTATGCACATGGTGCTATTGCTAAAATGAATGAGAAACTAGGTTCTATGTCCGCGCAACAACAAGTATGTGCAGACATAGTTTTTAGTTCATTTATAGCATCTCTGCAAAATCTTGAGAACTTGCAAAATGGTGAAGAAGAAGAGTTACATGTACTTAAAATGAAAGATAGCTGCGAAGGAGAAAACCTTGGATAAGCTTTATCAAAAAAAACACCAACTATGGGTAAGTATAAACTTTGCATCATTTGCAATAAATGATGAAGAGATAAAATCAAAACTGTATGACTTTGCTCAAATTGCCTTTAGACATATGAAGTGGATTGGTTCAGATGTACTTGAACGTGGCGACAACTATAACTACGATAGAGATCTGACTTTAAATAAGCGTAAGTCTGTTTTTGAAGTGATAAATGACTTAGTAAATACTACAAAAGAGACTATGACTCTTTATAGTAATACTATACTCTCACAAAGACTTAGAACTGATGATGAGTACCTATTAGAGTATCTATCCCAGATCCTAAAAGACGAATCAAACAATAAAGAAATAACAGCCTTTAACACGAGAAGAGAATGGCTTGACAAAAACCTTGCTCAAGATCAAATAGATGCACTTACACACTTTCTTTTTGAAGAGTTATACAAAGAGTATGAACTAATTCTTATTTACGCTTACATGCAAGCCAGAACGACTGAACTTATACAGTTTAATGTTTTTCAAGATCTTATTGATGAGTCTCACTTTCACCTAAAATCATTTGGGAATATGATGGCAAAAATGGGGATACTAGCTCTTCCAAGAGAACTTCATGAGATGACTTACATCATCAAAGATTTAAAACAGTTTGTTACAGATGGTATAGCTGAAGAAGAAGCTGCTAAAGAGATGTGTAAAGAGTTAAGTGCAGCTATCAAGGATGAAGAGTTATCTAAGTTCTTTGACTTTATTAATTACCAAGAAAGTTATCATATAGAGCTTATGCAGAAGTTATTAAAATAAATCATTTAATTAACCTCTGATTTTTGCCCATAACATCCCTATATATTCATGCATAGCTATATGAGACTTTTCAAGTGAACCTATATTTGGTGCTCTGAAATAACCTATAAATTCTCTTTTATGAAAGTCTGTAGGTGCTGGGATAGGATTTAACCCAAGTGATTTAAAGAGTTTCATAGACCTTGACATATGTGTTGCAGATGTTACTAATACAAAATTCTCATTTTCAGCAAGTATACTTTTTGTGAAAATAGCCTCCTCCTTTGTATCTTTTGGAGCACCATTTACAATAAGGTTTTCCTCTTTAACTCCAAGTTCTATGGCTAAGTTAGCACTCATTTGTGCATTGCTTATATCTGTACTACCTTCATAGCCAGTTAAAATTATCTTAGAGCCTTGTATCTTATTATGTATAACTATTCCCTCTAATAATCTTGTACTAAATACCTGTGATGATAATGGTTGAGACTTATCTGTATTGTGTCCAGACCCAAGTACATGTATATATTTTATATCATGTTTATAATCATACTTTGGATATTTATCTTCTAAATTTTTTACTAAAAAGTTTGAAAAAGGTGGATACGAAAAAAGCATAAATATACCAAATGCTGAACTCAAAACCACTTTTGCGTATAAGTACTTCTTTTTATATAAAAGATAAAAACCAATAATAAAGAGAGAAAAAACTATTCCAAATGGATGAACAAAAAACGAAATAAACTTTTTTAACATAAACCCTAACTCATTCACTCATAACTCCATTAATAATTTTTAGTATATCTTTGTCCCAGAGTAATTCATAATGAGTCAACTCATCAAACTCTTCATACATGGCAAGATTTTTCACATACTCTTTTAAGTTTCTTATGTTCTTAATATACATAATTTTATCACTTTTACTAGCAAATATATATGTTTTAGACTCTATTTTACTAACATGAGTAGTATTGTCGAACTTATACCTAAATATTCTTGATAAATTAAGTTTGGGTATCCGTTTAAAAAAACTAAACCTCTCTTTTACATGTCCATAAAAAGAGTCAAATGGTCCAATAAGAAAGACACCTTTAGCTTTAATATTTGCTGCTATAAAAGATGCCACACCTGCTCCTAGTGAATAACCCATAATGTAAAAATCACCATATTTCTCTTTGGTAAATTCAGAAATTATAATTGCATCACTAAAAATTTTCTTCTCACTGGCTCTTCCACCACTTTTTCCAAACGATCTATAGTTAAAGGTCACTATTCTAACATGAGGATAAGATATAGCCATTTTCTTGATAAGTCCAATAACATCTTGATAGTTACCACCAAAATACAGTAATGTTCCATGTATACTAGGTAGCTTTCTATATAACTCTAAGGGTTCATATATAACTCCCTCTATTGTAACACCATCGTCCATCTTAAGATGTAAAATCTCAAATTCATTGTCTAAGTCCATCTCTCTATATATTGATGGTTTAAACGTAAAATAGTATTGAATATAGTAAAAAAGAAAAGCTGAAATAAATAAAATAATCACCGTTAAAATAATATAAGTCATATCTACCCTTCTCTTTAGTAATTATAGTATAATTTCAAAAATAATAAACAGGATAACTATATGCAAGCATTTGGAAAGTTCATAACAAGTATAGACATCGAATATGTAAAAGAGCAGTACTTATACATACAAGAAGATAATGAACTGATAGATGCAACTCAGCTAGAAAATATGCTCAAGAAAAAGCGTAAAACAGTAGCTGGAACTATATTTCTTTACAATCCGACTATTGCACCTATAGGTTATAAAGATAACGCATCTTTAGAATCTCAAGGATATGAGTTTAATGATCAGTTTGATGAACTTGAATTTGATAAAAATTGTGGTCTCTTCTCTTCTGCTATAAAAGATGGGTACAGAGGAAAGCTAGTAGAGGTTAAATACCTATTTAATCTAAACAAACCAAATATTGAGCCTACTCCTATACTAGAAGAGTTTGATGCTGACTTAGATAGATACTCATCAGGTCAACTTACTCGCTATGATAAAGAACTGAATTATCAAGACATTCCTAATATTCGTCTTAGTGGTAAGTTCGTATTTTTTGGCTCAGGAAACAAATATGACAGGCATCATAAATCTATCATAATCTATGCAAGAGCCCTTTCAGAACAAGTTAAAAAACTTGGTAAAGAGATTGCATTTATGCATGATAATAACTATGACAAAGAAGAAAGTCAAGAAATAGCATATTTCTTACCACCAACAGCCAGTGGTAAACTAAGAGATATTAGAGCAAATGCTTTTAAAAAGTCATTCTCAACAAATCCACCTACAATCATTAAAATAGGTTAGTTACCCTAACCTTTTAGCCCATCTTACAAATAATCTTACTGGGCTAATAGCTTCATCTATGTCCTTTGCATAAAGTATAAAGTCTTTTAACTGTTTTGCTAAGTATGGAGCTAAAACAAAACCATACCCTGCACTTCCATTTAAAATATATAGATTAGGGTAGTATGTAAAGTCATCTGCACTATACTTTTTACCATTAGTTATATTTTTACAACTCCTCAAAGTCTCCCTAGATAATACTACCCTTCCTACTATGGGCATATAGTCACTACTTCCTGATCGTAAGCCTGTGTAATCTTTTATAACCTCAAGATCTTCTAAATCAATTGTTTTTCTAGCTTTATTCAATAACTCTACTCGACCATTCTCTATATCATAAGCCTTATTAGATGTTTGTGGATGATAGTGAACATCATGAGTTGCACCAATAGCTAACTCGCCATTCTCACTTTTTGAGATAGATACATCTTGATGTATCGTATATGGGTTATCTGTGCTTGTTTTTACATCAATCCTATGACCCCAGATACCTCTTATTTTAATATATGGCTCATCTATAACGGACTTGTATGCACCCGTTGATAAAATAACATGTTTAGCAACATATACATCATTTATAATCCACTGGCCATCATCATATATTAGAGTATCTACTTTCTCTTTTATATGCTTAGCACCTTTACTCATCGCACTACATATACTTTTTGCATTAACTACTGCTGTCTCCATACAAATATTTTCATAGCTATTAGCATACTCGCTAAGTCCACTCATAAAATCTTTTGGCGTATTTAAAAGTTCCAGCTTGGTACTTTTCTTATATTCGTTTATATTTTTAGATGAGTCTTCATCCTTTGCAATATGTATGAGTCTACTTTTTTTAAAAAGTGTTGGAAAGTTTTTTTCATAATACTCCATACTATAGCTAAAAGCCTTGTTTAATAATTCTTTTAAATCACCTGTTTTTGAAAACTTAGGAGATATAAATGCACCGGCGGCACCACTACCTCCACTAGATATACCATCCATATCAAAAATAATCACCTTCTTATTCTCCAAAGAGAACTCATATGCCATGCTACACCCATTAACTCCAGCACCGACAATTGCTATATCATACATCTTTATCCAATTGTTTATTTACTTTATCCTATCTATTTTATCTTTAAACAGCTCTTTTAACCCAAAATTTATATATTTTCAATATCATTGTATAAAATAATTTATAATTGGATTTATTTAGAATATTATGATTTACTCAAAATTAAAAATTTATTTCAAAACTAGTATCGCAAAACCATCTATTGATTTTAAATGGGATACTGTACAAAACAAAAACTTGTTTGCTTATTTACAAGAAAACTTTCCTGATGAAAACATATCTGAACAAGAACATAAAGACGATATAAAAAAAGTATTTCAAGAACATTTTGAACCAATAGGATACATACTCCTAACAAATAAAGAAAATATAGTAAGAATAAAAGTATTCCCATATAAAATCGAGCCAAAGAATAGTTTAAATTTAGAACCTCTTATACATCTCCTTGAAGATAACGAAGAATATATTGAGTACGACTATCATGGCAAAGAAGATCTTATATCTATAGGTAAAGCCCTAAAAGATGGTCTATTTGAATTTTTAGAAGATACTAAAGAAGCCATCAATAAAAAAGAGCTTGTAAAACATGCAGTCAGAGAAGCTTTTGAGTTAGAATCGGGTGATATTGTTATTGTTAAAAATGATTGTATTATCATTAAGATGATTGATGAATCACTTATGCGTAATGTCAACGAAAGTGAAAAAAACACAGTCGCTAATAGATTTAATGGTATAAATGAAGATGATTTAAAGTCATTTTATAATGACATATTCTTACAAGACGAAAATCAAGACTTTTTCTACTTCGTTGCAGAGATGTTTGTTGATGTAAATATGTTGACATCTCAAATAGACAATCAAACTTATGAAAAAAATGTTTTCTCAAGTATACAGTCAATTATAATAGAGCAACTAACTACGGACTTTGACCATAATGATGAATTTTTTAAAGGTTTTGCTGGATATGTATTTAGAATTCACTTTAAAGAAGTATTTGGATTTATAGCTGAATTGATTTTAGCGGAATTAAGTGATGGCAATAAATATATTAATGAATTTTTACAATACTACTCACTAGACATAGTTGTACTCAATGGTAAAAAGTACAAAGTCCCTGCCATAGAGGCTGAGAATGGATGGAAATGGAATGTTGCTTCTATGATATCTATTATTAAAGTATATATGAAGGCAGAGACAACTTTAATAGAGATAGAAGATAAAATGTCTGAACTAAAAGAAGAAATAGAAGAGTTAAACATATCAGGCTTATCTCCATTAGCTCATAATACAAACTTAATTAAAGAGATAGACAAGCTAAAGCAAGAGATATCTTATGGAGCTAAAAAGTTGGATGAATGTCTAAATGCATTTACTTCTAGTGGGGACAATACAAAACACAAAAATGAAGTTAGAGAGATTAGGTACGATTTAAAAGATCTTCGTGAACAAAAAGACATATTAGAAAGTCACAAAGTTAGTACAGATATTGTTACAAAATATACTGATCTTAAAAGAGATATCGATGCTCTTATAAGACAAGAAGCGAGAGAAGAAAGAATTATAGAGCAAAACAGTGAATCTTTTGAACTAATCAAAGAAGCACTTGTTAAAGCACTCACTTCAAAGAAAACTCTTATTGGCTAACTAAATAGACACCTCTTTAATATCTGCTATTTTAAGTATGCTTTTGTAAATAGAAGCTATCAAAGACTTTCTATTGTTTTTTACATTTTCATTTTCTACATTTACCATTACATCTTCAAAAAACTTATCAAGTTCAGGTTTCAATCCAAACAAAGCGTCAAGTTCTTCCTCGTATGAATCATAACTACATGTAGATACTTCTATGTATCTTACATGTAAAGATTTTTCAGCCTCTTCTTCTAGTAAACTAGAGTCTATTAACATGTTTTCGGACATGTTAATATCTTTCGTTATATTTGCAACACGCTTGAAAGTTGAAAAGAGTTCTGAGAATCCTTCACTGTTTACCATACTATCTAGTGCTTGAATCTTTTTACCCATAGCTAGTAGTTCTCTTTCTCCTGATGCTAAAACAGCCTCAACTATGGAAGGATTTACTTTAAAGTACTGTTTTACACGCTCTAAAAAGAAACTCTCTAACTTAGACATATCAATCTCGTCATATTCCCCTGATAAGCTCTTCAAAGTATCAACTATATCAAACTCTAAACTATGCTCTTTAGTAATTCTTACAAGTCCATTTACGGCGCGACGAAGTGCAAATGGATCACGAGAACCTGTTGGTATCTGGTTTACACTAAAAAGACCTAAAAGAGTGTCTAGTTTTATACTCATAGCTACTATTGCACTTAAAGGAGTTGATGGAAGCTCACTATCTTCTCCAGTTGGTAAGTACTGCTCTTTTATACATGTAGCAACGTTTGAGTTTTCACCAGTCTCTTTAGCATAGTAGTAACCCATAAGTCCTTGAAGTTCAGTAAATTCATAAACCATTTCACTCATAAGATCAGCTTTTGCAAGTGAGATAGCTCTATCTAAGTCTGTTTTTAAAGCATCTGGCTTATAGATATCAAAAAGTTTATTTGCTATTTTAGACTCTCTAGCTATCTTGTCAGAAACTGAACCAAGACCTTTAAAGAACGCAACTTTATCAAGCCCTTTTGTACTTAAACCATTTTTTAAATCATTATCATAAAAGAAAAGTCCATCAGCTAAACGAGGACGAAGTACAGTCTCATTACCTTCTACTACTTTAGAAAAATCATCTGTAAGTGCATTTGATACAACTACAAACTTATTAATAAGCTTTTCATCTTTAAAAACCGGAAAGTATCTCTGATGTTCTTTCATAGAAGTGATTATAACCTCAGGAGGTAGTCTTAAAAATTCTTCGTCAAATGAACCTAGTAAAGCTGTAGGATTCTCTGTTATAGCCACTACTTCGCTTAGAAGTTCTTCATCCATTTCAATTTTAAGACCAGATTCATTCTCAATCTCTTTAAAGTCAGAAAGTATTTTAGAAGTTCTCTCTTCTTGGAAAAGTGTAACACCACCATTTTTTAATACATCAAAATAATCTTTAGCACCATTAATACTTACAGCATTAAAATTACTAATACGATGAACATAAGTCTCTTTAGATGATTTAACTCCAAAAAGGTCTACATTAACTAACTCATCACCAAAAAGTACATTTACCCAACGAATTGGTCTAATAAAACTCTCGCTATTACTTGACCATCTCATAGATTTTCCAAAATCTAGTGACTTAATCCATGTGTTAATCATTTCTGATAAAAGTTCAGTTGACTTTTTACCCTTGACATCTTTTTTGTAGTAGAGAACTTCTTTACCACCCTTCTCTCCACGTCCTATCTCATGAAGAGGAACTCCACACTTCTTTGCAAAACCATTAGCTGCTGGAGTTGCCTCTCCACCTTTAAATGCTACAGCTACAGGGGCACCGAAGAACTCTTCTACACTATCATCTTGAGAAGTCTTAAACTCTCTATGCCAAATCACTAAACGACGAGGTGTATAGTAAAATTCAAATTCACCTAAAAGTGAGTTCTTTTCTAGAATATCTGCATATTTTTTTTCAATATTTTTTAACTCTTTTAAAAGAGGAACTGCTGGAAGTTCTTCTACACCTATTTCTATAAGTAATGGTTTTAACATATTAAGCTCTTTATATTATATTGACGCGATTCTATCCATATTATGGTTAAATAGTGCTTTATTAAATATTTCTTAATTAAGATGAATATACTCCGGTTTATGTTTATCTAAAAGTATTACTAGTTACAATGTCGCACAAATTAAAAAAACATAAGGAATTAAAATGCCAAAGATTAACAAATACCAAGATATATCTGAAATAGATAGAGAAGCAAAAAAAGACTTAATTGACCGTCACTCTCCGTTTATTCACTGTGCTGACAATGCTACTGCTGGTGAGCCATTTGAAGTAACTGTAAAAATGGGTAACGAGTATACTCATCCAGATGATTTCGATCACTTCATCGAGTCTGTAACACTTTTCAATGGTGACACTCAATTAGCAAAAGCTTCTTATGTACCAGGAACTCTAGGTAACACTAAAGCTCATAATACTACTACATTCACAATAATCCCAACAGGTAAAAAACTTAACCTTGTTGCTCATGGTTACTGTACTAAACACGGTATCTGGGAAGGTACTGCAGTAGAAGTAGCTGTATCTTAATAGCTACTAACTTCCTTTATATAGGGCTTTATAGCTCTATATAATCTTCTATCCTCTATACTTCTTCAACCAATCAATAAAACATATATGTAACTAGCATGTAATCGAGATGCTCTAGAATACTGTTATGAATAATTTTAAGAACTTTTTTAAACTGCACTATCAAGTAATAATTGCTTCCATCATCTTTTCATCTTTTATTTTCTTTAGTTATCCACTTACAAAACTCATAGTCTTAATGCTAGAGTTTATTATAGTGTTAGAAGTAGTTAAAATGATTAGTGAATTTATCACTAATGGTAAAATACGCCTTCGCCATATTATTGATGGATTCATTATATTTATCATTAGAGATATTGTTGTAAACCTATCGCATGAAGAAAAAGACAAAGAGACTATTCTATTCTTATCATTAATGGTCTTAATATTCTTTGTATTTAGAATACTGTCCATAATGATAAGTCCCTCAAAATACAGAACATCAAGTAAACTCTAATTAACACCTTACATGAGTAGCCTCTGTTTAAGTAGGTGGAAAACCCATATAATTACTTCTATATAATAATATATTATATATCTAATATATTATGATATAATATTTTGTAATATATAACAAAATGAAGGAATGACACATGGAACAGACAATGGGAATAGTAATGTTACTAGTAGGTGGAGGACTTATGTTTAGTCTTTTAGTATTTTTTACTTGTGAAGAAAAGTCTCTAAAAGATGCTAACTTTTCTGATATGAAGTGTATGGTAACTAAAGAAGTAGGCGTAACAGAATGCTTTAGTCAATTCAACACAATACGATACCTTGGTATCTTCTTTATCACATTAATATTTTTCAATTCATTAGTAGCAAACTATGTAGCTATTCCAAATGGATTTGGGATGAAAGAGATACTAGCATATACATTCGTACCATCTCTTCTTGGATCTTGTATTATTTTACTTGTTAAGTGGACATATCAACCTGTGATGAAGTTAATATCATCATTCTTGTATGGAGCTACTTTTATTGCTGCTTCTGTGATTGTATTTAGTACAACTGCACTATTTAATTCTTAGGGTATTTACCCTAAGTAAAACTTATTTATTCATAATTTTATAATTATTACAACCTTTTACAACACCACCATCACAAGATTTTGAAAACAAATCTTTTGCTTTTAATTTATCTTCTTTTACAAACATCCCTCTAAAGTAAAAATATGCTAAATCATAACATGCTTTTGCATCATTTAAAGTACATGCCTTGTCCATATACTCAATACCACCAGAAGTATCAATATCCATTCCATTGCCCTTAAAGTACATAGTTGATACATGCGTACAACCCTGAGCTATATTTATATCACAAGCCTTTTTGTATATATCAAGAGCTTTGGCGTAGTCATTTGATCTATACGCAGCATTTCCATTCATAATAAGATCTGCATTTATATTTACATTTAGTAGGACTAAGAGTATTAGTGAATACTTTTTCATTTATTACCTTGTTTTATTATTTAAGTGTAACGGTAGGTTCATCTAAATAAAATCCCTGAGAGTAATCAATTCCCAACTCTTTAACCTTATCCATTACCGTACTAGAATGAACAAATTCTGCTATTGTTTGCATACCTAGTTTATTTGCGAATTCTACTATTGTTTCAACAACTATCAGTGAATTTTTATCAACATCTATGTTTTTAATCAGTGAACCATCTATTTTAATGTAGTCTGCACTCATTTTAGTCAGGTATGCAAAGTTAGAATATCCACTTCCAAAGTCATCTATAGCAATCTTAGCACCATATCTTTTAACTTCACTCACAAACCTCTCAACCTTTTTAAAATCTTCTATAGCATCAGACTCAAGTATTTCAAATGTTACTCTTCTTGATGCATTTGAATCTTTTAATTTGTCGAGTATAAACTTAAAAATATCACTATTCATAATATCTTCGATAGATAAATTAATACTAAACTCATACTTACTGTTTTCAAACATTTCAAATGATTTGTTTATTATAATTTTTGTCACTTCAGAATAGACTTTAATATTTTTTGATATTG
Source organism: Sulfurimonas sp. (assembly GCA_028044295.1). Lineage (GTDB taxonomy): Bacteria > Campylobacterota > Campylobacteria > Campylobacterales > Sulfurimonadaceae > Sulfurimonas. Next base: position 50,453 of record JAOFSE010000005.1, read on the forward strand.
GTATAAAAAGGACTGGAGATAATATTTTCCCATTAGCATCTATTAACCTTGCTAAACACTCATACTTTTTAATTTCTTGAGTTTTAGTATCTACTATGGCTTGAAAGTATGGAAGTATGTTTGAGTTTTCTATAGCATCTCTTACAATTGCAGATAGCTTGATATTTCTTTCATACTCATCTTCAAAATGCATTCTCTCTTCATATATCCAAAAAGGAAGTGACATCTGCTTAGCATACTTTAATGCCATTGAAACATTCGAGAACATATTTTTATGATCTCTTTTTGCAGATGACGCAAGAGTAAAGTTAACAACTATGTTAATCCCCTGGTACTCAATGTTAATATCTTTCATCTCTTCATAGAGTTCTGTGAGAAAATCTTTTAACTCATAGAAACCTTTACTCTCATCCAAAATAAAAGCAAATTCATCACCAGAGAGTCTATATACAGAATGCTTATTAATATGATTTTTTAAGTACTCTCCAACCTTTTCAATTACATAGTCTCCAACTATAAATCCATAAAAATTATTTATTGTTTGAAAATTATCTATGTTAAAGATTATAAGTCCAAATTCTTCATGTTCATCCAAGTCTTTTCTAAGTTGGTACACATTTGGAAGGTTTGTTAAATGGTCTGTAAAGTACCTAGTAAAAAGCTTATTTCTATGAGAAGCAAGACTAATCTCTTTCTTTTTACTCTCGACATACAACTCATTTATAATATATGATTTTAAATCTTGTTTATTTACAGAGTCATTTTTCAATATAAATACATCTATGCATGTAACTTCTCTATCATCATGCTTTAATAGTGAGATATCTGCGTTTATAAGCATAGATTCTAACTCTTTTTTAAGAGTCTGTACAAGGACAGTATTGTGAATAAATGATTTTACATGTACAAGCATATTTTTATCTTGAATACTCTCAAGATTTTTGACTACACTTTGCACATCACGTGATGATGATAATATAAAATTACGCACATCCAATACTTCTTCAGTAAAATCCATGTATACTCCAAAAAAACATCTATAAAGTAGATTTTAACCACTTTTTTTATATACTAATATTAAATATATTAATTACTAGTAGGGCTCAGCATTGAAATCATTTCAGAACTTATTGCTTCTCCAGAACTTATATCGACTTAAAGCTTTAGGTTTTGAATACTCTGATCCATTTTCTGTAAATAAAAAAAATAGTTTTGAAAAAGCCAACTCGGTAGATGAGTTAAATCAAAATATATCTAGTTGTTATCTATGTGATTTAAGTAAGTCAAGAACACAAAGTATGCAAGGTTTCGGAAATCTAAATGCAGAGCTTATGATTATTGATTACAATGTATCACAAAGTCAAGATTCGGCGAATAACTATTATACAGGTAGATCTGGTGATATACTTAAGAATATGATTGAGAAAGTTTTAGGACTTAATTTAGAAAGTATTTATTATACTCATGCGATAAAATGCAAACCATTAAACTCAAATCAACCATCAAATTCAGAGTGGGACTCATGTAAAAATTACCTTTACTCTCAAATTGAGTTTATAAAGCCAAAAGTAATAGTAACCTTAGGTAAAGATGCTTATGCTAAAGTTACGTCAGAAGAAGACAACTTTCAAAGCGTAAGGGGACATGTTATAGACTTTAAAGAGTATAAACTTATCCCAATTTTTCATCCAACCCACCTGCTCAGGAATCCTGATGATAAAAAAATTGCTATGAATGATTTAAAAACTATAAAGAACTGTTTATGAAAAAACTATATATTATTTTACTATTTCCATATTTATTACTAGCTCAAAGCTTTTTAATATCTACTATTGAACTTCCAAAAACATATGTACAAAACCTTAACCCACAAGAGTGTGATGATGATTGTATGGAAGATTATATTGATGATCATAAGATTTTCTCATTTCTTGCAAATGCCTCATATAGGCTGGAGGATTCTAAACTTGAAGAGATAAGAAAAAAGTATATATCCATCTTTAATCTCAACTCAAAAATAAAAAACGGAAAAGTAAAGATAGCCCTACTTCTTCCTTATAAAAAAATTGGTCGCTATGCAGCATCAACAACTAATGCTTCATTTGCTTACCTTATGACAAGAAATCAACCATTTGAGCTAAAAAGCTACAAACTAGAAACTGAAACATTTGAAGACATTTCTAAAACAATTAAACAGATACAAGATGATGGTTTTGACTATATTATAGCACCACTCACACAAGCGGGCGAGGAGGTCATTACTAACCTTGATCCAGAGATAGACATATATTTCCCAACTATCAATAAAAAAGACTCTAAGAGTAACTCGAAGCACCTTCACTTTGGGGGTATAGACTATCGTGCTCAAAGCGATATTCTTATAAATGAGTCTATATCTCCACTTATAGTATTTTATGACAAATCAACTATAGGTCAATCACTAAGTAAATATCAAGAAGAAATATTTTTAGAAAAAGAACCTGAAGATATGAACTCAAGTGTTATCAAGTTTTTAATACCTAAGAGAACTACAAACTTAGAGAAACAACTAAAAGAAAACAGCGATATAAACATGGGAACATTTTTTATAAATACACCAATTATTAAAAGTGGTATGATTATGTCTCAACTTACACTGTACGATACAAACTCAACTAACATACTATCCACTCAAACAAATTATAATCCCCTACTCCTATCTATGACACAGTATAAAGATAGAAAGAACATGATTATTGCTAACTCAATCACGCAACATAAAGATGTAATAATAGAGACTAACTCTCTTCTTGGAAATGACATAGTTTATGACTGGATTAACTATACGACTACAGTTGGTGTAGACTACTTCTTGTACCTACTAAATGGTCAAAAAAGAGAGTACGATATTGAGATAGAGGATAATCAAATGATATACCCTATAAAACTAATACAACCATCAGTATCTAGGTTTATACCATATCATTTAGTCAGTGAAGACGAGATTTAATAAACTCTTTACATCATCTGTAATTTTTTGTGGTTTACCCTCAAAGGTAATGTAAGCAAGAGTTATGGTTAGCTCAAATATTTTTTTATCATCCTTGTAGATACTCTGTAAAAGTTTAAAAGAAGCAGCTTTCATCTCTATCAATGAACTTTCTACATGTAGATTGTCTCCAAGTTTTGCAGAAGAGAAAAAGTCAGCTTCTAGCTTTCTAGCTACAAAGTGTCCTGTCTCTAAAATGGGGTTTAAACCTTTATCAAAAAAAGCATCACTTCTAGCTCTTTCACAGAAATTTAAGTAGTTAGAGTGGTAAACAACACCTCCAGTATCTGTATCTTCATAATAGACTCGTATCTTCATGCTAAACCCTTTTGAATATGTAACTTTCAAGTGTTTTAAAATTTACCGGACTCTAAAACAGTCACTAAATCTTTTAAACTGAAAGTGATTCTTAAATTATATTTTTTTAAAGTTGACACCCTACACTGTTTGTTCCGAAATAATAACCCTTCTCATTGATACAACTTATGGCCACTTCATACTTCAAGGTATGATCTGCACTACTAGTAAACTCAAATGTTTCAACAAAGCCTTTTATTGAATAGCCATCTTGTAACTTAACACTATTTATATCAGTTCCATGTTCTACTATAACCCATAGGGGTATACCTGATTGTGCTAAAACATCATATTTATCTACTTTCATTTTTCACCTTTGCATCTTTTATGATTCCAACTATACAAAGAACCCATCCTATTATCATGATAGAACCTCCAATAGGTGTGATAGCTCCTAATAACTTGATATCAGTAAGTGCAAGTGTATAAAGTGAACAAGAAAATATAAGCGTACCTGTAAGTACAAAATAAAACCCTTTTACTATTTTTGATGAAGTAGGTACTAAGTATGCCATAAATGTTATACCAAATAGACCTAAAGAGTTATAGAACCAGTAGTCTACTCCCTTATTATAGATAATGCTTCCATATTCACTAAGGTAAGGTTGTAAGCCATGAGCGCCAAAAGCTCCTATAGTTATGCCTAGAGCCATCATAAAAGATGCAATTATTAAAAAAGATTTTGTGTTTGTAGTAATGTTCAAGTTAACGTCCTTAATTAGGTTTTGAGAATTCTATACTATTGATGTATAACATTGGATTAAATAATTCAACTACCACTAAACTATCTCAAGCTAAAAGGGAAACCAGTACCAAAAACGGTCACTAGTTTTTTTTAATACCCTACTTCCATTATTTTCCCTTTTTATATCTCTCGATAAATCTTGCGTACTTTACATCAGTGGGTGTTCTGACAACAAAAAGTTCCGCATCTTCTTTTACACTCAAAGCAACACGATTTGCATCTTTTAAGACATAAAAATCATCTTTAAGTAGAGTATCACCATTTAGCACTACCTTACCATTTAAAAGATAAAAAGAGTATGTAAACTCCAAGTCAATTTCTTCGGTAAATTCACCTCTCTTATAACTTGTTTTTTTTATCTCTAAACCTTCAGTTACTGATTCAACATTTCCATCTTTACCAACATAAGTAAGCACCTCGAGTCCTGTATCCTCTTTTTTATGAAAATCCTCAAGTGTATAGTCTTTATATGTAGCATCTTGTTTCATTGTTTTTGAGAAATCTGGGTCAAACCATATTTGAAACATCTCAGTCCCTTTTATGATTCTCTCAGAGTGAGAAACTCCTGAGCCTGCTTGAATTGCTTGAACATCCCCAGCATTTAATGGAGTGTATACTTTTGAAGCCGTATCATAATGCTCTAGCGAGCCCTTAAAAATAAAGGTTATTATCTCAAAACCCTCATGTGGATGCAGAGGAAATTCCGATGTCTCATGGGCTACTAAATGAGCCCAGTAAAAAAGGTTTGAGTAAGCCTGTGTCCCATTTTTATTAGGAAATGGGATAGGCTTATTTTCTGTAAATGCCCCATCAAAAAGTAGCTCTATCTGTTGTTCTTCTTTTTTTAAATGTTTCACCATACTCATACTTATCTCCTCTTTATATCTATAATTCCAGTCTTCAAATGTAACTAAATCATTTATCTTCGGACTATTCTTGATAGTCGTAATTTTTTTGTGCCTCAATACTTATAATTTCATCTTCATTAAATAGATTTTTTAAAGTGGATTTTGAAGTACTCGGATTTTGTGCTATTGCTAATTTAATATATTCACTATCTGCTTCTTCGTACAATTCGTCTAAAGCTTCTGTTGGTGTATTTGGGTTTTGAGCTAATTTATATAATGTATAAAGTTTATCACTACTTCTCACCATTAGTTCTAAAATCTCTGGAGAAGTATTTTTATGTGCAGCTATTGCACCCATCATTTCTACACCATCATACTTTAGTAAATATACTAAAGTTTTTGAACTTGTCTTTAGATGTCTTGCTATAAACATTTTATTATATTCATCATTTTCTTTATCTCTTGCCAACTGATCTAATATATCACTTGAAGTAGATGGGTCTTTTACTAAGTCCAATATATCCTTGTTAGATAATGTTTGGTTGTTAATAGAGTGTAGTTCTTTCATGTTATAGACCTTCTATATTGATGATTTTTATATCTTCACCTTTAATAAACTCTTTAATTTTTCTATCTTCATAAATTATATGCTGAACCAACCACTTTTCTATAAATATAGCTAATTCAAATTCAAAAGCAACTGTATCCATATTTATGATTTTCTTTAAAAAAGAATTCATTTCATTTATTATATTCTCATGCATTTCATGGTGATGCATAAGATGAGGATATTTAATCTCTCTCATATAGTTTTCTTCATGTTCAAAATGTTGTTTAATATACAAAGAAAGTTTCATAACAATCTCTTTGATTTTTTCTTTACTTGAATTGTCTTTCTCACTTAATACAAAAGCTTCATTAGAAATATGAAACAAGAATTGATGCTCATCATCTATTTCCTTGTGACCAACTAAATACTCATTTTGCCAGTGAATAATATACCGTTGGCCTTTTTTATTTTCATACCATTTTTGAATTTTTCTATCTTCATCGATTATGTGAGAGATTAGTGATGACTCTATAAAGTATGCTAAATCTTTCTCAAACTCTTTTATATTTGAGTTTGGAAGTTTGTTAAGCATTACTTTCATATTATCAATAATAATTTGATGTATATTTATATGTTGATTAGTATTAGGATATTCAATTACTCTCATGAAACTTTCTTCATGTTTGAAGTGTATTTTCATATACTCTTTGAGCTCAACAATTGCATCTTTTATTTTCTCTTTTCTTAGCTCAGGTGCAACAGGCTTAAAGGCTTTCATTGCAATTTCAAAGAGATGTTTATGTTCATTATCTATAAGAGGATGACCTATAGCATACCTTTCTTTCCAGTCTAAGTCATGCATCATAGTTCCTATTATTTAATTTTTATATATTATATATCATTTATTCTTTTTTTATTGAGTCATTATTGAAAAAGTGCTAATGATACTTTTAATGCAGTATATATAGTATAATGCTTTTATATATATAACTCATGGAGAACAATTATAGAAATACATCTTTTAGGTACTATCGCTCAGTTTGTTCTTGCTATATCAATAATTCCATATATTATAAGTATTTTTCGTGAAACTGTGAAACCAAACAGAATTTCTTGGTTTATTTGGAGTATTATAGGTTTTGCATTTTGGCTAATAACTCCTCCTACTGCAGATGAAGTAACAAAAATGATGACAGTGATATTTATGGTAAACCCAACTATAGTCTTTATATTGACTATATTTAAAGGGGAAAGCATCAGACCAGACAATCTCGAAAAATTTTCTTTAGTGATAGGATTGTCTTCAATCTTAGTATGGTATATTTTAAAGGATAGTTCAGGAGTATTACCTATAAGTATCGCTATATTAGCTGACTTTTGTGCTTTAATACCAACTGTTCGATTTGTATTTAGCTCCCCAGATGAAGAAACTCCACTTGCATGGATACTGTTTTTTATGGGATCTTTAATTGCTGTTTTTGCAATTGAAAACAATAATATTGAGAGTATGTTACTACCAGTTTATATGACATTTGGTTCATTACTTATTGTCTTTCCACTGGTGCAATATAGAGTTAGAATGAATATTCCAATTAAAAAATGGATAATTTAATTAGAACTCCATTTGTACTTCTTTAGATTGTTGAATATACAGTAAGGCATTTGTAAAACCATATTGATCAACTTCTTCTATTCCTTCTTGTTCATATTCTAATAAGTAGTCAAATCCATCTAACTCTATATCTCTAACTTTCTTTGCATGAACACTGTAAAGTAATAAATCAGCTAAATCACTAACTGGAATGATTTCTCTGTAGTTTTTACCAAATTCACTTATATATTCATCCACTATTCCCTCATTTGACATAAGAAGTATCCAAAGAATAATATTGTCTATTTTTTGAGGTGGGTTAACCTGCTCTAAAAAACTGCTGTATAGTTCTTTATTTTGAGATATTTCATCAAGTTGTTCATTAACTTGTGTGATTAAAAAATTGATTCTTTCATCACTTAGTTTCACATTTTTATAACCATCTAGTACTGACGTTGCGATTTGAAATGTATGCATTATCTCTCTTTTTATTTAATGTGTAATTATTACAAGATATCCTGAAACAGTCATTTAATTTTGTATTATATTATAAATATAAGAGTTCTATTGTAGAATGCAATTATGATAGATGATACAATTTTAAATTATATAATTATTTTTATACTCTTTGAGATATATGAAATCAGTTGGCAAAAAGCCAATACCATTATGGGTATGCTTGCACGGATGTATGGTAAATACTCTCAAAGCATAATCAGATTTTTACTTATGCAACCAACATTTATTTACTCTATTGGATTTGCTATGATTTGTGAGTTTAATGGCTATGCGACTACTTTACTAATTATAAAAGCTATTGATGTAGCTACAAAAATAGTTCTCTTAGATAAAATATTTAACAAAAAAGAGCTATCAGATGAAATGACTTTAGCTCTATTAGCTCCTATACATTTCATGGTTCCATATATTGGTTTATTTTTATACCCTACTTTAATATTCCTAGCATTGAACTAAGAGTCTAAGTCGCTATAACCTTTTTTAATCTGAGCTTGCTTAGCTAGGAACTGAACACTTTTTGATATATCTTCATTTGCTATATTATAATGATTGTGTAATTTTTCTAACGACTCTTCAACTTTTGAAGTTAAAAGTGTTATAACAGACTCCATCTGCATTTTCATATTGTTTACATCATCTTTTTTAGAATCACTTATCTCTTTTACAATACTCTCAAGTTGTGCTTGAGATCTTACGTAGTCAGACTTAACAACTTCTACCTCTTTAAGAAGCTCTTTTATATCTGCATATACATCATGGAGACTACTACTTTGAGATTCTAAGACACTCATCTTTTTAGATGATAAAACCATCTGTTTCATTATCATCTCACTCTGTTCTCGAATATTACTAAGTTTACTCTCGCCCTCATATAAAGAAGTAGACAAACTTTCTGAGTGAGATTTTAGTGTCTGAATTTGTTGCTCAAACGGTTTAGTAGACTCTGAAAGTTTTCTACTTGTATCATCAACAATCGTCTTAACAATAGTTTGAGATATATTACTTATATGTTTAATGTTCTCTTTCATATCTTCTATATCATCTACTATTTCACATCTACTCTCTACTGCTTTCTCAAGTGTCTGCTTAACCTTGTTAAAGTGATCTTGTTCAGCAATGCGAAGGATATCTATATGTTTATGCACTACATCGTCCAAAGATGGTAGTTGAACTTCAGTAAAGTTATCAAATGCTTTTGAAACATCTTTATGCCAAATATCCATTTCATCAAACTTCTTTATAAAATTTGCTTGATTAGTCTGAATAGTGTCAAGTGCTTTAATATCTTCTTTAAACTTCTCCCTAATCTCTTGTTGTGAAGCTCTATCTTCCATCTGTATCTGTATCATATTTTTCTCAACTGCCGATGCATACTCTTTGAGTTGTGTAATTTGACTTATAAGCTCTTTAGTAAAGTCATGCTGAGTCTTTATATGTTGTGACCTTTGAGTTTGTTGAAGTACATTCATCATCATATACAGTAGTACCGATACAAGAAATGGAAAAAAGCTCTCTCGCATCACTAGTAAAATATCTGTAACTTCAGGGTGAATTATAAAGTGAACCAAAGAACTAATAGTTCCTATACCTATCATAAGTGGAGCATAGTTTATCTTGTTTGGGTGTTTAATAATAGTAATTTGACGTAAAAAAAGAATTGCCATAAAGACAAAGGCAAGTAATATATCGTTATCTAGCAAGTTTAATCCTTATTATATTTAAAAATATTCTATCATAAAATCTTATAAAACTATATCTAGTATCTCTTGTGGTTTACAAAGCATGATGTCATCCTTGCTACTGTCACTAAATCCCCATGTTGCAAATAACGAATCTATACCAGCATTTTTTGCACTAAGCATATCTTTTGAGTTATCGCCTATCATCCATGCATTGTGATTATTTTTATCAAACTGATAATGATTCAAAATGTGCTCCAACATTTCAGCATCTGGTTTTGGAGAGCTTACTCTATCTGCTCCTATAATCACATCAAAAAGCATATCTACATGTAGATGTTCTAACATCTTAATAGCAAATTGTGTAGGCGCATTTGTAGCAACTGAAATTTTAATACCAGAGTTTACTAGAGTATGAAGTGTATCTTTAACACCTTCATAAAGGTAAGGGTTTTGTACACATTGTATATTGTAGTGCTCTTCAAAAAGTAACCTATCTTTTTCATGGTAAACATCTGTCTCATAAAATAGTTCAGACAGGTTTCTTTTTGGCATGTTTATAGCTTCTACTACAAACTCTTCGCTTAATGGTTCTAGACTATAGTGTGTGTCTCTTATATGGTTAACAGATATTGTTATATCTTTTTTGGAATCAATAAGTGTTCCATCCATATCAAAAATAACAACTTTCACTATACTCTCCTGAACCCTACTTCATCTTCTCATATATCTCTTGTAAGGCATCAACAAAGGTGTCGCTATCATTTGGGCATCTACATACTCTGTATTCTTTAAAGCCTAAATCCTCTGCGATTTCTCTGTATTCTATATCTAATTCAAAATCAGTCTCAGAGTTATCAATTGTAAAAGCAAGGGGAAATATAACTACCCCCCTATTTCTTACCGTTTCTAGTTTCTCTTCTAATGATGGTCTTAACCAAGCTAAAGGACCTACCTTAGACTGGTAAGCTAAATGAACATGATGAAAATTCATCTTCTCTTCATTCATCATATCCTTTAGTATGTCTACATGTCTCTCAACATGACGCTGATATACATCACCAGCATCTACTATCTTTTGAGGAAGACCATGAGCTGAAAATATAATATCAAAATCTCTATAGTCATCATTCCCTACTTTTTCTTTTATTCTCTCAAGTACAGATTTGTTATATGTTTTGTTTTCAAAGAAGTGCTTAGTCTCTACTAAGATTGCATCCCCATCACTATCGTGATAATTCTCTTCAAAGTCCTCTAATGATGATTTTGTAGTAGTTGTAGAGTACTGAGGATAAAGGGGAATAAGGTATATCTTATCCACATTTTCTTTGTTTAGCCTCTCTATAACTTCTGGTGCAAAAGGAGGAGTATAACGCATTACAAAATCAACTATTACATTACTTCCAAGTCGATCTTGAAGCTTCTTAACAAGCTCTTTCGTATGACCAACTATTGGTGATTTTCCACCTAATTCTCTATAAATTTCTTGAGAGCTTTCTGTTCTAGTAAATGTAATCATACCACCAATAAAACTTCTTAAAAGATTACTTTTCATTGTCAATATATTTTTATCGCTAAACATGTTTTTCAAAAAAACTTCAACCTCTGCAAGGTTATTTGGTCCACCCATATTCAATAATATTACAGCTTCTTTTTTCAAATTTATTCCTCTTTCACTCTTAGACTCACTTCATACATGTACTGTTGTAGGGGAAGCATATCTTCATATATCTTATAAAGTGTATTAATAAGTTTAGCACCATCTTCTATTAATTTAGGATTCAGCATTTTAAATGTTGCCATACCCTTGTATAAACTCAAATCTGAACTTGGCATATCTTCACTAAAACCTCTTGGATATCGCTTATACCCTTTTTCTAAATGACTATAACCCTTTGCCACTATCTCGTCCAATATAGCTCTTAACTTTAATCTATTTGACTCATCACTTATGTATTCTCTAAAAGCATCGAGCATAGGTTTTTCAAACCATCTTACACCAGTAGCAACATATAACTCATCAGGCGAAAAATGCATATAAAAAGATGAACTCTGCATTCTTTTTGTATTTCCCTGCCAAAAGATAACACCAATTCTAGATTTTATAGGTTCTTTATTTGCACCCATTCTTCTAGTATCTCGATAGATTCTATAGAGTGATTTGTTTATTTTTGGTTGGGCATTGATAGTAGGTTCTAAAGCTTGAAGGTGTTCACCCATTTCAACAACAAAAGCACGTGAAGGATTTAGTATGAGCTCTTCGTACTCTTTTCTATGTGCTTCAAACCACTCTTTATTATTGTTTTTTCTAATGGCCTTTAAAAATGATAATGTTTTTTTACCAAAGCCACTAAATTCCATAATGCTGACCTACTTAGCTAGCTTTCTATTTCTAAATGCTAACGCTATAACGACAAAGATAATTGCATAAGTTATAGGTACAAAATCAGGTACTGGTACTGGGTCACCTTTTGCATAAGAGTGCATTCCAGCAAGATAGTAGTTAACACCAAAATAAGTCATCAGTACAGATGTAAATGATAAAAGAGAAATAACACTAAAATTAAACTCAGTATATAAAGACTTTACAAATCTTAAGTGAATTACTACTGCATAAACTAAAATAGTAACAAGAGCCCATGTCTCTTTTGGGTCCCAACCCCAGTATCTACCCCAAGACTCATTAGCCCAAACACCACCTAAGAAGTTACCAAAAGTAAGTAAGAAAACACCTATGATAAGACTCATCTCATTAATCGCATTTAGTTCTTTAATAGAGTAAGAAATATGTTTGTCATTTTTCTCATTCTTTAGAACAAAAAGTAAAATAGTTACAAATCCAAGTAGAGCACCAAGACCTAGAAAACCATAACTACCAGTAATAATAGCTACATGTATACTTAACCAGTAAGAGTTTAGAACTGGAACAAGGTTAGTTACCTGAGGATCCATCCAGTTAAGGTGTGCTACAAAAAGTATAAGACCACTTAAAATTGCTGTTGAAGCCATAGTCATAGCTGAACGTTTAGAAAAGATAAAACCAGCAAGGACTGTTGCCCATGAGATATATATCATAGACTCATATCCGTTAGACCAAGGTGCATGACCAGATATATACCATCTAATCCCTAGGCCTATTGTATGCACTACAAAAAGAGCAATAAGAAGACCTAGTGAAATATTTGAAAATAGAGACAGGTTAAACTTAGGTTTTAGAATTTTTGTAAAACTTAGGATTAATAATATAAATCCAAGTAGTAAGTATATAGGGTAAAGTCTCTCAAAAATATTTGCTTTATTGTAAAAAATTTCTGCCTGAACACTACTCTCAGTTGGTAGTACAGCAGAACCATAAAACTTTTGATACTCATGTATCTTATCTACTGCTGCACTAGGCTTTGTCCAATCACCTGTTTTGCTAGCTTCATCTAAAGACATAAAATACTCAAACGCTATTTTTCTAATACGTTCAGCATCTTCAGGTGAAAAAGTTTGAAGAGACTCAACTGTTGGAAACCATTTATTATTTAAATCATTTGGTTTTGGCCAAATTTGCATTAAATGACCAGAGTAAACAGAGTATGCGATATTAACACGTTCATCAATCTTTAAAATTGCTTTGTCAAATTTATCCCTATGCTTTGGTTGCTTTCTAACAGCACTGTCAACTTCATTCGCTATTTTATAACCTCTAAGGTTATTTGGTTCTGTAAAGAACTGTGCGAAAGAAGCATATTTATCGTCAATTTTGGCACCTATAATCTTATTTACAGCCTCATTTTTTGTTCTGATAATTTTAACTTCTCTATATGAATCAGGCTTTGCCATCATCCCTAAAATAACTTGATTAGGAGTTAAAGAAATATCACCAACAGAAAAAGACGAGCCTCTATGAATCTTCGCTAAAATCTCTGTTGAAAGTGTGTCCATTGGCTTCATACGACCTGCACTATCTTGCACTATTAAAGTACCAAACTTGTCAGCATGCACCTTATCAAAAGAGAGAATATCTTTAACAATAGGATTTACACCCTCTGCATATGATGGTGTAACACTAAAAAGTAATCCTAAAGATACTAATAAGCCCATTGCTTTAGCTTCACTAGATTTTCTAGCTCTCTCTGATAATTTAGAAAATCTATTTCCCTTAGTAAATAGTGCCCAAAACATTCCTAAACCTAAAAGAAAGTATCCTATATATGTAGGAAGTGTTCCTGGGTCATTGTTTACAGAAAGAACAGTACCCTTTTCGTCTTGGTCATAAGAAGATTGAAAAAATCTATATCCACGATGTTCTAAAATGTTGTTCATAAAAATTCTATATGGCATATTTAAATTTTCTTCATTATCTATGAGTATCACTTCACTTGCATAAGATGCTGGGCTCATAGAACCTGGATATCTATCTAGTTGAAAATCAATAAGTTTGATACTAAATGGTAAAGACAACTCTTTAGCTCCATAAGATAGATGAACATCAACACCATTTATAACTGTATGAGACTCACGACCTATACTTCTTGGTTGACCAAAAATCATAACTTCTTTAGTCTTATCACCAACGGTTACATCAAATACAAGAGCATCTTTTTCTGGTCTACTTGCCTTAGCTTCTGGATTAGAAATAATTTTGCTAAGAGCATGTTTGTAATGTTTTCTAAGAACGAAGTTACTTCCATTTGCTCCAAAAAGTGTTCTAGTTGTAAACTCATCCTCTTTTGAAGGAACTAAGTTTCCTTCTGAACGGTCATCCATCTTCAACCATGAAATTGGCATATCATGCTTCATATAAAGTTTGTCATCTTTAGAGTAGATTAAAACAGTAGGACGAAGAAAAGTTTTACCTGATTCAAAATCTATAGCAATTAGCTTATTCTCGTAGTATGAACCACGAGAAATTTTAACAGGTTTACCGGCTCCACCACCAGTAACCATAAGCTCAATAAGTTCAACACCACCATCTTTTGCTTCTTCTATTGTATCTATAGCGTCTGGAATATAGTTTTTCAATTCTACATGTACTTTTTTAGAATCAATTTCTAAAGATGAAGACAGAGAGTTTGTAAATCTTTTTGATAGATACACCATCTCAGATGTAGACTTACTCTCTTTTCCTACTTTTGCTTCGACTTTAAAGTAAGTATCTGAACTTGTCATAGTATTTACTGTTGCATCTTCACGGATATGCATAACACCTTCAAAACCTACAAAGCGGGTAATAGCCGCACCAATTAAAATAATTACAAATGATAGGTGAAAAATAAATATTGGAGCTTTTTTTATACTAAACATTTTATATTGGATCATGTTATAAATAAGGTTTATAATCAAAAGAAGTTGTAGAAGTTCAAACCATCTAGCATTATATATATCTGCTTTAGAAGTAATCGTACCATAGTCATTTTCAACAAATGTTGCATAACCTATTGAAAACGCAAAAATTAGCATTAATGTGACCATTGTTTTCATAGAGCCAATGATGGATAAAAGTTTCTTCATAAATATTCCTTCTTTAAAAAGGATATTTTAGTAAAGATTAGACAATAGAATGCTATAAAGATTTTTAGTTTTCTATAAACTCTTCAATATACTCCGCAATTTCGGCTATTACCTCTGTTGCTTTTGCATAATAAACTTTGCTAAAGTAACTGTCGTCAATAGCATTACTTGGTTCAAGATTGTTTAAAATGGACTCCTTAACAAACTGTGCAAAATATGTAACATCAAGTACATTTCCACTCGTACCAATAACTACCACTAAATCACACTCTTGAAGCTCTTTTGTTAGATGCGCATACATTGGTGCTACTTCTCCAAAAAAGACTATATTTGGTCTTAATTCACCACTACATGTAGGACAACTTTTTGCGAACTTATCTTGAGCTTGATAACCCGCATCAAAGACCTCTTCACAATCTCTACATGTAAGTTCTTTTAAAAAGCCATGCAGATGAACTATTTCATCACTATTCATACCTGCTTTTTCAAACAAATCATCTACATTTTGTGTTAGCACTGCAATATTTTCTGGATATTTTTGCTTGAGTTCAACTATAAGCTGGTGAGCATAGTTTGGTTTTTTATCAGCTATATCTTTTCGTCTTGCATTATAAAAAGCATGTGTAGCGTCTTTATTAGTATCTAAACATCCAGCAGTACATACATCTTTTATACGGTGATTTTCCCAAAGTCCATCTGCCTCTCTAAAAGTAGATATTCCAGATTCGGCACTAATTCCAGCACCTGATAGTATTAATACTCTTTTCACTTTAGTTGTATATGTACTTTTGTTCTTTATGATTCCAAACAAAGTAGTTTGCAACTTTTTCAAAAGCTTTAAGAACTATAGTGTCACTACAATCTTTTGAGTAAATAGTTATGGGGGTGTGGTAATATCTTTTATAAGATTCTATAGGACTAAAAAGGATTTCATCCCAAGTCAATTCTATCTTACCTTCATAAGGTTCAAAGGGAACAGTAGAGACTACTACCTTATCTTTTATCTTACACTTAAAGTGACAGACAACATAAAACTTATCCATTCTTACAAAATCTATAAGATCTAAAACTCTTTTAGTTCTTTGGGACATGCATGTTCCTTATAAGTTGTTTAACCTATCTAGCAAAAATTATACCATTTATATGGCAATCTTAATTTCAAAACCTTTTCTTTGGCCAGCTAGAAGGTCTACACTACCATTGTGGGACTCGGCAATCTGTCGAGATAGCACAAGCCCAAGGCCATTCCCCTTAACTTTTGTACTTTTAAAGGCTTCAAAAAGTTCTTTAGCATTCTCAATATCAACTCCACTGTCAAATATACAGAACCTATGAAATCCTTCAACTTCGTCATAACTCATTTCTACAAGACCATCTTCGTTATCATCAAGTTCAATAGCATCTATAGCATTTGTTAAAAAGTTTGAAAAAAGCATTTCTAAGAGATCTTTGTCGGCATTTAATTCAAAGTTCTTTTCTGGAAATATAAAACTAATATCTTTTGTAAAACCATAATGTCCAACAGCATGATTTAGTTCTTCTTTAAGATCACTCCACATAAAAGGATTCATAGTCGCTTCAACGCCCTTAGAAAACATTAGAGTAGCTTTGACTATACGCTCGATTCTACAAACCGACTTTTGTATTTCTTCTACTATCGCAACATTTTTAGGAATAACTCTCTTTTTAAGAGTTGAGCTAAGTAGCGATATAGAACCAATTGGATTTCTTATTTCATGAGAAAGATGAGCTGCCATTTGACCCATAGTAGCAAGGTTCTCTTTTCTTTTTTGCTCAGTAATATCTGTAGCACTAAGCATAATATTTTCTTTATATGTTGAGCTTTTAATTAAATAAGAATTAGAGTTAAACTTTAGTTCATACTCCGTGTCTTTATATTCTAAAAGTTCTACAAGTTTACCAAGAGCTTTAGCTTGCGAGTTTTGTAATAAAATACCATCGTCATTTAAAATCCAAATCGCATTTGGTAAAAACTCAACAACCTTTTCAACTGTATCTTGAAGGTGGTCATATGAAGATTTCAGCTCATTAAACTCATTCTCAACCTTATAGGTCTGCTCGATTAATAGGTTTAACTCTTCTGGTGTTATGGAACTTTCTTGGGACATTACTCACTGAATCCTATAAGTATTTTATAGAGTGAATGTGCATCATCACTACCACACAACTCTCTTATAGAATGCATAGCAAAAGTAGGAAGTCCAACGTCTAAAGTATCAATTCCTAACCTTGTGGCAGTTATGGGGCCTATGGTTGAGCCACAACCCATATCACTCCTAGTTACGAACTCTTGGTAAGGTTCACCTAGTTTTTTAGCAACGTGAATAAATCTAGATATAGTCGTAGAATTTGATGCGTAACGCTGATTTGCGTTTACTTTTATTACACTTCCTTTGTTTACATATGGAGAGTGATTTTTGTCATGTTTATCTGAGTAATTTGGATGGATTGCATGTGCATTGTCAGCACTAATCATGATAGAAGTACTTATCATATTCATATACTCGTCATAATCACTATACATTCTACGAAGTGTATTTTCTAAAAAGCTTCCACCTGCTCCACTTGTACTATCACTACCAACCTCTTCATGGTCCGATGCTATGAAAAGCATTGGTTTATCATCTTCTACACTACAAACACTTAGCATACCAACATAACAAGACAAAAGATTATCAAGTCTTGCACTAGCTATAAAGTCATCATTTAGACCTACATGTAGAGCTTTTTGTGTGTCATAAAAACTAAGTTCATTTGCATATAACTCTTTAACATCTAAAACATCTTGCTTACTCAGTTGCCACTTTATAAATTCATCAAATTCAAAATCATCATTTGTAGTCATAACAGGGCATACATCAGTCTGCTTATTTACTGTTCTCTCTTTATTTGCCTTATCATCAAGATGAATAGCTAGTGAAGGAATAATAGCTATAGACTTTTCAACATTAATTAGCGTATCTTTTATCTCACCTTTTGAATCAAGGTAAGATACTCTTCCAGCTAAAGATAAGTCTCTATCAAACCAAGGATTTAGAAGTAAACCTCCATAAGACTCAACTCCAAACTTTACAACTCCGTGCTCTTTTATAACTGGGTTTGGTTTTAACTTTAGGTTTGGAGAGTCTGTATGAGAACCTACCATCGTGTAGTTTTTAGCTTTTGGATATGTAAAGGCAATTATAGATGAGTCATTACGAGCTACATAATACTTTTTACCAAGTTCAAGTTCCCACTTCTCTTCTTCATTAAGTTTAATAAATCCTGCATTACTAAACATTGCAGACATGTTCGCCGTAGCATGAAAAGGTGTAGGAGAGGCATCTAAAAAGCCTATAAGTCCTTCGTTAAAATCTTCTTTATTCATATATAATTTCCTTAACTCAATATATCTACGTGCTCATTACCATCTAAAACACTCAGTATCTTAGAATCTACTCTAATAGCAGACTCAATAAGTACATTTTGAAGCTTTGATATGATAGTTAACTTTAACTCTCTATTTCCATGATTTTGTCTTACTAGGGTGTATAGCTCATCTAGTATTTCTGTATTTTCATCAAGTCTAATAGCTAAATGTATAGGTTCTAATGGTGTTTCACGAACTTCTTTTTTAACTTTCTTAGTCTCTTTTTTAGCCTCTTTTAGTGTCATGATTTTACTTATGTTCATTCTAGGACCAAAGTCTGTATGAGTTACCCTACCCTTAAAAGCAATCGGTTCATCTTGATTCATTACCGCTAATTTTTCTAACTTATCAGAGAAAAGCATAATTTCCATATTTCCATGGAAGTCCATTAAGTCAACTATTCCAAACTGATGACCTTTTTTACTTATCTTGGTAACTATAGCTTCAACTTTACCAATAAAAATAGCTTGAGTACCATCTTTTACGCTCTCTAACTCTGATGAAAGTGTATAGTTAAGTTCATCTAACTCTTCTCTGTAGTCATCCATGGGATGTCCAGATACATAAAATCCAAGAGTATCTTTTTCAAATTCTAAAATCTCTTTTAATTCATATTCATCTGAGTTTTTAAGAGTAAGTTTTACCGTTGTTATCTCTTCATCATCACCAAAGAGACTTCCAACTGCATTCTTTTTAGCGACAGAAGCATCTTTTGCTGTATCAACTATGTAATCAAGTTGATCAAGGAGAGCTTTTCTAGCGTATCCAAACCTGTCAAAACCACCTGACTTGATACTTGACTCAATAAAACGTTTATTTACCTTTGATGGATCAATACGGTTTACAAAATTTTCTATAGAGGTAAAGTCTCCATCTTCCTCACGAGTTTGGATAATAGATTCAACAGCAGCGCCACCAACACCCTTAATAGCACCAAGACCAAAAAGGATAATCTCTTTTTCATCTTTAGTTATTGCAGAAAACTCTAGGTAAGAGTCATTTACATCAGGAGGAGAAAGTTCTATACCCATTCTCTTCACCTCATCGATGTAACGAACGACCTTATCTGTATTGTCCTTATCTGATGTAAGAAGTGCTGCCATAAACTCATTTGGATAGTAAGTTTTTAACCATGCAGTTTGAAAGGTAACCATTGCATATGCAGCTGAGTGAGACTTGTTAAAACCATACCCAGCAAACTTTTCAATCAAGTCAAACAGTTTTGAAGCTTGAGCCTTATCATGACCTTGTTTTGCAGCACCCTCTGAGAACTCTGCATTATATGCAGCCATATCTTTTTTCTTACCCATTGCACGACGAATAATGTCTGAGTAACCAAGAGAAAATCCACCAACATGTTGAACAATCTGCATTACTTGCTCTTGGTAAACGATGACCCCATAAGTGTTACCTAGTATAGGTTCCATTACATCAAACGTATACTCAATAGCCTCACGACCATGTTTACGCTCGATAAAGCTATCAAGCATTCCAGACTCCATTGGACCCGGACGGTAGAGTGCAAGAACGGCGATTAAATCCTCAAAGCTATCTGGTTTTAGACGACGGTTAAGATCTTGCATACCAGAAGACTCTATCTGGAACATTCCAACAGTATCACCACTTCTAATTACATCATAAACCTTAGGGTCATTCTCATCTATCTCATGCCATACAACATCTTTTTGATATCTTCTCTTTATAAGCTTTATAGCATTGTCAATAACATCTAGAGTTTTAAGACCAAGGAAGTCAAACTTAATCAGGTCAACATCTTCAAGAAAGTTAAGAGAGTACTGAGTTACAAATGTATCTTCACCAGATGGTTTATATATAGGTGTCTTATACCATAGCTCTTCATTACTTATTACAACACCCGCAGCATGAATACCAGAGTTTCTTTTTAGACCTTCAAGCTTCTTAGCAAATTCCCAAACACGTTTAGCATTTGCATCTTCTTCTATGAGTTCTTGAATCTTTGGCTCTTTTTGAAACGCACCATCTATAAAGTCACCCTTCTTCTCTTTACCATTAAGAGTAATACCTAACTCATCAGGAATAAGTTTAGCCATCTTATCAGCTTGACTTAGAGGCATATCTAGTACGCGAGCAACATCACGTATAACTCCCTTGGCAAGAAGTGAACCAAAGGTAATGATTTGTGCTACTTGATTACGACCATACTTCTCTACAACATAGTCTATTACTTCTCCACGACGAGCTTGCATAAAGTCCATATCAATATCAGGCATACTTACACGTTCAGGATTTAGGAATCTCTCAAATAGTAAGTCATACTTCATAGGGTCTATATCTGTAATATCTAATGAGTATGCAACAAGACTTCCAGCAGCTGAACCACGACCAGGTCCAACAGCTATATCCATCTCTTTAGCAACCTTCACAAAATCCCATACGATTAACATATAACCAGGGAACTTCATAGAGTTGATAATGTCCATCTCAAACTCTAGTCTCTCTTTATACTCTTGATGACGTTCAGGGGCAACAATTTTGAGACGATTTTCTAACCCTATCTTACAACGATACGTAAAGTACTCTGCATCTGCTATATCTTTGTCCGTAGAGCTAAGTGCTAAACCATCAGTCTGAGCATACTCTGGAGTGAACTTAAAATTAGGTGGTGTTGGAGTCTCTACTACAGGTACAAACTCCTCTATCTTGTCTGCTATCTCTTGTGTATGAGTTATAGCTTCTGGTATATCTGCAAACAGAAGTGCCATCTGTGCTGGTGACTTTAGATAAAACTCATGAACAGAGTGACGCATACGATTTGGGTCATCATAGAGTTTATTCATTCCTATACACATAAACGCTTCATGGTACTGTGCATCATTAGGGAAAGTATAGTGTGTATCGTTAGTAGCTACAACCTTTATACCTGTCTCATGTGATATACGTAGTATCTGATCATCAATGAATAATTGGTCATCAATACCATGACGCATAAGCTCTAAGTAGAAGTCATCTCCAAATATCTCTTGATACTCACGAGCTACTGCTAATGCTCCATCATACCCTAGCGCTCCATTTTTTACATTCTTTTCATTTTTTAAATTCAGATGCCAGTTTACTTCACCTTGTAAACATGCAGATGTACAGATAAGACCTTCACTATGCTCACGTAATTCTTGTTTGTTTATACGAGGGAAATAGTACATGCCTTCTATATATGCCTTAGATGACAAGTACATAAGGTTTTCATAACCTTTTTTGTTCTTAGCAAATAAACATATATGAAAACGTTGTCTTGTACTCTTGTCACCTATAGTCTCACCATTATGAATATAACCTTCCATTCCAATGATAGGCTTTATATCAGCAGCTTTCATTTGATGGTAGAAGTCAATAGCTCCAAACATATTTCCATGGTCAGTCATAGCTACAGAAGTCATTCCAAGCTCTTTAACCTGCTTTACAAGATTTGTAAGTTTGTTAGCACCATCTAGTAGTGAGTATTCTGTGTGAAGATGTAAATGTGTAAATGGTTGTGCACTCATAATGGCTACCTATATATTCATAAATTATTTAATAGATTATAGTGAATTAGGGTTAATAAAATCTGATAAATAGTCTTAATATTTAGAACTAATTATAGTTCTTACATGTAACTATATTTTTTATGTTTTATAATATATAAATAAAGGTATAAAAGGATGTGTTATGCAAAGATATGTATGCCTTACATGTGATTATATTTATGACCCTGAAGTGGGAGATATTGAGAATGACATCCCAATTGGTACGGCCTTTGAAGACCTACCAGATGACTGGGTTTGCCCAGACTGTGGAGAACCTAAAGAGAACTTTGTCCCTGAAGGTGAGGAGTAGAAGTAGTTAAGACTACTTAACTTTTCCTAAAAATTCACAATCTACAGTATTTACTTTAATAAGGTCACCCTCTAGTACATGGTAAGGTACTTGAACAACAGCACCAGTTTCAAGAGTTGCAGGTTTTTTACTTCCACTTGAAGTATCACCTTTAAAGTTTGGTGGTGTGTCTGTAATAACAAGTTCCATAGTTTCAGGAGCGGCAACAGAAATTGCTTTACCTTGGTAAAAAATCATATCAACATTTGTTCCATCTTTTAACCACTTAGATGCATCATCACACTGCTCATACGTAAGACCTAGTTGGTCATACGTTTCATTATCCATGAACTGGTACATTTCACCATCGTCATAGAGATACTGCATAGTTTTATAGTCAATAACTGGAATCTCAAATTTATCACCAGCATGGATAGTCTTTTCAACTATCTTACCATTTAAAAAACTCTTTGCTTTCATACGAACAAATGCAGCACCTTTTCCAGGTTTTACATGTTGAAATTCTACTACTTTACATGGAACTTCGCCTACTATTAGACGAACATTTTTTTTGATATCACTCATTGAAACAACAGCCATAAACTCACCTTGAATTAAATATTTTGTTGAATTCTACACAAAATGCACTTAAATAATTATATTTATTTGATATAATTATTTATGAATATTCAGGAAAACAACTTAATGAATTTAACTATTCTTGTAGTCGAAGATGATGAGACATCAAGAAATACTTTAGTTTCTATGCTTGAATTAGACTTTGCTCATGTATACTCGAGTGAGAATGGATGCATTGGTCTGGATAAATTTAAAGAAGTTATACCGGATATTATTATTACTGATATAAGTATGCCATGCTTAAGTGGTTTAGAAATGGTTGATGAAATTAGAAAAATGAATTCAACAGTACCGGTAATATACTTGTCTGCTCATTCAGAAGTTGAAGTTCTTCAAAAAGCTATAGACTTAAATGCATCCGGATATATTGTCAAACCATTTATTTATGATGAATTAGTTCAAAAAATTAAAGACAATACGATTCAAAACAATTATAAATCTCTTGATATCCTTTCAAAAAGAGAAAAAGATATATTTTTAGATATTGCTAAAGGTATAAAACCGTATGACATTGCTTTAAAGTATGATATTAAATCAAAAACGGTTAGTACATATAGAAATAGAATATTAGAAAAACTAAATATAAACAACAATACAGATCTAATAAAACTAGCAATAGCCAACAATATTATTTAATGTAATCCTTTTTCCACTACTTATTATTTTAATATACTTGTATAATCATATAAATACAACTTAATTAGAAGGTATATTAAACCATGACTTTAGATAATACATTGAAAAATACAACATTACTATATGTTGAGGATGATCAGCTAATTAGAGATGAACTAGTTGAAATTTTAGAAGATGAGGTTGCCAATCTTTATGTAGCAACAAATGGTCAAGAAGGTTTAGATTTATATAAAAAGTTTAGACCAGATATTATTCTAACAGATATTCGTATGCCAGTCATGGATGGTTTAAGTATGAGTCAGAGTATTATTGATATAAACCCTGATGCACAGATAATAATTTCATCAGCCTTTAATGAAGCAGAGTACTTACTTAATGCGATTAAGATAGGTATCCACTACTACAGCTTAAAACCTATTAACTTAGAAGACTTATTTAACAACTTAGACAAAACATCTAAAAATATAATGATTTCTAAAAGATTAAAAGAAAAAGAAAAATTGCTACAGCAATATAAATCTGAAGTTGACAAGATAGCCATAGTCTCTAAAACAGATAAAAATGGACTTATAACATATGCGAATAAAGCTTTTTGTGATATTAGTGGCTACTCAGAAGAAGAACTTATTGGGAATACTCATGCTATTGTTAAACATCCATCAAATAATGATTCATTTTTTAAAGATATTTGGGAAACTATCCTTGATAAAAGGGAGTGGAAGGGTAAAATTAAGAATAAAAATAAAAATGGAGACAACTATTTTGTTGACTCCACAATATTTCCTATTTTAAATGACTCAGGCGAAATAGAAGAGTTTATATCTATACGTAAAGATATTACCCAAGAGGAACGATATAAACAAAACCTAGAAAAAATGCTTGATGTAAGCTTTGAGTCACTAGAAAGTAAGAAAAGGTTTATTGATGAATATGAGAATGCTTTGCAAAATAACAGTCTGTTTTGTAAAACAAATCAAGATGGGACAATCGTATCTGCTAGTAAGCACTTCATAGAGCTACTTGATATAAAAGAACAATTCAATTCTAGCAGTCTATATCTTGATTTAGTAGAAGACAGTGAGATAGATAAACTAAATATACAGGTAAGAAACTCCATTAATACACATAAAACATGGGCTGGAATTGTTAAGCATAAAAATTCCAAGGGAGAAACTCTATATTTACAAAGTTCATATATTCCTATTACTGATGCGAAAAGCAACATAATCGAGGTTATGTGCCTTTATACTGACCTTACGGACCAACATAAATTGAACAAAGCAATCCTTGATACACAAAGAGAAGTAATCTCGAGAATGGGTGCTATTGGTGAAACAAGATCAAAAGAAACAGGTGATCATGTTAAAAGAGTTGCAGAGTATTCAAAACTACTAGCACTAAAATATGGACTCAGTCATAAGGAAGCAGAAGAGATTAAAATGGCTTCACCTATGCATGACATAGGTAAAGTTGCTATTCCTGATAACATACTCAATAAACCTGGTAAATTGACAAGTGAAGAATTTGAAATAATGAAAGAGCATGCACAACTTGGACATGATATGCTTAGTGGCTCAAATCAACCACTACTTAATACAGCTTCTATAATATCTCAACAACATCATGAAAAGTGGAATGGTTCTGGTTACCCTAAGGGTTTATCCGGAGAAGATATTCATATATATGGTAGGATAACAGCTATCGCAGACGTATTTGATGCCCTTGGCCATGACAGAGTATACAAAAAAGCTTGGCCTATAGAAAATATACTAAACTTATTTAAAGAAGAGTCTGGTAAACATTTTGATCCAAATTTGATAGATATCTTTATGGATAACCTTGATGAATTCCTGTCAATAAAAGATTGTTTTTCATCTGATAAGACACAATAAATGAAAAATATTAACGAAGTGAGTGAACATATATCTATACTCTATGTTGAAGACACTATAAGTGCTCAGCGAGAGTTTAGTGATATATTATCTATATTTGTTGACGAAGTAAATGTAGCTTCTAATGGAGAAGAAGGTTTACAAATGTATAAAGAGTTATCTCCTGATATTATTATTACAGATATCCAAATGCCTGTTATGAATGGTCTTGATATGATTAAAGAAATTCGTTCAGAAGATACAGATACACCTATAATTATTACCAGCGCATTTAATGACAATAGTTATCTGTTTGACGCTATAGAGCTTGGAATCGAACACTACTTACTTAAACCTATTATTGTAGATAAACTAGAAGAACGTCTTGACACAATAATAAGAGCTATCATGCAAAAAAGAGAGTTAAAGTCATATCAAGATTTTTTAGAAGAAAAAATTCAAAAAGAAATGATACTTAGAGAAGAAAAAGAGTCTCTTTTGCTTCAACAAAACAAATCTTCAGAGATAGGACATATGGTAGGTGTGATTGCTCACCAATGGAAACAACCTTTAAACTATTTAAATATGCTTATTGAGGATATTGGTTTGGAGTATGAGTACCAACCCTTATCAAAAGAGTATATTAATGACTTTATCAAAAAGGGAACATCAAAGGTAGAGTTTTTAACAACTACTATGGATAATTTTTTAAACTTCTATAAGAGTGAAAACACATCTAAAACCTTCCTGGTCTCCCATGTAGTAAATGAGATAATATCTTTCTTAAACATACCATATAAAGCTCTAGGCATATCTATAATAGTAGAAGTGCAAAATGACTTTAAAATATCCGGTATTGAAAATGAGTTTCAACAGGTAGTACTTAATCTTATTACAAATGCCAAAGAGGCTTTTGATGGCTTAAATAAAGCAGATTCTCAAATTGTAATAAAAATCGATAGTATGGATAACATTGGTAGTATACAAATTTTAGATAATGCCACAGGTTTTGATACAAGTAAGATAGATAAAATTTTTGACCTTGAATATACAACTAAACAAGATGGAAACGGTATAGGTTTGTACCTTGTAAACAAGGTTATAACACAAAGGTTTAACGGCTCCATAGAAGCATTAAACCTAAACAATGGAGCGTGCTTCAAAATTACTTTAAACATAGGAAAAAACAATGACTAGAATGATAAATATAACTTTACTATTGTTGTCACTACTTTTATCTGGATGCGGTGATACACAACAAGAATCAGTTTTAAAGGTTGGCATATCTCCATGGCCTGGATATGAACCGTTAGTATTAGCATCCAATAAAGGTTTATACCAAGGTGATACACATATTAGAATTATTAGGTTTAGCACTCCATCTGAATCTTTCAGAGCATTAAGAGATGGTCTCATCGATGTTGCAGCATTTACTGCAGATGAAGTTTTTCACTATGCTGAGGTTAGAAGTGCTCCAAAAATTTTCATGATTCTTGATGTTTCTAATGGTGCTGATGCTATTGTTGCTAAAAAAAACATCCAAACAATTGATCAGCTAAAAGGTAATGTACTTGCAGCTGAGGGAAGTGCATTAGGGCATTATCTTATTAGCAGGTCTTTAGACTTTTCAAAGAACACAAAACTTTCAGATATCAAGCTAACTACAATTCCAATTAATAATCAAGTTCAAGCTTTTAAAGCAGGTATTATTGATGCCGCTGTTACATATGAACCTTCAAAATCACTACTAGTAGCTGCTGGGGCTCATGTTCTTTTTGATAGTTCTAAGATCCCCAATGAAGTTGTTGATGTTCTCGTGACTAATAATGAAACTCTTCAGAATAGAAGTAAGGATTTAAAAGTACTAATGGATGGATGGTTTAAAACTCTAGACTATATAAATAAGAACTACGATGTTGCTATGCGAGAACTTGCAGAGGAAGAAGGTACCGATGTTAAAAACTTCACTAAGGCATTTAGTGAAATAAAAATAGCAGATAGAGCAGACAACATGAGTATGCTTAAAAAGAATGGTTCCTTAGTTACATCAATGAAGAGACTAAGTCAATTAATGTATGAAAAAGGCAGTTTAAAAGAGAATATAAATGTGGAACCTATTCTTGATGACAAAATTTTAGATATGATGGAAGACTAGATGAATGTACGACTAAAATACTCCTTACCCCTGTCTATACTTTTCATAGGTCTAGTTTTAGTGATGTTTAAATCATATAATGAAATGCAAGTTACTAAAGAAAACATGCTAAAAGAATCATTTTCAGAGACTCGAGTACTTGGTAATAGAATTTCAAATCAACTTAGCACTGATTGGCAAGATACACATTTAGACAAGTATTTAGTCAGGAGTACAATATCATCATACATGGTTAATTACTTAGATCAAGTAGATATTTATGATGAAAATAAAAACATATTGTTTTCACAATATATTAGTTCACATAAAGCTGATAAGAAAGAGCCTTTTAATACAAAAATATACAACCAGCTTATAAAAGATAAATTTTCACATTTAGAATTTCAACAAGACCATCGTCATATTATTGGATATTTTCCTATTGATTTACCACTCAAGAACAAAAATCAGATGTATTCAAGGTCTACAGGTGTATTGATTCTTGTTTTTGACATTACAAAACAATACAATTTCATGCAAGAAAATATATACTATGCGCTTGTAAGTAATATTGTTGTTCTTCTATTAATGGTACTAAGTATCTATATATTATTATACTTACTGATATTTAAACGTTTAAGTACTTTACATAATGCAACTATTCAACTATCATCTGGTGATATGAATGTAAATGTAAAAACAACTATGAATGATGAGCTCACTGATGTAATAAAAACATTTAATGATATGGCACATCAGATGTCCGAATACAAAAATACTATGGAAGAAAAAATACAACTTGCTTTAGATGAACATCAGCAGCAAAATAAAATACTTATACAACAGAGTAAACTAGCTTCAATGGGAGAGATGATAGGAAATATAGCACATCAATGGAGGCAGCCTTTAAACGCACTTGGTTTGATTAATCAAAAAATTGCTTTAATGTCAAGAAAAGGTAAACTTACTGATGAGCAAATCCAAAAAAATACTCTCAATGCTAATGAGCTTATTTTAAGTATGTCACATACTATTAATGACTTTAGAGACTTTTTTAAACCAAATAAACAAGCTGAACTATTCAGCCTAAACGATGCTGTTATTGATTCATTAAAATTACTTGACGCATCACTTAAAGAATCAAATATTAACCTCTCTTTATCGTGTGGAACTGACTTTTGTAAAGTACTTGGATATAAAAATGAATTTATACAGGTATTAGTAAATATTATTAACAATTCAAAAGATGCGCTTAAAGAAAAAGTAGATGGATCAAGGGATATTTCTCTTTCTGGTAAAAGAGATAGCAATGCTATAATATTAACAATTTCTGATAACGGTGGCGGAATACCTGAAAATATTATTGATAGAATCTTTGAGCCGTATTATACGACAAAAGAAGAAGGTCAAGGAACAGGGATAGGTTTATATATGTCAAAAATAATTATTGAAGAAAATATGAATGGTCTTATAGATGTTCAAAACACTGATGATGGTGTTGTATTTACAATTACATTTTATATAGATAAAGAGGATAACTAATATGAATATATTAATAGTTGATGATATTGAAGATAATATTGATTCATTAGATAGGTTAATAACACAATTTACTAGAAGAGAGAACCAAGATGTAAAAGTATTTAAAGCTACTAATGGTCAGATGGCGATAGATATATGTAGTAAAAATACTATAGATTTGGTATTTATGGATATTGTTATGCCAATAATGGGCGGTATAGAAGCTACAAAAGTAATAAAGGCTAACCAACCAAGTATCATGATAGTAGCCGTTTCCTCTGAAAAAGATGAGTCTACTATACAAGAGATACTTAATAGTGGTGCAGAAGACTATGTTAACAAACCATTTAGCTCGTCCGCTATGTTAATAAGATTAAAGAACTATACTCAACTATTAGCTTCAAGAAATAGTATTAGCTATCAACCAAAATCAATAAATACTTTAACAAATAAAATATATAGCTACAATATGAAATTTTTCATATCAAATGAAGATGAATTAGCACAGTTTTGGGAGACAATGCTCGTCAGACTAGAGTTCCAAGAACATATAAACCATCTAAGTGACTTTGTAAGATTTATATTTCAATTAGGTAGTTTCCAGATTAAAAAGTCATACAAGTTTAATATCTATGTAGAAGAAGATGCTGATTTTTTTTACTTTAGTATAAATAACATGAACATTTTACCTCATGAGTATATCAATAAGATGATTGAGAAAGGATGTCAAGGTGCTGTCAGTAATATAGATGGTGACATAATATCTTTTGCACTCCCTAGGATTGTTCATCGTCAAGCGGTAGAAATTATTGAAACAAGTCATGAGACACATGACAATGTTGTGATAGAACAAGAAGAGTTAAAAACATTTAAAATACTTGAAGATGATGAGCTTGAAGAGTTTGAATTTATACTCGGAAAACTAAAAACTGAAATAACAATGATGGGCTCTTCTGACTTAAACTTAGATGACATAGATATCATGAATGACAATATCAGCAGGTTGACTAATATTTTAAACTCCTCTAATGATGCATACAATATATCATCATCATTAAGTGATTTATCTATACTTTTAAATGAGCACTCTGAAGATTTTTTACAAAAGAGCAAAGACCTCTCTCAAATGATGACATCATTTTTAAATGATCTTTTTATGTGGAAAGATATGATTTTTTATACTGGTGCTCCTTCTGTTGGCTTTTTAGACGACTCTATATTAAGTAATGTACAAATGGTTCGTGCAGTCCTTATAGTAGATGAAAATGTATCAGATAACTTAGATGATATCTTTGACTTTTAAAGGAAACTCTTGAAAATAATTTTATTTTTATTGTTTATAACGATTAATATATCAGCAGAAAGCCTGTCTCAAAAAGAGAAGAAATGGTTACTAGACAACAAAGAAGTTTCATTTACTGGTGATCCACTATGGTTACCATATGAATATTTTGATGATGAAGGAAAGTATGGTGGCATAATTTCCGAGTATTTAAAGATGATAGAGTCAAAAATAGATTTGAAAATTAATACTATTACATCAAAATCATGGGAAGATGTACTGGACATGTCAAAAAGCAAAAAAGTTTCCATAATTTCTGGTGATATTGCTGATGTCACATTAAACAAGCTATATAAACCTATAAGACCATATATGATTAACCCAATTGTTATTTTAATGAATCAAAAAAATGACTATGTAGATAATTACAGCAATATTATCTCAAAGAAAACGGCAATTATAAAAGGCTATGGATATACTGCTGATATTTTCAACAAATATCCAAACAAAAAGTTTATTGAAAAAGACAATATATATGATGCAATGAATGCCTTATCTAATGGAGATATCGAAGTCCTTTTAGTATCAGAACTACTTGCAAAATATTATATTAGACATATGGGTGTAGAGAACGTCCGAATAGTTGGGCATACAGATATAATTATGAAAATCACACTCTTCATCGATAAAGAGCTTCCTGAACTATTTTCGATAATTGAGAAGTCAGTTGCATCAATACCAGAAAATGTAAAATCAAAGCTAGTTAATGACTGGATGAGAGCACATCAACATAATAATTCATTTTCACTATTTAATACTATAGCAATCATAATCTTAGCAATACTGTTATTGTTACTAGCTACTATCTTATACAAATATAATGCTCAAAAGAAAGTCACAGTTCATTTGAAAAAGGCTCAAAGACTTGGTCATATTGGTAGCTGGGAATTTTTTATGGATACAGGTGAGATAATTTGGTCAGATGAAATATTTCGGATATTTGGAGAAGAACCACAAAGTTTTAAACCAACTTATGATGCTTTTTTGTCATATATTCCTGAAGAGTATCGTAGCGGATTAGAAAATGCTGTAGATATATCTATTGAAAAAAATGAAATATATGAATTTGATCACTATATAGTGAGGAAAGATGGTTCTAAACGATTTATAAAAGAGTCTGGATACGTCAAAACTGATGCCTTTAATACACCTATATCTATGATAGGTACAACTCTAGATATAACTTCAATTAAAGAAGCTGAGCTAATAAATATAAAAAATATTGAAATGTCAGATTTACTTGAAAAGTTTGATACTAATGTTATCGCTTCAAACTCTAACTTAGAAGGAAAGATTGTTTATGCATCAAAAGCATTTAGTGATGTATGCGGTTATTCAAAAGAAGAGCTTATAGGGTCTTCTCATAATATAGTGAGACATGAAGATATGAGTAAAGAGTTATACGAAGATTTATGGGCTACTATTACAACTGGAAACACATGGCAAGGCGAAATCAAAAATAAAAGAAAAGATGGTTCGTCATACTGGGTTAAATCAACGATATCTCCAACATATGATGACTTACACAATATTATCGGTTACAACGCAATCAGAATTGATATTACAAAAGATAAAGCATTTGAAGAACTAAATAGATCGCTGGAAGAAAGAATCGAAAATGCTATAAGTGAGAATCAAGAAAAAGATCATATGTTGGCACAACAAAATAAACTTGCATCAATGGGAGAAATGATAGGTAATATTGCTCATCAATGGAGACAGCCATTAAACACACTTGGATTAGTTGTTCAAAGAATAGAGCTAGACTTTAAGAAGAATAAATTAACTCCTGATAGTATGAATAAATTAAGTGACAAGTCTATGGATCTTATAAATCAAATGTCTAATACGATAAATGACTTTAGAAACTTTTTTATGGTTGATAAAGATTTTGAATTATGTAGCGTATCGGACATATTTAAAAATGTTGACTTAATTTTTGGTTCAACACTTGATGAGAACAATATAAAACTAAATATTTCTTATAAAAAAGATGTAATTGTATTATGTATTAGAAATGAACTTTCACAAGTTATACTAAATATAATATCAAATGCTATGGATCAAATAATTTCAAGTAATACTAATGCAAAAGAAATTAATGTGAAAGTATTTCAAAAAGAAAACAACGCAATTATAGAGATAGAAGATAAAGCCGGTGGAATTCCTGACACTGTAATAGAAAAAGTATTTGAACCATATTTTACAACTAAAGAGGAAGGCAAAGGTACAGGTATTGGTCTATATATGTCAAAAGTAATAATTGACAAGCATATGAATGGAACTTTAAGTGTTAAAAACACAGACAGCGGTGCCCTATTCTCTATAGTATTACCAACTCAAGAAAATGTAATATAAAGTCTGTTATAGGTTAAACAGATGTTATAATGTCAAAAAATATTTATGGATATAAAAGATATGGAATTTACTTTAGAAAAAACTTCAGGCAATGCACGTGCCTGTACAATTAAAACAGCTCATTCTACTGTCACTACACCTGTTTTTATGCCAGTTGGAACGATAGGGAGTGTTAAAGCTTTAGATATGGAAGATGTTGTTGACTTACTAGGGGCTGAAATAATTTTAGCAAACACTTACCATATGTACTTACGTCCTGGTGATAAAACAGTTGCTAAAATGGGAAAACTTCATAAGTTTACAACTTATCCTAAAAGTTTTTTAACTGACAGTGGTGGTTTTCAAGCATTTTCTCTTAGTGATATTTCAAAACCAAAAGCTGATGGTATAGAGTTCCGTTCTCACATAGATGGTTCTAAACATTTCTTCACTCCAAAAAAAGTTATAGATATTCAAAACAATCTTGGTTCAGATATTATGATGATACTAGATGATTTAGTTGCACTTCCAGCAACTCAAGAGAGAATAAAACTAAGCATAGAAAGAACTACTACATGGGCAAAAGAAACAATTGAGTATCATAAAGCCAACCAAGCTAAAGGTATTGGTGTAGATCAAAATATTTTTGCAATTATTCAAGGTGGGACAGACAAAGCTTTTCGTACTCAAAGTGCCACTGAACTTTGTGCTTTAACAGACTATGATGGTTTTGCTATAGGTGGACTCTCAGTAGGTGAAGCAAACCAAGATATGTACGATACAGTCGAGCATACAGTTCAGTATATGCCGCGTGATAAACCCCGTTATTTAATGGGTGTTGGTACTCCTGAAGATTTAGTTGAAAATGTTGAACGTGGAATAGATATGTTTGACTGTGTTATGCCAACTCGTAATGCTAGAAATGGAACTCTCTTCACATCATTTGGTCGTATTAACATCAAAGGTGCGAAGTTTAAAGAGGATGAGGCACCCATAGATAGTGAGTGTGAATGTCTTACATGTAAGAGATATACTCGTTCATATTTAAACCACTTATTTCGCGCACGTGAGATAACATACTTTAGACTAGCAACTATTCATAATTTACACTATTATTTAAATCTTATGAGAGAGATGCGTAAGGCAATTTTAGAAGATAGGTTTGAGTTGTTTAAAAAAGAGTTTTATTCAAAAAGAAGTTAGTTTTAACTTACTTCTTTTTTGCGTGAAACTTTATAACTTCTGGTTCTATAAAGTGTTGGAAATATTCAACATCAATTGGTTTTTTAATAAAACGATGAACTCCAATATCTTTCATCTTTTGATAAGAAGAACGATTTTCATCACCACTTATCGCAAAAAATAAGTTTTTTAAATCCGGTCTGATTTTAAAAACTTCTGCTGCAAATTCGTAACCATTCATTACAGGCATATTTATATCAGTAAAAACTATATCAGCACCGTTATATGATATGAATTCTAAAGCTGAAGGACCTGTTTCAAAGAAAAACATTTCATCTTCATTGACACCAATATCTTCAAGATATGATTCCAATATCATTCTAATAGTAACTGAATCATCCAATATAACAATTTTCATTTAATAATTGTACTTTATCTATTCTTCAACACTAATTAACATTTAAAAAAAGTATTTAATTGAACCTGTTAATAAGTCTCCGTTATATAAAGACTGTTTATTATTTAATATACAACTCTCTTTTACATCAAATAGAAGTGCATTAGCATTATCTCCTACCGATATAGTTCCTCTTTTTTTCTTTATAGAGTTTGCACTATTTTGTGTAGTTAGTTTTATAAGTTCACTCATACTTAGAAGTCCAGTTTTTACAAGTTTAGTATAGTAAAGAGGTAAAGCTTCTTCGAGTGCTTCACATCCATAGGCAGCATCATAAAATGCAACTTCTTTATTTAGAGGAGAGGATGGCTGATGAAGAGTAGTTAGTATATCTATTTCACCATTTTTAAGAGCATCTTGTAAAAGTTTTAGGTCAGATGATGAAGCTAAAGGTGGATCTAGTTTGGCTGTAGTATTGAAGTTTTCACAAGCCTCATCTGAATTTAGAAGATGATGTATGGATACTTCACATGTAACATCAACCCCATCTTTTTTTGCTTGAGTTATAAGTGAAATTGAACGTGGAGAGGCTATTGCCTTGAAAAGTATTTTAATTTTAAAATGTCTTGCAATCTCTATCATGCGAGATACATGTAAAACTTCACTAAGGTCTGGAACACCTGCAATACCAAGTTTTGAGCTAACGTCTCCATCTAACATAACACCACTACTAATAAGTGAGTTGTCTTCAGCCTTACAAAATAGAGTTACATCATACATTTGACAATACTCAGCTATCTTAATTGCAACATCATTTTTAGCGATTGTACTCATATATGGAGCAACAGCTCCTCTTTTTAAAAGAATTGCTATGTTACTAAGAGTAGAGTCTTCTTTTAAAGTGTTTATCATTAACTCAACATATGAACCCTTTAGCTCATGCAGTCCATTTTGAGCAAATTCTAAAACTGTTTCACTATCTATAGCTGGTTTAGAATCTGCATTTAATACAACTTCTCCAATACCACCTTTTAAGGCAGATTCTGAAATTGATTTAATGTTTTTTGAGTTTAGTGATGAGTCATGCAACCTAATATTTAAATCTACAAGTTGTGGCATAAAATAAGCACCATTAGCATCAATAACATCTTTACATGTAAGATTAGTTCCTATCTCTGTAATAACTCCATCTTCTATACGAACATCAGCTTCTCTCTCACCATTTACATCACAAATAATTGAGTTTTGTATAACCATTAATTCAGACCACCTTAGATATAATTCAGAAATTATATTCTATTAAGGCTTAGATTGCGTTTTTTTATTTTATTTTTATTAATGATCAATTTTTTATATGCAGAAACTTCTTATGAAGCTGGTAAAAAACTTTACTTAGCAAAAGCATGCTATAGCTGCCATGGTAATAAGTTAGAGGGTATGCACCAGTATCCACACCTTGCAAATCGTGCAAAAGGATACATGACATATAGACTGAAAAAATTTCGTTCTCGTGAAGCGGATACTCAACAGCAAGAGATGATGATCACCTTTTCTGTTGGACTTAGCGATGAAGATATTGATAATCTGACAACCTACATGTATGAATATGTAGAAGAGGAAAATACGGAGAGTTATGATGATAGTTACCAAGTATCTGGAGATGGTGGTTCATGAAAATATTAGTTAGTGCTCTAGAACACTCCGCAAATATGCATCTTAAATCTTTAAAAAAAGAGTTAAGTGACTCAACCGAATTTGTTGGTATCTTTGACAGTGAGTTAGGTGATAGTATTATAGACTTAAGAAGTCTTGCTATTATGGGTTTTGTTGATGCTATCAAAAAACTAAGATTCTTCTTCAAACTAAATTCACAGATGGCGGATATGGCTAAGGATGTTGATAAAGTTCTACTTATAGATTCTTCAGGATTTAATCTTCCTCTAGCTAAAAAAATAAAAAAGAGATACCCAGCGAAAGAGATAGTTTACTACATTCTTCCTCAGGCATGGGCTTGGAAGCAAAAACGTATTCCAGTTTTGGAGAGAACTATTGACCATTTAGCTTCAATTCTTCCCTTCGAGAAAGACTACTATTCTAGCAAGGCACCTATAACTTATGTTGGTCATCCATTACTTGATATTATTAAAGATTATAAAGAAGATTTAAATCTACATGTAAAAAAGATTGCCTTTATGCCAGGGAGCAGAAAAGGTGAGATAAAAAAGCTAATGCCTATCTTTATTGAAGTACAAAAAAGGTTAGGAATTTCATCTACTATAATCATTCCAAAACACTTCTCTCAAGAAGATATAAAAGAACTTTATGGTAACCTTACAGGTTTTAAAATAGTTCATGATGCACACAAAACCCTACATGAATCTGACTTTGCATTTATATGCAGTGGAACAGCTACACTAGAGGCTTCTTTGATAGGAGTTCCTTTTGTTCTAAGTTATATAGCAAAACCACTTGATTACTTCATAGCGAGTAGACTTGTAAAGTTAAGTCATATTGGTCTAAGCAATATCATGTTTAGTAAATTTAATGATAGAGAATTGCACCCTGAATTTATTCAAGAAGGTGTAACTGTAGAGAACCTTATAAAAGCTTATACAGATTATGGCAGAGATAAATTTTTAAATGATTCTAAATCATTAAGAGCTTATTTGAAACATGGAAGTTCAAAAACAGTAGCAAAAATATTAGAGGATACAAATTAATAATGAAAATAAATTTTATAGACTTAAAAGCACAATATAGAGAATACCAAGCAGAGATAGATAAAGAAGTTTTAGAAGTATTTTCTTCAGCACAATTTATTGGTGGAGAAAAATTAAGCTCATTAGAAACTAATTTAGCAACATACACAGGTGCAAAGCATGCTATTGGTTGTAGTAGTGGTACTGATGCACTTTTATTATCTTTAATGGCTTTAGATATTGGTCCTGGTGATGAAGTGATTACAACTCCTTTTACTTTTATTGCTACTGCTGAAGTGATTGCATTTTTAGGTGCTAAGTCTGTATTTGTTGATATTGATGAAAGTAGCTATAACATCGACCCAACTAAAATAAAAGAACATATTACAGATAACACTAAAGCTATTATGCCTGTATCACTTTATGGTCAATGTGCAGATATGGATGCTATAAATGAAGTAGCAAAAGAGTTTGATATCCCAGTTATAGAGGATGCTTGTCAAAGTTTTGGAGCGACGTATAAGGATAGAAAGTCTTGTAACCTATCAACGATAGGATGTACAAGTTTCTTCCCTTCAAAACCCCTTGGAGCCTATGGTGACGGTGGAGCTATATTTACTAACGACGATGAGTTAGCAGCAAAACTAAGAATGTTACTAAACCATGGACAAAATGAAAGATACAAACATAAAGTTATAGGTATCAATGGTCGCCTTGATGCAGTTCAAGCAGCAGTACTTGGTGTTAAACTAAAACATTTTGACAAAGAAGTAAGACTTCGTGATGAAATTGGTTCAAGATATAGTGACCTTCTTGAAGATGCAAATGTAATCACACCAAAAATTGCAGATGAAAACAAAAGTGTATTTGCTCAATACTCTATCAGAGTAGAAGATAGAGAGACTTTAGTGGCAAAACTAACTGCACAAGAAATTCCAACAGCTGTACACTACCCTGTTCCACTTCATATGCAAGAAGCATTTGAGAACCTTGGTTATGCAGAGGGAGATTTCCCAATCAGTGAAAAAGTATCTAAACAAATAATGTCTCTTCCAATGAGCCCTTATCTTACAGAAAAAGAGCAAGACTTCATTGTTGATGCTATAAAGGCATAATAATGAAAAATATTGCAATTGTTGGTCTAGGAGCGATGGGTAGAAACCATTATAATACTCTTAAAAATATAGAGTCTGCAAATATAGTAGGACTCTGCGATGTTGTAAAAAATGGGGACTATGAAGAGCCATTTTTCACTGACCTTGATACTATGTTAGATGAGACTAAACCTGATGCTATTATCATTGTAACTCCAACTTTTTTGCATAAAGATGTAGCTATAAACTGCGCAAACAGAAAAATAGATATGTTTATAGAAAAACCAGCTGCATCAAGTGTTGCTGATGCTAAAGAGATGTTAAAAGCTGTAAAAGAAAATGGACTAAAAAGTTGCGTTGGACATATTGAGAGATTTAACCCTGTTGTAAAATCACTAATGAACGAGATAAAAGATCATGAAGTACTATCTATTTCTATTACGCGTAGTGGAGCTTTTCCAGAGCGTATAGCAGATGTTGGCATACTAACTGACCTTTCAGTTCATGATAGCGACTTAATTAGATTTATCACTCAAAAAGATATTGTAAAAAGTGCAGTTTTTAAATCTCAAAAAATTCATAAAACTCATGAAGATAATGCTATCTTAGCATTTGAACTTGAAGGTGAAATAGTAGGAGATATTACTACTAACTGGTTAACACCATATAGAAAAAGAAGTATAGCAGTTGCATGTAGAGTCGATGCCCAAAGTGCTATAAAATACTTTGAAGCAGACTTACTTTCTCAAAGTTTAAAAGAACGTATTAACATTGACGCAAACTCTCACATCACAAAAAACTGCTTCGTACAAAGAAGTAATGCACTTAATGATGAGTTATTAGCATTTGTAAACTATTTAGAAACAGGCAAAAGAGGTTCATTAGCTTCTATAGAAGATAGTATTATTACACTAGAAATTGCGAGTAAATAATGTCAAATGAAATTTCTAATATTCATCCATCGACTATAATTGAAGATGGCGCTAAGGTAGCAGATGATGTTATCATTGGTCCATTTTGTTCAGTTGGTAAAGATGTAGAGATAAAATCAGGATGTAGATTAGAATCTAATGTCATCTTAAAAGGCAGTCTGGTTATAGAAGAGGATGTAAAGATATTTAGCTTTACAACTATTGGAAATGAAGATTCAGATATACGTATTGGTACTAAAACTCATGTTAGAGAGTTCTCTCAAATTGGTGCTCAAGATAGTGATCAAACAGACAATAATAAAATATCTATAGGTTCAAACAACTTTATAATGGGCTATGTACAGCTTCATATTGGAGTAGAGCTTGGTGACTTTTGTATACTTACAAATGCAGTAAAACTCTATGAAAATGTAAAATGTGAAGAACGTGTGATTGTTGGTGGACTTAGTTCTATTGAGGCTAACAATACAATAGGTACAGGTGTTATGATTGGTGGAGCTTCAGTTATTAATACAGACATCCCTCCATTTACACTTGTAGAAGGCAATAAGGCTAATGTTAAAGGTCTTAATGTAATAGGTCTTAGAAGAAAACTAGAAAACAAAGATGACCTAGAAGAAATCAAGGCTATCTATAAAAAAGTTTTAGTTGATAATATTGATAAAGAGCTATCTCTAGAGATATCTCAAACTCATGAGAATGAATATGTAAAAAGATTCACCTCATTTATCGCACAAAGTAATTTATAAAGCTATATCTGATTTAGATGGGATAAAAACTCATCTGGCTCAATAAACCCGACTATAGTTTTTGATTTTATCACTTCTATATTCTTATCAAAGAACATTATTACTGGTGGTCCAAAAACACCATACTTTTTACTTAACTCTTTTTGTTCTTTAGAGTTTTCTGTCAAATCTGCTTGAATAAGAATAAACTCTTTCATCTTAGCTTTAACTCTTTTATCTGAAAAAGTAATTTCATCAAGCTCTTTACAAACAGCACACCACTTAGCTGTAAAATCTAGTATTATCTTTTTTCCACTACTATTTTGAAGTACTGCGTCAAGTTCACTGATTGACTGAACTACTTCAAATGTCAAATGCTCACTTACAACACTAGTTGAGGATATTGGGCATGATGGCTGTAAAAAGTCTAATGGTTTACTCATACTAGTTGAACCACCTAATGCACCTATAAAAAGCACAAGAGAATATATAAAAATGATTACACCAAATATCTTACGGAATATGCTTTTAGTATTTTCAAAAGTACCTAAATACACAGAGAATCCCATTCCAAGCATAGCGTATAAAATCATAATAATATAATCATCTACAACACGCTCTAACATCCAAATAGCTACACCTAACATCATAACACCAAAAACAGCGCTTACCATTGTCATCCACTCACCAGGACGAGGCATAAATCTACCAGCACTTACACCTACTGCAATTAGAGGAAGTCCCATACCCAGACTCATAACAAATAAAGCCGAACCACCTAGCAGTGCATCACCTGTCTGACCTATATATACAAGTGCACCAGCTAATGGAGCCGCTACACAAGGACCAACTATTAGTGCAGATAAAAATCCCATTATAGCGACACCTGCGTAACCACTATGATGACTATTTTCACTAACTTTCGCAACAATAAAGTCAGGAACTTTTAATTCATACAGTCCAAACATACTTAAGGCTAGCCCAACAAATACACCTGCAAATGAATAGATTACCCATGGAGTTTGAAGAGCTGCTTGAAGGTTAGAACCAAATAGTCCAGCTAAAACGCCAGCAATTGTGTAAGCTACTGCCATTGCTAAAACATATACAATTGAAAGTACAAAGGCTTTTCTTGTAGTAAGCCCTTTACCTTGAGAAATAATAACTCCAGAAATAATTGGAATCATTGGGAATACACAAGGAGTAAGTGAAAGCAAAAGGCCAAACCCAAAAAATGTAAATAAAATCAAAAGTACATTTCCAGACTTAATCGTGTCAGCAATTGAATCTGTTTCAGAGACTTCCACATCTTTGGCCTCTTCAAAAACTTGTGAAGAAAAATTCGAACTGTCTATTTCTAAAGTGAAAGACTTGGTAAATGGTTCATAACACAGCCCTTGTTCTGAACATCCTTGATATGAAAGGTTTAATTTAATACTTGATACTGGGTTTGAACTATTTTGATTGACTAAATCAATAAGAAATATAGGTGATGATAAATATACCTTATCGCCATCATGTTCTACACTCTCAGGATATGTTATTTTAGAAATTTTAAA
This sequence comes from Sulfurimonas sp., assembly GCA_028044295.1. Taxonomy (GTDB): domain Bacteria; phylum Campylobacterota; class Campylobacteria; order Campylobacterales; family Sulfurimonadaceae; genus Sulfurimonas. The sequence goes on from JAOFSE010000005.1 coordinate 91,601, forward strand.
ATCACTTTTTTCAAGTTCTATTTTTACTTGTTCTGCATACAAGTATATATCTTTTCCCAACTCTATAGTAGCTTCAATTTGATTTTTTGAATTCATTTTAACTGCTGGATTAAAAGCTTCGTCTGGCATTAAAAATGATGGCTGAACACCATATAAAAGGATAGTAGAGAATATAAATAATATCAATGTTTTCATAAAAAGCTTTCAAATTGTTTATTTCATCTATTATATAGTATAAAATTTAAACTTACCTCACATTAGATATAATACGCGCAAAATTTCGAAACAAGGTTAACACTTATGATAGATTTAGATACAGAGATATGCGTTTGCAACTCACTAACTGTAAAAGATATTGCTATAGTTATTAAAGAGCATAAGTTACATGATTTAGAAGAGTTAATAAAAAATACAGATTGTCCAATGGGTGATAAATGCGAGGCATGTTTAGACGAAGGATATAACAATGATGGACTAAATATCCCAATGGTTATTTCTATGGTAAAAAGAGGTGTTTTGTAGTATAATTCCAAAAAAAAATTAATCACTCCAAATCAACGGCTGAGGGCAATGAAATAGATTGATTATTAATATACTATGGAGATAGTCTATGAATGTAAATATTAAAAATTTTGAAGATGTAAAATCAGTATATAATAGTTTACCTGCATGGGGGATTTTGTCTAGTTTAGACATTAGAAACTGTGATATTAAAAAAATTACTGATAAATCTTATGTAGAGCAATTTGCTGTAGAGTTATGTGACCTAATTGGAATGAAAAGATTCGGAGATCCAGTTGTTGTTCACTTTGGTGAGGATGAGCATGTCGAAGGTTTCAGTCTTACACAACTAATTGAAACTTCTTTAGTTTCTGGACATTTTGCTAACTCTAGTAAAAATGTATATATTGATATATTTTCATGTAAAGTATATGACCCTTTCGTTGCTGCAAAATTTACAACAGAATTTTTTGGTGGTGATGATTACGATATAAACGTATTATTTAGGAAATAGAATGTTACAATTTACTGAAGATTTTGAACCAGGTTCTGGTAGAAGTGTAATCGTAGATATCAAAGAAGAGCTTTACTCTGCTAAATCAGACTTTCAAGCTGTAAAAGTATTTGACACAGTTGCTTATGGCAGAATGCTTACACTAGATGGGATAATTCAACTTACACAATTTGACAATCATGCATATCATGAAATGCTTACTCATGTACCTATGCAGTTAAGTAATGCTAAAAATGTACTTATCATTGGTGGTGGTGATGGTGGTATACTTAAAGAGGTTGTTAGATATTCATCTGTTGAAAAAGTTGTTCTATGTGATATAGACCCATATGTAACTAAAGTTTCAAAAGATTTTTTTCCTGAGTTTAGAGATGCTTTTGAAGACTCTAGAGCAGAAGTTATACATGAAGATGCGGCAGAGTATGTAAAGGGTAAAACAGAGTTTTTTGATGTAGTTCTAATTGACTCGTCAGACCCTATTGGACCAGCAACTGTTCTTTATGAAAAAGAGTTTTATCAAAATGTATATAACTCCATGAAAATAGATGGAATTATGTCATGTCAAATGGAGTCTATGTACTACCATCCTGAGTTTATAAAAGAGAAAGTTACTATTCAAAAAAATATGTTTAAATCAGCTGAGTACTATTACACAATGATACCAACATATCCAGGTGGTAGTATCGGTTTTTCTTTATGCATAAAACAAGGTTCATCTTTATGTAGTGCTAGACTAGATAAAAACTCGTTAGATACAGGAAGTAATCCAGAAATTATAGATAGTTTAAAATACTATGACAATAAAATTCATGATGCAAGTTTTGTCTTGCCTAAATTTATAGGAGATGTATTATGCTAAATTCATGCAGAATGGACAAGTCACTAGGAAAACACGTAATCTTAGAGCTTTATGGTTGTAATGAAAAGTTAATTGATGATGAGAAATTGGTTCATGAAATTTTACTTGATGCAGCTAAACTTGCAAAGGCAAACATAATTTCTTCAACATTTCACCAGTTTTCACCACAAGGTGTATCTGGAATGATTATTATAGAAGAGTCACATTTTTCTATTCATACATGGCCCGAGCATGGCTATGCAGCTGTAGATATGTTTACATGTGGTGATATGCTTGACAACATGTCAGCTGTTGATTATATAAAAGAAAAATTTGAATCTAAATCAATATATATGGCAGATATGAGAAGAGGAATATTAGACAGTGATGCAAACCTTAAAATAGGTGAAATGCAACATCAAGTATCTTCTGAGGTAGCTTCTTAACTACTTAAATATTTTGTATGAAGTAAATAGTGACGGCTCATCGATATAATATCCTTGAGCATAGTCAATACCAAGCTCTTTCACCTTATTCATAATTATATTTGAGTGAACATACTCTGCAATCGTTTTAACCCCAAGTTTTTTAGAAAATTCGACTATAGTTTCTACTACTATAAGTGAGTTCTTATCTGTATCCATATGCTTTACAAGTGACCCATCTATCTTAATATAGTCTGCTTTTAACTTTGTTAAATATGAAAAATTTGAATATCCGCTTCCGAAATCATCTATAGCTATTTTAGCTCCATAACGCCTAGCTTCGTTAATGAAACGTTCAACTTTTACAAAATCTTCTATAGCATCAGACTCTAATATTTCAAATGTCACTTTATCTGAAACAGATGATTTATCTAGTGTATTCATGATAAATTCAAACATCTCTTTTTTTACTATATCTTCAATAGATAAGTTTATAGTAAACTCACAATTAAAACATTCAAAGTGTTCAAAAGATTTTTCTATAATCGTCTTAGTTACTGTACTATATGTCTTCATTTTTTTTGTAATAGGTATAAATACTAATGGTGATATTCTTTTACCATCTTCATCAATTAGTCGTGCTAAACATTCATACTTAACAACTTTTGATGTTTTTGCATCTACTATAGCTTGGTAATAAGGGATGATTCTAAGACTAGAGATAGCTTCTCTAATTCTATCTGAGAGTTGCAAGTTTTCTTCGTAGTTTTTTTCAAAATTCATACTATCTTCATATATCCAAAAAGTAGAACTTGTATCTTTTGCGTATTTAAGTGCCATTGAAACTTTGGAGAATATATTGCTATTATCTTTACTTGCCGAAGATGCTAACGTAAAATCTATATAAATATTGTTCTCTTTATATTTAATAATTAAGTCTGTTAAACTATCATACAAGCTTTCTAAATGCTCTTTTAAGTTGTAGAAAAACATTTTTTTCTCTATAACAAATGCGAATTCATCAGCTGATAGTCTATAAACCTTATAATCTTTTATATTATTTTTTAGATATTGTCCAAGCTCTTCTATTACATAGTCGCCAACCATGTGTCCATAAAAGTTATTGATAGTTTGAAAGTTATCAATATTAAAGACAATTAGAGAGTACTCTTCATTGTCTTCTAAATCATTTCTAAGCTGATATATATTTGGTAAATTAGTTAAATGGTCAATAAAATAACGACTAAACAGTCGGTTTCTATTTTTATTTTCACTAATAGGAATAACGTTTAAATTATTAAATTCCAATATGCTATTATTTAATTTCAGAAAACTTCCTACCTATATCTTTTTAGTTTTTTTTCATATGATGAAGCAATTTTAGTACCAAAGCACCCTTCATCTCTGAAAACTTGGTTTGCTAAAAGTAATTCATTTCGTCTTTTAGTAAGCATACTCTCTGTTTTATTATACTTGTCAGATTTTAAATTTTCAACCAACAAGTGTAGTTCTTTTTTAATGACTTTAAGTTCTGTCTTTCTAGCTTTATCCACACTACTTAAAGGTCCAGTATTAAAAACGCCTTTTATTTTTTTCACTTTATTTGTGAAACTAATCTTTGACTTACTATTTTTTCTAACTTCTGGTCTACTTAAAATTTCAAAATGGTCTATCTTCTTACTCATATCATCCCTGATTTTTTGTTGATGGATTATACTACAGAAAAAGCTTAAAACTAGCATATATTACAAAAGAAATTGCATATATAACATTATTAATTATTATCTAATTGTAGGTATTACTTTTCTGGACTTTTTTAATATATTTTATGATTTATTATGTATAATAGCGCATGAAAAACTTAGAACTAGAAAATATATTTATTCCATCAAAGGTTCCATCTAAAAAAATAATGATCATACTCCATGGTCGTGGTGACTCTTCAGAAGGGTTTACTAATTTACCCGATTTTTTAAATATAGACGAGATGAACTATATACTACTTGATGCTCCATTTGAATATTTTACAGGCTATTCTTGGTATCAACTACCTCCTGAACAACTTCCTGGTATAGAGTATTCAAGTACACTACTTACAAAGGTTTTAGATGAGCTCTTTCAAGAAGAGTTTAATGCTCATGAGAGTTTTCTTTTTGGATTTTCTCAAGGTTCACTTTTAACATTTGAATTTGGAGCAAGGTATCATAATGTACTAGCAGGGTATATCGCAGTAAGTGGATATATATATGATGCAAAAAAACTTCTAAAAGATATGAACCAAGATGTAAATAAATCTAACTGGTTATGTACTCATGGAACATTTGATAATGTCTTGCCATATAACACATCACAAAGGCAGGTTAAAATACTTCAAGACTCTGGATTTGACATAGAGTTTAAAAGCTACGACAAAGACCACTCTATAGATGCAGAGGAATTAAAAATGATATCCGAGTGGATGAAAAACATACTAAATACATTAAACTAAAAGGACAACTATGAACTCTATAAGAAAACTATTTAATGCCCTAAACTCTTCGGGTAAATCTTGGCAACTATCGGCTGCTATTGTACTAGCAATGTTTGGAGGCTTTTTACCAACTAGTTCTCTTATACTATTTGATCTTCTGTTTTTAGCACTAGTTCTAAATGTTAACTTTGGACTTTTCCTTATGTCTTTTGTAGTGTTTAGTGGTCTTGGTTATCTATTTGATCCTATATTTGAGTCTATTGGTTACAGCGTATTAACACAGGACTCTTTAAATGGAATCTTTACTTCTATGTATAATTCACCTATATTTAGATGGAGTGAATTTAACTATACCTTAGTAACTGGTTCATTAGTTGTTTCTTCAATACTAGCTATTCCAATGATGTTGATCCTAAACAAGCTTATTACACTTTACAGAGACAAAATTGGTCAAAAACTAAATGAGTGGAGATTTACAAAATGGATGAACCTTTTTAATGATGAAGTAACATCAATCTCACTCTTTAGATGGTGGGGACTTGGAGTCTTTGGTGGACTAGCTTCTATTATTGTAATTTTTATTTTATTTGTTTTTGATCCACTGGCGAGAATAGCGATGGAAAAGGGTTTATCATATTCACTCAAAACACAAGTAAGTGTAAAAGACTTTAGTTCAAGTTTTACAGACCTACATGTAAAAATATCTGGGATAGAAGTAGCAGACAAAGATATGCTTTCACATAACCTGGTTCAACTCTCAGATATAGAGTTTGACCTTGGTTTTTCAGCTCTTTTAGAAAAGAAAGCTATGATAGAAAAGTTAAATGTAAAAGCACTATCTTTTAACACAAAAAGAGAGGTTCCAGCTACAGCATATGACGACTCTTATGTTTCATCATCAGAAGAAGCAGTAAAAGATGATGATAAAGACTCATCAATCATTTCAAATCCATTTTCAGTACCCAGTGTAGATGATATTCTAGCCAAAGAAGAACTTGCATCTATCAAAGAGGCTCAAAAACTAAAAGCTGACATACAAACAACAAAAGACAAATGGGCTAAAGTATCTAAAGATTTAAAAAATCAAACTGATTTAAAAGAGATAAAGGCAGAAGCAAAAGACTTACAGGACTCTCTAAAAAATGCTGATGTTGCTAAAATACTATCTGCAAAATCAAAGATAGACTCTATACAGTCAAAAGTCAAAGCACTAAAAAATAAGTACTCAAGTTTACAAAAAGAATTTAATGCAGACCAAAAAAGATTAAAAAATAAGATATATGAGCTAAAAAATCTTCCACAAAAAGACATAAAGCGTCTTAAGGACAAGTACTCGCTTGATGCTTCAGGTGGTGCAAATATAATCGGTACTTTAGTTAATGATGAAGTTGGTTCGTATATGAACACAGCTCTTAAATACTATGATATGCTAAGTCCATATCTTAATGACAGTAAGAAAAAAGAGCTTGAGGACAAAGCACCTGCACGTGGTGAAGGTAGATGGATAAAGTATGTGAACATGTCAAATACTCCAGACTTAATCATAAAAGAATCAAATATAAACATCCTATTTAGTGGAGATGTTTTAGACCTACATGTAAAAGATATATCTAGTAATCAAAAGCTATATAAGAAACCTATGGTTCTTAAAGGAAACGCTAGAGGTAAAAGATATAAGAGCATACTGATTGATGTTGTTGATGATAGACGCTCAAATATTGCATATACAAGCTTTGATATGAGAGCAATGGCATTTAGAACAGATAACCTTGATATGAAAACTCTTAACATGAAAGACATTCTTACAAATGCAAATTTTAAAGGTTCTATAACAGGTACAGATATAAAAGCAAAAAGCCTTGTAAATGTTAAAGATGTTAAATTGCAAATGCCTTCACAGAAAATTGTTAACTCACTACTATCAGGAATATCAAAATTCAACCTCAGTATTGCTCTTAATGGTAATATTAAAAAACCTAGTATAAAAGTAAGTAGCGATTTAAATAAACAGTTACAGTCTGGTATGAGTTCACTAGTAAGTGATGCTACAAAAGACTTTCAAAAAGACTTAACAGCCGGCGTAATGAAAAAAGTAAGTGGATCAAGTGATGGTATATCAGCAGACCTTGGAGATGTTGGTTCTCTTCTGAATTCTAATCAAAATGCATTAGGTGGAATTAATACTAATTTTTCTCCAGCTGGTGACTCTGGAGTTGGTGGACTTATAAATAAATTTTTCTAAATAACATGTAATAAATAATTTAATTACATGTTAAACACTCTTCTGTATAATTGCCACAAAAAAGAAGGTATAAAATGCCAAAGTTTGTAAATATATATGAAGATTTAAATGTACTTGGTGGTCCGTTAGAACCATGTAGTATGAAACCTAAAACTGGTTTTTACAGAAGTGGTTCATGTCAAGTTGATGAGCAGAACCAAGGTGTACACGCTGTATGTATATACGCTACTGAGGAATTTTTAGAGTATCTTAAAAAAGTTGGCAACGACTTGTCTACTCCAATGCCTCAGCATAACTTTCCCGGTGTAAAACCAGGACAAAGTTGGTGTCTTTCTGCTGGCTTTTTTATAAAGTCTATACAAGATGGAATGGCTCCACATATTTTTCTGCACTCTACACATCAAGCAATTCTACAGCATGTTGATTTAGAGACTTTAAAAAGCTTAGCTATAGATTTGTAAGGCCTAAAATGAAATCATCTAATAAATCAAACGATAAAAGCGGACCACACAACAACAGAAGAAAATCTCCACCTAAAACTAATAGTGTTAATATGAATCCAAAAGATCAAGTCAAAGAGATGTTTATTAAATGGTTTAAAAAGAATAATACTCTTGGTCAGACTATGAGCAAACAAGATGTTGTTAGAAATATATTGACAAAATTAGATTCTAAGCAGGATGATGCTTTAAATGAGGCTATGGAAGAACTAGTAAGAAAAGGTCTTATTGAAGTACAAGCGGATGGTGTTACACTTTCATGGACTCAAAAAGGTGTTGATTTAGTAGAAAAATAATTTTATGTTATTTATACTTAATCAACAAGCTAAAACAAAACAAAATTAAATCACTATAAAGAATATAAAATGTCAAATAGATTAGAAAAAGAAGATTCTCCATACTTACAACAACACAAAGAAAATCCTGTTGATTGGTACCCATGGTGTGATGAAGCATTTAAAAAAGCAGAAGATGAAAATAAGGCGATATTTATATCTATAGGTTACAGTTCATGTCACTGGTGTCATGTTATGGAAGAAAAAGTGTTTGAGAACCAGGAGTGTGCAGATATTTTAAATGAACACTTTATATGTATAAAGGTTGACCGTGAAGAGCGTCCAGATATAGATAAACATTACCAAGAAGTACATATGCTACTCAACCAAAGAGCTGGAGGGTGGCCTACTTCTATTTTCTGTACACCTCAAAACAAACCATTTTTTGCAGGAACATATATACCAGCCGAGTCTGCTCAAGATGGTTCTCAAGGTATGGGTTTTAAAGATATCACAACTATTATTTCTCAAAAAGTAGCAGAAAACGACTCAAAAATGTTAAATACTGCACAACAAGTTGAAGACAATATAAATAAGGTTGTACATCCATCTCAAGCAACTGTATTAAAAGAGGACTTTACTAAAAACTTTATGCTTCAAGTTAAAAATAACTATGAACCATCATATGGCGGATTTTCTACTTCTCCAAAGTTTCCTCATGCGTCAACACTAGGTACTCTTTTAGCTATAGATAAACTATATGATGACAAATCTGCTAGAGATATGCTAACACATAGTTTAAACAGTATGAAGCAAGGTGGAATGTATGATCTTGTTGATGGCGGTTTTTGCCGCTATTCAACTGATAATAAGTGGATTGTGCCACACTTTGAAAAAATGCTTTACGATAATGCCCTACTTTGTGATTTATACACTTCTAGCTATCTTACATATAAAGATGAATCACATCTTCATGTAGCAAAAGAGATAGCAGATTTTTGGCATAACTTTATGAGCGAAGATAATCTTTTTTATAGTGCTAGTGATGCAGACAGTGAAGGTAATGAAGGTACTTACTTTACATACTCTTATCATGAAGTACATAAACTACTCCAAGAAAATAACTTCGACAATATAGAAACAACACTAGAAAAATTATCTATAACTAAAAATGGTAATTTTGAAGGTAAAAATATTATTCGTTTCAAAGATGGTATTGCTCCTACAAGATATGAAGATATAAAAATTCTTCTGTCATCATTAAGAAGTAAAAGAGAGTATCCGTTTATAGACATGAAAGTCCAAACATCATGGTCAGCAATGATGATAAAAGCTCTCTTTAACTTAGGGAATATTGATAACACATATAAACAAAGAGCTATTGAGTCATTAAACAGTCTACTAAATACTATGTATGTCGATGGTACTCTTTATCACACAACTCTAATACATAAAACTCCTAAAGTTGAAGCATTTTTAGAAGATTACGCTTTCTTAGCACAGGCTCTTATATCTGGTTATAACTCTACATATGAAGAAGTTTATCTTATCAGAGCTCAACATTTAGTAAATGTAGCTTTAGAGAAGTTTTATAAAAATGGAACTTGGAACTTTAGCGTTGGAGAGTTTGAAACAAAGGCAGATATTTCAGATAGTACATATACAAGTTCTATCTCTATTATGATTGATGTTCTAATATCTTTAACATCTCTTTTAGATGATGACAAGTATGCTCACTTTGCATTTAAAACTTTAGAGTACAACTCCTATGAACTTGGTCGTAGACCTGTTCTTTATCCATATATGTTAAAACAAACTCTTAGATACTTAAAGGGTGACAGGGTTATAAAGTCAACTAACTCTAAACTCGAGACAAACTCTCTTGCATTAAGTTCATTAAACTATCCGTTTATACTGAGAAAATCAACTGAAAATGAAGAATTCATGGTGTGTGGAGCTAAAAGCTGTTTCGCAAACACTGATAAAACAGACGAAATTAATGATATAATAACCAAAAGTTTTTAAGGGACAAAGATATGAAGCATACAATAATTACAGCTATTATCGCTTTAGCACTTGCTAGTATATTTACTGCATGTGAGCGTAATGACTACCAACATCCAGGTTATCGTTCAACTAAATAATGACACTTGGAGTAAATATCGATCACGTAGCAGTACTACGTGAAGCAAGAAAAGTAAATGATCCAGACATTATAAACGCTCTACATGTAGCTTGTGAATCTGGAGCAGATCAAATAACAATTCATCTTAGAGAAGATAGACGTCATATACAAGATGTTGATGTAAAAAACATTATGAACTTCTCTAAACTTCCAGTAAATCTTGAATGTTCAATCAACAGAGATATATTAAATATTGTAAGCAACTTTAAACCACACCGTGCGACATTAGTACCTGAAAAAAGGGAAGAAGTTACAACTGAGGGTGGTCTAGATGTCTTTACGTATGAAGATGATATCAGCTATGCTATAGAGCAACTTCATGATTCTCTTATACCAGTCTCACTTTTTGTTGACCCAACTATAGAAGCTATGGAAAAGTCAAAAGAGTTAGGGGCTGAGATGGTTGAACTGCATACTGGTTCTTTTGCAAATATTTTTGCAATGCTGAACTCTTCACTTTTACATTCAAACCACTCTATAAAAGAGTTAGAACTACCTCGTTATGAGCTAGAAGCTAAACTTGAAAAATCTATAGAGGACATAGTTACTTCAGCTCAACATGCGAAGAAACTTGGACTTGAAGTAGCAGCTGGGCATGGACTAAACTATCATAACGTATCATATATGATGGATATACAAGAAATTACCGAATTAAATATAGGCCAAAGCATCATTGCCAGAAGTGTTTTTTCAGGTTTAGCAGATGCCATAAAAGAGATGAAAAGACTAACTACAAGATGAATAAACCACGTATAGCTATAAGTATTGGTGACTTAAATGGTGTTGGAATAGAGATAGCGCTAAAAGCCCATGAAGAGATTTCAAAAATATGTACTCCAGTTTATTCTATAAATAAATACATGCTTGCGCAAGCAGCAGAACTTCTACATGTAAAACTACCTGACGATATTGAAATATCATTTGTTGATGGCGACTTCAATATAGAACCTGGCGAGACTACAGTTATGGGTGGTCGTTACTCATTTGACTCTTTTATGCATGGAGTAAGGCTTTGTGAAACAAAAGAGGTTGATGCCTTAGTGACTATGCCTATAAATAAAGAAGCATGGATGATGTCTGGACTAAAGTTTAAAGGCCATACTGATGCACTTCGTCAGTATTTTAACAAAGAAGCAATTATGATGCTTGGATGTGAAGATATGTATGTAGCTCTTTTTACAGAGCATATCCCTCTCTCAGAAGTAGCAACATCAATAGAGTATAAAAAACTAAAACAATTCTTTTTAGATTTTCATGACTCTATAGGTGATGACAAGGTAGCAGTTCTTGGACTAAACCCTCATGCTGGTGATAATGGTGTCTTAGGAAATGAAGAACTTAGAATATACAAGGCTATTAAGAGTGCAAATAAAAAGTTAGGCTTTGAGCAGTTTGTAGGTCCAGTAGTACCAGATATTGCATTCACTCCAAAGTTTAGAGAGAACTATAAGTACTTTATTGCTATGTATCATGACCAAGGCCTAGCACCACTAAAAGCTCTTCACTTTGATGAGAGTATAAATGTATCACTAAACTTACCAATAATAAGAACTTCAGTAGATCATGGAACTGCTTTTGATATTGCTTATAAGGGAAAGGCTAACACTCTTTCATACATAAATGCAGTCAAGAGTGCTATTAGTTTTACTGCTTAAACTTTTTAGAGTCTATATCTTTTAGAATGATATCTGCGCTTTCATCAAGTGCTTTTGCTAACTCACTTGTTTGTGAAACAACTTCTAATGAGTTTTGAGTGTTTTCATTCATAGCATCTATGAATGAGTTGAAGTCATTTAACTTTTCAGCTTGAACTTCTAAATCCTGAACAATTCCAGATATAGATTGAACAAGTGTATTAACACTTATGTTTATCTCTGCTAGTGACTTTTGAGTTCTCTCAGCTAGTTTTCTAACTTCATCAGCAACAACAGCGAAACCACGACCATGCTCACCAGCACGTGCTGCTTCAATAGCTGCATTTAGTGCTAGAAGATTCGTTTGGTCTGCAATATCACCAATAACTGTTATAACATTTTTAATCTCTTCAGACTGAGAACCAACTTCACCAGCTTGAATTACCATGTCTGATATACTTGCAGTTATATCAGATGTAGCATCTGATGTTTCTTGAGTGTTTCTAGACTGTTCATCTGCAGATTTGATCAGCTCAGCTACAAACTCATTTAGAGAATTAGATTTATCTTGTAAGTCTTTCGCATCGTTAGAGTTTTTAACAAGCATTTTAGATATATCTTCACCCAGTTCATATATCATATCATCAAGTTTAGAATTACAATCATTACAACCTGCAGTAAAGTCTAAATTTGTATATGATGTTAGAGCTCTACCAATAGAGTTCATATCTTCACCAACATTAGATTGAAGATTGTTAAGCATGTTATTAAACACATCTTTTAATTCTACTAAAGAAGGATTAGAAGAGTCTACATGGATTCTTTTAGATATATTACCTTTATCTATAGCATGTGCAACTTCAGTTACATTGTTAACAAGGCTCACATCTTCTTCTATACCCTGCTTAACTTTTTGTATATTTTTATTTACAGCTATACACATAGCTCCAATTTCATCTTGACCATTTACTTCAAGAGGTCTTACTTCTGCTTCTTCTTTTGAAAGAAATCTAAAAAAGTCACTTAAACCATTTGAAAAATTATCGATTTCTTTGTTAACATATTTACTAAGAACAAAATATAAAATAAGAAATACCATTAAATCAAGGATAACAATCCACATGATAGCATCTTGCATAACATTAGCAGCAGCCATCTCTACTTCTTCAACTGGAATAGAACTGAAACTACTTAAATTAGCTTTAGTAGAGCTGCTCACCGTAAGTGCCATAACTAAAATACTAAATATTGAAGCGATACCTACAGGTACAAAGACCTTCATTTTTAAAGACAATTTTTTATACATGTAACATTCCCTTTGTGTATATATTATATATTATATATTACTTCGAGTATATCGACTGTTTTCTTACATTTTGATATAATAAATACAAAATAATGAAACTTTAATGGAAATCATATGAAAACAGAATTTTTAAAAGCTATGGACTTTAGACATGCGTGTAAGGTATTTGACGATACAAAAAAAATAAATGATGAAGATATAAACTTCATCCTAGAATGTGGAAGAAAATCTCCATCATCATTTGGTATGGAAGCTTGGAAGTTTGTAGTCATTACAAATGAAGAGTTAAAAGCTAAAATAAGACCAGTTTGCTGGGATCAGGTGCAAGTCACATCATGCTCGCACTTAGTTATAGTACTCGCTCGTATAGAATCTGTTAAACCAGAATCTGGTGAAGTTGAAAAAAGATTTGCAAGACGTGAAATGCCTCAAGATAAACTTGATTTTTATATGGACATTTACGCAAAACATCTTGAGAAGACTCTTAGTAGTGATGAAAACATATATCACTGGACATCTAAACAATCATATATAGCACTTGCCAATATGATGACCGGAGCTGCAAGTATAGGTATAGATTCTTGTCCTATCGAAGGATTTGACAAAGATGCAGTTGAAAAAATACTAGAACTTGACACAACAAAGTATCAACTCTCTTGTGTTTTACCATTTGGTTATAGACTCAACGAGCAATCAACTCAACAAAGACTTCCTTTTGATGAAGTTGTAGAGTTTATAAAGTAGTTAACTTCTTAAACATAATAGTGTTCTTACTATTGTGTTTGACAATCTCCAAGTTTAACTTTTTCGCTATGTATTCAAAGGTCTCAAGGTGAAAAAAGCCTATGTGAGTGATATCTCTTATATACCACCATTTTAAGAACTCTTCATCATTATCTGGATGAAAATTACTCATAAGTAAAATGTATCCGCCCTCTTCTACATGTAGAAGTAGTTGTTTTAACATTTCAAGTGGGTTTTGCAAGTGTTCAAATACTTCAGTAGAACAAATCAAATCATACTTTTTATTTTCATAAACTTTTTCTGGGAAGTAAAATAAATCATATCTATCACAAGAAACAGAATTTCTTTCTAAAACGATAGGAAGCACTTCTCCCTCTCCACATCCAAAATCAAGTGCACGTTTTACATGTAGAGGATTTACAAACTCATCCACTAAATCCTCAAACATTTTCACATAGCCTAAAGACTCTAGGTTATTATGGTGTTTATCATAGTGCTTTTTCTCTAAAAATTGATCTACATAGAACTCTTCATCTAAAAATATATACTTACATGTAGAGCATTTATGAAATATCTTTTTGGTTTTTGGATTTACTATCGAGTGTGTGTCGCTTTGACATATCTTACATTTTTTCATTGGAAGAATTTTACCATCTTCTTTAACAATCTATCTTAGATATACTTCAATTTATGAAATCAATATTATTTTTTACAGCCTTCATAGGTGTCTTTATTTTACTTAATATGTATATATCAAAACGTCTTATTTCGAAACTGGATATATCCAACACAGCTAAACAGTATTTACGTCTGTTTTTAGTTATAAACTTTATTGGTATACTCTGTTACGTTGCTGGAAGATACTATATCGATATGCCTAATTGGCTATATTTTATTTTTTCTCTTCCCATCGGTATAGTTTTTTTACTTTTTTGTACAGCTATAATATATGACATATCAAGAGTCGTACTATCAAAAACACCCGTGTCAGATACAAAACGAAAATTTTTAAAAAGTACTCTTGATATATCTGCTTTTGCTGTAGCTACGGCTGTCACTGCAAAAAGTATTTATGATGCTCAGTTTGTAAAACTAGAACATGTCAAAGTAGTTATAAATAAACTAAAAAAAGAGTACAAAATAGTCCAACTAAGTGATGTACACATTGGTGGGCTAATTGATGAAAAATTTATATGGGACATTGTAAAAAGAGTAAACCTTTTAAAGCCTGACCTAGTTGTTATCACTGGAGATTTAATTGATGTCGATGTAGATAAGGTTCCTAAAGTTTTTAAAGCTTTAGAGAAGCTAAGCTCTACCTATGGAACTTATTTTATAGTTGGTAATCACGAATACTTTCACAACATAGATAAGATAATCGCTAAAGTAAAATCTATAGGCATAAGAGTCCTAGAAAACGAAAATGTATACGTTGGTGAAGATGGAGAGGGTTTTAACCTTGTAGGTGTTTATGACTTGATTGGATACAGAAGTAAACACCATGTTCCAAGTATTGAAAAAGCACTACGGGGAATTAAAAAATCACCTACTATACTTTTAGCTCATCAACCAAGGTACATACATGAAGTGACACATAGTGTAGACTTGATGTTAAGTGGGCATACACATGGTGGACAATTGTATCCGTTTAAATTCTTGGTAGGACTTATGCAACCATATATCAGTGGACTCCATCAACATAATGAGAAGTTACAGATTTATGTAAACAAAGGAACAGGTTTTTGGGGACCACCTATGCGTTTAGGTGCATCTTCTGAGATAACCGAAATAATGATTCAGCCAAAGAGTTAGACTCTACAGAGCACCTGGAACTAAGTCTACTTTTTCTAAAAAGTGTTTTAGTTTTATGGCTTCGTCTTTAGATAGATTATGGTTATGAGGGATTGAAAGTATATACTCTTCTTCACGGACAAAAATTTTAGCTTTATTGTGCTTTGTTATCTCAACTTTTGCACCATAATGTTCTAGTGCACTGAGGAGTTTTTTTATATCTATATTTCCAGACAATGGATGTTCAAAAAGTTTTTCTATTTTTGCTCTATGTTTATGACTCATATAAACTCCTATATGTATATAGAACTATTGTACATCGATTTTTAGTTATATATTCTTAAAGAGTTTAAAAATGAGTTATTTACTCTTATACATTTTAGGCACTTGTTTATATCCAAGTCCTATTTTAAGTGAAGCTCTCTTTACACTCTTACGTACATACTCATACAGCTTATCTATATTCTCAAATTTTTGTGAGAGCCCTTTTATGAGGTAATAACCAAAGAGTCTCTGTTTCTCTTGCTCGTACTGGTTCGCAAACTCATCAGAAGCACCTGCTGTCATAACGGTAAGTTTGTTTGAACTAAACTGTTTGTTTTTCACCATCATTACTGGTGCTACACCTTTGTAGACTAGTTTACCACTGTCATCTTTTCCACTAAAGCACGAGTCTATGAAAGCGTAAATACGTTTTGCCTCTGAAGAATTAAGCGTTTGATAGATGTTGTCTAACTCTAAAGCTTTTTCTACATGTATAGTATCTGCACTCATGTCAGATGGAAGTATATATGTTTTTCCATCACGTCCTGGTACACCATGCCCTGCAAAGTAGAAGTAGATAGTATCGCCCTTCTCTACTAACTCTTTCATAAGTGCTATTTTAGACTTAACTCTACCACTTGTAGCTTTTTCATCTAGTAAAGAGACTATGTTCTCTTTTGGTACACCTAAAGAGTTCTGAGCAGTTAATATAAAACTTCTTGCAGAATTTGCTGCATAATTAACATCAACTTGTTCTTCATATTTGTCTATTCCTATGACTAGTGCCCATTTTTTGTCGTCTAGCTTTACACTATTATTTTTTATACTATCATCTAGTCTAGTTGTATTTGTATTTGTCGTTTGAGCTTTAGTTGATATTTCTTTTGCGTAATTAGTTGGAACTTCTTTTTCATTAGAGTTTTTATTTATTTTGTTATCAAATAAATTTAAAATACTTTTATTATTAACAATTTGAGCTATTTCAAAAGCATTTTTATTTCTATACTTGGGCATAACATTAGAATTATTGAACAATCTAACATCTTTATTGATTCCTTTTGAAATTAAATATTCTACGATTTCAACTTGCTGTCTTAAGACTGCAGATACTAATATAGTTTCACCTGTATAATCATGTCGTATATTTAGATCAGCACCATTTTCATATAAATACTTTACTGTATCTAGGTTATTTTGTTGAACCGCATGTCCTATCGCTGTTAAACCATGAACACTTTTTGAATTAATATCTACTCCATTGTCTAATGATCTTTTTATTTCTTTATGATTACCCATATTAGTAGCAACGATTAGACTGTTATTAAGAGCACATCCAAAAAAGAATACAACTATCATGAAATATATTATTATATGAATACTTTTCATTTTAAACCTTTTGTAGTTCATTCACACAAAGATTAGGTATTTACCTTTTCTTAAATATAAGTAATGTTTTATCTTCTGTATCATAGAGTGAAAAAGTCTGTTTGTCAACTAGTTTTAGTTTTTCTAATTTTTGAAAAACTTTTATTTTATGAAAGTGTTGTATGATAATGTCTTGGTACTTTTTGTAAGAGTCACCGTTCTTTTCAAACATAGTTATTTGAGTGTTAAGTTCATCATTTGCGAACTCTGCATCAACAACTAAAAACTCATCTCCACTATCTTTACTCATAGTTCCCTCTGCAACATCAGAAAAACCATATAGAGTGTTTATGTCAGCTATGAAAACACCATCATCATTTAGTCTATCTGCTACTGCATCTAAAAACTCTAGGAGTGAGTCATTGTCTAAGAAGTTAAGTACGTCAAAGATACTTACAATAGCATCGTACTTGCCATCTACATCTTTTACATCTATACACTCAGCATCTAAGCCCTGAGCTACACACTCATCAACCATAACAGAGCTAAGGTCTACACCTTTACATGTAACGCCATCACTTATCATACGTTGCATAAAGCCACCGCGACCACAACCAACATCTAAAAGTGTTTTTGGGTTTAAGTCTGAGAGTTCTGAACGGTAGAGGTCATAGAGTGCTTCTGTAGCTTCTTCTATTCCTAGAAGATGCTCAGCTTTTGCGTAGAGGTCAAGGTTAGTCATGATTACTTAGAAGCTTGTTCTGCTTTTATAACTTCGTTGATTTTTTCGTAGATGTCTAGTACTTCATCTTTTTTAGCGATGTAGCTGTTTTTGTTAGCGATTAGGTAAGTTGATGATGTCATGATGTCTTCAACAACTTCAAGACCATTTTGCTTCATAGTAGCACCAGTTTCAACAACATCAACTATCATATCAGCAAGACCAATGATAGGAGCTAGTTCGATTGAACCGTAAAGTTTGATAATGTCTACTGAAACTGCACGCTCTTCAAAGTAACGCTTAGTGATGTTAACCATCTTAGAAGCTACTTTGATATCAGGTTTGTTTAGGTCAAGTTTTTCACCATTTTTCATGCCGATAGATACTTTACAAACACCACGCTTAAGGTCAAGTAAACGAATCACATCTAAACCTTGTTCCTCTAAAGTGTCAAGTCCAACTACACCAATGTCTGCTGCTTGATGAAAAACATAAGTAGCTACATCTTGGTTTCTTACAAGTAAAAAACGAAAGTTTGGAGTATCTAGAATTAGTTTTCTATCATCAAATTTAAAAGTGTTTCCAAAGATGTTTTCAAATATCTCTAGAGTCTCTTTAGCAATACGACCTTTGGGAAGTGCAACTGTTAACATATAAGTTCCTTAGCGTGTTTTATAATATTTTTCATTCCCTTAAAGACTAGCCTTTCATCGACTATGGCTTTAGGAAAAAGTTTTGCAAACTCTTTTGCATCTCCACCGGTTAAGTATATGTCCGCTTTATGAGACATAACTTCACTGTAAAGAAGTTTTAGGTATCCATAACTTACAGAATCCCTAGAATTTTTTGGCATTTTACCCAAAGGAAGCTCAAAGTTGAATGAATAATCAAGAGCTGATGATATATTTTTATAAGTTTGCTCCATTGCATGAAGACCAGGGTAGATAAAACCACCATCGTAAATACCGTACTTAACCACATCAACTGTAATGGCACTACCAGCATCTATAACTATTCCATAATCTATAGCTTCACAAGCCATAACCCTGTCAATACCAATGGTTTCATAATAGTTTGACATATCTACATGTAAAGATAAATCTATCCAGTTTTCAAGCCTCTCTAAGAGTGGTTTTACTTCTGGGTTTACACATATGTAGTAAACAGTTTCTTCTACTTCTGATGGGTCAAAAATAAGAACATTTTTCTTGTAATCATGTTCTACATGTAAGAAGTGATATGAAGTATTTCCTATGTCACAAAGAAGCATTACTGAATTTTCCAGCCTTGAGTTTTAAAAGCCTCTTTAGCTTTTGAGCAAAGCGGTGCATCTATGAAAATAATCTTGTGCTTAAAGTTATGCCCAAAGAATACAGTTAGTTTTGCATATATCTCTTCAAATTTATGAACATCTTTCATAAGAAGTCTACTCTTTTGACTCACAGCAAATATCGCCCAAAAGTAACCACGAGTATCTGTTGCTTTATAAAGCTTTATTTTGTTTCTAATTCCCAACTCTTTTGGAGCTACTTCTTGCATCTTTTTATATATTTTACCCTTAGCTCTAAGAGAGTCTACTACCATTTGCATATCTATTGTATTGCCTTTAATATATTTGTTTAGTCATGGTAATTCTATCAAAATATACTTTTAAGTATATTTTATTGATTGATTAAATATAATAATTGAACTATTAACAACAAGGACATATGTGAGGCATTTCATTCCTATAAGTATTAAACTTTCTCTTTACAATGCTTTATTCATAATTATATCAACAATATCCATTACACTTGTTGCAGAAAACTATGTAATAGATGTAGTTGAAAAACATAATCATGCAGAACAAGTATTAGAATCAAAAAACGTAGTAGATAGAGACAAATCTATGCTTGTGGTTATCTCTATGGGTATAGCTTTCTTTGGTATTATGCTTAGTCTTTTGATTATTAACAAACTAGTATCTTCACCTGTCAGGAAACTTATTAAGGGTATTAATATTATTGCCAATGGTGACTATAATCACAATATAAAAATAAATAAGACTGATGAATTTGGAATTATTTCTGATAGTTTCAATGACATGGCTCACCAAATTTCTAAACGTGAAAGAGACCTAGACGATTTAGTACATCAAGATATCTTAACTAAAATTCCAAATAGAGTTCTATTTAACCAACGTTTAGAAGAAGCAATCAGTAGAGCTGGTAGAATAGATAAAAAAATAGCTGTTTTCTTTATAGATTTAGATGACTTCAAAACCATAAATGACACCATGGGGCATGATGCTGGAGATGAACTTCTAATTCAGGTATCTACAAATCTAGTAAATATCATGCGTAAAAATGACATGCTAGCCAGAATTGGTGGAGACGAGTTTAACGTTCTTGTTGAGGACTTAGACTCCATAGTTGTAGCACAAGATATAGCAAAAAAACTAATAGAGCAAATTACAATACCCATCAACATTGATGGAAATATCATAAACATAACTGGGAGTGTTGGAGTATCAATCTACCCTGTGGATGCTAAAGATAGTACAAGTCTTCTAAAAAATGCCGACCTAGCCATGTATGATGCAAAGAGCTTTGGTAAAAATAATTACAAATTTTTTAGCCATGAGCTTAGCCTAACTCTGAGAAAACGATCTACTATGTTAAAAGAATTAAAACAAGCTCTACACAAAAATGAACTACAGCTATACTATCAGCCAAAGTTCTCTCTAAAAGATGGCTCTATAAAATCTGCTGAAGCCCTTATAAGATGGAAAAGTAAAACCTTAGGGTTTATCCCTCCTGATGATTTTATAGGGCTTAGTGAAGATAGTGGTGAGATTGTAGAGATAGGTGCATGGGTAATACTACAAGCAGCTAAAGACTTTGCTTCTTGGAGAGACAATGGTCTAAATGTTAAACAAGTGAGTGTCAATGTCTCTAATGTTCAGTTTGAAAAAGGAGATATAGTACCTCTTTTATCTCAAGCTATAAAAGACAACAACATACCTCCAAGTGCTTTAGAGGTAGAGATAACTGAAAGCTATGCTCAAAAAGATGGAGATAATGCAATAGTTACTCTAAATAAGATTAGAGAACTTGGTGTTGATCTAGCTATGGATGACTTTGGAACTGGCTACTCATCAATGAGTTATTTGAAAAAGCTTCCTCTAACTCGTCTTAAAATTGATAAATCATTTATTGATGACATTCCTCATGATAATGATGATGTTGAGATAACAAAAATTATAGTAGCTCTTGCAAAGGTGATGGATCTGTCTATTACAGCAGAAGGTATTGAGACAATAGAGCAAATGAACTTTTTAGAAAAACTTGGGTGTGATGAGGGACAGGGTTATATATGTTCAAAACCTCTACCAAATGACCAATTTATAACTGCTCTTAAAAATGGGATGAACTGCCAAGCCCCTTCTCAATAATATCTTTAATACCATTGAGAGTATTCTCTACTGCAAAACAACTCTGCATGGTACATGCTAAGTACTTTTTATAGTCATCTTCTTTTAGTACTATATATGGATACTTTATCGACCGAATCCTATCCATATTTTTTTGTAAAATCTCTTTTGAATGTTTTATCGTTACTACTCTTTTTTTACTCATCATATATGCTTGTGCAGATGCAGGCACATCTGCTTGTCTTTGACCTATTTCATTTTCTATTGTTTGTAAAGAGTCATTAGCTAGTTGCATATACTCCCTTGATTGCTTTATGGAAGCGAGCTTTAAAAGGTTTTGAATCATACATGACAAAGGAGAGATATAATGAACATCAATCAAATCAGCCTTAATATCTAAAGAGTCATCACTTAGGTACCAAACTCCATCTTTATAAAACTTTCTCTTTGCTACACTTAACAAGTAAGTTGCAAAATCAAGTTTTTCATTATCAAAACTAACTTCATAACCAGATATTAGAGCAGATACTAAATATGCGTAATCTTCAAGAAATCCTTTTTGAGTTGGAGATTCACCAGCTAAACTTTGATGATACAGTTCTCCTTTATCAAACATGTATTCTTTCAGTGCACTTAAGTGTTTATCAGCCTTTTGTATGTACTTTTTATCAACCAAAGAAGCATCATATAAACCTTTTAAAACTAGAGAATTCCATGCTGTGTTTATCTTTTTGTCTATAAAGGGGTAGACTCTTGATTCACGAAGACTTGAAAGTGTTTGTTTCAGCTTGTTAAAACCATTTGGTCTTTTATTGGTTTGAAAGTTTAGATGAATTTTTGGAGATGAATTTACTTTTTGAAAATTACCACCTAAGGTACTTTCCATAGACTTTTTTAACTCCTCTACATGTAGAGTTGAATTAATGGCAGACTCTATCTCTTCAATGCTGTATATAAAGTATCTACCTTCTGTATTATGAATCCCTGCATCGCTAGCACTATAGTATAGATCTTCGTACATAAATCTTTTATCTAACATATCTATAGTCTCTGTAACAACATCTTTATATAAATCTTTTTTAGTCATTGAATATGCACGAGAATAAAGAGAGATTAATTCGCCTTGATTGTATAACATTTTTTCAAAATGTGGAATCTCCCAGTCAACATCAACTGAGTATCTAAAAAAGCCCCCATCAATATGGTCATATACACCTCTTAAAGCCATAGCATCTAGCATATCAATAGCTTTAGTGTACATCTCTTTAGATGATGATAAAAGAGCTAAATCAAGCATTAGATTTACTTTTGAGGCTTCTGGAAACTTTATCTCATCACCAAAACCACTACTAAGTTCATCATAAGTACTATTAATAGACTCAGATAATGTACCTATGTCTATTTTATGATTATTTTCTGTCTTTACTTCTGCGTTTAGATTATTTTCTACATGTAGAATATCTTCACTTAACAAGCTTGCACTAAATTTTACATGTAGAGACTCTAATAGTGTATCAAGTCCAATATATTCTTTAGTACTATTTGGTGGTATATATGCTGACATATAAAATACTTTTTTATCTGGTGTCATAAAAATATTTAGTGGCCACCCACCTCTATGAGACTTTACTTTTTTAAAAACATCTTGATAGTAGGAGTCAATATGTGGCATTTCCTCTTTATCTACTTTTATAGAGATAAAGTACTTGTTAAATAGTTTTGCTAAATCCTCATTTTCGAACGATTCTTCAGCCATAACATGACACCAATGACATGTCGAGTAACCTATGGATAAAAAAACTGGTTTGTTTTCGGTCTTTGCTAGCTTTAATGTATTATCATTCCAGGCATACCAATTGATTGGATTATGTTCATGTTGTTTTAAATAAGGGGATGTTTCATTTGAGAGTTGATTAGCATTTATATTTATAAATATAAGTAGTATGTAGAAAAGTTTCATATATAACCTCTAAAGAGATTATACTGAAAAGTTGATTTTAAAGTCTAGCGTAATTAACACTCAGACAAGCATCAAGACTTGCAAGTTCATTTAAAGTTTCTTCATTAACTGCATTATCAACAAGAATTACAGCTAATGCTTGAGACTCATCATTTCTAGATAGTGAGAAGTCAGCAATATTAACATTGTGCTTAGCAAGTGTAGAACCTATACTACCAATAACACCAGGAACATCAGAGTTTTTAAATAGAACCATATCTCCTTTAAGAGCAACTTCTATATCAAAACCATCTATTGCAACAATACGTTTAACACCATCATCAAAAATAGTAGCAGATATAGTTGTAGTACCTTCAGATGTAGTAAGTTTAACAGTAATAAGATTTTTAAATACAGATGAGTCAGCTAAAGCTTCAGACTCTATTTTAATACCTTTTTCTTTTGCAACAAAATCAGCATTAACATAGTTTATAGTATCTCCAGAGTTTTGGCTCATAGCACCAACTGCAACAAATGTAGCAAGAGAATCAACATACTGAGCTATCTCACCATGTCCACTTACTTTAATAGCAATGATTTGAGATTTACTCATTTGAGACTCTAAGAAACCAATCTTTTGTCCCATCTCTAAAAATGGTTTAACAAATGAAGGAATAGTGCTCTCATCGATTGGTAAGTTCATAGCGTGTGCATATGACATACCTTTTGCTGCAGCAATTGCGTTTTCAGCAGCTTGAGTACCTATGTTATATTGAGACTCAAATGTATTAGCACCAAGGTGTGGAGAAACAGTTACATTATCAAGGTCAAGTAAAGGATGGTCAGTTGCAGGTTCTTTGTTAAACACGTCTATACCAGCAAAACGAATTTTACCATTTGTAAGATTGTTATAAAGTGCCTCTTCATTGTAAAGACCACCACGAGCACAGTTGATTACAACTACTCCATCTTTCATTTTAGCAAATTCTGCTTCATCTATCATACCGACAGTCTCTTGATTTTTAGGAGTATGAATAGTAATAATATCACAAGCTAAGATATCATCAAAATCCTTAGTATAAGTCATATCTAAATCAGTAACTTTAGATGGGTTAATATATGGATCAAATGCAATAATATCCATTTCAAATGCTGCCGCACGTTTAGCAACACGAGAGCCTATGTTACCAAAACCGATAACACCAAGCTTTTTACCCTTCATCTCATGTCCGTACCACTTTTCTCTTTTCCAAATTCTTTGGTTTTTCAGGTGATCATGTGAGTATGGGAACATTCTCATACAAGATAGCATGTGTGCCATAGTAAGTTCAACTGCAGCTATTGTGTTAGCAGTAGGAACATTCATAACAATGATTCCTTCTTTTGAACAGCCTGGGATATCAACATTATCAACACCAACACCAGCACGAACAATAGCTTTCATATTTGTAGCATTTGCTATAAAGTTATCATCTACATCTGTAGAACTTCTTGTAATAGCTACATCTGCATTAGGAATAATTTCATTAACAAGTTTATCTTTTGGTTCATCAGCGGCCATGATAAAGTTAATATCTTCATCATTCTCAAGCATTTTTAAACCAGCTTCATGAATATGGTCACAAACTACTACTGTATGTTTTTTCATTATGTATCCTCTTTATATAGCGAAACTTTCGCCGAAATTTGATAATTTTTTAATACTCTAACTAAAGAGTTTAGTTTTTTAACATCTTTTGAATAGATAAGTAAATCTACACCACTTTTATCCCTTTTTAGATAATACTTTAATTTATGATTATTCAACTCTTCTTTTAAACAAAAAAGTTGATAAGGATCTAAAAGGGCTGCAGATAATTTATAAATAGTACTAGTAAGAACTTTCTCATTTAAATCAACCTTGATTAAGACTTCATTTACTGGGTAAAAGTATCCTAATCTTTGGCTTTGAGAAAAATGATTCAGCCAAACTTTTTTTTCTTCTTTTGCTACAACTTTACTTTCAATTTTCAGCGGAGCAAGGTCAGATTTGTTTTCTCCTGAGTTAATAGATATAAGGAAGAAAACAAGAAAAACAGCAACTCCAACTGCGATGAGTGGAGTAAACCATTTTAAAATATTTTGCATAATCTCTAGTTAAATTTATCTTTAATTAAATCACCTAAAGAGTGTGATTCATCATCATTGATCTCTTCAAGCATTGCTTGATTTTTGATATAGTCTAGTTTCTTAACAGATAGACGGATACGATCACGACGAGTATCTATAACAGCGATAGCAGCTTCAATCTCTTGACCAGCTTCTAACTCTTCTTTAACTAATGGAGAAAGATCTTCATCACGGATAAGTGCATCAACACCACCCTCTAAAGAGATAAATACACCAAAGTCTTTAATATCACGGATAGTACCAGTGATAGCAGTGTTTACTTTATGAGTTGTAGCAAACTTATCAATAGGAGACTCTAAAAGAGTTTTTCTATTTAAAGATATTTTTTGATCTTCTGAATTGATTTTAGCAATTTTTACTTCAATCTCTTCACCTGATTTAAGAACATCTTTACATTTTGTTTCTTTATCCCAAGAGATATCTTGGTTATGTAAAAGACCTTCAACACCAGCGATACGAACAAATGCACCGAAGTCAGTAAGTGAAGTAACTGTACCAGTTACAACATCACCTTCATTGTAGTTTTTCATGAACTCATCAAAAGGTTTTGGTAAAAGTCTTTTTAGAGAAACACGAAGTTTATGAGTATTTGAATTAATCTCGATAACTTCAACATCAATCTCTTCACCTACAGTTAAATAATCATTAGGATTTTTAACGTTTTTATTCCAAGAAATCTCAGAGATGTGTAAGAAACCTTCGATATCGTTTCCAAGATCAACAAATACACCGTAAGCTTCAATGTTTGAAACTGTTACAGTAATAGTATCACCTTCATCTAGTTCTGTTTCAACTTCAGCCCAAGGATCATCTTGAACAGCTTTAATTGAAAGTGAAAGATGACGTTTGTCTTTATCATAAGATATAGCTTTAACAGTTACTTCATCACCCTCTTTATAAAGTTTTGATGGATTAACTGGACCTTTATAACTGATTTCGTTGTAATGAACTAAACCATCAACACCACCAACATCAACAAACATACCATAACTAGTAATTTTCTTGATAATACCAGATACAATTACATCATCTTCCATTAATTTGTCGATGATTTCTTTTTTCTTTTTACGCTCTTCATTGAAAAGTTTTCTACGAGAAACTACGATTGAGTTTTGCTCTTCATCAACTTTAACAACTTGTGCTTTAATCTTACGACCAACTACATCATCAGTGTCTTTAAAAGCAGCTAATGAACGAGGCATAAAGAAAGAAACTGTATCAGCTTCTACTACATAACCACCACGGTTTTTCTTAGTAATAATACCTTCAATAATAACATCTTCGAAGTCTTCTTTGTGTGCAGCTATAAAATCAATAGTTTTTTGTTGCTCTAAAACTTTTTTGTATGATATTTTAGGACGCTCATTGTAGTATCCTGTTAACATTACTTTAATCTTATCGCCAGTATTAAACTTTAGTTCACCATCTACAGTGATCTCATCTAAACTTAAAATACCTTCTAGCTTATCGCCAACACCTACTAATGCTCTATTTTCATCCGCTTGGATTTCAACTACTTCGCCTTCTACTATGCGATTAGTCTCTTGCTTCTTCTCACTTGCAGCAAACATCTCTGCAAAATTTTCTTCTTCTTCAAATGATTCGTTATCGAACGCCATTACCTATCCTCTGTTACATAAAAATTTCGTGATTATACCTAAATATAAATTATTTTATAATAAAGTTTAGGAATTATGTAGGAAAGAAAAGTAAAGATGTTAAAAAATTAACATCTTTCTTCTATGGAATTAACAACATTTTGTATTATCCAGTCTGGAGTTGAAGCACCAGCACTAATACCACAAAAGTCTTTGTCTTTAAACCAATCGTAGTCTAAATCATTTTCATCTTCAATATGATAACTATCAGGACAGTTATCATTTGCAATACTAAAAAGTTGTTTTGTATTTGATGAGTTCTTACCACCAATGATAATCATCACATCAGCTTTAACTGATATATCTCTAATAGCTTCTTGATTCTCAAAAGTAGCATTACATATAGTATTGAAAACTCTTACTTCTTTATAACGAGGTATAAGATAGTTAGCTACTTCCATATAGTCTTCAACTTTCCTAGTTGTTTGAGCAACCATAGCGATATTATCTTTTAGTTTTAAGTTCTTAACATCATCAATAGAAGTTACAACTTTAGCACCATGCGTAGCATAAGACTTCACACCCTTAATCTCTGGATGAGCTTCATCACCAAAAATAAGTACTTCATATCCAGCTTCACTCATCTCTTGACAGATTTGTTGTGGTTTAGTTACATATGGACATGTTGCATCAACAACATCTACACCTGAAGCATAAAGCTCTTCTAATTCTTTTTTAACTATACCATGCGTTCTAACAATAGCTTTCTCACCAGGCTTAAATGTTTTAAAGTCATCTACAAGTCCAACTTTAAAGTCTTTATCTAGTCTCTCTATTTCTTTATTATTATGGATAAGTGGTCCATAAGTTGAAGCATTTTTATTTTCTTCTGCAATTTTAATTGCTCTTTTAACACCAAAACAAAAACCGTAGTTTTCAGCAAGTTCTATTTTCATCTATTTAAACTCCACTTTTGTTATTTTTTGAAGCAGTTCAAAAAAGTTTGGAAACGATGTATTTATACAATCTAAATCTGTTACATTCATACCACACTTAATACCTGCGATTATAAAGCTCATAGCAATTCTATGATCACCATCACTATCAACGGTAGCTGACGTCAAGGTTCCACCAGTTACAGTATAACCATCTTTATATTCTGTAGTAGTTATACCACAAGCATTCAATCCCTCTACAACAGTTGAAATTCTATCAGACTCTTTTACACGAAGTTCTTCAGCATTTTTCACGATACTAGTACCCTTTGCACATGCAAATGCAATTGATAGAACTGGAAGTTCATCTATAAGCCAAGATATATTATCCTCAACTGTTATAGCTTTTAGAGGCGCATAATTAACATGTATATTTCCAATAGGCTCATATCTGTTATCAGTTTCTTCATACTTAATATCAGCACCCATTCGCTCTAATGCTTTAAAAGCTTCTATACGAGTTGGATTTAGTGTAACACCTTCTAAAACAATATTTGAGTTAGGAGTAATAGCTGCTGCAACTGCAAAGAAAAATGCAGATGATGGATCAGCTGGAACTCTAATAGTTAAAGGTGAAAGTAACTCTTTCATAGGTTCAACAGTTGTTTTTAAACCATCTACATGTAGAGATGCACCCATACCTTTTAGCATTCTCTCGGTATGATCACGAGATAGCTCTGGTTCAGTATATGTACAAATTCCATCAGCTCTAAGAGCTGCTAGAATCATACAAGATTTAACCTGTGCCGAAGCGATCTTTGACTCATAATTAAATGCTTTAAGAGAAGACCCTCTAACACTTAGCGGTGCTAAGTTAGCATCGTCTCTTCCATCAAAGATAGCACCTATTTCACGAAGTGGTGAAGTAACACGCTTCATTGGACGAGAACGTAAATATTTATCGCCTGTTAATACAAAATGTCCATTAGCAGAGCTCAGAAGGCCACAAAAAAGTCTCATACCTGTTCCTGAATTTCCACAGTCAAGTATTTCAAATGGTTCTTTAATACCATCTGAACTAATCTTGATAGTAGTTCCATCATCAACAACAGTAGCCCCAAGATTTTTTACAATCTCTAAAGAGTTCAAAGTATCTTCAGCTCTTAAAAAGTTAGTAATCTCACTTACACCATTTGCAAGCATAGAAAACATTGCAGATCTGTGTGAAATAGACTTATCTGGAGCTATTTCACTAATATGAAGTGAAAAGCTATCAGCTTTACTAACACTTACCTTACTCATTATCTAAGACCAATTCCAAGTTCACCTTTAAGTGATTCTAATATTGTTTCCATTGCGGAAGTAATATCTTCTTCTTCTAAAGTCTTTGTATCTGATTGAAGAACAAAACGTATGGAAAGACTCATATTTTCAGCTAAAGATTCGTCTACATACTTATCAACAGCATAAAAACGAACTAAATTATCTACATTTGCTGAAGTGATAACATTTTTAACACTTTCATAGCTCATACTTTGTGGCATAATCAAACTTAAGTCTTTAAATGATGCTTGATATTTAGAAGTTTTACTTGCTACTTTTAACCCATATGGAAGTTTTTCAAAATCTAATTCACACATATATGTCACATCTAAATCATAATCATCTTCCACTGATGGATGTACACGGAACATCTCGCCAACAGATTCACCATTGATAATAACTTTTGCTGATTGATAAATATGCGATAATTTATGTGCAGTAGTCAATTCACTAAGTTCAAACTCACCAATTACATCTGATATTTTTTGAGCAAAGTATGCAAAGTCAACTTTAGTTGGTTTACCAGAATTTGAAAGACTCTCTTTTTCTCTGTCTCCAGAAAAAAGAAAAGACATTTTAACAGACTCTTCCCGCAAAGGACTAAATAGTGAACCAACCTCAAATAACTTAATAGATGTGTAACCATTTTTAGAGTTATTAGACGCTGCTTTGAGTAGTCCTGTTAATAATGTTGGTCTTAGTGTATCAAGGGTTTTAACAATAGGATTAAGGACATCTAAATCTTCCCCAATTGTTTCAAAACCATATTTCTCTAAAGTTTTCTTTTCATCAAATACAAAATGAATAGACTCAAAAAATCCACTATATACAGCTTTATGTCTATAATCACTTCTTTTTTTATAAGCCTCATAGTCACTTCCAAGTCTATTATCTTCTTCAAATACAAATGCTTTTGATGGTATGTTATCTATACCAATTAAACGTACAATTTCTTCAACAATATCTTGTTTATGAGAGATATCATGTCTAAACCTAGGCACCGTAATTACAAAATTATCAGCTGATGACTTTCTCATATCAAAACCTAGGTTCTTAAGAAGTTTTGTGATTTTAACCTTCGTTATTACTGCACCAATAATATCGTCTATCTCTTTTTTTGTTATTGTGATAACTTTATCTTCACAGTTATCACATAACTCTATGTTTCCACCAAATATAGCCGATTCAGAGTTCCCACCAATCATATCTAAACAGAAGTTTAGACCTTGGTTTAACTCCGGTTCACTTCCTCTAGATGTTCTATAGTACATTGGTCCAGACTCTATTTTACAATCAAGCATTTTTCTAGAGATAATCTCTGGTGGTATATAAGAAGCCTCAATAAGGATAGTACCTTCATTATATGTTATTCGAGATATATCTTCTTGAATAATACCAATAGTTGAAGCTTTCTCTTTTGACATAATAGAAGCGTATCCATTCTTATCTTCGGATAGTGATATCTTTGCTAATGCATCATCACCTTCACGGAAAAAATCGTAATTATATGCACGAAGGATAACACCACTACTATGAGTTGCATAAAGCATAATAGCATCTATGTCTGTATCTCTTTTATCTTCTATCTGAGCAAGTCTAAGCTTGATTACAAAAGGTAATGTTAAATTTTTAAGATCAACTGCTTTATATCTAAGGTTAACATTTAAATCATTCTCATGAGTAAGAGTTAAAATACGCCCTATTCCAACTCTTTTATCATCTTTATCAGTGATAGTTTTCTCTTTTAGTGGTCTATCATATGCAGCAGACAAATCACGAGCAACACCTCTAATACTTAGACAGTCCCCACGATTAGCAGTAAGTTCTATCTCTATAATGTCATCAGAGAAAACAGGATTTGAAGATACTTCATCACCAAGTTTATATTTACCAATACTAGAATCAATCTCCATAATGCCATCTTGGCAATCACTAAGACCAATTTCTTTAGCAGAACAGATCATACCCTCAGAATCAACTCCACGTAGTTGAACAGGTTTAATCTCCATTCCTCCTGGCATTACAGCACCGATAGTAGCAACAACCACATCTATACCTTCTCTAACATTAGAAGCACCACATACAATCTGACGTATGCTTGAGCCTATATCAACTTTACAAACATTTAACTTATCTGCATCGGGATGTTTTTCACACTCTACAACTCTACCAAATATGATCTTTTTTGGAACATCGTAACTACTAATTGCTTCAACTTCAAGACCAATAGTATTTAAGGTTTTTGCTAAATCTTCAGTAGATATTCCACTTAGATCTATCCACTCTTGTAACCAAGATTTTGTAACTATCATTGAAACTGCTCCAGTAATTTTATATCACCTTCAAACAGTGAACGAAGATCACCAATTTGGTGAATCAGCATTGCAAATCTCTCTACACCAAGACCAAAAGCATAACCACTAACGTCTTCATACTTTACAGCCTCAAATACGTTTGGATCAACTATTCCACATCCAAGAACCTCTAGCCATCCTGTTTTAGAACAAACACGACAACCTTTTCCAGAACAAAAAACACAAGAGATATCTACCTCTGCTGAGGGCTCAGTAAAAGGAAAAAATGATGGACGGAACCTAACATCAACATCGCCAAACATATACTTTAGAAAATCCTCTAAAATAAACTTCAAGTTAGCAAAAGACACTTTTCCCATCTCATCTACTAAAAGTCCTTCTATTTGATGAAACATAGGAGTATGAGTGATATCATAATCACGACGAAATACAGCTCCAGGAGCGATCATACGAATTGGTGGCTTATTATTCATCATGGTTCTGATTTGAACTGGTGAAGTGTGTGTACGAAGAAGCATCTCATCTTTAAAGTAAAATGTATCTTGCATATCACGAGCTGGATGATATTTTGGAAGGTTAAGAGCTTCAAAGTTATGAAAGTCATCTTCTATCATAGAACCTGTTTTTACAGCAAAGTTCATTGATGAAAAGTATTCAACTATTCTGTCCATTGTTTCCATAACTGGATGAAGAGCACCAGATTGACTTGTTGTACTAAACATAGAAACATCAATATCTTCTGCTTTCATTGCTTCTTGAAGTTCTAAAGTTTGAAGTGTTATCTTTCTAGCAGTAAACTCATTCATTAGTGAACTTTTATGAGTGTTCAACTCTTGTGCTATCTTAGATTTTTCTTCATTTGGTGCAGTTTTCATTTTAGCAAACTCTTGTGCTAAAACACCTTTTTTACCAAAGACAGCTAGGCGTATCTCTTCTAAAGTATCAACACTCTGTGCCTCTTTTATCTCATCATACCATTTATTCAATAATTTCACCTGATAGTCATATAAATTTTAAAATGGATTATACTCAACAATAAGTTATAGTAAGCTTCATTTATTTATTTATATGCTACAATAAATAAAAAGAGGTTACTTAAATGTGTCTATTTTGCAAAATTGCAAACAATGAAATACCTTCAGAAATTATTTTAGAAAATGATGATTTTATAGCTTTTCACGATATAAATCCAAAAGCTCCGGTTCATATACTTGCTATTCCAAAACTACATGTAGATAGTTTTAATGAGCTTACTCCAGATATTATGTCAAAAATGACTAGCTTTATTCAAAATGTGGCTGCAGAGGTGAATATAAAAGAGAGTGGATATAGAATTATTACAAATGTAGGTGATAATGGTGGTCAAGAAGTAAACCACCTGCATTTTCATGTACTTGGTGGTGCAAAACTAAAGTGGGGTCATTTTGCTGATTCAGACCCTAAATCTTTTTTATAACTAAAGGAACATATATGTTAAAAAAATCTATTCTATTACTTTTAATATCAATACCATTACTAGCTAAAACATCAAATTATATTGATGAAAAAAACGAATTTCTAGCTTACAAAGATAGTCTTAACAGCGAGTTTACAAAATATAAAGAAGAACAAAAAAAAGTGTTTGAAGCTTATAAAAAAGAGTTAGGAGTTTATTGGGATGAACCGAAACTATCAACAAAAGACTCATGGCTTTCATACTCTAAAGATAAAAAAACAAGAAGCGATGTAGATTTTAAAAATGAAACTATAACAATAGAAACAATATCTACTTCAAAAAAAGCAGCTGAGCAAAAAATAAAAATGGCACTTGCTAAAGTTATTACTATTGATACAAAAGAAGCACATAACAGTGATCAACTTGAAAGAAAACTATCAAAAATAAAAAAGCCATTAGGAGTGTTGACATCAAAAGTAGATGCTAAACCAATACTTTCTACTGTAATATTCGACAAGATGCCAACAAAAAAATCTGTTGTAAGATATGTCAACAATAAAATCAAACCACGGCAAATTAAATCTACTACATCACAAAAGACAAAGGCCATAACATCAAATAAACAAAAGCCTTATGTTGTATATAGTATACAAGTCAAAATGCCTCAAAATACAATGATTAAGAGATCTAGAATATACTATCAAGATATAGAAAAAGAATCATTAAGACAAAAGATACCAAAAGCATTAGTATTTGCAATAATGCATTCTGAAAGTAGTTTTAACCCAAGAGCAAGATCTCATATCCCTGCATATGGTCTAATGCAAATAGTACCAAAGAGTGCAGGAATAGATAGCTACAAATACCTATACAATAAAAAAAGACTTGTCTCTGGATCTTACCTATATAACTCAAAGAACAATATAACTATGGGTAGTGCTTATTTACATATACTATACTACAAATATTTAAGAAAAATCAAAAATCCTGATAGCCGTTTATATTGTACTATAGCAGCCTATAACACTGGTGCGGGTAATGTTGCGTGGGCATTTACTAAGACAAACAACATGAACAAAGCAGCTCCATTAATAAATAAATTAACACCCCAACAAGTTTATAACAAACTTATGAGAGATTTAAAATATGAAGAGCCTAAGCATTATCTAAAAAAAGTATCTAAAAGAATGAGTGCCTACAACAAACTTTATAAAAGCTAAAAAAAGCTTTTATAATTTTCACCCCACTCTCTTTTATGATTAATGAAACCTGTTAATTCATAAGCTATAAATATCAAAATAAAACTAGATAATAATACTGTTGCCATTTCAAACATAATCAACCCTTTAAGTTTTTATTTTTAGATTGTAATTAAAAAAGAGGCTTATATGTAATAATATGACAATTTGTCATATTATTAAGATGGGCAGGATTCTATTTCACCCATATCAATTATATTACTATTCCCTGAAATCATTTTTTTATTTTCAAGTATAGTCTTTCCGTTATGAATAATTGAATAAGAAATTGACACTGAATCTCTTATGGTATTAATAGTTGAGCAATATGTTTCAAGAGATGCCATTACAAATCGAGATGCTGTTGTATCATCAGCATCGGAGTTAAAAGAGTAGTTTAGATGTAATGAGTCAAACTTTTTTGGATGTGACTCACTTCTTACAACATCACCATCAATTGTTAAATCATGTACAGTTTTACCTTGGTTCTTAGGAATTAAAATCATATCAGTAGCACTACATGTAATAATCCCAGATAAAAAATACTCAATAGGATTAATATCTGGACAGCCTATTATAAAACTACTTTTTTCAGTCTTTGCTTCAAACTTCATACCATCTTGATGTGATACTGTAATTTTCATTTATTAGCCTTCTAAAAAAGTTTTGAAGTGTTCTAATTGTTCTTTAGTTCTTATTGTAGAGGTACCACCAGAAGAAGTTCTAGCATTCATAGAGTTTCTAAGTACTAAGAACTCCAATACATCTTCATTGATTCTTGAGTCAATTTCTTGTAAATACTTATGTTCAATATCACTAAGATCGATTTTTAATTCTTCACTTTTAGCGACAGCTTTTCCTGTAATAAAATGAGCTTCACGAAATGGTATATCACATTTCTCAACTAGGTAATCAGCTAAGTCAGTTGCTGCTAAGTGCCCTACTGAACATGCGGCTTCCATGTTGTGACCTTTAACTTCCATCGTCTTAATAGCTTCTTTTAAAATCTCTAAAGATATTTGTGCAGTTTCTACTGCATCAAACACACCCTCTTTATCTTCTTGTGTATCTTTATTGTATGCTAATGGTAAACCCTTCATAACAGTTAAAAGACCCATTAGCGAGCCATAAACACGACCTGTTTTTCCACGAAGTAGTTCAGGAACATCAGGATTTTTCTTTTGAGGCATGATAGAACTACCAGTAGAGTACTCATCACTAAGTTCAACAAATCCAAACTCATATGAAGACCACATTACTAACTCTTCAGATAGACGAGAAATATGCATCATCATAGTAGAAATATTAAATAAAATTTCTAGTGCAAAGTCTCTATCACTAACTGTGTCTAAACAGTTAACACTAACACTATCAAAACCTAATATCTCTGCACTCATATCTCTATCAATATTATGCGGAGTTCCAGCAAGTGCTGCACATCCTAGTGGAGATATATTGTTTCTTTTATAAGAGTCTTCAAATCTTGCAATATCACGTTTAAACATGGCAAGATAAGCACCTAGGTGAAATCCAAAGTTTGTTGGCTGTGCATGTTGAAGATGAGTCATTCCAGGTATCAGAGTTTCAGTATGCTGATTAGCAACAACTAGTATTTCACTCATAAGTAGTTTAAGACCATTAACAATCTCAACATTACGTTTAAGGACATAACGACGAAAATCTACAGCAACCTGATCATTTCTACTTCTTGCAGTATGAAGTTTCTTACCTGCATCACCTATAAGAGATGTAAGTCTTTTTTCAATACCCATATGTAGATCTTCATCAGATATATTCCATTCGAATTTATCTTCTTCTATCTCTTTTGTAATTTGATTAAGACCATCAGTTATCTGGATTAATTCTTCTGTAGTTAGGATTCCCTGTTTTGCTAGCATTGCAGCATGAGCAAGTGAGCCCTCAATATCTTCTTTATATAGTTTTCTATCATACATAATAGATGCGTTAAACTCATCTAAAAGGCTTGATGCACTCGCACTAAAGCGACCTGACCACATTTTATCCATAAATATCTCCGATTGTAAAAAGTTTGGTATTTTAGCTAAATTTAATGATTTTACAAAGTGAGGGAGGAAATAGGTAGATAAGTTCTACCTATTAAATTAAAAGTATTTTGGATTAGTTACAAGCTGGAACATTTCCGCTATCGCTCGCATATTCCATTAGGAACTGTTTTAGATGTTTTGCTTTCTTCTTAAACTTTCTCTTTTTAAAGTACTTTTTAGACTTTTTAGCCTTCTTCTTTGTACTATTAATATGTAATTGAGCTAATTGTTTACCCTTCTTAGCAAGAAGTTTTTTCCATGTTCTTTTCTTCTTAGTAGCAACAAATGCTTGTCCAGCTTTATGACACTTGACACATTTTTTAACGAACTCTCTTTGACCCTTATATATTGCAGCGCTTGAACTTAAAGAAGTAAGCACTAAAATAGAAAATAAAAACATAAAAAATTTATTCATATAAACACCTTATTTTAATAATATATAGATACTACATTACTATTTATTATATTAACCTTATATATCGGCTAAAACGTATCATTTTATTACTAAAAGCTATAACTGAAACTCATTATACAGCTTATCATCTAAATCCCAGATACCTTTTCTCTTTAAAGACTCAACAACTTTTGGAGTACAATCAACATCATCAGGCCATTCTCTAGTGTAACCATCTAATGAATTTTTATTAGTTCCATCAACTCCAACCATTAAACCAGATATGTATATGTCCCTCAAAGCATCTATGTTATTTGTAACTCTCCATATAAGCATATAAGAGTTGAAAATATCATTTTTGTCTTCATCAACAAAAACGACTATTCTAAGGTTTGAGCTTAAATCTACCAGTGCGTCAAAATAATCTTTAGCATTTTTCTTTTTTCTAACTGATATCACAGTGATAGGATTCTTTGTTCTTCTCATAAATTGGTGAAGACCTACAGCATCAGGGACTAAGTCTTTAACTTTATCAAGTAATTCTTCATCACCTATTAGCTGTGGTGCTTCAACTTTATGAGCAGCTGTAACATCAATTCCAAGTTTTCCACCAACAAGTGTCTCAGGAGAAGAGTGATCTAGCGCATCAAGTATACCCTCTGATATAAACAGTGATTTTGGAGTGAATCTATCCAAGATATATGTTGCCACAGTTTGATAGTTCTCTAGTTTAGGAGCGTTATCATCTAAAAAGATAGCATGTTTTACAAAACTCATTTGTCCAGCACCCCAAAAGGCATGCATAAACTGTTTTGCATGACCTTTATACAAGGTATTCATTTTTGCTAATATAAGATTATGAAAACCAGCATTTTCAGGCATATGATAATCAACTAAGTCAGGAGCAGTAGTTTTTAAAAGTGGGAAAAATATTTTTCCTGTAGCCCAACCCATGTACTTGTCTTCCAAAGGTGGCTTACCAACTACTGTAGCTAAATATACTGGATCTTTTTTTGTCGTTATTGCAGATACTTCCATAACTGGATAAGGCTCTTCTAAAGTATAGTAACCTGTGTGATCACCAAAAGGACCTTCTATCTTCATATCATCAGTATCAACCCAACCCTCAATAACATAGTCAACATCTTCAGGTATATACAGAGGTGTAGTTAGTGACTTCACAAGTCTAGCAGGCTTTTTTGTAATCAGACCATACATAAGCAGTTCATTAACGCCATAAGGAAGAGGAGCTGTAGCACACCAAGTATAAAGAGGATTTCCACCTATGGCAATACTTACTGGCATCTTCTTCCCAGCCTTTTGATACTGGTCAAAAAAGTGAGATGAATCTTTATGAATCTGCCAATGCATACCTAAATGGTTTTTATCATATACCTGCAGTCTATACATACCAAGATTAACCATTTCACCATCAAAGCTTTGTGTATATACTTGACCCATTGTTATAAATGCACCACCATCTTGCTCCCAAGTTGTTAACACTGGAATATTGTTTAGGTTTATATCTTCATCAAGGTATTTTATCTTTTGACAAGCACCCTCACCTTTTAACTTTTTTGGAAAAATATTTTTTAGTGAAAACAGGTCACCTGCCATTGACATTTTATCTCTAAATCCAGCTGGTGGTTTCATATGAAGAAGTTTTGTGATTTCATCTGCAACAGACTCTATAGTTCTTCCAAAAAGTAGTTCACAACGTCTGTATGAACCAAATATATTCATAAATACTGGTTCATCAAACTTTCTTCCACTGCCTTTATCTACAGGATTTGTAAAAAGAAGAGCTTTACCTCCATCTTTTTTTTTAACTTCTGCATATGCTAAATGTGGGATTTCTAAATAAATATCTAATTCGGCATCTATAATTTTTAATTCATCATTTTTTTTAAGTAATTCGATTGTTTTTTTCATAATTATTCTTTTTCTTTATTCTCTAGAGTCTTTGTGGCATTTCATCTTTAAATGCTACACTTTCAGCTTTTTTAAGTAGTTCTAGTGCACCATTTTTTATCATTTTGTCAGCCATATTAAGACCTAGCGTTTTTGAGTTCTCTATATTTTCTACCATTATCTCTTGCATTATATTTGTTCCATCAGGAAAACCTATCATAGTTCTAAATACAATGTTACTTCCATCAACAACAGCATTACATGCTACAGGAGCAGAACAACCAGCTCCAATTTTAGATATAAAATCTCTCTCAATTTGTGTACATATAAATGTATTTTCATCATTTAAACTTTTTGCAATTTCTAAAACTTTTTCATTGCCACATACTACTTCTATACCAAGTGCGGCCTGTCCCATAGGAGGTATCATCATGTCAAGTGATAGCTTTTGAGTATACGGAATATCTTTAAGTAAATCTAACCTATCAAGACCAATAAAAGCTAATATAATCGCATCATATTGTCCCTCTTGTAACTTTCTCAACCTTGTATTTACATTACCTCTTAAGTCTTTTACTTGTAAGTCTGGACGACGTTGTAAAAGTTGCATTCTTCTTCTAAGGCTTGTTGTACCAACAACTGCACCTTTGGGTAAGTCATCTAGATTTTTATACGTATGAGAAAGTAGCACATCACTCTGTTCTTGTCTTTGTGTTACTGAAACTAATTCTAAACCTTCTGGAATATAAGTAGGAACATCTTTTAGAGAATGAACTGCAATATCAGCATTTCCAGCTAACATCTCATCTTCAAGTTCTTTAGTAAAATGACCTTTACCACCAATAAGAGCTAGTGGTTTATCTAAAACCTTGTCACCGTTACTTACTATCTTGTTTAACTCTACTCTCACATCAGGAAAGCTAGCTTCTACTCTTTCTTTTATATGATATGCTTGCCACAGAGCTAAGTCTGAAACTCTTGTTGCAATTCTCAGTTTCATTATTTAACTTCTTTATACTTATTTTTTGTTTTATCAAGCTTACCATCAAAAAACATTGTTGGTGTTCCTTGAACCATAACTTCATTCGCTATATCCATATCTTGATTTAAATGAGATATAACACTTTGTATATTTATATCAGATGGCTTGAGGTTTGATTTCATAACACTATTAAAAGCTTTTAATATTTTATCAATAGACTTCTCTTTTGCATCAACTTCTACTTTATAGAGTTTTAACACAACATCTTTAACACCTTTATTCTCTAGTACTACTGCAGCTTTTACTAACTCAACTGCAGCTGGATGCAGACCCGGAAGTGGAAAGTGATAATAATATACAGCAAATTTGTTTGGCTCTTTTTTCATATACTCAATAGCTGCTGGAACAAAGCTTCTACAAAAAGGGCAAAGTGGATCTGAGAAAATCACTACCTTATGTTTAGAGTTTGCATGTCCGTAGATTAGGTTTGATTTTTTGTAATATTCATCTTTAAATGGAAGTGATACAGAATCTTTTAAATCTTTACCTGTTTTAACATCATATAGCTCTTTAGTAACTATCTTACCATCAGAGAACCAAAGCATTTTCTGAGAAACTTTACGGTCATCTTTTTTCAAAATCGCATCTAGCTTTATAAAATAAGCACTCCATGGAGAATGACCCTTAACAGCTATTGTATTTGTTACTTTAACATCTATAGACTTTATATTTGGATTATTAGAGAAGTTCTTATTTAAAAAATCTTTAACATATTGAACACTATTAGAAGCAGTATCTTCTACTTCAACTTTTTTAGGTTTTAGTGTTTTAGTTGGAATTGTATTTTCAGTACTTTCTGTACAAGCACTAAACATTAATAATATCGCCACTAAACTAATATTTACTATACGCATATAATATTCTCCTATTTTAAACTTATTTTATCAATTAATTTTAAACCATTTAATAATATATTAATCAGCTTCTTTATATTTAACTTTTGTCTTATCTAATATACCATCAAGGAATACTGTTGGCGTTCCCTGAACCATTAGTGCCGATGCTATATTTAAATCGCTATTATACTGATTCATTATAGATTTCTTTGTTAGATCTGACTCTTTTATACTTGAATTCATTACTTTGTTAAACTCTCTAAGTATTTTGTTTATTGAAGTCTCTTTTGCATCCACCTTAACTTTATAGAGATTTAAAACAACATCTTTTCCACCTTTTAATTCAAGTGCTATTGCTGCTTTTACTAGCAGAACTGATGCTGGATGAAGTGAAGGGAGTGGTTTATGATAATAGTATAACGCAAAACTTTCAGGATCTTTTTTCATAAAGTTTATAGCTGTAGGAACAAAACCTCTACAAAATGGACATAATGGGTCTGAAAAAATAGCTACCTTATGCTTAGCGTTTTCATTCCCATAAATAAGGTTTTCCTTCTTATAATACTCTTTCTTAAATGAAGGA
The DNA here is from genome assembly GCA_028044295.1 of Sulfurimonas sp. GTDB lineage: Bacteria > Campylobacterota > Campylobacteria > Campylobacterales > Sulfurimonadaceae > Sulfurimonas. Next base: position 132,572 of record JAOFSE010000005.1, read on the forward strand.
GAAAGTAAGTCTTTATAGCTCTTTCCTGTTTCTGGATCAATTAAATTATCTATAACAACTTTCCCATTTGAAAAGTACATCATTGTTTGTTCAATATCTCTATTATCTTGTAGTATAGCTTTAATATTTGTAACATATGCTTTCCATGGCTTCATGTTATCAATATTTACTTTGTTCAGAATATCAACTTTAATATTACTAATCTGTTTGTTAAGAAGTAATTGTTTTTTTAGAAAATTCTTAACAAATTTTGATTCACCACTACTATCTTCAAGATAATTGTTTTCATCGAAAGTATAGTCTGGTTTATAATTTGATTTACTATTAAGCGTCTTTTTTTTCTCAGGACTGTTATTATAATTTTTCTTTAACTTATTATTTGGAGATATACTAAAGAAAAACTCCCCATCTATGACCTGGTTATACACTCCAGGAAACTGTTCACCATTTGTATCTTCATAAACAGACTTTCTAGTTTTTCTAAATACTTCATCTAGTGGTATTGATTCATCCATATATTTAATTAAATACTTTGTAAATATCCCATGGTCACCTTTACCATCTTTTGCTGTTTTACCAGCTTCTGTAGCATATGCTATATAGGTGCCTCTAGCATGAACTGGTGCTAAACCACCTCCAACTCCACGAGTAAATGGATCATTCCTACATGCATCTAATATTATTATATTTAATCTATTCCCAGCTACTTCTAGCTTATTTGTAAGATATGAAATCGATACAGACTCACCATCGACATCGTCTTTATCTGCTATTTCAGCATCTTTAGGAATTAAATAGTTTTCACCTTCTACTTGTATACCATGACCAGCAAAATAGAAAAGTCCAACACCACCCAAGCTTAATTTTTTAGTAAATAGTTTAATAGATTTTTTAAATTGTTTTTGTGAAGTATTTTCTAAATAAATAACATCAAAAAATTTTTCTTTCAATATATCCCTAATTGATCTCGCATCATTGATAGGATTTTTTAATACAGAAAAACTTTTATACTCATTATTTCCGACTACAAGGGCTACTCTTTGCTCATGATTATAGTCTTTTTTAAATTTTAAGGCACGGTCATCATAGTTTGAGAGTAATAAACTATTTGTTAATAGTATTATCGCTAATAACTTCAACATCAATGACATCTGAATCCTTTTTATTATGTGATTTAAAGTTTGTGTCACATTTACCAAACTTCATGTTATATCTATTTACAGCCATAGTAGTAAACGCACTAAACTGTAATAATACTCCAAAAATATCTGTTAAAAAACCAGGAATCACAAGTAATATTCCACCAAGTATTGTAAACAGGTTAAGTCTTTGGAATTGTTCTAAGTCTATACAACTGTAAGATACTGCAGTCATATTTTCCGCAAGTGTTTTTCTAAAATTTACAAGTATAGATATTCCAAAAAATGCACTTACTATTATTTCTAAAAATGTAGCAAGACTACCAATAAGAGATGCTATATTTGTAGAAACAAGTACCTCAAAAAATATATAAGTTATAAAGTAAAGCATATTATATAAGCTCTAATATCTTATTATATATGTCACCTGTATTTATAGAGGTCTTTTCTTTTGTAGCTCTATCATACAGTTGGACAATTCCATTTTCCAACTCTTTACCAATGATAACCGTATACGGGAATCCAATAAGTTCAGCATCTTTCATCTTAAAACCAAATCTATCTTTTCGGTCATCAAACATAACTTCAATATCATCACCTAAAAGTTTTAAATATAGCTCTTCACCCAGTGTCATTTGCATTTCATCTTTTATATTCGAAACCATTATATTTACAATATATGGAGCCGTTGCTTTTGTCCATATACAACCACTCTCATCATGGTTTTGTTCAATCACAGATGCAACAAGTCTACTGACACCAATACCAAATGTAGCCATCTCAAATGGTTTAGCTCTTCCATTTTCATCATTAAAGTTAGCCTCTAAAGCCTCAGAGTATTTAGTTCCAAGTTGGAAGATATGTCCAGCTTCAATACCCTTTTTAAAACTAAGTTTACCACCACAAGAGCACTTCTCAGTTATTGGTAATTCTTGCAGCTCTTCATAAGACTTTTCATTAAGCTCATCTATTTTAGCTTCGTCATCATAAATAGCTTCAATATTTGCACCATAATCACAACTATCGCAAATTACTATAGTATCTTCACCACTATCCGCTAAAACATGAAACTCTTTACTTCCCTCTCCACCAATAGCACCACTATCAGCTTCAACAACTCTAAAGTCAAGTCCAAGTCTTGTAAATATTTTTTTGTATGTATTTTCCATAAGGTTAAATTCTCTAACCATATCTTCAGTCGATGAATGAAAAGAATAACCGTCTTTCATAAGAAATTCACGACCACGCATTAGACCATATCTAGGTCTAGCTTCATCACGAAATTTAGTGTTAATTTGGTAAAGGTTAAGGGGTAAATCTTTATATGATGTTACTCTATTTTTCACCATTTCAACCATTGCTTCTTCATTTGTAGGACTTAAAACAAAATCATTATCATGTCTATCTGATATTCTAAGCATTTCTTTACCCATTGTCTCAGACCTACCACTTTTGTCCCAAAGACCTATAGGTGTTACAAAACTAAGCTGTACTTCATTACATCCAGCCTTGTCTAATTCATCTTTTACAATAGCTCTTATTTTTTCTAATACAATTTTTCCAAGGGGCATAAAGTTATAAAGACCAGCACCTTGTTGATTGATGAAACCACCACGAACTAAAAACTGGTGACTTGGTAGAGTTGCATCTGATGGTGCTTCTTTTGTTGTTGGTATAAACGCTCTACTTCTTCTCATCTTTTTCCTTATTTAATCTATCTTTTACAAAACTAGGCATTTCTATTTTGTCTTTTTTAATCAAAAACTGTAATGCTCCGCTTAGCATATTTGATTCTGAATCTTGTGATGCTTCTCTCATCTTGGATGTCATGTCATGCAAAAATCTTTTCATAACTTGCTCACCCATTTTATGAACTTGTTCTTCATACTCTTTTGGTATATATCCATTTTTAATCACTCTAGTAGACTCTACTCTTGCAGCCTCAAAAGCTTTTTCATAAATCTCTTTTATCATTGGTTCAATATCAAGTGTATCTAGCCATTCAAAGAAGTCGACAATACTTCTTCCAATAATAGCGTGAGCCTTTCTTGAAGCTTCTTCTCTGTTATCTTTATTTTCATCAGCAATAGTTTTTAAGTCGTCTATAGTGTAAAGGTTTATTCTTTCACCTTTATGATAGTTAATGTCACGTGGTAAAGCCATATCGAACCAGTATCTATCAAAGTCACACGCTGTAATTATTTCATCTGTTATTATTGCATTTGGAGCAGATGTAGCAGTGAAAAGTATTTCAAATCTATTTATTGATTCAGACAAATCATCAATATCTAAAACATTAGTATTATATTTTTTTAGAAAACTCCTCTGCTTTATGTTTTGTTCTATTCATTACATAGACATCAGCACCATTTGAGACAAGATGTTTAGCAGTTATTTCTGACATCTCGCCCACACCAATAATAAGAGCTTTTTTGCCATTAATGTCTTCCAAAACTGATTTTAATTTTGAAACTGCAACACTTGCTATTGATACAGGTTTTGATGATATATCAGTAGCATTTCTAACTTTTGCTGCACACTTAAAAGCATGTTTCATTACACGAGCTAGTTTCTGTCCACAATGATTATTATCATACGAGTATCTAAAAGCATCTTTT
>JAOFSE010000006.1 GCA_028044295.1 Sulfurimonas sp.
AAAGTTTATTATATTCCATGTTTGGACCATCTTCAAGATTTTCAATGATTCCACATCTTTGAAGTCTTCCATACTTTACATTCTGGTCGTAGTAATCATTAATATTATCAAGTCCCACTACTTCATCACCACGTTCAAGTAGTTTTATTGCTAAATGACTTCCTATAAATCCCGCTGTTCCTGTTACTAATATTTTCATACTTATTTCCTAACTATCACTATTAAATATATCACGAGTATATACTTTGTTTTTTACATCAATTAAAGCGTCTGAAAGTCTATTCGCAACTATCACATCACTTATTTTTTTAAAATCATCTAAATCTTTTATAACTTTTGAATTAAAGAATTCATCTTCATCATAAACAGGTTCATAGATAACTACTTCTATACCTTTTGCTTTAATACGCTTCATGATTCCTTGAATTGATGAAGCTCTAAAGTTATCACTTCCACTTTTCATAACAAGTCTATATATTCCTACTATTTTAGGATTTCTAGCGATGATACTATCTGCAATAAAGTCTTTTCTAGTTGTATTTGAGTCTACTATAGCACCAATTATATTACTTGGTACATCTTTATAATTAGCACGGAGTTGTTTAGTGTCTTTTGGTAAACAGTAACCACCATAGCCAAAGGAAGGATTATTATAGTGATTTCCTATACGAGGGTCAAGCCCTACCCCATTTATAATATCTTTAGAACTTAATCCATGACTCTCTGCATATGAGTCTAGTTCATTAAAGTATGATACTCTCATGGCAAGATAAGTGTTTGAAAATAGTTTAACAGCTTCTGCTTCAGTTGAATCAGTTAGGAGAATGTCTATATTTTCTTTCATAGCACCTTCACATAATAGGTCTGCAAATTTTTGTGCTCTATCAGATTTTTCACCAACTATGATTCTTGATGGATAAAGATTATCTTGCAGTGCACTTCCCTCTCTTAAAAACTCTGGAGAGAAAATAATATTTGAAGTATTAAATTTTCCGCTTATAGACTTTGTATATCCTACCGGAACTGTTGACTTTATAACCATTGTAGCAGTTGGATTTATCTCTAATACATCTTTTATAACTATCTCTACAAGAGATGTATTAAAATAGTTTGTCTCAGGATCATAATCTGTAGGAGTTGAAATGATAACATACTCAGCATCTCTGTATGCCTCATGCTTATCTAATGTTGCTTTAAAGTTTAAATCTTTGTGAGCTAAATATTCACTTATTTCTTTGTCTTCTATTGGAGATATTTTACTGTTTAACATGTCGACTTTTTTAGCATCAATATCTAACGCTACAACTTCATTATTTTGTGCCAGTAAAACCCCATTAGAAAGTCCTACATATCCAGTACCTGCAATTGCAATTTTCACTTACACTTTAGCCTCTAATTTTTTCTTTAAAATAATTTTTCCAGCTTCAACGCCTGGCTGATTATATGCATCAATATACATAAACTTTGCACATACTGATGTTAACAGTTCATACTCATACATTAAACTTGCGATGCTTCTCTCACTGACACTATCTATTGTAATAACATCACACGGAATATCATTTAAGTTGTTTATTGACTCTATTGTAGCATCTGCTTGCTTATTTATAAGTGAAGAGAACTCTATATCATCTAAATAGTCTAGTTCTGATAAACCTTCTAGTTCTACATGTGGAATTTTTAAGTTACTGTCAAAATCATCTACTTTTATGACAGTAACCGTTTTATCTCTTCTTCCTTCAACAATAAGTTGTAAAAAAGAGTGTTGATCAATTGGTCCTATAATCCCGATAGGAGTAAGACCTTGTCTTGTACTATTTATATCTATTTTACCAAGAGACTCACCCCAAAGTTGTATATACCACTTGTTAAAACCATCAAGTCTCGAAGAGTAAGAAAAGACTACGTTTATATTAAAGCTATTTTTATATTCAACAAAAAACCTTGCTTTATTCAAAATCATCTCATAGGTATTCTCTTTGTTAAAGAATGAATTATGTATATCTGTAGCACCGTTTAAAAGTTCATCTATATCTATACCAACCATTGCAAGTGGTAGTAAACCAACAGCAGAAAAAACTGAGAATCTTCCACCTACATTTTTAGGTATCTCAAATCTCTCAATATCATTTGCTTGTGCATACGTGTTTAATTTAGAGTCATTTTCTGTTATTACCACTGTATTATTTTTATTACATGTAACTAAAGAGTTTATATATTTAAATATCGATATGGTCTCTATAGTAGTACCAGACTTTGAGATAACTATAAAAAGTGTGTCATCCAAATCTATAGCTTCTATCTTTGAGGTGATATCTATGGGGTCTGTAGTCTCTAAGAAGTATAGTTTTTTACTAAGATCTTTTGAGTGTTTTAAAAATTTGTAAATTGCATATGTTCCAAGTGTACTTCCACCTATACCTATAACAACAATATTGGTCTGTTTGACATTTTTAGCATAGTCTTTAAAAGCAGAAGTGTCCTGTTTTACAAGATTATAGTAACCTATGGACTCCTTCTCTTTAACTATCTCTTTAAATACATCCTCATCTGATATAGTAGGATTAAAGTTATGTTGGTATTTCATGGTAAGTCTTTTTTTATTAAATGTATGGTTTGTCTTAAAATTTCTAGATCATCTTTTATAACCTTGTAAACTATCTCAAAGTCTACTCCAAAATACTCATGGATTAATAAATTTCTAAAATCTTTCAAATCTCTCCACTCTACATCTTTATATTTATCCAAAATATCAGATGGCAAGTGTTTTGTAGCTTCACCAATTATTTCAAACTCTCTTATAACAGCACTATATGTTTTTCTATCATTAGAAAATTCTTCAAGATTCATATCTTTAGTATAATCAAATATGGCCTCTATTGACTCATATATATCATTGACAAAGAGCTCAATATCTCTTTTAGACATATATAATCTCTTTTTCAATGTACTTTTTAACTATTGGTTTTAAAGAGTTTTCTATACCCAAGTCAATATGTTTTTCTAACTTTTCTTCCAGCTCTCTTCTCAAGCTTAGAAATGTATGCAAATTCTTCTTATTTTTATCTATCTCCACTGCTATATCAATATCACTATTTTCTGTAGCCTCATCTCTGGCATAACTTCCAAAAAGGCCAATTTTAACAACACCAAACTTATCTCTTAGTTCACTTTTATGTTCTAATAAAAAGCTTAAAATATAATCTTTTGTCATTCTAAGTCCTTTCTTATTCTCAAAAACACAGGAAACCTTGGTTTTCCTTTTGATGTTAGTCCATAATATTTAAATGTTATTATAGCACCTATTTTTGGTGGATTGTCTCTTTGCTTGTCTTTTAGCCCTGAGCCTATCTTAATTGTTAAGCCATTTAGAGTTCTACAAGAGAGTGAACCAAGTCTACTTTTGTTTTTGCCTTTTCCATTATTATGACCAACTACTTTACACTCTTCATCTACATAGCTTTTTACTTTAAGTGCTGTATTTTCTCTACCAGTATAATAATCTAGACTACCATCACGAACAACTACACCCTCTCCATTTTTAGATTCAATTGTTTTTAAAAGCGAGTCTACATGTAGAGTATTTTTCACTCGAATTTGTTCTATGATTTTTATATATTGAGAGTTTACATGTAGTGATTCTAATCTTTGAATTAAATTACCCTTGGAGTTTGGAACTTCAAAAACATTATAAGTTAATTCTTTCCATCTTTCATCTGCTGATTCAGTGTTTACAATGGAAGAGACATTTGAAAAGTCACCTCTTTTACTCCACAACTCACCATCTAATTCGTGTTTTGGAAAATCTTTTGTAAAGTACTTTGGTGGATTAAAAACATTTCCATTTCTTGAAATAAGATGTTTTCCATCCCAATACGCTCTTACTCCATCAAGTTTTTCACTCATATACCATGAAGTAACATTTGTATCTTTAGTGTAGTTGTTTAAAAGGAATAGTTCTGGTTTTTTAGCAATTAAAGATGTGTATAAAAAACCCAGTAAAATTAGTTTCATAAATGTTTATTTAGTCTTATCGTAAAAGTAGTTAGTTGCTTCAACAAATCCATCAACTGAACCACAATCAAATCTTTTACCTTTAAATTTATATGCAATCACTCTACCCTCTTTTGCTTGAGTAAGTAATGCATCCGTAATTTGGACTTCTCCACCACGACCAGGCTTAGTATCTCTAATAATGTCAAAAATATCAGGTGTCAATATATATCTACCAATGATTGCTAAATTTGATGGTGCATCTTTTGGATCTGGCTTTTCCACCATATCATTAACTCTTACAATGTCATCACTCTCAAATTCACCAGCTATAACACCATATTTATTTGAATCCTCAGGGGGTATATCTTCAACAGCTACAATAGAACACTGATATTTTTCATATAACTTTGTCATTTGTGTTAAAACTGCTTCGCCATCATTATCACATAAATCATCAGCAAGTATAACTGCAAATGGTTCATGACCGATAAGTGTTTCACCACTTAATATTGCATGACCTAAGCCCTTCATTTCAATTTGACGAGTATATGAAAAAGTAGACTGACTTATCACATCTCTAATCTCAGTAAGATAGTGCTCTTTATCTGTACCTTGTATCTGATGTTCTAGCTCATAAGAGATATCAAAATGATCTTCTATAGCACGCTTACCGCGACCTGTAACTATTGCCATAGTATCCATGTCAGCACTGATAGCCTCTTCAACGCCATACTGAAGCAACGGCTTTGTAAGAACTGGTAACATCTCTTTTGGAATTGCTTTAGTGGCAGGAAGAAATCTAGTTCCATATCCCGCAGCTGGAAATAAGCATTTTTTAATTTTTGACATTCTATACCTTTAGTTTATAAATTTTTGCATGTGGATTAAGCATTACAGGTTCAAACAACTCTTTATCATACTCTTCCAAAGCCATAAGCTGTATATATGTTGAGTTATATGTTTGTTCATCAACTACTAAAAACGTATTGTAATTTTTCATATATATGATACTTATATTTGCCATAAAATTAGATGTTTTGATATCCTTTTGAAGCTTCATATCTTTATCGTACACTGTTGTTACAAACCTTCTTATTGGCATTTTTTGATTACCTATTTGAATAGTTTGATCTTGAAGGTTAAATAAAACTCCTCTTCCAAGATTGAGTATATTCTGATTTTGCTTGAAATTTTTACTAACATAAAAAAGTAGTTCTTTTTTGACCTTACCAGTCATAAGGTCCAAATTAGAAAACTTACTAACTGTAGGATAAATATTTAACATTCTAAATGGAAGGTAAAAGTAAATATCTCTTGTTTTAGTTGGAAGTTTTACGTCACCTTGAAGTGAGTCTAAAAAATCATTAGTATCGCCAAAACCATACTCTTTTGTAATCTCTTCTACATTAGTGAACAACTTTATCTCTTTGTTTACTAGAGCTTCTCTGTTTTCTTTTCTAAATTTAAACAGCTCTTCTGTTTTTTCAACATCCAGCCTTGCAAGTTTGACAGCCTCTTGTTGAGGATTTGTCAACATAAAACTAACTGGAAAATTTACGCTACCGCTATGTTTAGCGCCATCAATAAGTGTTTTAACATCACTATAGTATCTAATAGGATAACCATAATCCCACCATGCAACAACATAATCTTCTCTATCTGCAATATTCTTAAGTCTGTTAAGGCTCTTAACTTCATCAGAATTTAGAACTGTTGGTACCTTATAGCCTTCTATATGTTTATAATTTGGATATAAAATTGCCAAAGTAAAGGCAACAATACTCAAATATTTCAACTTGCTTGTTGGCATAAAGCGTGCAATTTCTACTATCAAAAATGCCACACCAAATGCTAAAATAGGTACTGCATAGATGGTAAACCTTAATCCACCAACACTAGCTAAAAATCCAAGGCCTATCATAGGTAGTGCAAAAAGCATTATTTTATGTCTATATGCTAAATATATAAAGCCCACTATAGATAAAATAAATGTAATTACATGTCCACTAATACGATTTGCAAAAGTCTCAAATGGAATATGATTAGCTTCCCTAACTGTTTGCATAACTGAATAGAAGTGAAGTTTTAGTCCTTCTCCCCCAACTGTAACAGCATCTTTAAAAACATAACCTTTCAATTGACCCCATATTGGATCAAACCCACCTGTTATAAAAAACAGAACAACGGAAAGAACTACAACATGATAAATATACTTTTGGAACTGTTCCTGTTTGAAGATATAAAAAGAGACTAAAACTAATCCAGTTCTAATATAGCCTTCTAATCCCATCATTGCGAACATCATTATGCCTAAGAGTTTATAGTTGTAAAGGTTTTTTCTATCCCAGATTAAAGTATAAAGTAAAATCAATCCAAAAAATGAGAATTCTAAAGAGTAACTTTGTGGATACCACCATCTGTATACTAAAATATCCAATGCTGCTATAAGCAGATATTTGTCCTCGTTTGTTTTAATCGCCCATATGATTGACCAGAGCAAGAACATCGGTAGGACAATATTCAACATATCTGTATCAAAATATCCAACCATAGTACGGTTGTAGTAACTCCAAGTCACACTTGCAAAAAGTGCAGCTAATAGTCCTAACTCTAGATTATTTAAACTTCTAGCTATTAAAATTATGGGTACAACTACAAGCGAGCTTAAAAATACAGGTATAAACAGTATAACACTCTCAAAAGAAAATGGAAGTATATATACAAAAAATGCTATTAGTTGTGATGCAGCACGACTAACGGGTGAGAGGTCGTTGTATTGATGATAAGTTGAGAAAAAATCTTCTGCTTTTGGGTTTGTGCCTGAACCTGACAATAGATCTCTAGCACCTTCTGCCCAAAAATAACCATCATTAGTATTTATCATAAACTGACCATTAAACATAAATGGTTCAAATCCATTAAACTGATATACCCAAATCATACGCATTGCAACTGAAAAAGTAAATGCAATAAATATATATAACAGTGTTAATTTTGTTTCTTGTGTTAGATTATTCAAATTTGATATCTTTCAATTTTATTTTTATACTCTTTAATCTCGGATATTTTATCATATTTTAGAGCACCTTTAAATAGTAACTCATATTTTTTCACTAAAGTTTTTTTCACAATTGTTTTAGTTTCTATTGGTAACTCTAAATCCATTAGTTTTTCCAGTGCTTTAACTCTAAATCTATCCATACCCCAATGTTTAGTACTAAGCTGATCTTCATCTCCACCATATTTGGTAATAAGTTTTTTATTTATAAAACCAATTTTATGCTTACAAGTAATTCTAAGCCATAAATCATAATCTTCACAAACTTCTAAGCTTTCATCAAAGTCTCCAAGCTCTTTTAACAAGACTACATGTAAAAGCGTAGCTGATGGAGCGATTATGCAGTGAGAAAGACATTTATCAAAGATGTCTCCCCCGAATTTATGAAATTTTTTAGGAATTTTAACTTCTTTTGAATCTCTTATCCACTTCTCATCCGTATAACTCATAAGTATATTTGAATTAGCTTTATGAAACTCTACATGTAAGGCTAATTTATTTTCCATCCACTCATCATCAGAGTCTAAAAAAGCAATCCACTTACATGTTGACTTTTCTATCCCTAAGTTTCTCGCCGATGAAACACCAGAGTTCTTTTGATAGTAGTATTGTACATTTGGAAAAAGGTTTGTAATTTGTGAAGTATTATCAGTTGAACCATCATCGACAACAATGATCTCTTTAGTTTGGTAGGTTTGTGCCATTACTGACTTTAAAGCACGTTGGAGAACTTCAAAACGGTTATAAGTTGGAATTACAACCGTTATATCCATTTATAACTCTACCACTCTTTAATTTCGTTATAAACGCTATCTCTCTCTACTGGATTAAAGCCACTGTTTTTGATTAGTGCAACAAAGTCTTCTAAGTTAACACCATTTGCACTTTTTGCTCCAGCAGCTGAGTTTATAGACTCTTTTTCTATGTTTCCATCTAAGTCATTAGCACCAAATTCTTGAGCGACTAAAGCCAAGTTTACAGTTGATGTTACCCAGTATGCTTTTAAGTTAGGAACATTATCCAAAACTATACGGCTAATTGCCATAGTCTTTAGTATCTCATTTGCAGTTATTTGATCTTCTACTTTTAAGTAGTTATTTTCAGTTTGGTAAACAAGAGGAATAAAACAGTTAAAACCACCTGTTTTATCTTGTAGATCCCGAATTCTCATCATATGATCTATTCTATTTTCTCTATTTTCAACATGGCCAAAAAGCATAGTTACATTAGATTTTTTACCACGTTCATGCCACTTTTGATGAATCTCTATCCATTGATCAGATGTTACTTTGCCTTTACAGATATAGTCACGAACTTTCTCATCAAATATCTCTGCACCACCACCAGGCATAGAGTCCACACCATTTTCTACCATAAGGTCAAGTATTTCATCATAAGTTTTACCATAATGACGAGCAAGGAAATCAACCTCAGCAGCAGTTAGAGCTTTTACATGTATATGAGGATACTCTGCTTTAATTCTTTTAAAGATATCTAAGTACCAATTTAGCCCAGTATCTGGATTATGAGCTGAAACTATATGAACCTCTTTAGCACCACGAGCGTCAACCTCTTTTACCGTTTGCATAATCTCATCATGAGTCATAGTATAAGGATTTGGGTTTTTTCTATTAGCTGCATATGCACAAAATTTACAAACATCTGCACAGATGTTTGTAGGATTTATATGACGGTTTATATTGAAGTATGTTTTTTTACCATGCTTCTCTTTTCTAATACCATCTGCAATCTCACCAAGTTCAAAAAGGTCTCTGTTATAAAGTTCTAGTGCATCATCAAAAGTTACTCTATTCATAATTATTTTTTTAAAGCCTCAAACTTTGAAAGTTCATCAAGTTGTTCCCAAGGATAATCACTTTGACCAACTTGTCCACGAGCAGCTACATCAGCATAAAGAAAAGTATCTTTACTTGGTTTATCAAGGTTGAACTTTTTTGTAATCCAGTTTGGAGTTAAAGAGAAGTTATCATGTACAAATGTAGATAGTTTATCATCGTCTTGTGATGTGAATGTTCCATAAGTGTCAACAGAAACTGAAGTAGGTTTTGCAACACCAATAGCATATGAAAGTTGAACTACACACTTTTTAGCAAGTCCTGCTGCTACAATATGTTTTGCTATCCATCTACCAGCATAAAGACCAGAACGATCAACTTTTGTATAATCTTTAGAGCTTTGTGCTCCACCACCAATTGGGCTGTATCCACCAAAACTATCAACGATAAGTTTTCTTCCAGTTAAACCTGAATCATGTAGAGGTGAATGTGACACATATTTTCCAGTAGGGTTTATGTGAATAATACAGTCATTTTTATCATACATTCCAGCAGGTAATCCAGCATCATCAATTAGACCTTGAATTAATTCTCTAACAGTTTCAATAGTCATACTAGCAACACATGGAGCCGATACAACAATAGTGTTGATTTTTTGAGGTTTACAGTTTTCAAAGTTATCTTTAACTCCGTAGTCCACTGTAACTTGAGTCTTAATATCAACACCAAGCTCTTCTGGATGAGCTTTTGCATACTCATAAACTTTTTCCATTAAGATTCTTGCATATGTGATAGCAGAAGGCATATAGTTTTCAGTCTCAGAGTCAGCATAACCAAACATGATTCCTTGGTCACCTGCACCAGTCTCACCATCTTCTTGATCAACACCCTGATTAATATCTGGTGATTGAGCATTTAGTAAAACTTGAACTTCCGCATCTTCTGGATGAAGACACTCTTGACGTGAAAAATAAGGGTTTCCATCGTAACCAATATTTACAAGTGCATCGTGTACAATTTGTTGATACTCTTCAGTTGTTACCTTAGTGTGCGATGTAACTTCACCACCAATTACAATATGTCTACCAGCAACAAAAACTTCACTTGCTACTCTTGACTTTGAATCACCAATAATTAACTTATCAACTATACTATCTGCGATTATATCCGCAACTTTATCTGGATGACCTGGAGCCACCACTTCACTTGTAAATAGGTACATAAATTTCCTTGAATTATTATCACTCTAAGAGATGTCTCTCTTAGGGTAGTTTGAAAAACATTATTTAATTTTAGTCTTAAAGACCAGGTGCTTTCCACATTGAAGTCGTGATACTATCATCAACTAACTTTAGTTGTGCTTCATAAGCACTTTGCCATTTTTCTTTTATATCTTTATAAAGATTATGATTATCCATATTTGGCTCATAACTCTTTTCCCATACAACTAACTTTTGTGCAGCTAAAGATATATTTTCGTATATTCCAGCTCCAACACCTGCAGCCATTGCAGCTCCCAGTGCAGTAGCTTCTGTCACTTTAGGAATCTTAACTCTACATCCTGTAACATCTGCAACTATTTGAGACCATAACTCACCCTTACTAGCTCCACCAGCAAATACAATTTCATCTATTTCTAAATTTGTAAATTCTTTTATTTTATCAAGGTTTATAGATGAAACTATTGCAGCATTTTCTTGTAAACTTCTAAACATTGAAGCACGATTACAAACTTCTGGGTCAATAGATAGATTTAAAAAACTAGGAGCTGCGTGATACCATTTTCCATATTTCATAGAGTCTGAGAAAATTGGCATAATTCCATATGAACCCACTGGAACTTTTTTGGCCTTATTTTCTAGAACTTCATACGTATCGATTCCCTTCTCTTTTGCTTCTAGTTTTTCCATCTCACAAAAAGCATCTCTAAACCATCTCATAACAAGACCGCTAAAGAAGGTAATCCCTTCTGCTTGGGATTGATCAGAAACAACATGAGGGTTTACTCTTATAGACATATCATCAGGGATTTTTGTATCACTTTTAATATTGACTATCTGTTGCCAGAATGAACCACCAAGTATTGCAACTTGACCAAGTTCTACAACACCTAAACCAGCAGATCCAAGCTGGACATCACCACCACCCATAACCACTTTTGTAGATGTGCTTAAGCCTGTTTCTTCTTTAGCTTTACTAGTTACGCTTCCTATAAGAGTTCCAACTTCCAAAGTTTTAGGAAAAATATCATCTTTAATTCCTACCTTAGTAGCCATGCTGGGCATCCAGTCCCGATTTTTCAGTGAAAATATTCCTGTAGTTCCACCATTACTTGGATCAGTTGCTATAACTCCACTCAAACGAGCTAATATCCAATCACCAATCATAGAAATATTTGCAACTCTACTATAGAGTTCAGGTCTATTGTTTTTAAGCCACATAATTCTAGGCAGTGCCCCTAGGGCAAATGTTTGTCCTGACTCTTGGTAAAACTCTTCTTCTAGACCCGCAAAGTTCTCTTTTAAGTACCTAACTTCCTTATCAGCTCTTGCATCTACATTTGCAACTGCCCAAAGTTCCTTTCCATCTTTATCGTAAAGAACAATTCCCTCACGCATACTTGTAGCGCTAAGTGCTGTTATATCTTCACCACTAAGGTTTGCAGATTCTAAAGACTCTTTTATACATTTACATGTAAGAGTCCAATTTTTATCAAAATCAAAGCTCATAGAGTTAGGAACACCCTCTTCTTCGAGATGTGTCCACTCGTACTGAGCTGAACTTATTTGATTTCCATCTATGTCAAATATTACAGCGCGAACACTTCCCGTGCCCGCATCAACTGCCATTAAGTACTGCATGTTTACCCTAGAACTTCTAACTCATCACTATATTTTTTTTCACAGTATGGTTCAAAAGATGATTTATAGATAGCGTAGTGAGCAGTCCCTTTATGTCCATCAAGAGCAGCTTCATCTCTCCAAGACTCAACCGCCATAAATTTTCTAGGGTTGTTTTCATATACGAAGATATCATAAAAGATACACCCATCTTCTACTTTTGATGGTGCTACCATAGCCACTAGAAGCTCTTTCATTTTTGCTTCACAGCCCTCTTTAGCTATAAATGTTACTCTTTTAGTAATAGTCATTTTTATTTCTCCAATATGTCTAATTTTTAATCTCTTGGATTATATCAAATTAAAACAACTACACTATAATAGTAAAAAACATTTAGGGAATAACTTTGGACATAGTGCTACAAATTGAAGATATTATTGAACAAAAAGGTAGTGATTTTGAACTATCAAAACTTTTTAAAGCATATATCAACGAATATAAAACTTCTCTACCAGGGCTATTTAAAAAGAACCAAGGAAAAGATTTTTTAGTTAAGCATACCAAGCAACTTGATTCTATTATTGCCCTTATGTATAAAACTGTACTTCGTCGCGTGTTTGGAAACTATTTACCTATGAGGAGTTCTATCCCTATTGCTATAGTCGCTCTAGGGTCATATGGCCGTGAGCAACTGTGTGTGCATAGCGATATTGACCTACTCATCGTTTATGAAAAAATAGATGGATTTAACTCTAAACTTATAATTGAAAAACTATTTTATTTAGCTCTTGATTCTGGTCTAAAACTAGGTCATCGTGTTCACGAAGTAAAAGATTTATTTGATTCAAGTAATGAAGACATAACCATCAGAACATCTCTAATGGAAGCTAGATATATAACTGGTTCAAACTTCACTTGGCATGCGACGGAGAGAGTTTTAAATAATATCAGACTTCATAATCAAAAAGAGTTTATATTTGCTAAGGTTGAAGAAGCACAAATAAGAAGAAAAAAATATCCAAACTCTATGCAACCAAATATAAAAGAGAGTGTTGGTGGTCTTCGTGATACAAATCTTATTTTTTGGGTGGCTCAAACTATATATGGAATTACAAATCTAAAAGACTTAACTGATATTGTATTTTCAGAAGATGAATATAAAGAGTACAGAGTATCATTAGAGCTACTTTTTCGTGTCAGAAGTGCTCTTCACCTTATAACAAATAAACAAGAAGATAAACTTCTTTTAGAACATATTCCTGAAGTAAGTAATATGCTTGGATTTAAAGATCAGAAAAAAATGGTAGCCAAGGTTCTAAAGGCACAATGGCGAATCAGTAACTTTACTCAAGTATTTGTAAAAAAAATGGTTAGACCTTTTTTAGTAGATATGAAAAATATATCTAAGTTTAAAAAGAGCCGAATACAAAGAGGGATATATCTAATAGATGAAAGACTCCATGCTTCATATAATTTACAAGCTCTTGATATAAATAAACTACTAAACATACTTATTTCATTACCAGATAAATTTTATCATTTTGATGCAGGATTTTTACACCAGTTTACATATACTAAAGTTTCACATCCACTTAAAGAAGAGACCTACAATCTTCTAAAAGAGCTTCTTAAAAAAGATAATATGTATTGTTTTTTAAAGCTGTTTTGGGATGCTGGCATACTACAAGACCTATTTTTAAACTTTAGAAAAGTAATGCATATGCCACAGTTCGATGGTTATCATACTTATCCAGTAGACATTCACTCTATAAAGTGTGTGGAAGCATTAGAGAACATACAAGATCCTTTTATAAAGAAGCTTCACGAGGAACTCAGTAGTAATGAAAAACTAATTTTAAAGATAGTTACTCTTTTTCATGATACAGGAAAAGGTAGAAGTCAAGACCATAGTGAGGTAGGAGCTAAACTCTTTGTGCCTTTTGCTAAAAGGCTAAATCTAAGTAATGACCTTGTCTATAGGTCTGTTGTTTTAATAAAAGAGCATGTAACCATGAGTGGTGTCGCATTTAAAGAAAATATTCACAATGAAAAAACTCTATATAAATTTATGTCAAAAGTAAAAGATACCAAGAACCTAAAACTTCTGTACATACTTACATATGCAGATATCAATGGAGTTGCTGGAAATATTTATAACTCATTTAATTCAAAACTGCTTCATGATCTTTACGTAAGTGCCTTAGAAGTGTCTGAGAACTTAGGACGAATAACTGATGCTGCTAAACGTATAAACATAGAAAAAAGAGTACAAAAACAAAGTGAATTTAGAGACCTTCCAAGACTACTAAAAAAGAAAATCTTAACTGTTGAATCCAACCTATTCTTCTTTAAACACACTCCAATAGACATTATAAAAATTGCACAAAAAGCCAAGGATACAAAGAAGTATGATTTCACCATACTTAACAACGGTTCTTTAAGTATAGAAATATACAGAAAAGTTCCTATCAATATAGGTTATTTACTATCTACTCTAAGTCATTTAGATGTCGTCTCTATGGAGATTTTCACTCTGTTTGATGAAGTAAAATACTTCAAGATAGAGTTCATTCAAAATGTAGATGGGAATGAACTTGTTGAACTTCATGATATTGTTGATAATGCCTTCGATATGAATCTACATGTAGAACTTAAAAATGTGACTATTAAACGAGATGAAATACGAGTAGATTTAGAACATTCACTTACACATGCAGAAATCAGTGTAAACACAAGAAACCAAAAAGGTCTCCTAGCTTTTATAATGGACAGATTTGAAAAATTAAGTATAAATGTTATCACAGCGAAGATTCACAGTACTAAACATAAGGTAAGAGATAGCTTTTTAATAGACAAACAGCATGATATATGTAATAATGTCGACAAAATATATGAATTATTATCAAAATACAGTGACTAAGGTATAAAATATGTGCGGAATCGTAGGCTATTTAGGTGAGAAAAACAGTAAGAAAATTTTATTAGATGGTCTTAAAGAGTTAGAGTACCGTGGTTACGATTCAGCTGGGATTGCTGTTTTACAAAATGGAGAATTTTCTAACTATAAAGCAGTTGGAAAACTTGTAAACCTTGAAGAGAAAACAAAAAATTATGAGACCAAAGGTTTTGCAGTCGGTATTGGGCATACTCGTTGGGCTACACATGGAAAACCTACAGAGTTAAATGCACATCCACATTTAGGTGAAAGTTCTTATGTTGTTCACAATGGTATTATAGAGAACTATGCTGAACTCAAAAAAGAGTTAATTAACAACGGTACAGTATTTCTAAGTCAAACAGATACAGAAGTTATAGTACATCAGTTTGAAAAAAACCTACAAACTGCTCAAACTGCCTTTGATGCTTTCTCACAAACTATTTCTGAGCTAGATGGTGCTTATGCTGTACTACTAGTAACTGCATCTGAACCCGATACAATCTTTTTTGCAAAACATGGTTCACCAATGCTTGTAGGAGTAAATGATGAAAATGAAAAATACTTTGCATCTTCTGATACTCCACTTATTGGACATTGTACTAACGTTAACTACTTTGAAGATGGTGACTTTGGATATGTAACATCGGATGAAATGATGATTATGGCTCAAGACGGTACTAAAAAAGAAGCAATATTTTCAAAATTAACTCAAAATAAATTATCAGCTCAAAAAGATGGATATAGATTCTTTATGGAAAAAGAGATTTATGAGCAAAGTGATGTAATAGCAGATACACTAATGGGTAGAGTTGGTGATGAAGAAATTATATTTGATGAACTTGATAGTAATCTTTTTGATGGAATCAATGAAATAAAACTTTGTGCATGTGGAACGTCTTACCATGCAGCTATGAGCGCATCTTATCTTTTTGAGAGGTACTCTAAAATAAAGACTTCATTAGAAATAGCAAGTGAGTTTAGATATAGAAGTCCTATAATGAGTAAAGACACTCTTTTTGTAGTGATTTCTCAAAGTGGTGAAACCGCTGACACACTAGAAACTCTTAAAATGGCTAAAAATGCTGGACTAAAGACACTTGTTATATGTAATGTAGATAACTCTTCTATGGTTAGACTTGCTGATGCATGTATCTTAACTCGTGCTGGTATTGAAAAAGGTGTTGCTTCTACAAAAGCATTTGCAACTCAAGTTACAGTATTTTGGATGATGAGTTTATATATTGCTAAACTACGTAAGTCTATATCAGACGCCGATATATCAAAACAGGTTTCACTTTTAAGAGAGATTCCTACTCATGTAAAGGTTAGTGATGAGATGCATGAGCGTATTAAAAGATTATCAAAAAGATATCTTCATGGACATGGTTTCTTCTTTATTGGTAGGGATATATTTTATCCTCTAGCATTAGAAGGTGCATTAAAACTAAAAGAGATTTCATACCTTCATGCTGAAGGATATCCATCTGGAGAGATGAAGCATGGCCCCATAGCCCTCGCTGATCCAGAACTTTTCACTATTGCCCTACTTCCTGAGCATCTGCATTATGAAAAATCTAAAAGTAATGTGGAAGAGTTAAGTGCAAGGGACAGTACTATATGTGCAATTAGTTCAAGAGAATTTGACAAGGCTGATGACTTCATTAAAATACCTACATGTAAAGATTATATGTTAGAGTTTTTTGAGATGATGATAGTAGTGCAGATACTATCACTTGAAATATCTATAAGACTTGGAAATGATGTAGATATGCCACGAAATTTAGCAAAAAGTGTTACTGTCGAATAATAATTAACATTTTCATTTTAAATTTATCTCTTCTTAGATAGTATTATCATATATTTTAATACTAAAGAGATTATAAATGAGAACAAAATCAAGACTTCTTCTAATAGTTACCCTAATGCTTTTAGGTTTAACTACAGCCACAATTATCAATGTATCACTTAACTTTAGAGAATATAGTATTAATAGTGCTATTGAAAAATCTGAAATGGCCGCATCCATTGTAAAAGATGGTCTCACTTCTCATATGGTTAACGGTATCATGGATAAGAGAGAACATTTTATAGAACAAATATCTAGAAACAATGATATAGATTCGCTATGGCTTGTAAGGTCTCAAAGTGTTATAAAGCAATATGGAAAAGGTTTCAATCATGAAACAGTTCGAGATGCTATAGATAGTGAAGTTATAAAAACGGGAAAAACTGTAAGAAAGATAACTGAAAATTCAGATAAAACATCTTTAAGGGTTACTATTCCTTACAAAGCAGATACTACAGTGGGAAATCCAAACTGTATGAGTTGTCACGATGTTGCTAAAGGTGAGACACTTGGTGCCGTAAGTATGGAGTTTGATATAAGTAGTATGAGAAACAGTGGTATGTTTACTATACTTAAAATTCTTGGAATAAATATTTTATTTATTGTTGTTGTCCTAATCTTGATTAACTATTATGTATCTCCTTATATGAAACTTTTTACAAACCTTCAAGATGGTGTTGCTAGAGCATATAAAGGTGACTTCACACATAGATTTGAGTCAAAAGTAGGTGGTGATGCTAGAAAAGTAATCGAGCAAATGAACTCATTTATGGAAAAGATGCAAGGGACATTTGGTGATATAAAATACAATCTTGCAACATTTATACCTCAAGGTTGTGTATCGACTATAGATCCACTAAGCGAAGCTAAAACAATTATCAATGAACTATCTGATATATATAAATTCAAAAAAACAATTGAATTAGATGCTTCAAAAGATGAAGTATACAAAAGACTTATAGATATATTTAAATTGAGATACACAGTTGGTAATTTTTCATTTTTCGAGGTAAACAATATATCTCAAGAGAGAACACTTATATACACAACGAATGAAGATGGTACAACTATATGTAGTGATGAATCTATAGAAAATGCTAAAGAGTGTAGAGTATTTAGAACTAACTCGGTAGCTATATCAACAGAGTTTCCAAATCTATGTCACTCTTGTGTTGACAGCAATATGCACTATGTTTGTATACCATTTAATATTAATAATGAAGTGTCATTAAATGTATCATTATCATCTATGAATAAAGATGATGTAGAGATGATGAAGCAACAAACACCAAGTATAAAACATTACCTTGAAGCTGCAAAACCAGTTATTGAAAGTCAGATACTTATGGAAAGACTAAGAGAAACATCACTCAAAGATGGTATGACTGGTCTATATAACAGAAGATTTTTAGAAGAAATAATTGATAAAATTATGAGTCAAGCAGCTAGAACAAAAGATACATATTCAATTCTTATGTTAGATGTTGATTTCTTCAAGAAAGTAAATGATACATATGGACATGACGTTGGTGATATGGTAATTATGGAAATTGGTAAAGTACTTAAAGAAAATATTCGTGAAGCAGACTTAGCTATCCGTTATGGTGGAGAAGAATTTGTGGTACTACTTCAAAATGCAACTTTAGAAGGTACTAATGTTGTAGCTCAAAAAATTCATGCGGCATTTGCTGAAAGAGTGTTTAATGTAGGATCGGGAGAGACTATGCAAAAAACAATGAGTATTGGTGTTGCTATGTTCCCTACAGATGGAGATACTATTTGGCAGACAATTAAACTAGCTGACACTGCTCTATACTCAGCTAAAACAACTGGTAGAAATAAAATAGTTCACTATGACCCTAGTATGGAAGGTGAAGACGTACGTTAATAGTCAAAATAGTAATGCATTTCTTGTGTTACTATCCTTCTTCTACATTCAATATAATTCCCCAAATATACTAAGTACCATTGTCATACTTTAAACTCTAGAGTGATGTAGTTACAAGACGATAATTTTTGAAGCATACTAAAAGTATGTGAGAAGATTAGCAACGCAAGTCAAATGCGTCGCTATTTATATTTTGTTAAGAGTGACTTATGAAGAACAAGCACTAACACCTGGAGGTGTAGTTGGTTGAACTGACTCATTTGAAACACCACCAGCAGCGTTAACTGCTTCAATAGTAGCCCAAACAGACTCAGCTGCTTTCATATATCTTTTTGCAGACTCAGAAGTTGGGTCAACAAAAGTAACAGGCTTACCTTCATCTCCACCAGTTCTGATACTTGGTTCAATTGGAATCTCAGCAATAATTTCAGTATCAAACTCCTTAGCCATTGGACCAGAAGTTCCTTTACCGAAGATATCATACTCAACACCAGTATCTGGTGCTATAAAACCACTCATATTCTCAACAATTCCAGCGATAGGAATATCAAGTTTTTTGAACATATCTAATGAACGACGTGAGTCATCAAGAGAAACGCTCTGAGGAGTTGTAACAGTAAGACCAGCTGTAACTGGAACTGCTTGAGAAAGTGAAAGTTGTGCATCACCAGTTCCTGGAGGCATATCGATAACTAAAACATCTAACTCAGACCAAAGGATATCTCTTAAGAACTGCTCGATAGCTTTCATAATCATAGCACCACGCCACATTAATGATTGACCATCTTCCATCAATGAACCCATTGACATTACTTCTAAACCGTATGCTTTAATTGGCATTACTTTATTACCCGTAACTTCTGGTTTAACACCATCAATACCTAACATGCGAGGAATATTTGGACCATAGATATCAGCATCTAAAAGACCTACTTTTTTACCTTGTGCTGCAAGAGCAATAGCAATATTTACAGATGTAGTTGACTTACCAACACCACCCTTACCTGAGCTTATCATTAGGAAGTTTTTAACATGTGGAGCTATATTTCTAGCTTTTGGTGTCGGAGCTTCAGGTATAGTAGGAGATTTGATATTACATTTTACTTCACCTGCACCTACAGCCTTAAGTTCTTTAGTTGCATCATCAGTAATTTGTTGTCCAACTTCAGGAGCACTTGATGTGATATCAACAGTAAAGTGAACATCATTTCCAGTGATTTCTATAGAATTCACAAAACCAAAAGTTACAATATCCTTAGTAAAACCAGGATACATAACTTTTGAAAGTGCTTCTTTTACAATTTCATTAGTCATTATATATATTTTCCTTTATAAATTTTAATTACCGAACTCTACCATATTTAAATAAGACAAAAATTGTCTTATTTAAACTAGTTTAATTTTTTAAGCTAATGCAGCTTCAGCTTCAGCAGCTTCTTTAGCTTTAACTTCTTGTGCTATTTTCTCAATTGCTTCTGGGTTATCCATGATTTCTTGAGTAATTTTGTATGAACAAAATTTAGGTCCACACATAGAACAAAACTCTGCCTCTTTAAATACATCTTGAGGAAGAGTTTCATCATGGTATTCACGAGCACGTTCACTATCTAATGACAGTTCAAATTGCTTTTCCCAGTCAAATGTATAACGAGCATCACTCATCGCATCATCAACATCTCTTGCACCTTCACGACCACGAGCAATATCAGCAGCATGAGCAGCAATTTTATATGCAATGATACCTTCACGTACATCTTCAGCATTTGGAAGACCTAAGTGCTCTTTAGGTGTTACATAACATAACATTGAAGCACCATGCCATCCACCAACAGCAGCACCGATTGCTGAAGAGATATGATCATAACCAGCAGCGATATCAGTAACTAATGGCCCTAGAATATAAAAAGGAGCTTCATGACAAAGTTCTCTTTGAATTTTCATATTACGTTCAATTTGATTAATTGGAACATGACCTGGACCTTCAATCATAACTTGAACATCTTTTTCCCAAGCTTTAAGAGTTAACTCACCAAGAACTTTAAGCTCACCTAATTGTGCGTCATCTGAAGCATCAGCTAGACAACCTGGACGAAGTGAATCACCTAAAGATAAAGAAACATCGTATTTAGCACAGATATCTAAGATATCATCAAATGCTGTATAGAATGGGTTTTCTTTATGATAATGCATCATCCATGCAGCCATAAGTGAACCACCACGAGAAACAATACCCATTTTTCTTTTAGCAACTTTTGGCATAGTCTCAAGTAAGAAACCTGCGTGAATTGTAAAGTAAGAAACACCTTGTTGTGCTTGACGTTCTAACACTTCAAGCATAACTTCAATAGTTAAGTCTTCTATCTTATTACCAACATCATGAAGAATTTGATAGATAGGCACTGTACCTATTGGAATCTTTGAGCTTTTAATAACAGCCTTACGGATTTCATCTAAGTCTCCACCAGTTGAAAGGTCCATTGCAGTATCAGCTTTATAGTGCTGAGATACTTGCATTTTCTCTACCTCACCTTGTACATCAGATGCTATAGCAGATGAACCAATATTAGCATTAATCTTACATGTAGATGCAATCCCGATTGCCATTGGCTCCAGTGTAGTATGGTTTACATTTGCAGGAATAATTAATCTTCCTCTTGCAATCTCACTACGAACTAGTTCTGGAGATAATTTTTCTATCTTTGCAACGTATTCCATTTCTTCAGTGATTATGCCTTTTTTAGCATAGTACATCTGAGTTCTAACAGAATCGTTCTCACGTTTTTTTAC
Source organism: Sulfurimonas sp. (assembly GCA_028044295.1). GTDB lineage: Bacteria > Campylobacterota > Campylobacteria > Campylobacterales > Sulfurimonadaceae > Sulfurimonas. The sequence continues at coordinate 21,150 of JAOFSE010000006.1, forward strand.
CCATGAAGTTCTCATCGTATTCTCCTTTTGTATATGGAAATATAATCAAATAAAGTTAATGTAATATTAAGATGAAAACTATAGTTAAATTTTTAGCTATATCCTACAAATAGTTCAATCTAAATAATATTTATTAAGATTAATAAAGTTTTAAAAGTGTATAATTTCGTAACACTTTAACATAGAGGTACTTTATTGTCTAATTTAACGCTAATATTGCTTGCTGCTGGTAGTTCGAGTCGTTTTGAGCTTGATGTTAAAAAACAGTGGCTACGAATAAACCATACACCTTTATGGCAATTTGTAGCAAATAAGTGTGAAGAAACTAAACACTTTGAGAAAATCATCATAACTTCTTCAAAAGACGATCTTGAGTTTATGAAAAACTATGCAGATTATACATTTATTGAAGGTGGGTCAACTAGACAAGAGTCTTTAAAAAACTCTCTTTTAGAAGTTGAAACCGAATATGTGTTAGTAAGTGATATTGCAAGAGCATGTATAAGTAAAGAGTTTTTAGAAAATATTATTTCACATATTGGTGAATCTGACTGTATAGTTCCTTACTTAAAAGTCACTGACACTATAGTGTATGACAATAAAACAATTGATAGAGATAAAGTTAAAAGAATTCAAACTCCTCAACTCTCACTTACATCTGCTCTTAAAGATGCTCTAGACGTAGAAGAAGAGTTTACAGATGAGAGTAGTGCTATTGTAAGTAATGGTGGGACAAGAGAGTTTATTTTGGGTGAAGATAGCGCACATAAAATAACTCATACAAAAGACCTTCAAAAGCTTACATGTATAGATAGACCATCACTTGACACTTTAAGTGGAACAGGATTTGATGTTCATGCCTTTGATGACAAAGGTGACATGTATCTTGGTGGAGTTAAAATAGAGTCTGACTTTGGCTTTAAAGCGCACAGTGATGGTGACGTTGCTATTCATGCTCTCATAGATGCTCTTTTAGGAGCAGCTGGTATGGGAGACATAGGTATGATGTTCCCAGATAATGATGACTCATATAAAGGTATAGACTCAAAAGAGTTACTAAGTAGAGTTGTGACAAAAATATACAACTTAGGTTTTGTAATTGTTAATGTTGATTTAACAATCACGTGCGAAAAACCAAGAGTTGGTAAATATAAACTCCCAATGAGAAAAACTCTAAGTACTATTTTAAATCTAGACTCAAGTAGAGTAAACATAAAAGCTACAACAACAGAAAAGCTAGGATTTATAGGCCGTGGCGAAGGTGTAGCAGTAATTGCTAATGCAAATTTAAAATATTTTGATTGGACAAAAATTTGAAAATACTAATAATAGAAAATGAAGTTTATTTAGCACAAAGTATTGCTACTAAACTAGGTGAACTAGGTCATATATGTGAAATGTGTACCTCTACAAAAGATGCAATAAAAAGTAATAACTATGATGTTGTCTTATTATCAACAAATATCAATGGTCAAGACTTTAATCCAGTAATAGAAACATTTAAAAAATCTATTATTATCTTAATGGTGTCATACATCTCTAATGATACTGTTTCAAAACCACTATCACTTGGCGCAAAAGACTATATACTAAAGCCATTCATGATAGAAGAGCTGATTAGAAAAATAAACCATTACCAAGATTATGAAAAATTAAAAAAGAGAACTGAAGCTTACGATAAATATATATCTCATAGTTTTTCATCAATTAGTAAAGAGCATGATTATAATAACTTAGACTTACCTCTATTTATATCTTCTTCATACCAAAAACATGCAGATTCTTTTGCATTTGAATACGCTAAGAAAAAAAACATACCGATTCACTTTGTTACACTAACTGACCCTAAAGCTATGAATGAAATAGAATCTATTACAGAAAACTCTTTAGTCTATATAATTGACTTCCATACTATAAAGAAAAACGATAGAAAATCTTTTTATAAACTTATAGAGAATAAAAAAGCTGTTATTTCCTCTACAGATAAATTTGAAGATGAAGAGTGTAATATTTTAGAAATTAAGAGTGAAAATAATATATTTGATCAAGGTGACATTTTACCAATTGAAGACTATGTAAAGTATATAGTTTTAAACTATCAACACAAATTTCCAGATACAGAGCTTTCTAAAAAGCTAGGTATTAGCCGTAAAAGTTTATGGGAAAAACGTAAGAAATATGACATCGTCAAGAAAAAATAAAACTCTTTTTATAGATAAAGAAGCAGCATCTGCATTAGAACTTTTAAAAGAAGGCCTTCTCTCTCCTGCTGAATCTCTTATGAATCAAAAAGAGATGCAAGAAGTTATAAAGACTGGTCTCATAAATGGTAAATCTTTTCCATTTCCATTTATACTAGCTCCATCAGGTAAAATGAACAAAGATGTTCTACAAAGTGCTAAAAAAGGTGAAGAGATTGATATAATCTTAGAAAATGTTCACTTTGCTACATTAGTAGTTGACGAAGTTTTTGATATAGATACAAAAGATAGAATAAAACAGATATATGGAACAGATGACTTAACACACCCAGGCATAATGGCAACTATGAATAGACTTGGTTCTATTGCAGTTAGTGGTGAGTATGAACTAATAAACCAGACCATTAATGAGTCTAAAGAAAAAATACAAAATGCTAAAAGACTCATAGATGCAAAACATACGACATCTCTTGTTATGGCGGCAAATCCTCTTCATCGTGCACACGAAAGACTTATTCGTCAAACTTTAGAAAACACTGACTTGCTTGTTATATTTTTACTCAAACCATATACTCAATCTAACCTAGACTATGAAATTAGAAAAGAGACTCTTGAGTACTTTATAAATCACTTCTTAACTAAGAATCATGTTGTAATAGTACCTCTAGAGAATAGTTATATATTTGCAGGCTATAGTGAGATTATCATCGATGCTATCGTTGCTAAAAACTATGGTTGTGATAGACTGACTATCGGTAGGAACCATGCTGGTCTTGGAATGTTTTATGATGCAAATTCAAATAAGTCTATTATAGATAGAGTAGTTGGTATAGATATAGAGATAACAGTTGCAAGTGAATATGTGTATTGCGACAAATGTACTACTCTTGTAAGTAAAAGTACTTGTCCTCATGGTCAACATCACCAAATTTCATATCATTCAGACTCTATTTTAGAACTTCTTGAGCTTGGAATTTTACCTCCTACTATGCTCATAAGAAAAGAGATATCTGCGTTTATACTATCTAAGTTACTCCCAAATAGATTTAAAAACTTAGAAAAACTATACTACGATATACTACCTGTTGAAGGTCTTTTAGAAGAGCATACTGAAAAAGATTTTTACCTAGAGCTGATGAAGCTCTACCAAACAACCTCACTTACATAGGATTACAATGAATTGGTTTTTTATTACTTTAGGATACTCTGGTCTAGCACCAAAAGCACCTGGAACTGTTGGAACTCTTGTTTCACTTCCACTTGGAATGTTAATACTTATATACTTTGATGCACAAACACTTTTCTTAGCAACAGCGTTAATTAGTATTATTGCTATAAAAGAGATAAATAAATATGAAGAAAAAACTGGAACTCATGATGACAAACGAATAGTTATAGATGAATTAGCTGGTATGTGGTTTGCACTTAGTGTAGCTCCTGCACTTACTGTAGGAATGGGTGAAGTATGTAGCTTAGAAAATGGTTTTTTAGTTCAATCTCTTTTATCATTTGTATTATTTAGATACTTCGATATTGCAAAACCATCTATCATCGGTAGACTTGATCGTGAAGCCAAAGGTGGAGTTGGTGTTATGGGTGATGATATAGTGGCTGGTTTCACAGCTGGTATTTTATCTGCTTCTATTTGGCAAGGATATTTATACATTCAACCTATGCTATAAGTTTTACATGTAAAGAGTTGATATCTTGTCAACCCTTCTAAATAAATGATACACTCTATCATTAATAGCGCTATCAACCATAGCATCAGGCATTAAACTAGCTTTAATCCATCCACCAGCAGGACTCATCATTTCTAGAGTGTCATTGTTTCTATACTGATCGATTTTATGTTTATTTAGTATTCTTCTCTCTACCTTAGTATCAATAGCATCAAAATCTACTTCATGTTTATAATATATTGTTCTAATACATTTTTTTATATCTTTACACCAGTCTGCTTTTCCACCTTCGGTATAATATGTTTTTTCTCCATTATCATACTCAACTTGAAACACATAAAACTGATCTAATCGAAGAGCTTTTTCTAACACAAAAACAACTTTACCTAAACCAAACACAACAGAATATATTTCATCATCTAATTTTATATCTATGAATTTATTCATTATATATCCTTCAATATATCAGATTGTCTTTAAAGACTATTATAATGAAGTGGTGTGAGTTTTGGGAGACTAGCATGACAGCACCACTCCATTATAATAATCTATATTATTTTACTGAGTAATCATTCATATGTAGAACTCATCTCTTATAAAGTAGGAGAGAAAATAAAAGTGAGTTTTAAAATAATGCTTAAGTTTTATTAAGCATTATTTTTTTGTCTTAAAAGCTTGTACCAACCGTTAAAACAACATTCTTTTCATCTTTATCACCATTATCGAAATCAGCATGAGCATACATAACACTTACATCAAATTTTCCAAATGATTTACTAAGACCTACCGTAGCATATTTATTAAAATCTTCATAATCACCATAAGTAGCATCAAAAGTTATATCCATTGGAAGTGGAACAGATACGCCAGCTTCCCATGTATCTGAATTTGCACTATTTGTACCATTAATTCCCATGATACGTGTACCGCTAACTGCTAATGGACCAAAGTCATAACCTAGAGTTACCCAAGCCTCTGCAAAGTTATTATCACCAGTATTACCTTGATAAATAAACTCAATTAGACCAACATCATAACTAAAGTTTTTATACTCACCAGCATAACCAGCATATATATCAAGTTCCATTGTAGCCCCTGAATATACTTCATCACTTACATTTGAACCCCATGTTCCTATGTAAAAACCATTATACGATACATCAAATCCACCTTGAATAGCCATAGCATCTGCGGTTTGAGAGTAACCTCTCCAAATATAATTACTTGTCATTGCAACATTTGCACTTATTTCAATCTCTGATGATGATTCTTCAGCAAATGCCATAGTAGAAGTCAAAATAGCCGCTGCTAAACTTAGTTTTAATAATTTCATTTTTTATATCCTTTTTAATTGTAGGAGTATTATGACACTAATAGCATGGAATAAATGCAATATACTGATTAATTATTAATCAGTATGCTGTATATTCTATAATATGTCAAATTGAAACTATTAATTTTATGTTATTGTTGACTTTGAAGTTTTGAGATGTGTGTAGAAGGCTTATTATATGGTATTACTAGCTAAAAGCCAGTAATATCTATACGAACATAGGGTCGTCTGTTGGTTCGATTTCCTCGAAATCCTCTATGATTGTATCAAACATTTTCATAGTCTTTTTAGCTTTTACTATATTAGCATCAAAAATAGATTTAGAAGCGGGGAATGCTTCTCCTAACTCCGTATAGATTAAAATACGACCATTAATATGTTTGTCTATCTCTGCAAAGGCATCTTTTAAGAACTGTTGTTTTGTTGTATGTCTAAAAAGGTTTCTAACCATTTTAATACGCTCTTTAATAGGAATAGACTCATCAATTGCTTCAGCAATTCTTTTGATATCTAGACGAGAAAGATAAACACCACTTTGCTCAGGTGCAAGTAGTTTAGAAGTTAATGCATCAACAAACTGTGGAACAGGTTCTTCATCTTCTTTATCACCAATATCTCTATTATCTTCTTGTGGTTTGTTTGGATCTGTTACACAACTCTCTTTTACAAATTTATCAAAATCTGCTCTTAAATCACTTAAATCATTTGCATTCATATTCTATTCCTTATTTAATTGTTTTATTAAAATCTCATATCTGATTTATCATAGTCTAAATGGTTTTTATCTGCATAAAAATCCAATATCTCACTACTGATAGTATCAAGTATATTCTCAAATCCTGTGTAATTAGCACTCAATTCATTAGCTCTAATTTTCAAAGATGATAACTGCTTTTTTTGCTTCATATCTATATTTAAAGGGCTGAGTTTACTTAGCATCGACAAAGATGAGAAGTCTGAAAAATCTATCACCACATCAAAAGATGAAAGATCAACATCCATATTTGGAGCAACTCTATTTATATCAGCATCACTAATATTCATCTCACCTACAAAACTCATAAGAGCTTCTAAATCATCATTAAAGTAACTTACATGTAGAGAATTATTAAGAGTTAAAGCAAAAGCTTTAGCATAATGATTGATACCTATAAGTGCTACTTTTTTTGCATTTTGGCTCTCAAGGTACTTTGTTAGTATATCTGCAAACAAGACAGAACCTATCAGCTTCTCTCCCTCACGAACAAGTATGTCACACATTCCAGACTGAGTAACTATCTCGTCTGCTTCATCTAAAATCTCTACTACGTCCTGAACAAATTCATTTGAAAGTATCGCACCATTTACATGAGATTTTTTCATATTTGAAACTGTAAAATAAAAATCATCTTCACGGATATTCATAGGAATAGCCATCGCATCTTTGTTCTTTCTCTTTAAAAGTTTATTCAGAGTTGCACAAAGACTACTAGTCCCAGCTTCTTCACCTATAAATCCATAAAGTTTTGTTTGATGAGAAATCTCATTAGCGTCATTCATCATATCTACATATCCTCTGTTATGCCCCAAAGTTCGCGGGCTTCTTCATCTTCTAGTTTACATCTATAACAAAGCGTGTCGTTATTATTTGTACTAAATATTACATTACACTCATTACATCTTTTCACATTGAACTTAGCTAAAGTTTGAACTGTTGGTTCAAAAAATTCTTTCACATTGTAAGATGGTGAAAGAGTAATTGCATCTGGCTCACATACATCATGACAAATATGACACTTTATACACATAAACGGGTCAAACTCTATCTTCGAGTTTTTAACATCTGAGGTAAGCGCTCCTGTTGGACAGACTCTATAACACATTTGACATGCGGTGCAACTATCCATATCAAGTAGTTTCATAGATGTGAATGTCAATTCATCTGCTTCTATTACATGAAACTGTGATGGTTTTTCCAGTCTTTTAATCGCTGTAAAAAAAAGCTTTCTTCGGTCTGGAATTCTTTTTTGTTTCAGAAGTGCTATATCACTTTTACCCAAAGTATGTTCAACAAGTTCATCAGTTGCTTTTTGAACCTCTTTTTCAAATTCTACTTTTGTGTTTCCAATAGATTTTAAGTTGATATTCGAGAAAAACTCTCTTCTATCTTTTACATCACCATCCGTATCTACTGGCTCATACTTTACATCTTCAAGCTTTATTATGGCATCACTCTCCATAGCTTCTAAAATGTAAGAAGCCTCTTCATGATTCCTTTCAATCTGAGGTTTACATGTATGTGCTATTTCACAGCTATCACAATGACCCATATCAAACAGTATCTCTTTTTTCAGAGCTGCCATTGATACAAGGTTTTCTACGCTTAAAGAAGCTATACATGGAACATTTTTCTTACAAGAGATAAGGTTTTGTTCATCTTCAACAAAACTAAAAAAGAACTCTGTTGAAGAGAAGTCGTCAAGTGCAAGTGCTTCGTTAGGACAGATTGCATCACATGCACCACATCCAACACAAGATGAGAAGTTAATAGATGGCAATCTACCATCAACTACTATTGCCCCAGTAGGACAAACAACTTCACATTTGTTACACTCACTATCTACTGATAGTGAACGAACACATCTACTTGCACTTAGTTGTATCATTAAGCAACAGCTGCTTTACTTAGGTATTCGTTATCACTTAAAATAAATTCTAATGCCATATCTGCAGCATCAAAATACAGAGGTGTTCTCGCTTCAAATTTCATATTTATTAGGTACATTGGAGCCCATTGAAGTAAGTGTTTATTTAAAAACTCTACCTGTATACTTCTAACATCTTCTATAGCTTGAAGATCTTTTTCAGCCATAGCTCTCAGCTCAGCTTCTATTAGGTGATGCATAAATTCTAACTCTACACCAATATGATCTGCTGAGATTGTACGAGATACTTCATAATCAACCATAAAGTTATAAGCACTGTACATATCTGTAACAGGGTTAGCACCACCAGTCTCAATCTTTTGGTCTTCTCTAGTATAAAATGTCTCATATGGAATAAGGTGAAGTAATGATAAATTTACAAAGTCTGGATTTAAATACTCATTTAAAAGTTTATCTGCTGCTTCTTCTTGAAATGGTTTCCACTCTTTTAAAGTTGGGAAAAAGCTTAAAATATTTTCATCATCTTTCATCGTCTTTAACATATCTTTGTCTAACTCTTGAAGTAGTACGCGAGATAGTAAAGCGTATATATTTGCTCTTGCTTTTGTATTTTCCATAGTTTATGTTCTTTATATTAGTTTTTAAAAAAATGATTTTATCTAAAAAACATAAATCTATGGTTAGGATTATTATTTACCCTCTAAGTTGGCCTCATTTTCATGATAAAGAGATAATGATGGAAATGCAAATTCGAGTGAATTTTTTTCTAAAATCTCCATTATTTGGAACATTACGTCTTGTTTGACTTCCAACCATTCTCTCCATAAAACTGTCTTTGAAAAGCAATAAACTAAAATATTTATACTAGAATCACCAAATGAGTCAAGATATACAAGAAGAGTTTTCTTTACACCTTCTTGATCATCTTTAGAGTGGATTACTCTTGCTTTTTTTGCATGTTGTGCATAATCAAACTTAGTATTTACAGTAGCAATTCCAGAGTGTTGATCTAACATTTTATATATCTCTTCTACTGCAGTTTTTATATCTTCTTTTTTTGAATCATACTTAATACCTATATTCATTTTTATACGTCTACCAAGAGTTCTTTTGTTGTAGTTTTTAACATCTTTATTCGCTAAAACTGCATTTGGGATCGCTATAAGGGCATTATCAAAGGTCCTTAGCTTTGTAACTCTTAAACCTATCTCCACAACGGTACCCTCTTTACCATCTACTTCTATCCAATCACCTTGAGAGAAAACATCACTAAATAGTATTGAGAGTGTTCCAAAAAAGTTTGCTAAAGAATCTTTAGAAGCAAGAGCTACAGCTAAACCACCAATGCCTAATCCAGAAATAACAGCAGTTAATTCAACTCCAAGGATATGAAGGATAACAAGGCCACCCACTATCCAAATAAAGAAGTTTAAGAGTTTCATAGAAACATTTATAACTTCATTTTTTATTCTTTTATCTTCACTACCAATGTTTTTTAGCTTAATATCGGCAATAGTATTGACCGTAGTATACATAATGAGCGTAATTAGTATGGTGTATATAATTGTAAAATAGACCTCATACTCTTGCATGACTCTGTAATCGTTGTATATGTAAATTGTCAAATCAATATTTATCACTATAAAAATAATCTCTAGACTTTTTCTAATGCTATCTAGTATCTCAGCTGAATATTTTTTTAATGATTCTATCTTCGCTAAATTACTACCAATAAAGTCTAAAAGCTTTTTACGTATAAAATATATAACTAAAAAAGCACAAAGAATGACTAAAATTTTACTAACACTTAGACCATAAGGATTCAAAAACTCATTAAAAACCTCTACACTCATATATTATATCCCCTCTGCTATCATTGCATCTGCGACTTTTTTAAACCCTGCGATATTTGCACCATCTACATAATTACCCTCAACACCATAATCTTTTGCTGTTAAAGCAATTCTTGTACATATCTGTTGCATTATCTCTTTTAACTTTTCATCAACTTTTTCATAGCTCCACTTTGTCATAGAAGCATTTTGACTCATTTCAAACTCACTAACAACAACACCACCAGCATTTGCAGCTTTTGCTGGTCCAAAACATATATTATGTGATAAAAATATATCTGTAGCTTCTCGAGTACATGGCATATTTGCACCCTCTGTTACACTTACACAACCATTACTTATTAGGTTTTGAGCATCTTTTTCAGTTAGCTCATTTTGTGTAGCGCATGGGAAAGCGGCATAACATGGGATATCCCAAACAGCATGAGAATCTTCTTCATACTGATAGGCTGGGAAAAATTTTGACTCTGGGTGTGTTAAAAGATAACCTTCTAATGAGAGTCTTTTCTCTAATTTCAACTCTTTTAAAAGTGCTAAATCAACTCCACGGGGGTCATAAATCGTTCCATTTGAATCACTACATGTAACAGCCATAGCACCAATATCTTGTAATTTTTCTATTACATGTAAGGCTACATTTCCAGCACCACTTACACAACAGACTTTCCCTTCTAAACTATCTTTCGATTCTATTTCAAGCATTGTATTTGTAAAATAAACCACTCCATATCCGGTAGCTTCTGGTCTCATTAAAGAGCCACCAAACATATAAGGTTTACCAGTTAAAACTCCCTCATAAGATGATGTAATCTTTTTATATTCCCCATATAAGTACCCTATTTCCCGTGATCCAACACCTATATCTCCAGCTGGAATATCAATACGTGGTCCAATATATTTATGAAGTTCAGTCATAAAAGCTGAACAAAACTTCATAATTTCAAAATCACTTTTACCTTTAGGATTAAAGTCGCTTCCACCCTTTGCTCCACCTATAGGCAATCCGGTTAATGAATTTTTTAAAATCTGCTCAAACCCTAAAAATTTTAGTACTCCTTCAGTAACAGTCGGATGGAATCTAAGTCCACCTTTATATGGTCCTAAAGAGTTATTAAACTGAACTCTATAGCCTGTGTTTACACAAACTTTCTGATTATCATCCATCCAAACAACTTTGAACTTCAAAACTCTATCTGGTACTACTAATCTATCTAAAATCGCATATCTACTATATTTATCATCAGATTCCAAAAGTGGTGCTATGGAGTAAATTACCTCTTCCATCGCTTGATAAAAAACATTATTATCTTCACAATTAGAGTTCTCAAATTTTTTAATATTATCTTCTGCAACTGACATACTGTCTCCTAAAATAACTTATTACTACCCTTATATTACTATAATTACTTTTAAGTGTATGTGTTAAATAAAATATTTTCACATACTTCTAAATATAAAATCATTTTTTAGTTCACAATAGTTATATTCACAGTATTAATTTATCAATTTACATACATTTAGGTTGTATTGATAATAATTTATGTTAATATAGTAAACAGAAAACAACAAGGAAGTGAACGATGCTTAATAACCTCAGTATTCAGAAAAAAATGAATTACTTTATTACTATGATTACAATTGCTCTTTTTGGGGCTGCTATTGCTATCTTTTTAGCTATGAGTCATATTAAATCACAATATGATCACCTACATAAGAACTCAATGACTGGTGGGTTAACTACACTTCAAATAGAAAAAAACTTAAATTATATCAGTAGAACTTCAAGAGATATAATTCTTGGTGGAAACTATGATAAAAATATCAAAAAGCTAAATGATAAAATTACTACTATCAATAATGACTTTACACTTCTTGAAGAGCTTATGGCGAATGATGCTTCTCTTGATTTAGTAAAAGAAGCAAAAAATTCTACAATGTTATTTTTAGATAACTCATATAAAATGATGGAAGCTTTATCTGAAAATGAAATACAAAATAATAAAAAGAGTATATACGCAAGATATAAAAATGATTTAACACCTTTTGCTAATGCTTCAAGAGAATCATTTAAAAAGCTTGTTACTCTTAAAGAAAGTGAACTAGATCAAGACTCAAAGAACCTTGGGGCTGAGATAAACTTTTTTAAATGGTTAGTTCTCATTGCTGGTATATCTGTTGGTATTATTGTCTTATTATTTGCAACAGTCATTAGAAAATCTACTATTAACGGTATTACAGGTTTTACAAAACTAATATCTCGTGTAGCTAAAGGTGACTTTGAGCAAAAAGCGCAAACAGTAAATAGAGACACTGAACTTGGTGTAATGGGGTATGAGTTAAATAAACTTATAACTCATACTGAAAACCTTATCAATGAAATAAACAGAACAATTACTGCTGCTTCAAAAGGGGAATTCACACATACAATTTCATCTGAAGGCATGGAAGGTGAGTTTGTTAATGCTATAGACAGTGTTGCTACGAGTATAGAGTTTATGAAATCTCAGTATGAAAAAACAAGAAGAGATGAGTTTAACGCTAAAATAAGTACAAAAAGTGTTAATGTATCTGAGTCTCTATCTCTTATCATTTCAGACTTACACGTAAATGTTGATGAACTAAAAACTATTACATCAGCGACTAAGGGTGCAGCAGAACTTGCAACAAACTCTCGTAATGATATTACAGATATCACAAATGAGTTAAATGAGTTAAGTGAGCAAGTAAGTATAAACAACCATAGTATTGGTGAAATTACAAATCAAGCAAATGAGATTACTTCTGTTATTGAACTTATTACAGACATTGCGGATCAAACAAATCTACTTGCACTTAATGCCGCAATCGAAGCCGCACGTGCTGGTGAACATGGCCGTGGTTTTGCTGTTGTTGCTGATGAAGTTAGAAAACTTGCAGAGAGAACACATAAAGCAACTGGTGAGATATCAGTATCTATTAAATCTTTACAACAAGATATGAATGAGATTCAAACAAGTTCAAACAACATGAAAACTACAGTTGAAGGTTCTACTGAGAAAATCAATGGCTTTGAGAGTACACTAGTTGACCTAAGTGATAACTCTAATAACATAGTTAACAACTCATATAGAATGGAAAATAGTGTATTTATTGTTCTTGCTAAGCTTGATCATATTCTATACAAATCTCGTGCTTATAACTCTATTATATCACTTGAGCAAAGATTATCACCATGTACAACTCACGAGTGTGACTTAGGTAAGTGGTATGATAATGAGGGTAAAAGAAGATTCTCTGAGACTCAATCATATGCTAGAATTGCAACTCCTCATACTACTATTCATAACAATGCGAATAGAAACCTTGAGTTTTTAGAGGGTAATGCTAAAGAAAATACTCTGAAAAATTCTGATGATATTATAAGTAGTTTCGACACTATGGAAGATGCTTCGTCTGAGCTATTTATTCTACTAGACAGTATGCTAGAAGAGTCTAAATAGTTTAACTATTCTTTATTCCCAATCATCAAACTTTGATTGGGAGTGTTTGTCTTTTTTATACCTTCTAGAATTCTTAGTCTTCTCAAGCTGATTTGAACTATACAAAATATCATCTTTAATGTCTTCAATAGCTTTATCTGACTCTTTATAATCTATCATTTTTTTTACTAATTTTTGTAAATCTTGTAAATCACCCTTATAAACTTCTATTTCATCGACTCTTTGAAGTACTTTAATAGCATTAGTAATTTTTTTATCATAACCCTTTTGAGATAATTCTGGGGTATTTAAAAGGTAAGACATGATACTTTTATGGAATCTCTCTATTGCTCTTATATAACGAAGTCTTTGTGCATTGTCCACTGCTTTTTGAGATGCCATCGAGTTATTGTCCTATTATGTATTTGTTGATATAATTATACTATTAATTTAAAATTATAGGCAAACTATTGAAAAAAACTTTTTTTATCCTTCTATTCTTATCCAGTTCACTCCTTGCAACTATCATAAATCAAGAAGTTTCACAGAAGCTCATAGACTCTACAATTCCAATAGTAGATATAAGAACTCCTATGGAATGGAAAGAAACCGGTCTAGTTAAAAACTCTATTCCTATCATGCTATTTGATGAAAAAGGTAATTACAATCTAGGTGTGTTTATAGATAAACTAAATAAGGCAGTAGATACAACAAAACCTTTTGCCATTATATGTAGAACCGGTAGTAGAACTGTTGTACTAGCTACTTTTCTGTCTAAAAGATTAAACTATACAGTTATAAATCTAAAAAGTGGTATTGTTTACGCTAAGTATAAACGTCTACCTTTTGTTAAGTACAATCCCGTTGACTAAAGCATAAAGTGTTGGTAAATACAAAAGATTCAAAAATGTTCCCCATACTAAACCAAACCCTATAGAAATAGCTATAGGCTGAAGTATTACAGCTTGACCAGTTGCATAAAATATAAGTGTAAAAAGTCCTAAGAATGTTGTAATAGTCGTAATAACGATAGGACGCAACCTGAGCTTTGCCCTATTGAAGAACTCCTCTGCCTTATGAGTTCCATGTAAAAAATCCAGCATAATTATTCCATCATTTATCACAACTCCTGCGAGACCTAAAATACCTATGATTGATGGCATAGTTAAGTTTATACCTAAAAGTTTATGTCCAAGAAGTGCTCCAAGAACAGAAAGAGGAATTACACTCATAACCATTAGTGCATATTTAATCTTTGAAAAAATAAGTAAGAGCGTCAGTAAAATTAAAAATATAGCTAATACAACAGCTTTTTTCATATCTTCTTTTAACTGCTTAGACTTCTCTTTCTCACCCAAAAGATTCACCTCAACACCTAGACTTCTAATCTCTTCAAGTTTTGGTTCTAGTTGTGTAAGTATCTCCTGTGGAGTTATTTTTCTCTTATCTACATTTGCAAAAAGTGTTTTTACCACATCACCATTAAGTTTATTTATCTTTTCATAATCTCTTATTTTTATAATCTCTGCTATATCAGTCAGTTTAACATAACGTCCATCTTCAAGTGGCAAGTCGAATTCTAAAAGCGTTGAAACACTATCTTTACCAATATCTTCAGTCTTAATCTCCATTATTCCATCTTGATTAAATGTAGTACCTCTACGGCTCTCTAAAAAATACCCACTTAGAATCTTTGCTACAGAAGCTTCACTCAGCCCTAATCTTTCACCATATGGATTGATTTTAATTTTGTATTCCATCTTTCCATAACGGATGTTGTCACTAAAGTTAAGTACTCCATCTATCTTTGAGACTCTCTCTTCTAGCTCTTTTATTGATTTATCTAGAAGAGCATCATCATTACCAGATAGATTTATCTGAATATCACTTCTAATAAGACCAGGTTTACTCTCCATCACACCAAGCTCTATCATCTTATACTTGTCTTTATATGGTTCTATAATCTCTTTTGCTCTAGGTGATAGTTCAAATGTCTTCTTCTCTCTTATCTTGTTAGGATTATTAAAATCCATCAGGGCGTTTACCCAACTACTCTCTTGTCTATCGTAGAGTTCCATTGTAATAAAGAAGACATTGTTATTATGTTCAGTCTCCCCAGATAAACTTCTTCTATATCCACTTGTAGCAGTGATTGATTTTAATGAGAACTCTTCTTTATGTTCCATCATCTTAGACTCAATCTCTCTTGATATCTCATAGGTATCTTCTATAGGTGTATTAATATCGAGCTTGCCTGATATATATAGATAATTTCCATCAAAGTTTGGAAAGAACTGAAACTTCATAGACTTTGCAGTTAGTATTGTTAATATAGGGATTATCACGATAAATAAAATTACAAATATTTTTTTATAGCTTATAAGATAATGTAGTGCCTCTTCGTATTTATCTTGAAATGGTTTCCAGTTAACTAGATTATTACTCTTTTTCAAAAATTCCTGTGCATGAAGAGGTAAAAAGAAGAAACTCTCCAAAAGTGAACCTACAAGTATCATAACAACTACTATTGGAACCAATATCAAAAACAGTGCAATATCACCTGTAAGCATGAACATAGGTAAAAATGCAGCAGCTGTAGTAAGTGTTGCAAGTGTAACAGGTAGTATCATCTCTTTTACACCTAGTAGTGCAGCCTCTTTAGTGTCCATCCCCTCATCTATATGCCTTTGAATATTTTCACCAACAACTACAGCATCGTCAACAACTATACCTATTACTATAAGTGCACCTAGAAGTGATACTATGTTTATAGAGTATCCCATGTAGTATATAAATAATAGACCTATGATAAATGAAAATGGTATCCCTATTGCAACTATAAAAGCAAGTCGAATATTTATAAGAATATACATAGATAAAAACACTAAGACAAGACCAAAAAGTAAGTTTGATATAACTGTATTTAGTCTATTTTTTACTGGTTTAGAACTATCCTGATACAGATTAAACTTAACTCCATCGTAACCTTTTTCTAATTTCTTAACATAATTATGTAAGTACTCTGAAATTTCTATAGCATTTCCAGTATCGCCCTTAGATATTACAAGTGTCAATGTGGGATTATTGTTAAAAGTAGAGCGTGTATAGGTTTGTGGGTAGTGAACTTTTACGGTTGCGATATCCCTAAGTTTCACATTTTTAGAGCCTACATGTAGAGTAGCATCACCCCATTCCTCTGCATCTGCTTTACCATTTACTGTTGATATATAAACAAATTCCCCTCTATCTTCAATATTTCCTATAGGGAAAATATAAGAGAGTTCTGAAATAGCACGTAGTACACTATCTTTATTTAAATCATGAGCTATTATTGCTTGAGAATCTATTTGAACTAACACCTCTTCTTCAGAGTCACCTCGTATAGATACATCACTAATATGTTGGATTCTAGAAATTTTAGATTTTATATCTTTTGCAATCTTAGTAAGCTCACCTTGGGAATGTTGTTCTGAGGAAAGGGATAGTCTGATTAGTGGCCTATTTCTGTCCATTATTTTAGCAATTGGATCTAGCATATCAGATGGTAGGTATTGTCTTGTTGTAGCTATAGAGTCTTGAACTTTATTTAGTATGTTTATTTTGTCACTATTCTCTTCTAGTGTAAGTAAAACTGAAAATTTACCAGGTGTTATTGTTGTCTCAGTTTTATCTACACCACTAATATTTGTAAGAGCATCTTCGATATCACGAACTGCCATCTTATCCATATTTGATGCACTTGTTCCAGCATAAGAACCTGTAACAGTGATTTTGTCTAGCTCTACAGTTGGGAACATCTCTTTAGGAATATTTACATAAGCATTTATACCTAGGTATAGTAAAAAAACCAACATCATATAGTTTAGTCGGCTATTGTTTATAAAATACTCTATTAGTTTATGCAAATATACGCCTTAGTTATATGAAATTATTTGTTTATTATATATTAATTATATTATAGAATCTTTTTAGTATAATTTCGCTTTTACGAAGGATACTAATTTTGAAATTAAATAAAAGCTTTATTACTAATCTGATAGCTGTTGGCCTGATACTATTATCATTTATTGTAAGTCAACAACTATCATCTATTTTACTTTTTACTGGTCTATTTGCACTCTCTGGTGCTATAACAAATCAACTTGCCATTCATATGCTTTTTGAAAAGGTTCCTTTTCTTTATGGTTCAGGCGTAATACCTCAAAGATTTGAAGCTTTTAAAGAGTCTATAAAAAATCTTATGATGAGCCAATTTTTTACTTCGGAACAACTTGATATTTTTTTCAAAAATGAAGAGAAAAAGATAGACTTAACTCCTATTATTGAAGAAACTGACTTTGCACCTGCCTATGATGCTCTTACGAAAACCGTTATGGAATCATCTTTTGGAGGAATGCTTGGGATGTTTGGTGGAGAAAGTGCTTTAGAAGGTCTACGTGAACCATTTGCTATTAAAATGAAAACTGCAGTAATAGATATAGCAAAAAGTGATGAATTTAATACAACACTTCAAAAACATATGCAAGGCTCATCTTTGAGTTCAGACATGATTGACTCAATAGAAGATGTAATAGATACTAGACTTAATGAACTTACACCTCAAATGGTGAAAGAGATGGTTCAAAAACTCATAAGTGAACATCTCTCTTGGCTAGTAGTATGGGGTGGAGTTTTTGGTGGACTGATAGGATTAGTTAGTTCATTTTTAATATAAGACTTATTTCTTTTTCCTATTTTTTGAAACTCTATTTTTATTTGCTTTATATCTATAGTTTTTAAGAGCTATGGTTATTTTATCCGAAAGTTGATGTATGCCTCTAACTGTACATTCATCTTCTTTTGCAAAGTACTCACGATTCTCTTCAAACTTACTCATTAGTTCTAAAAAATCTATATCCTTTAAAAAAGGATACAGTTCAACTGACCTCTCTTCACCTGAAATCCAGTTATCTAAAACACAAATAATTAAAAACTCTGGCAAAAATGCAGGTTCCGTTTCATAATGATCTCTTGTCACCTTTGCCATTACATCATAGTAATTTATTAAGGGTTCCTCACTTTTAGCTAGTGGTCTAAATAATGGAGACTTTTTTGATGACTGCATAAGTTCAATAAAATAATCAACATTTACTACACTATCTTGAAGGTTAAGTAGAAGACCTCTAAGAGTTTCATATACATATGTTGTGTCTTTATCATCACCTACTGTAGCTGTGTATTTAGCTTCATCGATCTTTATAAAGTATCTTTCTAAAGCTGTTCTACAAAAAACAAGTAATGCCTCTGTCTTTACATCTCTTAGCATCATAGGTCTTACTCTATTTTTACAATTATCACTTATAAAATTATTTATTGCTAGTGCATTCATTTTTATTCCATACTTCTATTAGGTGACATAATTTTAGTATTTTTATAAAAATTCCTCTTCACTAATTATGTAGTAAATATTATCTATAATTGTTATTTTAAATAACTATATTTGCTATATTTATCTTCTTTTTTTGTTATAATAAGACCATTATGAAAAGAGAAACACTAAATAAAAAAATAAAAGTATCAAATGATATACTTTTTTATATATATACTAACATTGATGTAGACATCAATATGGATGAATTAGCTCAGACTTTTAATCTTAGTAAATTTTACATGCACAAAATTTTTAAAGAAATTTTTGGAAGAAATATTTATGAAAGCATAAAATCTATTCGACTGCAAAAAGCCTCTTCACTCTTACTCACTAATAAGTACTCTACTATTACAGAAATAGCTCTTTTGTGTGGTTATAGTTCACAAACATCGTTTATACGGGTTTTTAAAGAGAGGTTCTTAGTAACGCCTACTGAGTGGAGAAAAGGTGGATATAAAACATATTCAAAAACAATTCTTGAAGAGTCTAAAAAGGCAAAAGAATCAAATGCAAATTTTGATAACCTAGAAGCAAACATTGTAAAGATGCCTCAAATGGAAGCTTACTATATTAGACACAATGGATATAACGATGAGATTAGACAAACTTGGCAAAAAATACAAACATGGTCTTACTCTAACAATCTAAAGAAATACAAACATATAGCCCTCTTCCATGATAATCCTGTTGTTACTCACTTAGAAGAGTGTCAATATGTTGCATGTATAGAAGTTAACGATAAAGATTTACCAGATAATCAAAGGTTACCAAAGTTTAATATCTCAGATGGTGTTTATGCGAAGTTTGATGTGTCAGGAAAAGATGGTGATTTTTTAAAATTTATACACTGGCTTTACAATGAATGGTTACCAAATAGTGAGTATGAAACAACTACTAAACCACCATATGCAATTTACAATACAAATAAATATCTATCTGAAGATAATAATTTTGATTTGAGCTTTTATTTATCTATTAAGTTTTAAGTAAAAAATTGAAGAGTTTTTAAAGAGAGTTCACTATACCACAAAGGTATAGTGTGAAGAAATTATTTTAAGTTTTTAGCAACATTCTTAACAGCATCACTTGCGTGATTGAATGCTAGTGCAATACTTCCTTGATCAGTTACAACATCACCGATAGTGTAAAGACCTTCAACATTTGTTTCAAATGTATTTTCATCATAAACAGGGACATCCCATTCACCAGTTTTAACATCAGAATTTACAAGAATATCTTTTGGAGTTGTTCCACCAAGTGCGTATACAGCTCTATCATACTCAGCATTTGTACCATCAGTAAAGTTTACTTGGATTTTGCCAGCTGGAGATACTTCAAGAGTCTCAACATCAACACCCATTTTATTACAAATTTTACCATTATCAAGGTATTTAGTACACATTTCTGTATTGATAGGGTTCATACGTGTAATCTCAGCTTTTCTGTAGTTAAGAGTTACAACACAGTCTTCCATATCTTCTAATTCTACTAGACCATAAGCGTACTCACCAGCAGTATCACCACCACCAACGATCATAACGTGATCACCGTTTTGAACTTTAGAAAGGTTAAAGTTCAATACATCTTTAAGCTCTCTTGGGAACTTATAACGAGGCTTATTTGGTTTACCCATACGACCTACTGAAAGAATAACGTTCTTAGCTTTCATAGATTCAACAGCATCAGATGATGCATCGCTATCAAATACCATAGTGAAAAGACCATCTTCACCTTTTGTTACACGCTTAATTTCGTGATTATATTCGAACTTGTCAAGTACACCTGCATTAGCTAGTTTATCTTCCATTTGTTGAATATACTCTTCTTTAGAACACTCCTCAAAAGTAACATTACCTGTGAATTCAAACTTAATTCCCATCCAGTCTTTATCAACACGTTTACCTTTTTTGTAAAACTTGTGAATCATATCATTGTGGTGAGGTGCTTTGTCTATAACAACAATGTTCTCAATGCCAGCAAGCTTTGCTTCGATGGCAGCAGCCATACCGCCAGGACCTGCTCCAATTATTGCTAGGTCTACTACTTTTCCATTCTCTTGAATCATTATTTTTCCTTAAGTAAATTATATGCGGTATTTTAGTCTATTTAGAAAAATATATCTACCCATATCTTGTTCTATTTATTATCTATTATTGTTATTAATGCTTTCTATTCAAGTTTATTATATAACTGAGATAGTGACTTCTGCTACTTCTATAGTCTCACCACTACGTATTTTAGCTCTTTTTTTAGTTTCTATTTCTGAGTTTCTTTTTACATGTCCCTCTGAAATAATCTGCTTCGCCTCTGCACCACTATCAACAAGATCTAAAACTTTTAATAATTTAAATAACTCTATATATTCATCTTTTAATTCATATTTCATTTGCTATACCTTTTAATAGTGAAATTTTACCAAAATAATTAGCTCTATTTTAAAAGATACTTTTAAAACACCCGGATGTATAATATGTATTATGCAAGTAAATTCAAGTACACTATACGATATCGGTTCAAACTACTCAGTTAAACTAAACGAAAAAGAGATTTTAGTTTATGAAGAAGAGACTTTAAAAAATCCTAAAAGTGAAGAAAAAAAACTTGAAAAAGCTAGAGAAAAAGAAGAAGCAAAAAAATCAGTTGCAACTGATGAGTTAAGTCCAGATGAAAAACGACTTGTTAATGATTTACAAGCAAGAGATGCAGAAGTAAAAGCACATGAAGCTGCCCATCAAAGTGGTGGTGCTTCAACAGGTGGTGCCTCATATACTTACCAACAAGGTCCTGATGGTAAAATGTATGCAATTGGTGGTGAAGTAAGTGTCTCGGTAGGTGGTGGCTCAACTCCAGATGAAATCATAAGTAATGCCAGAGCGGTAATAGCTTCAGCTATGGCCCCAGGTGATCCAAGTGCACAAGACATGGCTGTTGCATCTAGCGCTAGGGTTATGATGATGAAAGCAGAGCAACAAAAAGCACAAGCTCTTCAAGAAGAAATAAACGGCAAAGAAACTTACCAAAATGCTTCCACTCAAGATAACGATAAAAAAGACCAAAACAATATTAAAGTAGATATAGCTGCTTAGACCTCTTTATCAATAATAGAAAATCCCAAATCATGCATAGCTGTATCTACTAACTCTATTGCACGTTTCATTGTTTCTTGTGATATCTCAGGTAACTCACCACCCCATAACTGCTCAGCCTCTTGAAAGCCCTGTATCATTCCTTCGCGACCAGCACGTAACATTGATTCATCACCACCGGCTCCAGCTACAACAAAGTTTGCAATTCTCTCAGAAGTTTGAAATACTCCAAAGAAACCATTCTCGCTAACAAGCTCTGTAGCTTCTTCTTGGGATAAGTCAGCTATTGGCTTACCCTCATAGCCTATGTCACTTAAAAAACTTACAAAAGCATCATATTCTTGATTGAACTTATCTTCAACACTTAAAATATTTTTTTGGATTGATGTAGAATTAAATGTAAAAGCATTAGCATTTTTTTGTATCTGTTCTTTTATATCTCTTACATCATCACGTGATAATTTCTCTGTATAAAGAGGTTTTATCACATTTGATTTAGAAGTATGATTCAAACCACTTACATTTGTTGATACATTCATAATATCTCCTTTTTATCTCTATTACACTAGTCTACTATAAGTATCATTATAATTTATATATATTTATTTTGTTATTTGAAAAAATTAAGTTATAATTTGTGCGATGATAAGATTTGCGTGTGAGTTCATCTAAGTAATTTCTGCCTAGACAAACGACTCTACTCCATTTTTAGACTCCACTTTTATAAGTGAATTTTTACCAAAGAGGTACACTATGGCAGAATTGCTAGACGGATCAGTTAAATGGTTCAATGAAGAAAAAGGTTACGGTTTTATTCAACAAGAAAACGGAGGAAATGATATATTTGTACATTTCCGTCAAGTAAACAGAACAGGCGAAGGTCGTGTTTCTTTAGCTGAAGGTCAAAAGGTAACTTTTGAAATTGGCGAAGGACAAAAAGGTCCTCAAGCTGAGAACGTAACTCCTCTATAGGTTTTACATGTAGACTCCAACCTTGGGGTCTACGTCTACTAATTTAAAACTACACTCCAACACAATCAAAAACAAATTATGAAAAATATATCAACTCCTGAAGAACTTATGAGAAGTCGTTATGACGCTTATGTAAGAGGTGATGGTCTATACTTAGTAAACTCCGCTATAAAAGACAGTCGTTATTCTGATGACATAGAACTAATCCAAGAGTTTAGTCAAAATGTAGAGTGGTTAAAATTAGATGTATTAGATACTTATGAGAATTTTGTTGAATTTAAAGCGTATTATCGTGAAGGTGAAATCATCAAAGTTCTACATGAAAAAAGTAGATTTGTTCAAGAAGATGGTGAGTGGTTGTACGCCGATGGAGAATTATATAACTCAAAAGTAGAGCGTAATGAAGCTTGTCCATGTGGTAGTGGGAAAAAATATAAAAAGTGTTGTTTCTAAACTTCTTTTAAAAAGATAAATCCTTTTTTATCAAACTTATGTTTTTCATAAAACTGATGTGCTTGTTCTCTCGAAACAGCAGAAGATAAAACTAAATGTTCACACATCCCCATTTTTGCATAATCATGTAAATAATCAAGCATCATACGGCCATATTTTTTTCCTCTATACTTAGAGTCAGTTACTAATTCATGGACATGTAAATGACGTTTATGGTACAAATTGGTCTCTATACATACACCTGCGTAAGTTATTAACTCCTCACCATCCATAATACCAATCATTTTATACTCTATGTCACGCATATCATATATAAGGTCTTCAAACTCTTTATATGATAAATCTACATGTAACTGTGATACAAGTTCATAAGCAGTCTGTAATTCTTTTAAATCTAGTTCTCTAATTTGCATGTAAGCATTTTATAATAAATTTGGTTACAATATGTAAAAGTATAATTTATTTTAATATGGAGAACATTATATGGCTACTAAAAATTTTGAAGTTATCATAGTTGGAGCAGGTATTTCAGGTGCTGCACTAGCTTATGAGTTAGCAAGATATACAGACATAGAATCGATTGGAATCATAGAAAAATATGAAGATATTGCTACACTCAATTCATCTGGAACAAGTAACTCACAAACTATACATGTAGGTGATATTGAAACCAACTACACTTTAGAAAAAGCTGCTGTTACAAAACGTACAGCAAAGATGGTTGAGAAATACTGTTTACAACATAACTATCAAAATGACATCATGTACTCTCATCAAAAAATGGCACTTGGAATTGGTGATAAAGAGGTCGAATTTTTACTTCACCGTTATGAAGAATTCTCAGAACTTTTTCCTTATCTAGAAGTATGGAATAAAGAGAAGTTAAAAGAGCTAGAACCTCGTGTGGTTTATGATGAAAATGGGAATGAAAGACCTGAAAGAATAGTAGCTGTAGGTGCTATAGGTGAATGGACCACAGTTGACTTTGGAAAGATGTCAAAATCACTTGTAGAAAATGCAAAAAAAGAGGAATCTTCACAAGTAGACCTCTTTTTAAATACTGAAGTTTTAAATATTGAAAAAAGTAAAAAACGTGGATATGTAGTACATACTGCGAATGATACGTACTATGCTGACTTTGTAGTAGTAGATGCTGGGGCTCACTCACTCTTTTTAGCTCATAAAATGGGATTTGGTCTAGAGCTTGGATGTCTTCCTGTAGCTGGTAGTTTTTATATGACTGAACAAAAACTACTTAATGGTAAAGTATACATGATACAAAACCCTAAACTACCATTTGCAGCTCTTCATGGTGACCCTGATGTGCTAGCAAACGGGAACACTAGATTTGGTCCTACAGCACTAATGCTTCCAAAGCTAGAACGTTATAAACCTGGTACGTATATGGACTTTTGGAAGACACTTCGCTTTGATTCAAAAATTGCTACTGCTTTATGGAAACTACTTAAAGAGAGTGATATTAGAAGATATATATTTAGAAACTTTCTGTTTGAAATTCCTTGGTTTAACAAGCGTCTATTTTTAAAAGATGCAAGAAAAATTGTACCGGGACTCAAACTAAATGAGTTTAGATATGCAAAAGGTTTTGGTGGTGTGCGTCCTCAAGTTTTAGACAAAGACCAACAAAAACTTATGCTTGGTGAGGCTTCTATATTTACAGGTGAAGGTCTAATTTTCAATATGACACCATCGCCAGGAGCAACGTCTTGTCTTGGTAATGCAGAGAGAGATTTAAAATATATTGTTCAATACCTAGGCAAAAACTTTGATGAAGAGAAGTTTAAAGATGAGCTTACTGAAGGTGATTACTGTGTTCTTCCTGAACCTATTGAGTCTCAAAAAGCAATTGTTAATCTTATCCGTGCTGAAATTGCAAGAACAGAAGAGAAATATATGGATAACGTAGTTAAAGGCAAACCTGATGATGATTTCTGGGATAAACCAAGCTCGAAACTAAAGTAATAATCAAGCTTTAAACAACTCTTAGATATAATCGCGAAAATATATATCTAAGAGAGATACGCAATGGTAAATGTAAACAACTTAATTATGCGCTTTGGAAATAGAGTTCTATTTCAAGACATAAACCTCAAACTAGACCGTCACAAACGTTACGGACTTATCGGTGCAAATGGTGCCGGAAAAACTACCTTTTTAAAAATACTTTCTGGTCAAATCGATGAGTACGAAGGTGATATCCATGTTGAAAATGGTCTAAAAGTAGGTGTACTTGGACAAAATCAATTTGCTTTTGAAGATTACACAATTATGGATGCTGTTCTTTACGGGAACAAAAGACTTTACGATGCTGTGAAGGAAAAAGAAGACCTCTATGCTAATGGTGACTTTGAAGATGATGCTGTAAACAACCGTTTAGCTGAGTTAGAAGTAATCTCTGTAGAAGAAGATCCAACATACGAGTATGAAGTGAATATTGGTAAGATTCTTGAAAATGTTGGTATCCCAGCATCTGATCACTACAACCTTATGTCTTCTCTTGACTCTGCTGATAAGTTTAAAGTTTTACTAGCTCAAGTTTTATACCCAAGGCCCGATGTTTTATTTCTTGATGAGCCTACGAATAATCAAGATATTGAAACTATTTCTTGGTTGGAAAATGAGCTAAAAAGACACGAAGGCACATTAGTTGTTATCTCTCACGATAGACACTTCCTTAATGCTGTTGTTACAAATATTTTAGATGTAGATTATCAAAAAATCCGTGAGTTTACGGGTACATATGATGACTGGTATATTGCTGCAAACGTAATGGCTAAACAACTTGAACTTGATAATGCAAAAAAAGAGAAAGAGAAATCAGATCTTGAAGCATTTGTTCGTCGTTTCTCAGCAAATGCATCAAAAGCGAAACAAGCAACTTCTAGACAAAAACAACTAGATAAACTAAATATTGAAGATATTAAACCATCTTCTCGTCGTGACCCATCTATAGTTTTTAAAGCTAAAAGAGTTATGGGTGATGAAGCACTTGAAGTTCATAATATCGCTCACTCTTATGGCGACAACCATGTTTTAAAAGATATAACTCTAAAATTTGAACCAGGCGAAAAAGTTGCACTTATCGGTGGAAATGGCGTTGGTAAATCTACTCTTGTAAAAATTCTTATGGAAGAGATGAAACCGAATTCTGGTGAAGTTAAATGGGGTGCTACTATTGAGCCGTCTTACTTCCCACAAGATACAGCTGATACTATCTCTGGTGATGGTACTCTTTACGACTGGTTAAGAGGGTTTGACCCTAAGCGTGATATTGCTGAGATTAGAAACTGTCTTGGACGTATGCTTTTTAATGGTGAACAACAAGAAAAATCTGTTGTAAGTATCTCTGGAGGTGAAAAACATAGAATGATGCTTTCAAAAATGATGCTAGAATCTGGAAACTTTTTAATTCTAGATGAGCCTTCAAATCATCTTGACCTTGAAGCAATTGTTGCACTTGGTGAAGCCCTGCATGAGTTTCAAGGTAATGTTATCTGTGTATCTCACGATAGAGAACTACTAGACGCTTATGCATCACGTATCATCGAGATACAAGCTGATGGTTCACTTATAGACTTCAAGGGCTCTTATGAAGAGTTTGCAGAAGCTAGAGCAAATGGCTCAATATAAAGATTTTTTAGGTTTAGGAATAGCAGGTAACTTTGCACTGCACCTAGACCAAGCTGGTGAGGCTGAAGACTTTAAAGATATCATAACAGCTGACGAAGCTGCTCCAAAAGGAATGTTTCCTTTTTATCTACCACAACCTGTAAAAAATGCAAAAGAAATTCTAAATACATACCCTCTTTCATCAGATACTATTAAGCTACCCCAAGAAGATGTAAACGTTCAAGCTGAACCAGAAGTTGGACTTACATGTAAAATAGAATATGTTGATGGAAATATATCTAAGATTATACCTACTCATTTTGGTGCTTATAACGACTGCTCTATTAGAGTTAAAGGTGCATCTAAAATATCAGATAAAAAAAACTGGGGTAAATCATCCAAAGGAATAAGTAATAACCTTATTGCTATAGACAAATTTGAACTTGGTGGAATTATGGATGATTACAGTATCTGTAGTTTTTTACGCCGGGATGGTGAAGTACATGCTTATGGTGAGGATGTAGAACTTAGCGGATACTCTTACTTTTATAACAAACTACTCGATTGGATGAGTAATCAAATCAACACTCAAAAAGACTTCGGACCACTTGAACCTTTAAGTGAATATATCTCTACATGTAACTATCCTTCAGAGGCTATTATAAGCATCGGGGCTACAAGATATACACCTTATGGCGAGAGTACTTTTTTGAAGAATGCTGATGAAGTAATTATCGTTGTTTATAACATAACAAAGATTCTACATGTAGATGTTTTAGAGAGTGTAAAAAACAGCAACTATGACACCTCAAAGATGAGTATTTTAGCTCAAAAAGTAATATAAATGAAAACAGGTATATATGAGCATTATAAAGGTAATCGCTACGAAGTTATAGATACTGTAAGACATTCTGAGACGGAAGAGCTAATGGTTCTTTACCGTACAATGTATGGCGATGAAGATTTATGGGTGAGACCTTATACTATGTTTTTTGAAGATGTAGAGATAGGTGGAAAGACAACTCCTCGTTTTAAATATATTGGAAAAGAAAATGAGTAGAGGTAAAAAATTAGACATGTTCATAGGTGCAGATATAGAAGATGGTTGGGCTCAAGTTCAATCACCTCGTAAATCTAAAGTATCTAATGAAATTTTAGAACCATCAAAACACTTTTTATACTTTTCAAAAGAGAAAAGAAAAGGGAAAGTGGTTACTTTAGTTGGCGAGTTTATGTTACCTAAGACAGATTCAACTGCTACTCTTAAAATATTGAAAAAGAAAATAGGATGTGGTGGAGCATTTAAAGATGGTTTTATGGAGTTTCAAGGTGACTTGAAAGTGAAAATTAGGGAGCTACTTGTTGAAGAGGGTTTTCGATTTAAAAATGGCCACTAAGAAGCACTAAGCTTATTATTTACCTCTTTAGGAACAGCTTCACTTACATTTGTAGTAATACTGTACCTATCTCTACCGCTATCTTTAGACTTGTATAGCATCTCATCTGCTCTAGTAATAAGTATCTCTTCTTTTAATGCTTCATCAGCTATACAGCAAGACACACCTATAGAAATTGTAACAAATTCATTTACATTAGACTCTTTATGTTTAATCTCGCGTCCGCGTACTGCATCACATATATTTCTAGCAATAATCGCACTATTAGACTCAGGAGTCTCTGTAAGTAAAACTCCAAATTCTTCGCCACCTAGTCTAAATACAAAGTCTCCTGGACGTTTTAGAGTATCTTTTAAGACCTTAGCAACTGATTTTAGCGCATGGTCTCCTTCAATATGACCATAACAATCATTGTACTGCTTAAAGTAGTCAATATCTAACATCATAAATGTTATATAACTATGAGTTCTTTTTGCACGTTTTAACTCTTTCTCATATACAAGATTAAAATATCTTCTGTTATATAGTCCTGTTAATGAATCAGTATAAGAAACATTCTCAAGTTTTTTATTTGCTTTTTTGAGTTTTTTAGTCGTTAATTCTAGCTCTGTTTGATCATTTTGAATACTTTTAAATACATAATAAGATATAACCATAACAGCAAATATAACCATAAGAAGCATAAATCCAACTTCAAAAAGGAGAGAGTCGTAAACTTCTAAAAATCTTTTTCTCTCATACCTAGCAACTTTAACCTCATATGAAATAAGCTGATTTATAGTCTGGTTAATATGTGCTATCTTCTTCTCGAAACTATTGATAGAAATATCTCTAAGACTATATCCATTCTCTAGTGCATTTAATATTTTTGAAAAATAAATACCCATTGAGTCAATTTCATGAGCAGTGTACTCAACATACTGTAACTCTTCGTCTCTTTTAAAGTGTGATTCATATTCAGCCCAAACTTTTTTGATTTTATATAATGAAGTATTGATCTGCGTTCTCACATCCAGAGGCGCTATTTCAGAATTTTTTGCTTTGTAAATAGTATTTGCCAAACCGCCATTGTAAACTTGAAGAATTTTATTTAGTTCTGTAACTGGTACCAATGAACCAAAGTACAATGAGTCTACATTCTTTTTCATAGAGTTAATATTTAAAGTACCAGTAATTGCAATTACAATTAATCCAAAAGTGATTAGTATGAAGATAAAAAGGAGTTTGCTACGTAATTTTAATGTTTCAATAAAATTCATAATTCTCCTAATTAATTTATTACAAATTAATTAGCAAAAACCATGCCATAGTAGATTCTATTTTATTAAAACTTTGAAGACATTTTTTCAATATCTTTTATACTCTTTACAATACCTTCTGATAGGTTTTCGCTAGAAGTACTTGTAACTAGTATATCGTCTTCTATTCTAATACCAATACCACGATATTTTTTAGGTACATTTTTATCATTTTTATCTATATATAGACCTGGTTCTATTGTTAAAACCATGCCTTTTTTCAGAGGTATTTCTTTATCTTTTTCATCTTTGTAAGGAGCTTGATCATGAACATCAATACCCATCCAGTGACCTATTCCATGTGGGTAGTACTTCTTATGCTTTTTATTTTTTATAAGCTTTTTATAGTTACCTTTTAATATACCAAGTTCAATCATTCCCCTAGTTAGTAACTCTTCACTTTTTTTATGTAGATCACTTCTCAAAATATTTGGTTTTATCATTTCAATAATACGGAGCTGCGTATCTAATACTAGGTTATATAAATCTTTTTGAGGCTTTGAAAATCTTCCATTTACAGGAATGGTCCTAGTAATATCACTAGCATAATAGTCATACTCACAACCAGCATCTATGAGTATAAGTTCACCATCAACTAAAGCTTGGTTATTCTGTATATAATGAAGAGTGTTTGCACTATTTCCACAGGCTACAATTGATGTATATGCATCACTGTATGCACCCCTCTTTTTAAAGTCATACTCTATCTCAGATTGAAGTTCATACTCATTTTTACCAGGTTTCTTGAACTTGATAGCATTATGATGAGCTTTCGTTGTAATTGAAATGGCATTTTTAATTAATTTAATTTCAGAAGATGACTTTATAAGTCGCATACTCTCGATAATTTTTCTTATATCCTCATGTTTACTAAAGTTCTTAGAAAACTTTTTAACACGCTTATCCTTACATGTAAGATCAAAAAATAATCTTTTTTTCTCTTTATATTTATCAAGTACTTCCGTAAGTCTATCACTTGAAAAAACTTTATCTACATTAAATATTTTTTTTGCTTTTTTTTCTCCTACTCTTTTACCATTCCAAAGCTCTAATTGCGCGTCTTTTTTTTGTACAAATAAAATTGTTTTAATTTCTTTTTTTGATTTTACAAAAACAAGTACTGAGTTATCTTCTTTAAAGCCTGTTAAATAGTAAAAATTACTATCTTGTCTATAAGGATACTCTGTGTCATTTGAACGTTTTTTATGCTCTGAAGAAAGTATTATAGCTATAGAATTATTACGTAATTTTTTACCTAAGATATCTCTTCTTTTTTTATATTCACTTTCTTTTATCACTTGCAAACCTCATTTAACCATATAGTACTTTGTTCTATAACACTGCCTAATGATTCATTTAAAGCATTGACCCCACCCTCTGCATCTTGACTAATAGCATCAAATTTTGCATCAAATGTTTTACTTGATATCACACTTGCTGTAGCTGAATCTACGAGAGATAAACTAATCACAATACTAGAATAAGAATTTTTATTATCCTTGTCATAGTACTGCATAAACTCTTCTATATTGCTCTCTAAAATCAAGTCACTACTAGTTCTTGATTTTGACACTTGGACATATTTAAAAAGTTTAGTAGAGCGTATATCTTCTAATATTTCTTGTGTGATGAAATGGTTAGGCGACTCTCTCCATTGAGATTGAGAATATGAAAAAACTCTACTATTTGGAAGTGAGTAGTCCATTTTTGTTGACATTAAGACACTAGAGCTAAATGCCTGAGCAACCTTTAATGATTTTGACTTACATCCGTTTTGAGATGAAATAGGTACAATATTTTGTGAGTTTATTTTATATTCTACTATGGATGGTTTTTTTACTGTACATCCCGATAATAAAATCAAAGTTACTAAAATAAATAGAGTTTTCATATTAATCTTCCCCTGGACCTTTTTTTATTTTCTCTTGAGTAAAGAGCATATCTCCTGGACTTCTCTCATATTGATTTATAGCTTCTTCTATTTTAATCATAAGTTCTTGCATAGTTAAAAGAGTATTATTCATGGTAGGAACAACCTCACTAGATATCTCTTTGATATTAAAATCACCCCTTGCAAGAGATGCATTAAAAAGATCCATGGTAGTTTTAATACCGTGATAACTTCCCATTATGGATGTGAATGAAGCTGAAACCTTATCTTCCCATTCAACTGTATTACTTAAGAATTTATCAAACTTTTTTACACTTGATTGAAAATCCTTTATTGTCTCATCATTTAAAAGCTTGTTCATTCTATTCATAAATTCAGTACTATTTTTGAGTAGCTGAGTTATCTCAGCTTGATTCTCATCTTTTAGAAGTTGGTTTGTTCTAGCGAGTGTTGTAGATAAGTTTTCAGAAACACTACCAAAAGACTCTTCTAACTTTGTATAAAGAGATGGTATAGTCTTTATAATAGGATACTCTTCACCCTTTAAAGCTTTTAGAGCAGGTGAATTCATATCTCCTAAACTCAAGTTTATATAACTAAGTCCAGTTATTCCTTGTGATGTGAGTTTTGCAACTGTAGATGATTTAATAGGGGTTGATTTAAGTATATCTATTAGTACTTCAACCTGCTGAGTATTTTTAGGATTTATTTTTAAGCCCTGAACATTTCCCACACTTATACCTCTGTATTTTACGGGAGCATCTATGTTTAAGCCAAGTACTGACTCATCAAATAAAATTACATATTTTTTCATCTCCAATTCTTGAGATGGTTTTAAAAGCCAGTAACCAAATCCAATCATTAAAGATAAACCAAAAAGGACTAGTAGTCCAACTAGTGTATAGTTAACTCTGTTATTCATCATATTTTCCAAAAAGTGTCTGCACAAACTCATTCTTAACAGACTTTATATTATCTAAGCTACCTTCATATACTACTTTTTTATTATCAATAATAGCTACTGAGTCAAGTGTATCATAAATTGATTGTAAATCATGTGAAACCATGACTATAGTTAGCCCAAGTAAATCTCTTAGTTTTAAAATGAGAGCATCGAACTCTCTCGCTGAAATAGGGTCAAGACCACTTGTCGGTTCATCCAAAAAAAGAAGTTTTGGGTCCATAGCAAGAGAACGTGCGAGTGCTGCTTTTTTCTTCATACCTCCACTAATCTGTGATGGATATAGGTTTGCAGCACTCTGGTTTAATCCAACTATATTTATTTTAAATTCAACAATCTCATTAATCATCTTCTCTGATAAGTCCGTATACTCAACAAGTGGAAATGCAATATTGTCTCTTATACTCAAAGATGAGAAAAGTGCACCTGCTTGAAAGAGTACACCCCACTCTTGTCGTAATTTCTGAGCTTCTTTATATTTTATATGATTTAGTTCATGACCTAGTATTTTTATACTCCCAGAACTAAATTTCTGTAACATAACCATTTCACGAAGAAGTGTAGTTTTACCACATCCACTAGGTCCTAAAAGACCATAAATCTCACCCTGTTTTACATCTAAACTGATACCATCATGAATATAGTTATTATTAAAGACAGTCTTAACATCTCTTACTTCTATAATATTTTTCATTATATACCCAGGCTTGTAAATATTATAGAAAAAATTGCATCACATACTATTACGGCAAATATTGACTCTACTACACTTTTAGTAGTATTAAAACCTATACTTTGAGTGTCATTTTTAACCATAAGACCTCTATATATTCCGATAGTAGCAATTAAAAATGCAAAAAATGGACCCTTTGATATGCCAATCATAAAATGTTTAAACGATATCACTTCATTGAATCTATCAAGAAAAAGCTCAGTAGTAATTCCTAAGTCAATATTTGCAACTAACATTCCACCTAAAATAGCCATCATGTCTGATACAAATATTAAAATTGGAAGTGTAATTATTAGAGCAACTATTCTAGGAAGAACTAAAAATCTATATGGATCAAAACCCATAGTTCTCATAGCATCTAACTCTTCAGTAATCTTCATAGCACCTATTTGAGCTGTAAAAGCAGAACCACTTCGACCAGCTATTACTATTGCTGTTATAACAGGTGAAAGTTCTCTGAGCACCGAGATACCAAGCATATCAACTATAAATATATTTGCACCATATATCTTCAGCTGATACGCCGACTGGTATGCTATCACTAAACCAATCAAAAAACTTGTTAGGGCTACAATACCCAAAGCTTTTATACCGCTTTCATTTATCTCAAAGGCTATCTCTTTTAGACGTATATTTTTAGGGGAAATTATATAGTGTGCTTTATTGGTGAACAGTTCTCCTAAAAATGCCATAAAAGACAAAAAGCCTAAGTAGTTTTGATGTGTATGCGCACCAATCTTTTCAATCAAACTTCTTTTTGTAATATTTTCTATTTTACTTGATGATTCTTTATCTCTTTTTACAAGCAAAAGCATGTCTATAACTTCAGTATTAATACAAACAGTGTTAATCTTAACATCTTTGTAAAGTAGATTATTCTCAAGTCCATAAATAAAGATAGCCGCTGCACTATCTATAAAGTCTATACTATTTAAGTCTATGACTATATTAGACAAGTCTTTTATATCTATAGAGTCAATCTGATTTTGATATTGTGAAATATTATTTAAGTTAAGCTCCCCTTTAAAGATTAAGGAGAGTTTGTTATCAATATGTAGGATTTTTAAGGAGGAGTTACTCATAAAAAATTGTTACTAGAAATCTCTCTCTAGTAATTTATTTACTTTTAAAATTGTAATAATTCTATCTTCTTGTTTACCAACACCATCAATCATAGTATCATCACCATTAATAGTGTCTGGAGCAGGACCTATATCTTTTTTATCAATTCTAATTGCCATCGTAAGTCTATCAATAATAAAACCTGCAACATCATCACCTGTTCTCATTACAATAAAACGAGTCTCATCACCCTGTTTTTTAGCACTTAGTCCAAATTTAAGTCTAAGATCAATAAGAGGAATAACTGCACCACGCATATTAAAAACACCAACAACATATTTTGGAACCTGAGGAACTCTAGTCCATGTAAAAGGCTTAATAATCTCTTGAATAGCTAAAATTGGCACCGCATACTCTTCTTCACCGATAATAAATCCAACAAGTTGAACTATGTTTTCATTAGTATCACCATCATGACCGTGCTGTTCACCCTGCTTGCTAATAATATCTTTTAATTTATCACTCATTATAAGAACTCCGATTTAAAGTTAACATTTCTTTGAACTACACTAGATAAGTAGTCTGCAGAATATGGTTTAGTAATATACTCAACCATACCAGATTCAACACCACGCATACGATCTGATTTGCCTGTACGAGATGTAACAGCTATAAGTGGTAAGCTTTTGTATTTATTGTATTTTTTTATCTCAGTAGCCAATGTATATCCATCCATTCTAGGCATTTCAATATCAACAAGCATTGCGTCAAAATTATGATCACCTGATTTTAGAATATTTAATGCCTCTTGACCATCGCCAGCTTCAACAAGAGTTATACCTAATGGTTCAAGTGCTTTACGCATAATAGTTCTATCTGTTTTTGAATCATCAACTATCATTACACAATAGTCACTCGCCTTAGTTTTCTCATGTGTAAGAAGTGCTGCATCAGACGAACCATCTGTTAAAACAGTTGATTTTACATTTTTCGCAATATCCATAAGTGCAACAACATCAACAATTAAAGTTACTCCACCATCACCACGAATCGTTGCACCAGCAACACCTTCGATACCTTTTAAGTAATCTCCAAGTGATTTAATAACTATCTCTTCTTGACCAACTAGAGTATCAACTATAAGACCAAGCTTACTAGTTCCTAAACCAAGCACAACAACATAAGCATGTTCACTAGAATCCAAAATTCTTTCTACTTCAAATATATCGCCAATATGAACAAGTGAAAGAACCTCTTCACGAAGTCTCATAACACTTCTTCCCTCAACTGTATAAATCTCATCTTTAGAGATTCTAACAGTTTCTAAAACTGATGCTAATGGTATCGCATAATGTTCTTCTTGAACACCCACTAAAAGTGCTTGAATAATAGCTAGTGTAAGTGGGATTTTCAATTTCATTGATGTACCAACACCAACTTCACTATCTATGTCAATGATTCCATTAACTTTTTCGATGTTTGTTTTTACAACATCCATACCAACACCACGACCAGATACATTTGTAACAGCAGCAGCAGTTGAAAAACCAGGTTTAAAGATCAGACCAAATGCTTCCTTATCAGCCATTGAGTCAGCTTCTGCTTCAGTTATTAAACCTTTGTCGATACATCTACTTCTTAACATATCTGCATCAAGACCTTTACCATCATCGTCAATTTGTATAACGATTTGATTTCCTTCATTGTATGCTTTTAGCTTTATAACACCTGTCTCATCTTTTCCTTGTTCTGTACGAATTAAAGGAACTTCAATACCATGGTCACATGAGTTTCTAATAATATGAACTAATGGGTCACCAACCTCTTCAACAATTGACTTATCAAGTTCAGTATCTTCACCTGATATTTGCAAGTCAATTTTCTTGTCAAGTTCACGTGATAAATCACGAATCATTCTAGGGAACTTGTTGAAAACTTTACCAATAGGAAGCATTCTTGTTTTCATAACCGCAATTTGAAGGTCTGTTGTAACAAGTGATACAATAGAAACAACTTGATTTAACTCTTCAAGGAACTCTTCACCTTCATAACGTTCTTCAACATCATCATTAATTTTGATAAGTCTATTTTTAGCAAGTACAAGCTCACCGATTAGATTCATAAGATGATCAAGTCTTTTTACATCAACACGAATCGTTTGGTCAACAACAGGAGCTTTTTTAGCAGGAGCTGCTGCTTTTGGATCCTCTTTTTTAGGAGCTGGAGTTACTACTGGAGCAGGTGCAGCTGGTGGAGGAGTTGGCTCAGGTTCAGGAGTTGGCTCAGGTTCAGGAGTTGGCTCAGGTTCAGGAGTTGGATCGAGCGATGGAACACTCTCGCCTGCAGCTATTTTAGCTTCTCTTTTAGCTTTATCCTCATCTTGTCTTTCATTTAAAAGTCTCTCTATCTCAGCTTCTAAATCATCAGGGGACATATTGTCATAGTCTAGCTCATCTTCTGCCGCTGCAGGAGCTTCTTCAACTGGAGCTGATTCTTCAACAACTTCTTCTGCCGGAGCTTCTACTACTGGCTCAGCAGCTGGTGCTGCAGCAATTGCATCACCTGAGCTAACCTGATCAAGTCTAGCAACACATGCAGCTACATCAATACCTGCATCAGCACTAGTATCACGAATAGTGTTTAATAAAGCTTTCATAAGATCAATTGACTCAAGAATAACATCCATGATATCTGGAGTAATAATTAACTCACCATGTCTAGCTTTATTTAAAACATCTTCCATATGGTGTGTTAAATGAGTTAGTACATCAAAGTTTAAAAATGATGAAGCGCCCTTTACAGTATGTGCAACTCTAAATATTCCATTTAATAGCTCTAAGTCTTCTGGTGTTGACTCCAGTTCTACAAGGTCAGCATCTAACTGTTCTACGAGTTCAAACGACTCAACTAAAAAATCCTGTAGTATCTCTTGAAATTCATCCATCTATTTATACTCCTACTTCATATTTGCACGTACTATACGTGCAACTTCATCATAAAATTGACTAGCTTGAAACTTAACTAAATAACCTTCTGCTCCTGCTTCTTTACCTCTTAGCTCACTAAAGTGATCACTTATAGATGAGTTAAAGACTATAGGGATTCCATTAAACCTAGGGTCCTCTTTTACATTAGCTGCAAAATGAAAACCATCCATTTTTGGCATCTCAACATCAGAGATTATAATTTTAAGGTTATCTGAGAGTTTTTCACCATATGACTTATATAAATCATTTAGTTTCTCTATACCCTCATCACCATCACCAGCTTCAACAACATTAAATCCCATTTTAACAATTGCATCTTTAACTATTTTTCTAGCAGTTGTACTATCATCAAGTATTAGTGCAATACCACTAAAGTGTTCTATACTCTCTGGAGCTATAGATGTATCTGGTTCATATAGACCAAGGTCTTGTACAACACTCTCTAAGTCTAAGATAAGGAGAACATTGTCACCTTCTATTTTTGTAACACCTGTGATTTTACTGCCATCAAGACCATCTGAAGAGCTTACGTATGAAGCCGGCTCAATATCAGACCAACTAATTCTTCTAATTCTTTTTGCTTCATGGACAACAAATCCAATAAGTACATTGTTAAATTCTGTAATAATAACCCTGGAATCATTTGCTGCTTCTTCTGGTTCATTAACACCCATCCAGTTAGCTAGGTTTACAACAGGTATTACAACATCTCTTAAGTCGAAAATACCTTCTATAAACTCTGGTGTACCAGGGAGGTCAGTTAATTTAGGTTTTTTAATAATCTCACGTACTTTTGAGACATTTATACCGTAAATTCCTTCATAAACTTCATCTTCTTCTTGCTTAAAGATACGAAAGTCTACAAGTTCCATTTCATTGGAACCTACTCTCAATTCATCATCTAAACCCATATTTTAATTCCCTTTAGAGAAAGTATTCTCTTGCAGTAAGTCTGCATCTTGAACTGATTTTACAATAAAATATCTTTGATTGCAAGCAAAAACACCTAAATTAATATATATAAAATCTTCATAATTTATAGTCTTATTTTGATGGAAATGTCCCTCTACAAAATAATCACAAACATACTTGCCTTCTAGTCTTTTAGATATATACTCTCTAAAACCTGTGAATTCATTACAATCGTCCTTTTTACTTAAATAATTATCTAATTTTTTAAGTATATAGTGTCCTAAGAGCTTATCAATAATACTCAGTAGGAAAAGAACTATTTTATTTCTTATAATAGAAGAGTATATTTTATACCCTTGTCCTACTTCCATATCCCCGTGAGCTAGTATAATTGTTTTGTCTCCATAATTACATGTAAGAGGTTGAGCAGAGATTGAAAAAACTTTTGAGAATGGAAATACTTTTTTTAGATTAAAGTCATGATTACCTTCTAAGTATATAACTTCTATGTCTTGTGAGATTTCATTTAAAAGGCTTATAGCTTCTTCATTTGTCTTGTGAGTGTAAGAAACTCCACCAAAAAGAGCATCAAATATATCACCCATAAGTATAAGTTGTGAAGGTTGAAGTTTTTTGGAGTGGATATCTTTTATGAAGTTTAGTAGTTCTGGTCGTTGGTGTGAGTAGTGTGCATCTGAGACAACAAATGCACCTTCTAGTATCTCTATGTTATGGGACATACGCTATATTTGGTACGCCACAGTTTTCAGATATACCCATCATAATATTGGCATTTACTACAGCTTGGCTAGAAGCTCCACGCATCAAGTTATCTATAGCAGATGAGATGAAAAGCATATTGCCTTTTTGTTTTACATAGACATCACAAAAGTTTGTACCAGCTACATTTTTCATATCTACTGGATTTTTGCTTACTCTTACATGTAACTCATCTTTGTAGTACTCTTCTAGTACTTTTACTGCATCAAAGTCACCATCTACTTGAATATAAATCGAACTAAGCATACCACGAGTTATAGGAACAAGATGGGGAACAAAGTTCACTGCGTCAAAATCCACCTGTAGTTTGTTCGCAATCTCTGGTGCATGTCTATGAAGTAGAGGGTTGTAAGCAAAAAGGTTGTCATTTACATTT
Source organism: Sulfurimonas sp. (assembly GCA_028044295.1). Classification (GTDB taxonomy): domain Bacteria; phylum Campylobacterota; class Campylobacteria; order Campylobacterales; family Sulfurimonadaceae; genus Sulfurimonas. Next base: position 60,270 of record JAOFSE010000006.1, read on the forward strand.
ACGAAGTGCGTAACATCGCTAAGCTTTTTACCTGCACCACTAACACCTGTTTTAGCATCTATAACTATAGGTGTATTTGCAACTCTTTTATCCATAAACGGAAGTAGACCTAAAATCGCAGAAGTTGGAAAACATCCAGGGTTTGCCACAAGTTTAGCAGACTTTAACTCTTCACGGAACATTTCAGGTAGTCCATAAACTACATGTGAAAGATTATCTACATCAGTATGGGGACAGTAAAACTCTTCATAAACTTCAAGTGGAAGTCTATAGTCAGCTGAAAGGTCAACAACCTTTACACCCTTTGCTATAAGTGGTTTTACATATGCCATAGCTGTTTTGTGTGGAAGTGCTAAGAACACAAGTTCACACTCCTCCGCCATTTCATCAATGTCAGCTTTTAAAACCTTACACTCATACACACCAGCTAAAGATGGGTGAAGCTCACTAAGCATTATTCCACCCTCTGAATTAGATACATAAGAGAGTTCAAATTCAGGATGATTTATAAGAATTTTTACAAGTTCTAGTCCAGTGTAACCACTAGCTCCAACAACTCCAACACTTATTTTATTTGCAGTCAAAAACTATCTCCTGGTACTTAACCTCATCGATTTCGAACTCTTTTTTTCCACCTGGAAGTTGAACTTTCACCTCATCACCCTCTTCTTTTCCAAGAAGTTGTTTAGCCAATGGTGAACCAAAAGAGATAAGTCCCATATCTGGGTTAGATTCACAGCCACCAACTATAGTGTAAGTAACCTCTTCTTCAGTATCCATATCAGTCATAACAACAGTTGAACCGAAACTAATCTTTGCATGTTCAAGTTCAGATGGATCAACTATGCGTGAGTTCCCTAAAACATCCGCTAGCTCTGCTAGACGATTATCAACATTTTTTTGAGCCTCTTTAGCTGCATGGTACTCTGCATTTTCTTTGAGGTCACCATGTTCTAGTGCTTCTTCAATATCTTTTACAATCTGTGGTCTAACAACTTCTTTTAGGTTTTTCACTTCTGCTTGGAGTTTTTCATATCCAAATAGTGTCATAGGTTCGATTCTTTCCATAATGGTTCTCTTTTTAAAATGTTTTTGTTTTAGTGATTATATCAAAAAATTACTTCCGAGGCTTTGTAACAACTTTTAAAGTAGCGTATTCTTTGTTATTTACAAACTCTATAAGCTCATCAAAGTTTTTATATTTCTCTTCACTGATAAGCTCTTCATCTGCATGAGCGAAAGAGTCAAAGTGTAATCTTTTAGAACTATAAAGAGCTACATACAAGTCATAAGTCTCTTTACCCTCTTGCATAAGACCCGCTTGAGCTACAGTCTCATAATCTTTATCAGGTATGTTTTGAACTTTTTTTGCATTTACATGTATGTTTCTCACCAGCGTAGAAACTGTCCCATCTTCATAAACACTAAATATAGTTACAAAACCTTTTTTTGATGACTTCACCTTGAAGTAAAACATATCACCTTCATAAAGAATATTGTTCTTCTTGTTCGTATTTATAGATATATTTTTACTTGATTTACTAACAAAAAATCTTGCGAAATCTTTTTTATCTAAAGCTTGTAGTGTTTTTTTGTACTTGATAAACCACTTTTTATCTTTTCTTAGAAGTGAGAAGTCTATCTTTTTTGCAAGAGAAGAGTTTAACTTTTTAGCCATTAAAGTTTGTGAGGTATAACTGTTTTGTTTCTCATCTTTTTTAATCTCATAAGCAACTAATTTTTTAACAAACTTATCAAAAGATGGGATGTTCTCGTAAGCGATTGCAACATAGTACTTTCCATCATCAAACTCTGACTTTAAAAGCTTGTAGTCACTAAGTGAAGCTGACGAGTCTTGATGAGATTTAAACTCTTCAACATTTACACTCTCACCATTAACTACTTGCTGGTTTAAGTCCATTGATGTACTTACATTTACAGATATTTGAGAGACTATGTCACTCAGTGCTTCTTGCTTAGCTTTAGCCTCGCTAGTAGCACTTGCATAACCTATGTAAACACTTGAGTTATTCTTTGGTATTTTGTAGTACCAAGATGGTGAAGCGAAGCTACATGTAACTACAACTAAACTAATTAAAAAACTTTTCATACTATAACCTCAACTTTAAATTACCATCTACGGTAGGCTCTTGTGTCCTAGAGTCTCCATACTCTTCTATACTTGTGTCATATGTTTGACTTTTTGTCTCTTTGTATAGTGTCTTTATATCGCTCTTGCCCTCTATGATATTTTTCATAACAAAGAAGCTAAAGAGTCTATGACCTTTTTTGTCATAACCATTTGAGTACTGGTTACCTTTTCCAGCTGTTAGAACTACCATCTTTTGCTTGTCAAACTTCACAGATTTTGCAACCATCTTAGTAGCTGCTACGCCTTTTAGAACAGCCTTTCCATCTGTCACACCAGAGAAACAGCTATCAACTACTGCTACAATTTTTGAGGCTTTAGAACCTGAGAGCTTTGAGTATATGTTTTGAAGAGAAAAGAACTTTTCATCTGCTACGAAGTCTGGTTCTGTATCTGCCGTTAACATAAACGGAGCGTTTTTAAGGCTTGGAACTGGAACTCCATGACCGTTGTAGTAAAAGTAAATAGTGTCTCCTTTTTTTACACGGCGAAGAAGTTTTTTCATACTTGTTTTTATGGTCGCTTGAGAGGCTTTTTCATTTATCATTACATATGAGTTTGACTTAGTTACTCCAAGTCTTTTTTGAGCAGTTTTTACAAACATCTCTGCACTTCTTTTTGCATAGCTTATGTTGTCAGTGTACTGGTACTTCTCAACACCTACTACAAAGAGCCATTTCTTTCTGTCTGTTTTTACTTGTTTGGCTTTACTAAGAAGTTTATCTAGTTCAGAAAAGTTTGTAAGATTACTTGCGTCAAATGTACTTACTTCACTTTGAACTACAGTAATGTTTGTGTTGATATTAGTATCTACATGTAAATCATTTTTGAGGTTTACTGCGACTCTTGTGTCATCTATGCTTAAGTCAGTAAACTGAGCCATATAGTTTTTCTTTTTGTATGGAACTCTAATATCTTTTAGTTTTACACTTTTTCCGTCGTAGTCGAAGATTGCTTGGGGTTTTAAAGTATCAAACTTTTGTTTAAAGCTTCTTGCCTCTTTACGCGATACTTTTATAGCTACTTTTTTTGAGAAATCTTTTTTTGCTTCAAAGTTTATGTCCGCAACAAAGTAGCCATTATCTGCATCATATTTTAAATTTGTAAGAGTTGGTTTTCCCCATGTCATTTCAAGGGCTTTTTTCATAGCTCTTTTTTTAGCTTTTAATGTCTCTTTTGAATAATCTTTTTGATATTTAGTAACTATGCTTGATTGCTCTTTTTTCGTTTTTTCTACCCTAGCATTAAACTCTGCAGTAGTTTCAAACTCATCTTTTTCTAATTTTAATTCTTTTGGTGGTTTTGGAATACTTTTTAAATATTCTTCAATAATTATAGATACTATACTATTTAGATTTACATTTTCTTGAGTACATTTTTTCTTCATTATACGACTAAGTACATCACTAGAAAAACTTTGCATAATTTCATTCTTAGCATCATATTCATTATAAATATGCTTAGATTCTGTATGGTTATATTTAGAATCAGCCCAAAAGTTTTCACAGCTATTGATTAGTTCTTGTGCTTTACTCTTATCATTATTTGTTTTGTTAATAATAATTTCATAAGAAAAAAGACTTGTTGTTAGTAATGCAAGTAGTAATAAATTTTTTAGCATTTAGTTTCTCTTATATTTTAGTCTCAAAATCTCTTTAGCATTATTATATCTTAGTTAGTTGTTTTTTCCATTTTAGACAAATCAAACTCTATGATTTCATCTCTACATGTAACAGTTACGACACAAGCTTTTTTGGAAATAGATTGAGCATTTATTACACCTTCTAAAAGAGTAATGCTTTCTTTTGTTTGTGGGTCATAGGCTAGTAGCGTTTCATCTTTGATGGTGAAGAGTCTTCCCCCTCCACAACCATCACCGATGATACCTTCACAAGTTAGTTCAGGATTAAAACCATGAGTCATCTGTACAGTCTTCTTTACTCTCTTTTATAAACTCTTTAAATTCTGTAGAGTTTTTGTCCATGGCAGTAAACTCATCATTAAAAGATGCTTTAAAAACTGTTTGGCTCAAACACGCACATAAAGATTCATTGTTTTCATTGTTACATGTAGAAATGTACTCTTGCTTTTGAGACTCGTTCCAACCGTAGTAAGAGTTGTAAAATGGAAGTAGTGTCCATACTGCAAAAGCTAGTGTCAGTACTATGTTTGTAATGTACTCTTTCTTTTTTGTCTCTTTATACTTTTTAAAGTCATATGCAATAAATAGCATAAAAACTATCTCCAAACCAATTATAAACCAATCTTCATCCATAAAATCTAACATTATTTTCCTCTTATTTTTTTAATAGCTTCTGCACACATTGTCATACCAAATGTTGCTGTAACACCTACAAAACTTGCCTTCACATGTTCAGTTTCTACTGCTTCTTCTGAGCTAAACACAACTTTGTACTTACTTTTAAATCTTCTTCTTGTAAGTTCTCTTCTTATCTTCTTACCAAGTGGGTCCCCTGCACTCTTCCAGATGTCTGCTACTTGAACTTTTGTAGGGTCAAGTCTCTTTGCAGACCCAAAAGATGAGATAAGTTTTCTGTAACACGCTTGTGCAAGAGCAAGCTTCGCACGAGTGTTGTCTATGGCATCAAGAACTACATCATACTCCGAAAAGTCAAACTCTTTTACCCAGTCTTCTTCAACTTTTACATTGATAACTTTTATGTTTGGGTAGTGCGCTTTAAGAGCTTCCGTTTTTAGTTCACCTTCGTGAAGTTCAGACCACATTTGACGGTTTTGATTTGACTCATCGTAAGTATCATAGTCAACTATAGTTATGTTTTTTACACCACTTCTAACAAGACAGTCAAGACAGTGTCCACCAACACCACCTACTCCAAAAAGAAGAACTTTTGCATTTTCTAATTTTTCAAAATCTTCATCAAGTATCTGTCTTGTTCTCTCAAATCTCATATGGCGTTTAGTCCATCCACTCTTCAAGTTGTTTCATACTTTTGTAAGCACTAAGGTCAAGCATGATAGGTGTAACAGAGATTTTTCCAGCTTCTATGGCTTCATAGTCACTTACACCTTTTACACCTCTTCTTGCAGAAAAACTAAGAGGATGAAGACCTAACCAGTAGTGCTCTTCTCCACGAGGATTTCTATGCATATGCGCATCATTTGCGTACATTCTGTAAGCCGCGTAAGTTACTTGCATATCAGCAGTTTTTGTTTTAGGAGGAATGTTTACGTTTAAAAACTCTCTCTCAGGTAGAGGAAACTCCCCTTCTCTAATCTTCGTAACTAATTTTTTAATAGTCTCTGACGCAAGAGTAAAGTCACCACCTGGGTCTGTAAAGTTCATAACTTGACTGATAGCGATAGAAGGAATGTCGTGAAGAACACCTTCCATAGCTCCAGCAGCAGTTCCAGAGTAAGTAATGTCTTCACCCATGTTTGAACCACGGTTTATGCCGCTTACAAGTAAGTCTGGTTTTTCATCTTTAAAAAGACTACTTAGTGAGAGATAAACACAGTCAGTAGGAGTTCCGTCTTCTAACTTGTAAAAGTCATCTCCAACACTTACAAAACGTAAAGGACGAGTAAGAGTGAGTGAGTGTCCACATGCAGACTTCTCATTTGCAGGTGCAACAACAGTAACTACCACATCTTTTAACTCTCTTAGAGCCTCTACTAAACAAAGTAGCCCTTTTGCTTCATAACCATCATCATTAGTAACTAAAATTTTATACTTTTTTTTCATAGTCGTATTTTATCATTAAAGCTTGAATATTTACTTTTATAGTCGATATATATACTTTTAAACGCTAAAGGATACGACATGAATACTTCTTACGCATTTGACTCTTATAGAGCACATGACCTCAGTATCGCTATGAGAACATCAAGTGGAGATAAGATAGAGATGGATTTTTCAAACCATCAGTCAGCTTCTTTTAGTCATCAAGAGAATTCTAGAGGTCATAGTACCTCTATGAGTTTTTCTTCTATGCAATCATTTCATTTCAATGTCGAGAGTAATGGTATAGATGAACAAGACCAAAAAGAGATAGATGCTTTTATGAAAATAGCACAGCCTATGATAGATAAGTTTTTAAAAGAACTAGACGAAGCAGCACCAAAGTCTCCTGTAACTCAACTAGCACATAAGGTCGCTTCTATATTTGAACCATCAAAAGACAGAAATGAAAATGCAATAAACAACATAAAAACAAATATAGTAAAAATGTTTGACAACGCTGTAGAAAAATTAAAAACTCCAGAAAAACTAAACACTGAAAATGTCTTAGAAAAGATCCTTGAAGATGCGAAAAAACTACTAGAAAAAACTCTAAAAGAGTTTGATGAGTTCAACAAAAGCCTGTACGCTTAAAGTGGAATTAAATTTGCTTGTTAATAAGCATGAAAAAAATCTTATTCTTATTTATTTTAACGATTAGTCTGTTTGCGAGCACACCTGCATCCCTTGACAAAACCTACACACAGCTAAATAAAGAGATTGATTCTCTCTCAAATAAACTTACAGCTGAAGAAAAAGTATCTTTATACTTTTTAGTAATGTCTACACATGAAAAAATAACAACTGCTCTTTCTCTAGATGAAATAAAAATAAAAAACCTTAAAAAGCTTGAAGACACAACTCTAAAATCATTTTCAGAACTTTATGAAAACAATGACGCAATTGATGCATCGCAAATACAAATACTAAAAGACCTTTACAAAAACATGAACAAAACTGGTCTTAATCTTATCAAAACAAAATCAAGTGAAACTATATACAGAGACAAGGTCGTATATAAAGACCGTGTTGTTTACAAAGATAAAGTAGTTTACAAAAAAGCTCCTCTTAAAATTGTTGAGTCCATGCAAGAAAAGCCTAAAGGTGCACTTGATATCCAAAATATTCTAATCGCAGCAGTTAGCAGCTTGATAGTTGGTTTAGGAATCGGCTTTATACTTTTTAACAATAGAGATGTAAAAAAACAAAATGAATTAAGAGAACATAGAATAAGAGACTTAGAAGATGAGATAACAAATCTTCTAAATAAAATAGACCATTTACAATCAGATAATGAAACGCAAAATGTATCTATAGAAAAAATTACTCTAGATACAGACAATGAGAACAAACATCTACATGATCAAATAGATTCATTTAAAGAAAAAATCGTAGAACTTGAGGATTCACATCAGAGTATGCTTGCTGATTTAAATGAAAAAATAAAAAAACAGCATGAAGATAAAAGTGAACTGTTAAAACAAATAGATGAAACAATCATCTTTAATGATGAATCAGATGAAGAGAATATGTCCTTTAAAGATGATTTGACATCCCTTCAAGAACAGTCGCAAGATATCTTTACAGTACTAGACACGATAGCAGATATAGCAGACCAAACAAATCTACTCGCACTAAATGCTGCCATAGAGGCTGCTCGTGCAGGTGAACATGGTCGTGGTTTTGCTGTTGTAGCTGATGAAGTAAGAAAACTAGCTGAGAGAACGCAAAAAACATTAAGTGAAGCAAAGGTAGATATTTCGGCTATTGTAGACTCTATTTCAAATCTAAAAAAATGAAAACTTGACTTTGGAAGTTCTATTAGTGTAAAATTACACTATTAAAACTACTTCTCCTTATGCAAAAAATCCCAAAAACTAAGGCAACTACTAAATGAGTGAAAATAATTCACAACAACCTCGTAAAAACAATAAACCAAAAAACAACCAAAGAACTCACAAACCTGTAAAAGGTGCTAGTGTTGAAGAACTACGTACCGCTACTATTGAAGCACTAACTGCTTTAGCTGAAGAGTTGAAAGTTGAAAATCCTCAAGAGCTAAAACGCCAAGATATTATCTTTGAAATTCTTAAAGCTCAAACTGAACAAGGTGGTTTCATACTATTTAGTGGAATCCTTGAAATCATGCAAGATGGTTATGGCTTTATTCGTTCTATAGACAAAGGTTTTGGGGAATCTATAAATGATGCATATGTATCTAACACTCAGATTAAAAGATTTGCTCTTCGTAATGGTGATGTAGTAACTGGACAAGTTCGTCCTCCAAAAGAGCAAGAGAGATACTACGCTCTTATAAAAATAGAAGCAGTAAATAGCCTTCCTCCAGAAGAGTCTAAAAAAAGACCTCTATTTGAAAACCTTACTCCACTTTACGCACTAGATCAACTAAAACTAGAGTACAGAGAAAAAGGTCTTACAGGTCGTATGTTAGACCTGTTTTCTCCTATTGGTAAAGGTCAACGTGCTCTTATCGTTGCACCACCAAGATCTGGTAAAACTGAACTTCTTAAAGAGATAGCTCATGGTATAACTCATAACCATGCCGAAGTTGACTTAATGGTACTTCTTGTTGATGAAAGACCTGAAGAGGTAACTGACATGGAAAGAAGTGTTAAGGGTGAAGTTTATAGCTCTACTTTTGATATGCCTGCTAAAAACCATATCAAAGTTGCTGAAATGGTAATTGAAAAAGCAAAGCGTCGTGTTGAACTTGGTAAAGATGTAGTAATACTTCTTGACTCAATTACTCGTCTTGCACGTGCTTATAATACTGCTACACCATCATCGGGTAAAGTTCTTTCAGGTGGTGTTGATGCCAATGCACTACATAAACCAAAACGTTTCTTTGGAGCTGCTCGTAACATTGAAAATGGTGGAAGTTTAACTATTATTGCTACTGCACTAATCGATACTGGAAGTCGTATGGATGAAGTTATTTTTGAAGAGTTCAAAGGTACTGGTAATAGTGAGGTTGTTCTTGATAGAAAAATCGCTGATAGAAGAATCTTCCCTGCAATCGATATACTTAAATCTGGTACTCGTAAAGATGAACTTCTTATTGGCCCTGAAACTCTACAGAAAGTGTTTATCCTTCGTCAGATGATTCACAAACAAGAGAATGAGATTGAAGCACTTAAGTTTGTTTACACTACAATGGGTAAAAAAGCTACAAATGAAGAGTTCTTAGAAAGTATGAACACTAACTAGTAGTGTGTTAGAGGGTATTCTTTGAAGATAGGTGTTTTTGATAGTGGAATTGGTGGTTTAACTGTTGTTAAATCACTGCTTGAACATCAGCTATTTGAAGAAATAATATACTTTGGAGACACAGCCCGTGTCCCTTACGGCTCAAAAGACAAATCAACAATTATTCGTTACGCTATAGAAGCCGTAGAATTCCTAAAAAACTTTAAACTCGACCTAATCATAGTTGCATGTAACACGGTAAGTGCTTATGCCCTAGATGATATGAGAGAAGTTTCATCTTGCCCTATTATAGGTGTAGTTGAAGCTGGTGTTCTTGCTACTTCTAACATACTAGAAGATAAAGATTCAAATATACTTATACTAGGTACAAAAGCTACTATCAAATCTAAAGCTTATGAAATTGGTCTTCACAAGCTAAAGTTCACAAATCTTCATGCCAAAGAGACAGGCCTTTTTGTTCCACTTGTTGAAGATGATATATATGATGGTGAAATACTTGAAGCTACTTTTAGACACTATTTTGACAAGAGTACAAGTCCTGATGCTATCATCCTAGGTTGTACACACTTTCCACTAATATCTGATGCCCTTCATAAATACTTTAAAGAAGACACGACTCTCATTCACTCAGGTGATGCGATAGTTGAATACTTAGAAAAAAACTTTGAACTATCAAATAAATACAAAACACCAAAGATAGAGTTTTTTGCTTCAGAAAATCCTGATGCACTAAAATCTGTTGCAGCGAAATGGTTAAACCTTGAAGAAACTATTTAACAAACAATACAGCAACAAGCTCATAGCTGAAATGGTCCAAGCAAATCTATCTTGTGCATCTGCTGGGAACTTAATTGCTCCTTCGATTATGACGTATGCTCTTTACTCAGTAGTTCCTCACGTATATCTTTTTATATTACTGGCTTTAAATATTTTCGTATTCTTATTTAGAGTTTTACTTCAAAAACATATACCTGATAATCTTACTAGACACTTTTTTATTTTAGCATTTGCATCAACACTTATAGCTATATACGCATGGTTAAGCTTCATATATGGTGGTGCCATTTACCTACTTTTCATTGGTATAGTTATTACATCTTTAGTCGCTGGATCAGTAACTACCTTAGTGAGTGTTTATCATGTTTTTGCAGTATTTGTAACTATACAAATGCTCGGAGTCATTACTGCCTTACTTGCGTATGGAAATGAAATATTTTATCTTGCTGCAATGATGGTATCAGGGTTCTTATACATAGTTTTATCTAATGGTTATAAGCAGTATACTAATCTAAAAAAGATGTCACAACTCAACTCACAGATAAATGACCTTCTTGATAACACTGAACAAGGGTTTTTAATATTTAATGAAGACCTAATTTGTGAGGCTGGTTTTTCAAAAGAGTGTGAACATATATTTGATACGACTAATATAGAAGGTTCAGAAATTACCTCTTTGCTCTTTAGGGACAATGAACATGATAAAGAACAATTTTTAGATGGTATATCTAGACTAATAAAAATAGAAAACACACCTATTGAAGATTTATCACCGTCGCTATTACCGATAGAAAATTCTAAAAATATATTTTTATCTCTTTTACCCAAAGAACAAGTTATAAAATCAACAACTGTTACAATAGAATATAAAATACTAAAACACAATAGATTTCTGTTGATACTTACAGATATCACAAAAACAAGAATGTTAAAGTCAAAACTAGAAAAGCAATCTCAACTAAATAAAATGATAGTTGAGGTGATATCAGATAAAAATGATTTCATCGAAATAAAAAACTCATTTTCAGAGATGCTCTCATCTTTAGACACATATGAAATAGAGCATAAAGATGCTAGAAAAAACCTCTTATTAGAGTTACATACATTTAAGGGTATATTCTTACAAAAAGAGATGCTCTACACTCCAACAGCTATATATGATATTGAAAAAATGATAGAAGATAGGCATACTGCAAAAGATATTATTTTTATAATTAAAGACTCATACTTAGATTACTATTTTGAAATAGATTTACAGATGATAAACTCAGTACTTGGTGATGAAGCCCTTAGTTTTTCAAAAAATATAAATATAGATATATCAAATATTGATAGCCTCGAGAAAAAAATACTCTCTTTAGTAGAATCTACTATTAGCATTGATACCAAGCAGGTTGATGAGATATTAAAAGATGTTAAACGTATGAAGTTTGAATCACTAAAACATATGTTAAGACCAAATATTTCGTATGCCAAACAACTCTCTCATAAACTCAATAAAGACATATATGAACTTGAGATAGAGGGTGATCACAACATTAAAGTTTCCCCTAGGTTTAAACCATTCATTAAATCTTTAGTTCATCTATTTAACAACTGTATAGACCATGGTATTGAAGATAAAGAAATAAGAGTTGATGCTAATAAAGATGAAGTAGGAAGAGTTACATGTAACTTCCATGTGCTCTCTGATAACCTTATTATACAGATAGCTGATGATGGGTCTGGTATTGATACAGAAACTCTATCTAAACATGCTATCGACAAGGGTATAGCTACTATAGAAGATGTTAAGAAAATGAGTGAAGAAGAGAAATGTAAACTTATTTTCACTGACTCATTAACAACTAAAGACAAGGTTTCAAATATATCAGGTTTTGGTATTGGAATGGGTGCTATAAAAAATTACTTAGATCAACTCGATGGTAAATTTACTATAGAAAACAACTTTGGCAAAGGTGCTAAATTTACATTTTACATACCTCTACACATAAAAAACAATGAATATCTATACAATAAAGAAAAATGTAACAGTATCTTTGAATCTGTTTCAACACAAGTTGAAACATACATTAAAGATACTCTAGAGATTGAAGTTAAGAGTAAAAAAAATATTCCTGCTATAATTATTCAAAATAATTATGCTCAAATAAATTTTTTGGATGACTTTATAGGTAGTGTGATAATTGTTTTTTCAAATGATTTTAGAGATCAGTTAAATGCTAAGCTTATTCCTGATGGCTTCAATGAAGCAGATAAGGAATGGCTGATACAAGAGTTACCGAATGAGGTTTTAAATACAATTGTAGGTTTATCTATACAACATTTTGATAAAACTTTTGGAGAAATAAATATAACAGCACCAATACATATAGAGAACTTGCACCTAAATAGAAGTGTGAAAAAATCTAAAAATAAATTTATACAAGAATTCGAGACTGACTTTGGAAGTCTGACATGTATAGTTATGGAAGGGGAAAGATTATGATTAAAGCGATGATTGTAGATGATTCATCAATAATAAGAAAATTATTTGCTAAGACATTAGAAGATATTGGTATTGAGGTAGTCGCGGTTGCCAAAGACGGTAAAGAGGCTATAAAACTCTATGATGAGAAACAGCCAGATCTCATTACTATGGATATAACGATGCCTATAATGGACGGTATAGAATCACTAAAAGCTATACTTACAAGAAATAAAGAAGCTAAAGTTATTATGGTTACTTCTCATGGAGAAGAGAGACTTGTTATGGAGGCTATAAGTAATGGGGCAAAAGGGTATGTACTTAAGCCTGTAACTCAGCAAAGTATAGAACAAGCAATATATAATATTTTTCCAGAGTTAAAAAAATAATTTATTTGTAACCCTTTTGCAACTGCTTAATCATACAATTCCAGTATGAAGATGCAATTAACAAAAAAGTGGATAGATAACTTAGATAAACTAGACATAGCTTTTCAACCTATACTAAATATTCAAAATGGTGATATATTTGCAGTTGAGGCATTACTTAGAAATAACCAAGAGATAGGTTTTGCTTCTATATTTTCAGTATTTGATGAAGCGTACAAAGAAAACCTATTATACTCATTTGATATAGAACTACGTAAAAAAGCCTTTGAAAAATTCACTCATATAAAAAACTTCAGTAAAATCAAACTATTCTATAACTTAGACAATAGACTTCTTGAGATGCCTAACTTTACCAATGGAAATACAAACAAGTTACTTGAAGACATTGGGATTAGTAGAGACAATATATGTTTTGAGATATCTGAAAGACATGAGATTACTAGCAACTGTAATATGCAGGAGCTTCTTAAACATTACAATGATGAAGACTTCTGTATTGCTATAGATGATTTTGGTGTTGGTTACTCTGGCTATAAACTACTATATGATACTAAACCAAACATCATAAAAATAGATAGATTCTTTCTAACCGGTATTGAAAAGGATGCTAAGAAAAAAGTAATGGTTAGAAACATAACTCACTTAGCCATCCAACTAGGTATTAAGGTTGTTGCAGAGGGTGTACAGAGCAAGGCAGAACTTCTTACATGTAGAGATATAGGTTGTCACCTTGTTCAAGGCTATTTAATACAAAGACCAACCTTAAATACGGAAGATATTTTAGACAACTATCCTCATATACAAGAGTTAATAAAAAATGACAAAAGAATCTCCAACAGTAACTCAAATATAGATATATACATTGATAAAACAGAGAGCCTAACTATTGATTCTAAAATGACTTTAGTTATTGACTACTTTAAAAAGTATTCTCAAAGTACTCTACTACCAATAGTTGATTCAAATAATCGTCCTATAGGAATTCTTCAAGAAGAAAAGATTAAAGAGTTTTTATATTCAGCCTATGGTAAATCATTATTACTCAATGACACAACTAAAAACTCAAAGCTAAAGAACCTTATTCAAGCTTGCGGGATTGCCGATATTCATACTGATATTTCTACAATTATTGAACTATTTTCTAATAACCCAGACTCACCAGGTATTATTATTACAAACAACAATAAGTATTATGGTTTTTTATCTGCTCGTGCCATTATAAGCATCATGAATGAACAGAACCTCCTCTACGCTAAAGAGCAAAACCCACTGACTAAACTTCCTGGTAATACTATGATTGAAAAGTATATTAATACAGTTAGTAGCTCAAATGATTCCTATATATTATGTTATTTTGACCTAGACAATTTTAAAGCTTTTAATGATGCATATGGTTTTAGAAATGGAGATAGGGTAATCCAGCTTTTTGCAGACATCATGAGAAAAAACTTACATAATGATATTTTCAAAGGTCATATCGGTGGGGATGATTTTTTTTGTGGAATTAAAATAAATGATAACGATGATATGCCCTATAAAGATAAAATATGCGAAATCATAAATAAGTTTATTGACGATGTAAAAGATGTCTATTCAAAATCTGATAAAGATAGAGGTTATATACTAGCTAAAGATAGGGATGACGTTGAAAAAAGATTTCCTCTTCTTACAGTAAGTGCGTCAATATTGGTTATAAACCAAAGAGCACAATATAGATGTATTGATAGTATGAATAAAATACTTTCTATGCAAAAAAAGATAGCAAAAAACGACCTTTCTCACATCTCAATAAGTTCTATGTTATGAGAACTAAACAAAAAGTAATAAATCTTTTTGAAGATAAAAATATATACAGCATAAAATATGTTATTTCAATAAATACAGAAGATGATTTAAACCAATTTTGGGACTTTATGACAAACAATCAAAACTCAAGTTATGATTTAACTCATGCATTTATAACACAGTTTTACAACTTCTCATTATCATATATATATGATAAAAATTATGAGTTCTTTGAGATTATTTTAGAAGAGAGTGAAAAAAACTTTTACTTCACTCTATGGAATAAAAAAGTTGCACTTATGTTTAAAGCATTCCTAAGAAAGACATCACTCAAGTCCATCTATAAAGACAACCAGATAAGTATAAAAATCGGTAAACTAAAGTCTCAACAAAAAATAGAAAAAATTCATATAAAAAATGATAAAAGAGAAAACGACCTTATAAATTATAAAGAAAGAGAAAAGCCCCAGGAAGTGTATACATTCATAGATTCAGATGATTTAGAAGAATTGTTTAAACTTAGTGATGACATGCAAGAATCAGTTCACAATCTAAAAAAAGTTGGTATGCAAAAGAGTCTCTTCATATCGCTCAGATCAACTTTCTCTATGTTTTGTCTTACTCTAAGATATTATGACAAAATTGCTCCAATGGCCAAAACAATCACAGAATTTTCGAATCTTATCAACATGAATCAAGATCAATTTATAAACCTAAGCAGTGATGAGCTAGAATTGATAAATGGATTTATAAATAACATAGACTATTGGCTACATACGCTGTTTGTAAATGGTGGTGCTGATATCTACTTCATGGACAACTCAATACGAGCAGATTTTGACATGATTGAGAGTATGATATTTCCAAAAAGTAATGTATGTGATATAGAGGAGTTAAATGATATCTTTAACTTTTAAATGCTAAAATCTATATAATAAAAAAGTGGAGTTGCATTTGAAAGAGTCTTCTGAAGTACTAGCAAGAAAATACAGACCTATAAACTTTGATGAGCTGATTGGTCAAGAGACTATATCTCAAACTCTATCCCTTGCACTTGACTCAAACAGACTCTCTCATGCATACCTTTTTTCAGGTCTCCGTGGAAGTGGTAAGACATCAACTGCACGTATATTTGCAAAAGCGCTTATATGTGAAGAAGGTATGAGTCACCAACCATGTGGAAAATGTGAAAACTGTATATTAGCACTTCAAAACCGTCATATGGACATCGTTGAGATGGATGCTGCTTCTTCAAGAAAAATCGATGATATACGTGATTTGATTGAACAGACAAAATACAGACCTGCTACTGCACGATATAAAATATTTATCATTGATGAAGTTCATATGCTCACAAAAGAGGCCTTTAATGCACTTTTAAAGACTCTTGAAGAGCCACCTGATTATGTAAAGTTTATATTGGCTACTACTGATCCTCTAAAACTACCAGCGACAATACTTAGCCGTACTCAACACTTTAGATTTAAAGCAATTTCACCAAATAAGATTATGGACCATTTAGCGCATATACTTAATCTAGAAAATATTACTTACGAACAAGATGCTCTAGAAATTCTTGCAAGAAGTGGGAGTGGAAGTCTTAGAGACACATTAACACTACTAGACCAAGCTATCATTTACTCTAAAAACCATGTAGACGTTCGTACTGTTACAGATATGTTAGGACTTGTTGACCCTAAGTTTATTTCTGAACTTTTTGCAGCTGTATTTGCAAAAGATTATGCTCGTTTAGTAGAGATTACAAAAGTTTTAGAAGACTACGAAGCAGATATGGTTGTTGATGAGCTAATAGCATACTTAAAAGATAGAATGTATGCAGCTGATGCTCTATACTCTACTTTAGTTTTAGATAGATTTTTTAGAATACTAAGTGATTCCAAATATCTATTTAGTATTAATGCTGATGGGTCATTTGTTTTATCACTTATATTTTTCAAAATGCTAGAAGCTCTTCGTATCAAAGAAGTTGACCAAATGATAGAGTCTTTACAAAAAGAGATAAGTAGACCCGCGATATCTTGTGCACCAACAGTAGAAGTAAAAACAAAGCTACAAGAAGAGGCTCAATCAGAGCCACAAAATGAAGTAGTTCCAGTACCACTTAACATACCTATTCAAGATGAAACACCTTTACATGTAGAGCCAACTATCGACGTTCAAGAAGAAGTATATGTAGAAGCAGACCCTAATCTGAAAATTTTTGAAGAATTAGTAGCAAAAATTAAAGATAGAAACTCTGAACTAGGTGAGTGTTTTGAAAGAACTATTACTTTCATATCGTATCAAGACTCTGCATTAACTTGGGAAAGTTGTGCTGATGAAGAGTGTAAAAAGACTTTGACACATGGTTATTCTGCGATTAAACAACTAGTAAGGGAAGTATTTGGATTTGATACAAAAATCAAACATGAGGCTTGTACTAAATCAGAGGTAACTCCAGACACTCCAACAGAAGTCAATAAAATAGAAGATCTTCCTAAAGAACCTTTGACAATGCCTAATGAACAATCAACATCAATGATTGAAGATGCAGAGATGGGTGGAAGTGCTAGTTGTGTAACAAACTGTGAAAGTGCAGACTCAACCAAAGAGATAGATGCAAATGATATGAAAGACACACCTATGGTTCAAAAAGCCATAGAGATGTTTGAAGCTAAAAAGATGACTATTCAGACTAAAATCTAACTCTCAAGCATATCTAAAACACTAAAACTAAAAGTAGAACCCCTATCAAATTCTGACTCTATTTCTATAGATGAGTCTAGAAGTTTGAGTACATAAGTCACCATAGCTAAACCAATACCCATTGAGTTGTCCCAACTATTTTTGTTAACCCTAAAAAACTTTGAAGTAATCTTTTCCAAATCATCCTCTTTAATGCCAATTCCTTTGTCTTGAACTGATAATCTATTATCTTTTAGTGTAAGCCTTACATCATCCGATGAGTACTTAAGAGCATTATCTACTAGATTAATTATCACTAGTTCGAGCATAGTTTTGTCACTATTTACCACTAACTCATCTACATCAACTACTATCTTTCTATCTTTATATTTTGACTGTAAATTTGTAGCTACTTCTTTACAAACTTTAGAAAGATCAAAAACGCTTTTTTTAAGTTCTAAATCACCATTATCAAGTTTTACAGACATAGCAAGTCTATCAAGCATTTTAGATATTTTATCTCCATTTGAGCTTATCTTCCTTAAAAATTTATTTCTAATTTTCGACGGCATGTCAGGGTCTTCTTCAATAGTCTGTGCATAACCTATTATAGAAGCGATAGGATTTTTAAATTCATGGGATAAGGCAGATAATATGTCATTTCTTTGTTTATTTATAAGTCTTAACTTAGCTATATTTTTGATTTTCTTCTTATCGTTTTTACTAAGCTTTTTTACAAGATTTTTGAGTAAAAGTGAAATCTGTAAAAACTCATAAAAATACTTTGTTCTGACAACAGCCTTATAGTTTTTGTTAGAGATTTCATCTAAATAATTTGTAATTTGAGTTATGTCATAAACGATTCTCTTACTCATCGCTCTTGATATATATGTTGATATTATAACGATTCCTATGAAAACAAAAATAAGTTTTTGCCATAACATATAAAATTCATCCATAACCTCTTGTAGGCTTATAGACAAGCGTATATAGATATCTTTATGGGGCATATGTACTTTTTTTACAAAATACAAAAAGTCTACATTTAGAGTTAGTGAGTAACGAATCGCCTCTCCGTATTTTGATTTTTTTGCTTGTATCACTTCATCTCTATCAGCATGGTTATTCATCTTGTACTTATCAATATTTGACTCAGCTAGTACAAGACCCGAGTTATCTATAATCGTTACTCTCAAAAGTGTTTTTTTATGAATGTCTGTAACATATTTATCAATGTCTTTTACACTATCTAAATTTATTTCTATAATTTCTATAACATTTTTCAGATTATTTTTATTGTGTTCAATTACCATAGACTTAAGTGAAAAATAACTTATAACCGCAGTAATAAAAAGAGCACTAACAAAAAGTAAAAAAAACTTTACTATGAATATTTGATGAATTTTTAACAAAGCTTATATCCTACCCCACGAACAGTTTGTATGTACTCTTTAGTCTTATCAGGGTCTATTTTCTCTTTTAGTCTATTTATAGCTACATTTACTGTTCTATATTGATAATCCTCTCCATCACACCATACAGTCTCTAAAAGATAGTCTCTGTCTAACACACAATTTTTATTTAAAATAAATTCACTTAATAGGTTAAATTCTAGTTTCGTAACTTCAACATTATTTGAATCAATAGTAATAGTTTTGGAATTGTTGTCTAAAAATATATCTCTATGAGATAAATTTCCTAAATTTACTTTTTTACCAGTTCTTCTAAGAACTGCTTTTACGCGCAGTAGTAACTCTCTCATGTTAAAAGGTTTTGTGATATAGTCATCTCCACCTCTTAAAAATCCCTCTTCTACATCACTATCTTTATTTTTGGCGCTAAGATAAATAACTGGAGTTACAATCCCTCTTTCTCTAAGATCTTGTACAAACTCACTACCCTCTACACCAGGGAGATTTCTGTCCATAATCATAAGGTCAATATCTTCTTCTTCAAGATGTTGCTCTACTGACTTTGTATTTAAAAAACCTTCAACTTCATAACCATCTTTAGTTAAGTTGTACTCAAGTAATTCTAGTAAATCATCTTCATCTTCAACGATGACTATCTTAGCGCTCATAAACTTCCTAATACATAATATATGTCTTTACATAATTGTACCAAATGTTTTATATCTTTTTTTTACAAATTTGTAATTATAAAATTTTATTATAAGTAAAGGATATATAATTTATAATATAGAAAATAGCCATAGGGATTTGTGATGTTTATATCTACTTATAACACTTATATAAACACTAATACATCAGATAAAAGCATTAAAGATAGATTTGATCACCAAAAAGATAGTGCTCAAACATTTAAATCACAACTTGCAAAATCTACTATTGCTCAACCAAAAACACTCAATAATCTTCCTGTTGACTATGTATCTAACAATAAATCTTTTCAAGTACAGCATAAACTTCAAGAACAAACAAAAAATAGTTTTGAAGTTAAGTTTCAAAAAGTAAATGCAATGAAAAGTGCGGCAGCAGCCTATATAGAAAACACAACTATGTTTTCATATATGAAAAAACCATCGTCTCCAATTGCTAAAGCAAATAAAGAAGATCTATACTCACCACAAAACATTCAAGAGATAAAAGAAGAAAAGCTAAGATTCACTATGATAAATACATATATATCAAATGATAAATACTACCAAATAACTGCCTAATCCTACTCTTCTATCCAAGCTTCTGTTTTTATACATGTAGAGTTGTCAAACTGCTTTAGTTTGAATGCAGATGTACATTTTCCATCACTAAAATCCATAACTGCCATTTGAAGAATTTTGTTACATTTCTTAGGGATATCGAAATGGCCTTTCATGCCAGTAAGAAACTGTTTTAGTGGAACTTTCGAATCCATTCCTATTACATTATCTCGACAACCTGTAAGACCAATGTCTGTAAGATAAGCTGTTCCTTGTGCAATTTGAAAATCATCTGTAGATACATGAGTATGAGTTCCTATAATACCAGTAACCTTACCTTGAAGAAGCATCATCATACCTCTTTTTTCACTTGTAGCTTCTGCATGAAAGTCTATAAATACATTTTTTACACCTTCTACATGTAGAGACTCAACAGTATCTCTTGCTTTTCTAAATGCATTATCACTCATAGGCATAGAGTAATGTCCCATTAGATTTAAAACAGCAAGTTTCTCCCCAGCTACTTCATAGACTTTACATCCAGTCCCACTTACTTCATCAGGATAATTATGAGGACGAAGTATCTCGTGTGTTTCAAAAATAGACTCTATCTCTTTTTTATCCCAAGAGTGATTGCCACCAGTCATACAATCCACACCAAAACCTACTAATTCATTTGCATTTTTAGGTGTTAGTCCAAAACCATGTGAAGCATTTTCATAATTTGCTATTACAAATTCTATGCCATGTTCTTCTTTTAACTTAGGTAAATATGTCTTTAACATCTCACGACCAGGACGACCAACTATATCACCTATAAAAGCTATTCTCATTAAAGTACCTTCGGCTTATTATTTCTTAGATAGTATAACACTGATTTAACAATGTCATCATCATCTTTAGAGTCTGATTTTATACTCTCTTTTTCATCATTCATATACGTAAAAGTAATATTTTGGCCATAATTAGACACCGACTTTACATTTTTGTCTAAACTAAGCAGTTTAATTACCATTAGCTCAAAGAACTGTCTAGTAGGCATATCTAACTCACCGAATCTATCTATAACTTCTTCTTGTATCTCATATATTGCAACAGCTTCCTCGCAAGCTGACAGACGTCTATAAATATCAAGACGAAGCCTATCCTCTTTTACAATTTCATCAGAGATAAATGCAGAGATAGTCAGTTTTATATCTACCTTTGCACGTTCCCTCTCCATAGTATTGCTAAGTAGTTTTATAGCGTCCTCTAGCATTCTAAGATATAGTGAGTAACCTATATTTTTTATGTGTCCACTCTGTGCATCACCAACTAAGTTACCACCACCACGAATCTCTAAATCATGGTAAGCTAGAACTGAACCACTTCCTAAAAATGAATTTGATTCCAGTGCTAAAAGTCTCTTCTTCGCCTCATCAGTAAGGTTTTCTTTATTCTCAACAACAAAGTATGCAAAACCTTCCACATGTCCACGTCCAACACGTCCACGAAGTTGATGAAGGTCTGCTATACCAAATCTATCAGCACCATCAACTAAGATAGTGTTTACTTTAGGCATATGTATACCACTCTCTATGATTGAAGTAGCAATCATCAAGTCGTATTCACCAGCTTCAAATTTGAGAAGTTCTTTTTCTGTTTCTACAGCTGAAATTTTTGAATGAAGCATTACAACTCTTAGATCTGGCAATAGTGCTTTTAACTCACCAAGTTTTATAGGCATATGATCTATTGAGTTATGCACATAAAAAACCTGGCCACCACGACGAATCTCTCTTAATATAACTTCTTTAATTAATTTTTCTTCATACTCTTTTACAAAAGTTCTTACACCTTGACGTTCACTAGGGGGAGTTAATAGCTGACTCATAGTTTTAATGGAGCTCATTGCTTGATTAAGTGAACGAGGAATTGGTGTAGCACTCATAGAGAGAAGATGAACATTATGGTACAGTTCTTTTATCTTCTCTTTTTGCTTCACACCAAATTTATGTTCTTCATCTATGATTACGACTCCAAGATTTTTAAATCCCAATCCAAAAAGTGCATGAGTTCCAACGACACAATCAATCTCACCAGAAGAGAGACCTTTTATCACTGCATTTTTATCTTTAGTAGATACAAACCTATCTAGCTTTGCATACCTAATGCCTAGTTCGCTAAATCTCTCATCTAGTGAGCGGAAGTGCTGTGCGGAGAGAAGTGTTGTAGGAACTATGAATGCTGATTGATAACCAGACTTATATGCAGCAAAAATTGTATTTAGCGCCACTTCAGTCTTACCAAAACCAACATCACCACTAAGCAGTCTATCCATTATATGTCCTGAACTCATCTGAGTGATTATCTCATCAATAGATTGAGTCTGATCATCGGTATAGTCAAAGCCCGAAAGTTTTTGAAAATCTTGGAGTTCTTTTTTTGCTAGATTTATCTTTGGTGATTTTATTAAAGCTCTTGCAGCTGCAGTATTTACAATAGTACCTGCAATCTCCATAAGACGCTTTTTAACCTTATCTTTTAGTTTTCCAAAGCTACCCTTGCCTAGTCTATCTAAAACAGGTGTAGAACCTCCAGAAGCTATATAACGGTCTATAAAGTCTAAGTTTTCAACAGGAAGCAAAATTTTATCATCACCAACATACTTTATAACTATAAAATCCTTTACAGCACCTAGTATTTCAGTTTGTTCTATTCCTTCAAAAATCCCAACACCATAATCTTCATGAACTACATAGTCACCATTTTTTAAGTCATCTAGTAATATTGAACTTTTTCTTCTTCGTCTTGCTTTGTCAGGTTTATTTAGAGATATTACAAGTTCATCTTTTGAAATTATATTTAAAATATATGGAGCATATACCTGGGTTATATCTTTAAGTTCGAACAAACCAACTTGCTTCATAACAGCTTCATTAGCTGCGATAATAGTTATCTTCTTCTTTTTATGAACATTCAAGAGTGAATGTAAATCAGCAACTACAACTTCTTTAAAGTCATCAGAGTCTTCCAAAACTTCTAAATTAAAACACTCTCGTGATACTGTCGGATTATTTAATGCATATGCATCTACTAATAGTGAATCAAGATTTCTAACAAGCTTTACATTTTTATCTTCTAAAAAGTTCACACCATTATCATCTAAGTGCCAGAGTCCTAAAGAAGCTACATCTTTAACAAGGGAGTCAAATTCACTTGATTCTATTTTTTTATTGAGTTTATTAAACTCTTCTTCATTTAAAGAATAAAATGCTGGTGTAATTAAAAAGCTGTCTAATTCCTCTTTTTGAGTTCTTTGAGATTCTAGTTCAAACTCTTTTATCTGCTCTATTTCATCATCAAACAGTGAAATTCTAACCGGCATATTAGAAGCTGGCGCATAAATATCTATAATGTCCCCACGAAAAGATATTTCTCCTTGAACTTGAACCATATCAACAAAATTGTATCCCCAAAAGAGCATCTTCTCTTTGAACTCTTGAATCTTTATTTTCTCACCAAAGTCTAAACTCATAGAGTCAAGTAAGTTCTCTTTAGGAAGTGCAAAAAGTAGTGTTTTTAATGGAGATATTATTAGTGGTTTTTTCTTACATGTATAGTAGTACCTAAGAGCGGAAAACAGCTGATGCAACTCTTCTTTAAATACTCTAAGATCATCTCCAAAGCCTGCACGAAAATCTGGAAATAGTAAAACATCTTGCTTAAAAAACTTGGCTACACTTGATAGTTCTTCAGCCTCTTTAGAGTCTTCACAAACTAGTAGTTCTAAATCTTTGTTTTGTGATGTTTTAAAGTAGTTAAATAGAGAGCTTTGAGACATTCTTTTCCTCTTAGGTTATAATAATGAAATTTTACCTAAGAAAAATTAAAGTGGACTATGCTTTTTCTTCTGAATCAATATTTTGCACAGTGTCAACAGGTAGTTCAGAAGTATTGTTTGCTTGTTTAGGAACACTTCCAGCATCTTTAACAACACTATTACCTTCAAAGATACCTTTAGCTTCAATAACTAGCTCACCTGATTCTATGGTGCCGTTCACACGGCCATGAGCTTTAATCTCAACTCTCGCAGCATTAATACTACCTTCAATATAACCTTGAACAACTAATCTCTTAGTAGCAACCTCACCTTTAATGTGTCCGTGCTTACCAATATTTACTTCTTTGTTAGATTGAATTTTACCTTCAAATTCCCCATCTACATATAAGTTACAAGCGAGATTCATCTCCCCCTTGATTGTAGAGCCAGCTGTGATGATGGTAGTGTTTGTGTCGGTTTTGGGACTTTGATGTGTGCTGTCGCTGTTATTAAAGATTGCCATGGTATTTTCTTTTCCTTTTCAAATATATCATTATAATTTGTTACACTCCATTTAACGAATTGAAATGGATTTACCGCTCTTTGGATAAACCTTATCTCATAGTGAAGATGTGGGCCGCTGCTCATTCCTGAATTACCTGTATAGGCGATTAAGTCACCTTTTTTAACGAACTTACCTGATTTTATCACAACTTTATTTAAATGCCCATAGTAAGCACGAAAACCATAATTGTGTTGAAGTATTATAAGATTACCAAAACCACTTTTTTTATGAAAACCTGACCACTCAACTATACCATCGGCTGTTGCATAAACTGGCGTGTTCATCCCTGCCTTCATATCAAGACCACGATGGAGTTCTTTTCTATTTAGTGTTGGATGTATTCTATAACCAAATTTACTTGTGACTCCTCTATACTCTATAGGAGATCCACTAGGTATAAACTGCATAAGTGTCGCACGATGTTCCGAGTTAAGTTTTGTTGCACTAACTCTCTCTGAGAGACTCATCTCATCGACAGGAGACAGACCTATAAGTGTCTCTATTTCAGAGAGTGAATCTGAAACTTGAGAGAGTTCTTTTTTCTTCTCAATTAGAGCCAATTGAGTATTTTTTATATTATTGTCAAGTTCTATATTTTTATCTTTAAGAGTTATATATGCATCTTCCATACTTTGACGCCTATCTTCTATAGCATCAACCTCATAGTTAAGATACAGTATAGTCCCAACGGCCATAAAACCAACGGAAAATATAAAAGCGATAACATATAGAATAGATTTTTTCATAATCTGATGTAAGTTAAATTGTCTTACTCCGTTATCATCATTAATAGTAATTGTAAAATGATTATCCATTATGCTCTCTTAAAAATGCTTCTACTACACTAAACGAACCAAATACTAAATAGTTTTTATTAGTATTTACTTTATCAAACATAGCATGTTCTATACCCAAATTATTTAGTGTATTTATCATAATTTCTAATGATTCAATTCTTGAATCATCGACTTTTATAATTTCTACATGTAAAGCTATTGGCTTAAGTATCTCCAATATCTTCTTATAATCTTTGTCTTTATAACTATTATAAATAATTATATATTTATCTTTACTTAATGTATCCGTAATTGCCGATGCAGCCAAGGCATTATGACCAACATCTACGATAATGTTCTCAGATAATTTACTTAATCTTCCAAAAAGTCTAGATTCATTAAAATCGGTTACTTCGTAGTTTATCTTTAATTTCTCTAGTGCTGATACACTTAATGATAAATTATCTTTAAGATAAGGGGCTAGTGATAATCGATGAGATATTTGTTCTATTTTTTTATAAGAAGATTCACTTAAAAAATCTTCTAGTTTATATATTTCTACATCTTTTTTAGTAGAAATATTTTGAGAAACATCATAAACTTCTTGATACTTTTGCTTAGCCATAATTGCATAATTTTGTATAGCATTTAGTTTTGTTTGTGCGATAGCCTCAATAGTGTCACCTAAAAAAGACTCATGATCTATGTCTATAGGAGTAACAAGAGTTAAGACCTTAGGAAAGACTGCTGTAGCATCATTTTCCCCTCCAAGACCTGCTTCAAACACTACATAATCACAGTCTTTGAAGACTAGAATACTGAGAAGTGTTGTGTACTCAAAATAGCTAAGTGAGTCCGCATCGTCTTTTTCTAAAAATGTCTGTAACTCTCTATGAGCATCTTCTAGTCGTACATCAGATACATTTTTACCATTTAACCAAATACGTTCATTAAACTCTATAATGTGAGGTGAAGTATAATGACCTGTATTAAACCCACAAGAGTTGAGAGCACCAGCTAAAAAACGACCTGTAGTACCTTTACCATTAGTCCCTATCAGATGTACTATTTTAGGAATACTCAGAAAACGTTTTATCTTCTCATATACTCTAGGCATACGAGTGTAGTCAATTTCATCATAATATAGAGGCTTTTCATCTAAATACTCTAATAGTTGCAAGACTTATTTTTTAACCACTCTATTTCTACCGTCTTTTTTAGCTTTATATAGGGATTCATCAGCAGAATTAATTGTATTTTGAAGAGATGAGTTATTTTTTCTCTCACAAACCCCAGCACTAACAGTTAACTCAATTCTTGTCTGCTTGTACATAAACTTTGCTTTTTGAACTTTTTTCCTAACTTTTTCTGCAAAGATAACACCACCAGAAGCATCCGTAGATTCTAAAATTGCCATAAACTCTTCGCCACCAAATCTTCCGACTATATCTACATTTCTAGCTTCACTTTTCAGTATTTTCGCGAATGCTGTAAGTATCGCATCACCAGCATCATGTCCATGATTATCATTAACAGCTTTAAAAAAATCAATATCAAACATTACAATACTAAAATTATGTCCGTATCTTTCATATTCAGCCTCTTTAAGTGACATAAACTCATCCAGAGCTCTCTTGTTGTATAACTTAGTTAAGAAGTCTTCTTTAGACTCTTCACGTGATTGTTCTAACTCACTTTCAAGTTTTTCTATCTTCAAGCTTAATGCTTTTACTTCAGTACTATGGCTTTTTAGATTTTTGCTTAAAGCTTGGGTGTTTTCTTCTAAGGCTATAGCAATAGTATAGAGTTTTTTATGAGCTACTTTAAAGTTCGTAATTGGTTCTTCATTATATGCTTCAAGCTCAGACTTTATATGTTGAATCTCTTTTGTTGACTTATCAGAAGACTCTATCATATCTATAAGTCTAAGAGATAACTTATCTAGTACACCATCAAGAGACTCTACCATCTCTTTAACACTCTCTTTATCTAGTGCAATTCTAAGTGATATCGCAGATTTTATTTCAGACTCAATACTTACACTCTCTAAAAGTGATGGATTTTTCTTAATCTTTTCAGATATTCCAGCGATTTTATCATTTACACTTGAGGCGATAGAAGGTACTAACGAAGATACAAGTAAAGATGCTATTGATGATAACTCCATAGAATGTGCAAGACCAGCTGATGAATCATTGATATTTAAATTTTCGATAGAGCTCTTTAAATCTTTAGTGTCAATATCCCCTAGAGAATGTAGTTTTGTTAAAAATGTATCGTCATAGGTAGTTATAAAGTTAACCCATAACTGTCTATATTGGTCTATTTCAGAAGGTGAAGCTTCACGACTTAATAAATCAAGGCTTTTTTTAGCCATTTCACTCGCTTGTCTATTGTGAAGGACCTCAACAACCTGAAGAACTCTTTTTGTAAAAACTGTGTTTGATTCTAGTAAGTCTGCACAATGAGAACTATTTGTACGATTTAGTTTAGAAATAAGAAAACGAGCTAATTCCGACATACTTTTAATATGATACTGAGTTAACTCTTTTTGGAAATCTTTATTCAGAGTAGATGTAAATTTCTTTACGTGTGAGCAATCTTCAGTATTGATGCCAGCTTTAGTTGCCTCTTTACAAAAGGCTTCTGCATAAAAATCAGGAGTTAAAAGTTTTCCTTCTAGCTCAAGTCTCTTTACAGCTTTTTTTATAATAGCTTGAATTGTCATTCTGTCTCCTAGTAATTATTTTGTACTTCTAGCTCCATCAGCAGATACTTTTGCTAGAAAGGCTCTAATAGCTTTTTGTGTACTAATATCAATCGCTTCAAATCTTTGCTGATCTGTCACAATAGCATTTGGTGCTACCGAGAAGTCATGAGTTCCACGAACTTGATATTGATTTGACTTTCCTGAATTTGAACTCTTTATATTTAAAGACATATTCATTCTATAACCTGTAACATAACCATTAGCATCATATATAACTGGTGAGTAAGATGGTACTCCCATTTTTATACTTAGATGAGTATCTCCCTGACCTCTTTCAACTAACGAAGCTTGAAAAACTTTGATAATCGCTAAATCTACAGCATCTTTAATAATTACACTATTTTGAGGATCTTCTTCAGAAACGATTATACTTGTACTAATTTTATCACCTAAAGTAGCTTTAGCAAACTTTGAACTTGGGGAGTATCCACACGCACTAAAAAGTACAACCATTATAAAAAGAGATACTACTTTTTTCAAAAAAATAAAATTCAAATCTAATCCTTAACTACTAAGTTTACTAACTTCTTAGGAACAACTATCTCTTTAACAATAGTTTTACCCTCTAGCCATTTTTGTGCTTTTTCTTTAGCTAAATTGATTATACTATCTTTTGACTCATCAACTGCTACTTCTATTTCACATCTTCTTTTACCATTTATAGAAACACCCAGTGTAACTGAGTCTTCTACAAAAACTTCTTCTAAGACTGTTTGAGACTTTAAGTTCTTTAAATTAAAGTACTTATTACTTATTTCCCAACAAACATGAGGAATAACAGGTTCCATAATTGAAGACAGTATCCAGTAACCCTCAGTCCACACATCAGTATTCTCTTGTGTATTTAATGCATTCACTGCTTCCATAACACCAGCAATCATAGTATTAAAAGTGTATCTCTCAGCATAGACGTCATTTGCACGTACTAGTGCTTCATAGACTTTTTTTCTAGCAAACTTTTCATCTTTAGAAAGTGAAGAATGATCAATTTTAGGGATAGTATCCGTTTCTCCAATATTAGAGCTTCTATCAAAAAATCTTTTTATAAACTTGTAAGAGCCCTCAACAGCAGAATCATTCCACTCTAATTCTTGTGTAGGTGGTGCAGCAAACAAAATAAATAGTCTAGCTGTATCTGCACCATATTTTTCTATAAGAGCATCAGGATCAACTGTATTACCCTTAGATTTTGACATTTTAGCACCATCTTTTAGTACCATACCTTGCGTAAGAAGTTTGTCAAATGGTTCATCAAACTCTAGGTAACCCAAGTCACGAAAAACTTTAGTAAAGAATCTTGCATAAAGAAGGTGTAAAATAGCGTGTTCTATTCCACCAATATAATGGTCAACACCCATCCAGTACTGAATTTGTTCTTTTGAAAAAGCTTCATTTTCCCAGTTACTTTTAGATGCACAAAAACGTAAGAAGTACCAAGACGATTCTACAAATGTATCCATAGTATCAGTTTCACGAATTGCATCTTTACCACATGATGGACAAGCGCAGTTCTTCCACGTTGGATGATTTTCAAGTGGGTTACCCTCACCTGTTATTTCAACATCAGATGGAAGAGCAATTGGGAGATTCTCTTTCTTTTCCATTACTATTCCACAAGAATCACAATGAACAAAAGGTATAGGAGCACCCCAGTATCTCTGACGAGAAACACCCCAGTCTTTTAGTTTATAGTTAGTAGTCTTTTTACCAATACTATTTTCTTCAAAATGTTTGATAATATTGTATTGAGACTTTTTAGAGTTCATTCCATCAAACTCACCAGAATTGAAAAGTTCTCCAACTTCTGTATATGCAGAAGTTGTGAAGTCATGTTCACCCTCTTTAGGCTTTATTACTGCATTTATCTCTAGGTCATACTTTTTAGCAAAATCATAATCTCTGTCATCATGAGCAGGAACTGCCATAACAGCACCTGAACCATAGTCCATTAGTACAAAGTTAGCTATCCAAACAGGCACTTTTTTGCCTGTTAGGGGATGTATAACATCTAAACCTAGTGGTACACCTGATTTTTCTTTTTGTCTGTCTATAGATGAAGTATTTTTCATATCTTTTATTTGAGATATAACTTCATCACTTAGTAGATTGTTTTCAATCATGTAAGTTACGATTTTATGCTCAGGTGCGAGTGCTGTATAAGACACTCCATAAATAGTGTCTGGACGAGTTGTAAATACGTCAAAACTCTCAAAAGTAGAGTTTAACTTTGCCTTGGACTCATCATCAAAAAGTAAGTCAAACTCTAAACCATTTGATTTACCTATCCAGTTCTCTTGCATAGTAAGAACTTGTTTAGGCCAACCACCCTCTATCTTTTTTAAATCATCCAGTAACTCATCAGCATACTGAGTAATTTTAAAATAGTACTGATTCATATCTTTTTTAACAATAGGAGTATCACATCTCCAACAACAACCATCAACAACCTGCTCATTTGCAAGTACTGTTTGATCATGTGGACACCAGTTTAGAAGACCTTTTTCACGATAAAGAAGGCCTTTTTCAAACATGTCTATTACAAAACCTTGTTCAAACTTAGTGTAAAGTTCATCAGATGTTGCTAACTCACGCTCTTTAGAAAAAGAGAATCCAAGAGTTTTAAACTCACCCTTCATATAGTCAATGTTGTCATAAGTCCATGTTTTTGGATTTGCATTGTTTTTTATTGCAGCATTTTCTGCTGGCATTCCAAAACTATCAAAACCTATTGGATGAAGAACATTAAACCCTTGTTGGCGATAGTGTCTTGCAAAAGTATCACTTAGAGTGTAGTTACGAACATGTCCCATATGTAATCTTCCACTTGGAAATGGAAACATACTTAAAATGTATTTTTTCTCTTTTGTAAAATCTTCACTTGGTTCAAAACTTCTGTTTTTTTCCCAATACTCTTGCCACTCTTTTTCTAAACTTTGCGCGTTATATTCCAATTATCTATTTCCCTAGTAGTCGTCACGATTTTTTGAGCTCTCTATATAAACTAATCCTACAGAGAAAAGGTTTGCTATTAAAGCGCCTATTGTTAGAGCTATTGCCCACTCTAAGTTTCCAACAACTTGAAGGTATATAAATGCTGGTATAAGATGTAAATCTGCCACTAAAGATGAAGCTAGTAGTTCAGCCGAAAGAAGGTTTCTAACACCGATTTTCAAAAATGTAGAAACAAGGTTAAGAGACCCTGCAACAAATAGTGCTACTGCACTATGCTCATATAAAAAACCTGCTATTGATGTTAAACTCATTAGTGAGAAAAACACATATATTACTTTACCCCAATCCATACAAACACCTTACTTAAATTAAATTAGGTAGATTATACTATAAAATATCTTAAGTAAGGAGTGAGGAGGAGTTTGAGCGAGTGAGTTTTACATCACTCCAGATTCAAACTGGTCACGCATTTTTTGTTTATCTGCTTCTCTTTTTGCTTTAGCAGCAAGTTTAACATGATAATTTTTTACATCAAAACCAAATGCAAGAAGAATTGGTGAAGCGACAAAAACTGATGAGTAAGTTCCCACAACTACACCAACTAAAAGTGTAAATGCGAAGGCATGAATAATCTCACCACCGTAAATAAACAGAGTAAATACAACGAAGAAAGTTGTAAGTGATGTAAGAGTTGTACGAGCAAGAGTACGAGTTACCGACTCATCAATGATATCTGATAGTCCACGATTTCTTCCACTTACAACACCTTCACGAATACGGTCAAATACAATAATTGTATCGTTTAGTGAGTAACCTAAAATTGTAAGAAGTGCTGCTAAAACATCAAGGTTAACATCTAGTCCAACCAGTGTAATAGCACCAAGGGCAATAGAAACATCATGCACAAGAGCTACTATAGAAGCTACAGCAAATCTCCACTCAAATCTAAATGCCACATAGATTAAAATCCCTATAACAGCTAAAATAAGAGACATAATCCCTTTCTCTTTTAACTCAGAGCCAACCTTTGGACCAACAATATCAACACGACGAATCTCAAACTCACCAGTACCTTTAAGAGCTTCTCTTGTCATATCCCCAACATCTACAGTTACACTTGCTGTAGATGTTTTCATACGAATTACAACCTCTTCTTTAGAACCAAACTCTGTAATAGAAGAGCCACTAAAAATTTCATTAGTTTTTAGCCTGTTGCGCATATCATCTATTGGTGCTTCACTTTTGTACTGAACTTGAACAATTGTTCCACCAGCAAAGTCAACACCGTAATTAAGACCCTTAGTTGCTAGTAATGTATAAGAAGCTAAAAGTAGTGCTATAGAAACAAACATCGCTAGTTTTGAGCGACCCATAAAATTAAAAGTTTTTGTATATTTAAAAAATTCCATAATTAACCTTTAATTCCAAACCATAGACGGTTATTTTTTGAGTTTTGAATACGTTTTTCTAACATCTCATAAATACCATGAGTACCCAGTATAGCAGTTAGCATAGAAGCTAAAATACCTATACTAATAGTAATCGCAAAACCTTTGATAGCACCTGTTCCATAAGCATATAAAACAACTGCAGCTATCAGAGTAGTAATGTTTGCATCTAAAATGGCGCGCATTGCATTTGCATAACCATCTTCTATAGCCTTATGAATAGATACACCTTGGTATATTAGCTCACGTATACGTTCAGAAATAATAACATTCGCATCAACAGCCATTCCAACTGTCAAGACTATCCCTGCCATACCTGGAAGAGTAAGAGTAGCTCCAAAAAGAGACATAACTGCGAGAATGATAAACAAGTTAGCAACTAGTGCAATATTTGCGATAATACCAGCAACTCTATAGTAAATAACCATAAAGATAATTACTAAGATGAATCCACCTACAAGTGCAATAAGACTAGCTTTAATACTATCAGCACCTAAGCTTGGTCCAACTGAACGTTTTTCCATCATATATACTGGTGCTAAAAGTGAACCTGAACGAAGAGCAATAGCTAAATCTTTTGCTTCCATAACAGTATAGTCACCAGAAATCTGGCCACTACCACCACCGATACGCTCATTTATAACCGGAGCTGAATAAACTTTTCCATCAAGTACAACTGCTAGATGTTTACCAACACTACGACCAGTAAAATCTCCAAATATTTCAGCACCCTCTGCATTTAAAGAGAAGTTGATAAGTGGACGGTTATTTTGATCAAATCCTACATGTGCATCAGTAAGCATCCCACCATCTAAAATAGGAATCTTACGAACCAAATGTTTAACCGCAGGGTTTTCAACGTCATCTAAGATAACATCACCGTAAGCTGCCGCATCTGAGTCACTCATATTATAAACACGAGCAGCTCGGTCTTCATCAACAGCCATTAGCTCAAGTTTTGCAGCACGAGAGATTAACTCACGAGCACGTTGCTCTTCTTCTTGAGTTTTAATTCCAGCTAATTGAACAAGAATTTTCTCTTGACCTTGACGAGCGACAACAGGTTCAGCAAGACCAAACTGATCAAGTCTGTTTCTAATAGTCTCAATAGCTTGAGATATAGCTTGCTTCTCTGTTCTCACTATCTCTTCATCACTTAGCGTTATTGAGATATTTTCAGCATTTACAGAAACTATAGTTCCCTCTATCTCAGCTAAGTAGTCAGTAATAGCTTTAGTATCATCACTATCAAGAAGTATAAAGTCAATAGCTGACTCATCAAACTTTAATGAATCAACTAAGATGTCTTTACGCTCTGAAAAGTGTTTTATACTTGCGGCAATTGACTTAATACGTGACTTAACAGCTTCTTCAGTTTTAACACCAAGAAGCATATGAAGACCACCTTGAAGGTCAAGTCCTAAAGTAACTTTCTTTCCATCTTGAGTTTGAAAAATAGATGGAGCTGAAAATAAAATACCAAAAGCTATTGCAAAAGCAAATATTACTATGCGATAGTTAAGCTTCATCCTCATACTTTCTAGAAACAGATTCTTTAGTGATTTTTACTATAGTATCTTCATTGAATTTAACACTTAAAAAGTTATCTTCTACTTTACTAACTACAACTATAACACCACCAGCAGTAACTACTTTGTCACCTTTAGCTAGAGACTCTATCATTTCTTTTCTACTTTGTGCCTCTTTTTGTTGAGGGCGAATGATTACAAAATACATAATTGCGATTAAAAATACGAACGGTAATAGTTGACTGATAACTTCCATGGGTTATACTTCCTTAAATTAAATTGCGGAGATTATACAAAAAGTATATTAATAGAGTACTGAAAATGTGTATAATAACGAATGCTGAAAAATATATATAAACCCGACATAACATACCCCGCAATAATTGCCCTCCTTTTTAGTTCTTTTATCTATTTAGAACATTTTGGAATTACATGTAAGATTCTTAACACCGTTTTTGCACTTATTTCCTTGTATTTATTTCTACATGTAAGTAAAAAAGCTGTTCTTCTCTCTGGCTTTCTCATAGGACTTTTATGGTTCTACTGGGTTGGCTACAGTTTTGAGTACAACGGTGTTGGTTTTTTAACACCTTTTGTAACTCTTGGTTTTGCTCTTTTAATTACTTTGTTTTTTGCTGCTTTAGCATTCACAAAAGAAGTTTATATAAGGGCTCTTCTACTTTTTATATTATCATTTGTGGAACCATTTGACTTTAACTGGATGCAGATAGAGCTTATATTTGTAGATAGTTACATAGGTGTTCAAAAGTATCAATTAGTTCTTGTACTTATAGCCTTAGCACTACCAACTTATATCAAAAAACCTTACATGTATGCCTCACTTCTTTTAATACTTTTAGCAGTGAACTACTCGCCAAAAGAGCAAAAAGACTCACCTTTAAAGATAAAACTAGTAGAGACAAAAATAGCTCAAGACATAAAATGGACAAGACAACACTTAGAACCAACAATCAAACTAATCTATCAAGAGATAGAAAAAGCCAAACAAGAAAAATATGAAGTAGTTGTTTTACCCGAGTCCGTTTTTCCTCTTTTTATGAATAGAGCTCCAAGAATCATTCAACAGCTCCAACTTTTATCTTACGATATAACAATCATTGCTGGAACACTTTTATATGAAGATGAGAAAAATTATAATGTTACATATATGTTTAATAAAGGGAACTATGAAATAGCAAAAAAACTAGTTCTAGTTCCTTTTGGAGAATACATTCCTCTACCTAAGTTCATGAGAAAAGTTATAAATGAGTACTTTTTTGCGGGAGCATCAGACTTTAAAACAGCGACTCATCCGACTGACTTCACTATAGAAGGTACTAAATTTAGAAATGCAATATGCTTTGAAGCAACCTGTCAAGAAGTCTATGAAGGGGATGTTGATTTTATAATCGCATCGAGTAATAATGCTTGGTTTACACCATCAATTGAGCCAACCCTGCAAAAACTTTTACTTCGTTTTTATGCCCGTAAAAACGGTGTTACTGTTTATCATTCTGCGAACTGGGCTGGTACTGGAGTTATCAAGTAATCTTATTATAATAAGAGTTTAGCTATAATCGCCTATAAATATATAACAATATAGGCTATTTTATGTTAAATCTTAAAAATCCAGACCTCTACAACAACAGAGAACTATCATGGTTACAGTTTAATACAAGAGTATTAAAACAAGCACAAGATGAGTCATTACCATTACTAGAAAGACTAAAGTTTCTTGCTATTTATGGAACTAACTTGGATGAATTCTACATGATCAGGGTAGCTGGTCTTAAAAAACTATTTGCCGCGGGTATTATTGTGTCTAGCGCTGATAAGCTGACTCCTCTTCAACAACTAAAAGAGATAAGAAAACATCTTCACCAAGAGCAACAAGTGATAGAACACTGTATGGGTGGCATCTTTAAAAAGCTTGAAGCTGAAGGTATTAGTGTTAAAAACTACGATGATGTAAATCAACATGAAAAACATTTCCTAAATAGATATTTTAATGAAAATATTTACCCAGTAATTATTCCTATTGCTGTAGATGCAACTCACCCTTTTCCACATCTAAATAACCTTAGTTTTGGACTTATTGTAAAACTCAAAGACTTAGACAATGAAGCAATTGAAAGATTTGGAATAGTCCGTGTTCCTAGAGTAATTGAGCGCTTTGTTGAACTTGAAAATGGAACATATGTACCAATAGAGAGTGTTGTTGAGCAACATATTGAAGATTTATTTCCTGGTTATACACTTATAAAATATGCATCTTTTAGAGTCACAAGAAATGCAGATATAGAAATAGAAGAAGAAGAAGCCGATGACTTCATGGAAATCCTTGAAGAAGGACTAAAACTTCGCCGTAAAGGTGCTATGGTGAGACTTGAAGTTGGAAGTGATGGTGATGATGAAATTATTAATTTCTTTAACCGTCATACGAATGTTTACAAGGATGACATATACAAATTTCACACATTCTTAAACCTTTCTAGTCTATGGCAGATTGTAGGAAACAAAAATTTTGCACACTTACTATCAGAGCCATTTAAGCCAAAAACTCTTCCACCATTAGAATCAACCGAAGATATATTTGCTACATTAGAAAAGCAAGATTTAACCCTCTACCATCCTTATGAAAGTTTTGATCCTGTTGTAAAGCTTATTCAAGCAGCAGCAAAAGATCCAGATGTTGTTTCTATCAAAATGACACTTTATCGTTCTGGAACAAACTCACCAATCGTTCAAGCACTTATGAATGCAAGTGAGTCAGGTAAACAAGTTACTGTTATGGTTGAGTTGAAGGCAAGATTTGATGAAGAAAACAATCTGATTTGGGCAAAAGCTCTTGAAAAATCAGGTGCGCATGTAATCTATGGAATCAAAGGTTTTAAAGTTCATGCGAAAGCAACTTTAATTACAAGAAGAATAGATGGAAAGATGAAGCAATACGCTCACTTAGGTACAGGTAACTACAATCCAGCTACCGCAAAAATATACACAGATATTAGCTACCTAACATCAAGAGACGAAATAACAAATGACCTAACGAGATTCTTTCACTTCCTAACTGGTTTTAGTAAAAAAGGTAAGCTCAACGAATTATATATGTCACCTTCACAAATCAAACCAAAAATACTTTCACTTATACAAAATGAAATGAGAAAAGGTAAAGATGGAGAGATAATAGCTAAGGTTAATTCTCTTGTTGATGAAGATGTTATACGGGCTCTATATAAAGCAAGTCAAGCTGGTGTAAAAATCAACCTTATTGTTCGTGGTATATGTTGTTTAAAACCTGGCATCGAAGGTGTTAGTGAAAATATTAGAGTTGTGTCAATTTTAGGGAAATACCTAGAGCATCCAAGAACTTTTTACTTTAAAAATGATGATGCTCAGATATATATATCTTCAGCTGATTGGATGCCGAGAAACCTTTTACGTCGTATAGAACTTCTAACAGCTATAAAGGGTGATGACTGTAAAGATAAGATACTTCAAATTTTAAGACTACAGTGTGCTGACAACGCAAGAGCACATGAGCTTCAGAGTGATGGGTCATATATTAAAATAAAGCTTGAAGGTGTTAAAACTATAAATAATCATAAAGTATTAGAAGATTATGTAAATAGAATATCAAAAGCAACAAAAAAAGAGACTGCTAGTTCTATAGAGCAACTAGCTTCTCGTCTTTTTCTAGAAGGATAAACAAAATGATAATGAATTATAAAGATTACTCTCCTGAAATAGGTAAAGGCACTTGGATAGCTGATTCTTCTGATGTAATAGGTAGATGTAAAATAGGTGAAGATAGTTCAATATGGTTTCAAGTAGCTATACGTGCAGATGTTCATTTTATAACTATTGGTTCACGTACTAGCATACAAGATGGAAGTATGATTCATGTTACACATCATAAAAAAGCTGATATGACTGATGGACATCCAACAGTTGTTGGAGATGATGTTACAGTTGGTCATAAAGTTATGCTTCATGGCTGTACCATAGAAGATGCCTGTCTAATTGGTATGAGTGCTACTATACTTGATGGTGCTGTTATAGGAAAAGAGTCTATAGTAGGTGCGGGAAGTCTTGTAACAAAAAATAAGATTTTTCCACCTCGTTCACTCATTATGGGTAGTCCGGCAAAGGTTGTTAGAGAACTAAATGATAAAGAAGTAGCTGAGCTTTATGCATCAGCGAAGAGATATGTAGAGTTTAAAAATGGCTATGAAGAATAAACAAGATTTACCTCTAGAGTTTGTAAAAAAAGTTAAAGAGACTATTTTAGATAAAACTTCTCTCGAAGGTGAAATAAAAAATCAATGTGAAAATGGTAATGACATCTGGGTCCAAGACAGTGTTATGCCTATTTTAGACGACAATGGTTCTAAAATAGGTGAAGTTGTTGTTAGATATGATATCACTGATAAAAAGAACTTAGAGAAACTTGCAATTACTGACTCCCTTACACAACTCTATAATAGACGACATTTTGATGATATACTAGAAAGAGAGATAAACCGTTCCCATAGAGATAAAGGTATACTCTCTTTAATAATACTTGATATAGATTTTTTCAAACAATATAATGATGCATATGGGCATAAAGCAGGGGATCATGTACTTATTGATGTTGCTGAAGCCATCAAAAAATCTCTTAATAGAGGTAGTGACTTCGCATTTAGAGTAGGTGGTGAAGAATTTGCAGTTATCTTTTCAGGACTTGAAGAAGATAAGGCAATGGAGTTTGCTGAGTTAATTAGAGCTAATATAGAGTCTCTACAAATCGGACACTCTAATTCAGAAGCATCAAAATTTGTAACAGCCTCAATAGGTCTAGTTGTAATAGACTTTGCTACTGAAGGCATAGATGAAAATGGAATTTATAGAATGGCTGATGGTGCTTTATACAAAGCAAAAGAAAGTGGTAGAAATAGAGTTAGTATTCACGAATCTGAAATTGACTTTTTCTAATATGCTATAGAACAACTACGTTCTATAGTCAGCATTAATCTTTACATACTCATGACCTAAGTCACATCCATAAGCTTCGAAGTTTCCAGTTCCAATACCTAAGTCACAAAAAATAGTAAATCTATCTTTTTTCATAACAAGAGCACATTTTTCTTCCATACTTTCATCAAAGTAGAGGGTTCCTTTTTCATAAACACAGTGTTCATTAAAAGATATAGTTAATGACTCTTCATTAGATTCTGCTCCACTAGCCCCAACAGTTGAAGCAATTCTTCCCCAGTTTGGATCTTCACCAAAGAGTGCAGTTTTCATTAAAAGTGAATCAGACAGCGCTTTAGCAACAACTTCTGCTTCTCTATCATCTTTAGCACCTGTTACATTGTATGTTACAAGCTTTGTAGCACCCTCTCCATCTCTAACCATTTCTAGTGCTAAAAAGTGCATAATTTTAAAAAGTGCTTCTTTAAAAGCTTCTTTTTCATAAGCTCCACTTTTACCATTAGATAAAATAAGTACAGTGTCATTTGTAGAAGTATCACCATCTACACTTGCAGCATTAAAAGTCTTCTTAGTAGTTTCATCTAAAATAGATTGCATCTCGCTTTGTGAAACTTTTGCATCAGTAGTTATAAAACAAAGCATAGTAGCCATCGCAGGGTTAATCATACCGGCACCCTTAGCCATTGCACCTATTTTAAAAGAACTACCATCTTCAAGTTCAACCTTATAAGCTATTTCTTTTGAGAAAGTATCTGTTGTCATTATTGCAGAAGCAGCAGAGTTTGGTTCTTTTTTTGTAAAATCAAAAAGCTTTATTCCATTAATGATTTTTTCTTTTGGAAGTCTAACACCTATTACACCTGTTGAGCTCATTATAGGGTTAGTAACATTTTTACATGTAGAAAGTATTTCACTTATATCTGTTATACCTTTTTTACCTGTCATAGCATTTGCATTTTTAGAGTTTATGAGTACAAAATTTGTTTTAAATGAGCCCATACTACGGAAATGTTTTATAGGAGCTGCACACATTTTGTTTGTAGTAAAAACTGAAGCTACTTCACATTCAACATCACTGTAGATAAATGCCATATCTTTAGCACCATTAGGTTTTAGTCCAGCACTTATGCCATCAGCATAAAAACCATCACTAGCACATACTCCACTATTTAAAGATACTAAATTATGCAAATTTTAATTCCTTTGGCTTATCACGTTTTCTAAGTAAGTCTTTTGCACTATGTATATCTTTTTGAGTCCCGATGAGAAGTAGTTTTGATTCACTTGTAATCAAAATATCACCTTTTGGCATAGATATAAACTTACCATCTTTTTTTCTAATTCCAATTATAGAAGTATTTGTAATATCACGAAGTTGAGTCTCTTTTAATTTCTTTAAAACTACCCAACTATACTTAGGAACTTCAACTTCTTCCATATCAAGAGGGTTGTCACTCTTATATAAGAACTCTTCAAGTAGGTTTTCCATATCTGGACGAGATGCCATAGCACCTACTCTTTGAGCAGTAAGTTTAGTTGGTGAAACTACAGTATCAGCACCAAGCTTTTTCATCTTTTCAACATCACCTACAGTTTCAGCAGAAGATATAACATAGTAAGGTCTTGGAAGAAAATGTTCTTTTTCAAAAAGTCTAACAGATGCTATAAGTGCGATATTATCACTCATAGAACTAGATAGAGTAATTAAACCTTTAGCCGATGCAAGATGAGCTTTTAACATTGTTAACTCAGTATGCGGTTCTGCCTGTAAGTATGTTGGGTAGTTATGTTCAACTGCCCACTTATGAATCTCTTCTCTTGGATCAATCACAACA
This sequence comes from Sulfurimonas sp., assembly GCA_028044295.1. Lineage (GTDB taxonomy): Bacteria > Campylobacterota > Campylobacteria > Campylobacterales > Sulfurimonadaceae > Sulfurimonas. The sequence goes on from JAOFSE010000006.1 coordinate 100,823, forward strand.
AAAGGTATGTGATTTTTCCTTAACTGTTTTGTAACTTCAAGAGTATAATCATTATGGTAACAAACAACAAAGTGCTTTTTGAGTCTTGCTATACTGTACAACATACTTCTCTCCTTTAAGATAGAAACTATTGTGCCCCTGTTTAACTCTGCAACTAAAATACCTATAACACTTGAAAATACAGCGAATCCAGCGATAATAAGAGTAATGGTAAATATTCTACCAGCATCAGAAACAGGAGATATCTCTCCAAATCCAACTGTAGTAAAAGTTATACCAGTCATATAAATTGCATCCATAAGAGGAAAATCATCAATAATAACATAGCCAATAGAGCCTATCATCATTGTTAATATAGTTAAAATTAGAGGTAGGCGAAATGCCTTGAGGTGAGGATAAACTTCAGGTAGAAGTTTTACATCAGGTTTGGGAGATGACTCCCAGTGTAGAAATAATCGAACTTTGCTTAAGAGACTCAAGCTATCATCCTAATCCTTCTTTAGTCTTAAGAGTTTTTCTTAAGTGTTCTTAATTCTCTTGCAGAGATTTTAATTTTCTTAGTAGTACCATCTTCTAGAGTGATTCTAACTGTTCTAAGGTTTAATAAAAAACGACGTTTTGTTCTGTTTTTTGCGTGAGAAACGTTGTTTCCACTCATTGGGCCTTTGCCACTAATAGCACATCTTCTTGCCATGTCAGCTTCCTTATATAGGTTTTTAAAGTTGCGAATTGTACCAAGTTCAAGCAAAAGTTATGCTTAATGTACATATAAACTTCAACCTTGTGAATTTTATATCTATTTTATCATAATCGGGATAGAATAGTTAAAATTAAAAATTTACGGTTGCTTTATGATAACAAAAGATGTAATAGATACTTTTATTGATAAAATTCCACCTGCTCCAGAGGCTTTAAAAAAGACCATCTCCTTACTAAATGCTGGTGAGTTAACTCAAGCAGCAAAAGTTGCTGAGAGTGACCTTGCACTAAAATCTTATTTGAAAAATATTGTAAACAAACCAATATATGGTTTCAAAAATGAAGTTAGTGATATATCCCAAATATTTGGTATTCTTGGATTGTCAGAATCTAAAAAGACTGTTTACAACTATATGATTTCCCTTCTTAGCCCATCAGAATGGAAACTTTTTCAGCTTAACCAAAAATCTTTTAATGAACTTCAAGCTCAACTATCAAAAAAGTGGTCTATAATACTTGACTTCCTCAATATTAATGATAAAGATATAGATTCTTCAATCTCTTTACTCCCATCAAGTATTATTGTTTCAGATGCTCTATTTAGCAATAAAATAGATGATGTAAAACTACTTAGATCCACTAAAGCTATAGATTACAACACTATCCTAAATAGGCTATGCGGAGTTGACTTATTTGATATTTGTGAAAAAATTTCTATTAAATGGGAAATGTCTGATAAGGTAGCTCACATTATACAGGCATCATCCGGTGTAAAACCAGCGAAAGATAAAGATATCAACCTCCTTGGTAAATGGATGCATTTACTATTATTTTATGAATTATCAAAAGCTCAGTTTGTAGAAGCTGGTCTAAATGACTTTATAGATTTTCAAGTTGAGTATGTGAGCGAGATATACGAAGAATTTTCTACACTAATGGAAGTATCATGAGACCAGTCGTTAAAGATGGTATAGGTGTATTTTCACCTCAAGGTTTTTTAGATGGTAATAGTGGTATGTCATTTATGACTGGTGAAGACTTAAAGTATCTAAAAAACTTAAGTATTGACATGCTCCTAGTGTCTTTAAAAAATGTTATCTTTTTTAACCATAACGGACTAGACACTTTTGTAAAACTTTTTGAAGACATCAGAAAAGACAACCATGCGATGGTGGGTTTTTGTGATTATGATACAAATAAATTCAATGCAATACAGAACTTTTATCCTGATGAAATGAACTTCTCACTTTTTAAATCATTAGATATTGCTTATCTATTTTCATCAAGTTTTAAAGAGTCAAACAAAAATATTTTGGTTTATAGTCATGACAAATCTCAACGATCTATGATTGCAATTGAACTACATGACAATGGTCATAACCCAACATTAATAGATAATCAAAGCGACTATAATAATAAAAAAGATGAACCATCATTCGATTATACTGTTGACTCCACTTTTATAGGACAAATGGGGCAAAAAATCGCGTCTAAAGTAAGTGGTAATGCTATTATTTATACTATTACATCTTTTTTAGACGCTGATATAAATGATAAGTTTAATAATGAGTACCATACTAATTCACTAAATGTAGGTTTTAGGCTATTTATCTTTGAGTCATCTAAAGTAATTAGTATGAATGTTCCAGCACTAAACTTTTTCTCAAAGCTATCAAGTTCAGCTGCGGAATACAATGCAACAATATGTTTTGTTGGACTTAAATTTGACAAAACACCTATAGCATTTAAAGAAAACCTTGAAGACTCAGGAATACTTTTTTATGACAATATGGAAGATATACTTGAAAATAAAGAGTTACTAGAAGAGTTAGGCGCCTCCTCTGCTGCAAACATAAAAAACAAAAGAGTTATAAACAAAAAAACAGTAGCAGAACTTCCAAGATTTGTCGACGCTACCGTTGCTACTATAGAGATGATGACAAACTCAAAAGCCCAGAAAGAGTCTGTAGAAATCAAAGATATAGTAGTTGGTGACACTGAAGGCAAAATAGCAAGTTCTATAGGTTATTATGGTGATATGGATGGTATGGTTATACTAGTATTTCCAAAAGAGATAGCAAAACAAGCTTGTGAACTTTTGATCGGTGAGAGTACTGATGATATGGAGCTAATTCTAGACACCCTTGCCGAACTTGGGAATATTGTAGCTGGTAAAATTAAGACTATGCTTTCAGAAGATGATATAAAAGTTAATATTACCCTTCCAAGAACTTACCAAAGTATAGAAAGTTTATTAGAAGTTATTGATGGAAGAAAGGGTGTTCAAGTTGACCTCTCTTTTAACAACGATGAATTTCTTTTCTTCTTAACAAGATAAAAGAAGCTCTTAGATATAATTCCTAAATTTTAAAAAGGTATATTATGATGAAAGTCGCTCCTAGTGTTTTAAGTGCTGATTTTGGAAACTTACAAAGAGATGTTGAAGCTATCTGTAATGCTGGCTGTGACTTAGTACATGTAGATGTAATGGATGGTCACTTTGTGCCAAACCTTACAATAGGTCCTGTAGTTGTATCAAGTATTGCCAAATGTGCTACAAAACCTTTAGATATTCACCTTATGGTTGAAAATAATACTTTTTTCGTAGAACTATTCGCACCATTAAAACCTGAGTACATATCATTTCATATTGAAGAGGAAAAGCATCCTCACAGACTTATTCAAAAGATTCGTTCATACGGAATAAAACCTGCGATTGTTTTAAATCCTCACACACCACCTGAATCTATAGAGTTTTTACTAAAGGACTTAGATATGGTTCTGCTTATGAGTGTGAACCCTGGATTTGGTGGACAAAGCTTTATTGATTCAGTGATAGAAAAAGCATCTCGCTTAAATGAACTTAGAAATAAAATAAATCCTAAGTGTCTAATAGAAGTAGATGGTGGAGTTAGTGATAAAAATATTCAAGCATTAAAAGATGTTGGGGTAGATGTAGTTGTTGCTGGAAGTTATGTATTTAAACACTCGTCTAAAGAAGAAGCTATAAAGAGCTTACAAATCTAATGCGTTGTAAAATTTGTGGAATAACATCACTTGAAGATGCTATAAATGCAATAAAAGCTGGAGCTAATGCCCTTGGTTTCGTATTTTACGAAAAGTCACCTCGTTATATAAGTCCACAAAATGCTAAAAAAATCATTGATCAACTTCCTCCATTTGTTGAAAAAGTTGGACTGTTTGTGAATGTAGATGCAGATACTATAAATACGCAAATTAAAGAATCTTCATGCACCCTCGCTCAACTTCATTTTGATGTTGCAAATGAGGTATATAAAGATTTAAAAGTACCATATATTAATGTAACAAGAGCAAAAGAGTCGAATGATATATTAGAGTACTCTAGTGAATACAGACTTGTTGATGCCTACTGTGATATATATGGTGGAGCTGGAAAGCGTCTAAATATAGAATGGTTTAAAGATGTTGACTGCTCTAAAATTATCCTAGCTGGTGGATTAAATCCTGATAATGTTTCATCACTTAAAGAGTACGGATTTTATGGTGTTGACGTTAGTAGTGGTGTTGAAATATCTCATGGTAAAAAATCTAAAGAACTTGTTGAACAATTCATTCTAAATGCTAAATAACGATTTCCTCTTAGATGCTAAAAGCATTCATAAACTATCTACCAAAGGTCTCTCAGTAGATCGTCTTAAAGAACAAATCAATGATGATTTAGACTTTACCCTAGAACTATGGCATTCACAAGGGGTTAGTATCATTAAAGAGAGAGGTAGTTTTTACTTCTCAACAAGATTTACACCCATTAGAGATGCTGAATTTTGTATTGTGGATATAGAAACAAATGGCTCGAAGATAGATAAACATCAAATAATAGAAATAGCTGCTGTGAAAATAAAAAATGGTGAAATAATTTCTAAATATGAGTCACTTGTTCAGTGTAATGAAATCAATACTCATATAACAGAGATAACTGGTATCGATGTAAGTATGACAAAAGATGCACCTACTTTAAAAGAGGTAATGTATAAGTTTAAAGAGTTTTTAGCTGATAGTATATTTATAGCTCACGATGTAAAATTTGACTATAACTTCATATCACAGAGTATGCAAAAAGTTGGGCTTGAACCTATACTCAACAGAAGTTTATGCTCACTTTTTTTAGCTGAAAGAACTATAGAGTCTTATAGATATGCACTTTCATATCTTAATAAATCTTTAAATTTACACCCTGATGCAACTCATCATAGGGCTATGAGTGATGTACTCACTACATATGAGCTGATAAAACTTTCATTTAGTAAATTAGATAATAGTGTTAAAACTGTAGAGGATGTTATAAAGTTTTCAAAAGATGCAAAAAGACTAAAGAGACCAAAGTTTGATCCCTTCCTAGAAGAAGTGAGCAACGCCTAAATACGTTGCTATTTTAATTGTTTATTCTGCAAATGCTCCAGCACTTGTTAAGCGTTTATACCTTGCATCCATTCTATCTTCACTAGACATTGCACGAAGTTTTGAAAGTTCATCTAAGAAATAATCAGCTATAGCAGTAGCTGCAGCATCTCTATTTCTATGTGCCCCAATTAATGGTTCATTGATTATGTCATCAATTAAGTCAAGGTCTTTTAAGTCACTACTAGTAATTTTCATAGCATTAGTAGCAGCTTCAGCTTTTGCAGGATCATTCCATAGAATTGCAGAACAACCCTCAGGTGATATAACAGAAAATACTGAGTATCTCATCATAGCAAGTCTATCGGCAACACCAATTGCAAGTGCTCCACCAGAACCACCTTCACCAATAACTACAGATATAGTAGGTACATTCAGTTCAGCTAATTCTATTAGGTTTCTTGCGATTGCTTCACTCTGATTTCTCTCTTCAGCACCAATACCAGGATATGCACCCGGTGTGTCTATCAGCATAAGAACAGGAATATTGAACTTTTCAGCAAGTTGAGCAGCACGAAGTGCTTTTCTATAACCTTCTGGATGAGGCATACCAAAATTTCTTTTTATTTTATTTTTAGTACCGCGACCTTTTTGCTCACCGATAACCATTACTTTTTCATCACCAATATAACCAATGTAACAAAGTATTGCAGCATCATCACGGAAGTGTCTATCTCCATGAATCTCATACTTATCTCTCATGATTAGGTTGATATAATCAAGAGCATAAGGACGGTCAAGGTGACGAGCTAATTGTAATTTTTGAAAAGGTGATAAGTTATTAAATATTTTTGATACTGCTTTATCCAAGTCTTTTTGAAGAGACTCTAGAGCGCCTTCATCGTGACGAACTTGAGCAGATATAATATCTTCTTGAATAAATTTAATTTTTTGTTCAAAATCTAAGTATGTAGCCAAATTAAATCCTTAAAACAGTTAGATTTTTTTAAAAATCAGAACGCCGTTTGTTCCACCAAAACCGAATGAGTTACTCATTACAGTATTTAGTTCAGCTTTTCTAGCACCAGTAGTAACATAGTCTAAATCACAATTTTCATCAGGTGTTTCATTGTTGATTGTTGGAGGCAGTATACCATCACGCATAGCCATAAGACATGTAACAGCTTCAATTCCACCAGCAGCACCAAGACAGTGACCAATTTGGCCTTTAATTGAACTCATCGGAGGACAATTTTCTTTACCACCAAGTAACTCTTTTACTGCAGCAGTTTCATTTTTATCATTGATTGGTGTAGATGTACCATGTGCATTTACATAGTCAAGTTTAGGTTCACCCGCCATTTTATATGCAGCTTTCATAGCACGAGCTGGGCCATCAAGAGATGGAGTAGTTATATGGTTAGCATCACCACTCTCTCCAAAACCAATAATCTCACCGTAGATATTTGCTCCACGAGCAACTGCATCTTCATAACTCTCAAGTACTAAAGCAGCAGCACCCTCACCCATTACAAAACCATCACGGTTAGCATCAAAAGGACGAGAAGCTCCTTTAGGATTTTCATTATTAGTAGAAAGTGCTTTCATCGCAGCAAACCCACCAACACCAGCACCAGTTACAGCACACTCAGCAGAAACTACTAACATTTTGTCAGCACCACCACACATAATTGTTTTACATGCTTCACTGATAGCGTGTGTACCAGCAGCACATGCTGTTACAGATGAAAGGTTAGGACCTTTTGTGCCATGTTCAATAGAAACAAATCCACCAAGCATATTTACAAGAGCACCAGGAATAAAGAATGGAGATATTCTACGAGGTCCACGTGTTTCTATTATAATAGAGTTTTTCTCGATTGAAGGAAGTCCACCAATACCAGAACCAGCACTTATACCCATTCTTTCCATATCAGTATCTTCAGGTAAAGCTGCATCAGCCATAGCTTCTTGAGCAGCTTTAAGACCTAAGTGAATGAATCTATCTGCTTTTTTAACTTCTTTTGGAGGCATAACATCTGCTGGATCAAAATTTTTAACTTCACCTGCAATTTTTACCGCATAGTTTTCTGCATCAAAAAGAGTGATGTTGTCTATTCCACATTCACCATCGCAAATAGCTTTAAATGAACTCTCTTTATCATTTCCAACTGCATTTATCATGCCTAAACCAGTAACTACAACTCTTGTCATTAAAATCTCCGTGAAAAAATAAAATACTTTATAAAGAACATCAAAAAATGATGCTCTCTAAAAGAACTTTACTTGCTCTCTATGTAGTTAACTACATCTGAAACAGTTTGAATTTTTTCTGCTTCATCATCAGGAATCTCGATGTCGAATTTCTCTTCAAGAGCCATTACTAACTCTACTACATCAAGGCTATCAGCACCTAAATCTTCAACGAACTTTGCGTCCTCTTTAACTTCATCAGCTCCAACGCTCAGTTGTTCAACTACTACTTCTTTAATATCATCTAAAAGTGCCATTCTAGCTCCTGTGTTTTATATATAAATTCACGAAATTATATCACACTTAACTTAATTAAGTAGAAAATGTTAAATAATTGTATGTAAGATTGAAGAAAGTTTAGAGTTGTTACATAAAGGAATAAATCCTTTATGCCATGTTCATTCCACCGTTAACTTTTAAAGTTTCGCCAGTTATGTAACTAGAGTGGTCTGAAAGTAAAAATGCAGTTGCTTCAGCTATTTCTTTACCTGAACCCATACGAGCCATTGGGATTTTAGCATTTATTCCTGCTTTGATATCATCACTTAAAACTTCTGTCATTTCAGTTGAAATAAAACCTGGTGTTATAGAGTTATAGCGAATGCCACTAGTTGCTGATTCAAGAGCAAAAGATTTAGTCATTGCAATAACTCCACCTTTACTTGCTGCATAGTTTGTTTGACCAGCATTTCCTGTTTCACCAATAATAGAAGCGATATTTACCACACTTCCAAATTTTTTCTTTCTTGCAGCTTTAAAAAATTCACGACAACCTATAAAAGAAGATGTTAGATTTGCATTTATAACAGACATAAAATCATCAGTTTTCATTCGAAGTGCTAGTTTATCATTTGTAATACCTGCATTGTTGACAAGGTATGAAAGTTCACCATCACTATCTATAATAGTTTTTATAGCATCAGTAAATGCTGATTCATCACTTACATCAAAACCTATAACAGCAGCATTTCCACCGGCTGCTTCTATAGCATCTTTTACAGCATCAGCTTCTGTAGCACCACTTCTATAGTTAACCCATACTTTTAAACCAAAAGAAGCTAAAGTTTTTGCTATCTCTGCACCAATACCACGACTTGAACCTGTTACTAAAACATTTTTACCACTAAATTTCACTATTATTTCCTTTAAATTAAACTATGATCCATCTCATCAGGAATATCTATTCCCATAAGAGTTAAAACTGTTGGAGCGATATTATTTAAAGCTCCACTTTCCACTTTAGAAACACCATCTGCTTCAACAAAACACCAAACTTTCCCAACTGTATGATTTGTCAAAATATTTCCATTTTCATCTCGCATCTCTTCACAGTTTCCATGGTCTGATGTAAGCACAACTGCGTAATCTTTCTCTTTTGCTTTATCAAAAATCAGACCAAGTTCTGTATCGACTGTATTTACAGCGATCTTTGCTGCTTCAAAATCTCCAGTATGACCTATCATATCACCATTAGCAAAGTTTACTACTACAAAATCATATTCATCATCCATAGCATTTAGTACAGCAGCACCTACTTCTCTTGCACTCATTTCTGGTTTTTCATCATATGTTTTTACATCAGGCGAAGGTATAAGTACTCTCGTTTCATTAGTGTAAGGTTCATCTATACCACCGTTTAAGAAAAAAGTTACATGCGCATACTTTTCAGTTTCTGCAGTATGTAGTTGTCTTAAACCTTTGTTTGATATAACCTCAGCCAAAGTATTTTTAGGAGCATCTTTTTTAAATAGTACTGGATATGAGAAACTTTTATCATACTCTGTTATTGTTGCCAGATTAACCTCTACATGTAACTTAGAAAATTCATTAAAGTCTTTATCACCAAGAGCTGTAACCATCTCTCTCATTCTGTCACTTCTAAAGTTTACGGTTAAAACACTGTCTCCATCTTTCATACCATCATAATCACTAAATGCTGTTGGTTGAACAAACTCATCTGTTTCGCCAAGAGAGTAAGAGTGTCCTATATAGCTATGTGGATTTAAGTCTGTTTTTGGCTGTGCATTTACTATAGAGTCGTAACCTTTTTGGATTCTTTCCCAACGGTTATCTCTATCCATAGAGTAAAATCTTCCACCAATAGTAGCTATCTTCACCTTGTCACTTAAGTGCTTCTCAACTTGTGAAATATACTCCCCAGCAGAAGTTGGAGAAACATCTCTACCATCAGTTATAAGATGAAGAAAAACTTCTTTACCTTGGGCTGCTGCTAAATCTGCAATACCCATAAAATGTTCTATATGAGAGTGAACACCACCATCACTAAGTAGTCCTATTAAATGTAGTCTATTTGAAGAGTTTAAAAGATTCTTGAAGTCTTGATTCTCTCCAAATGTATTTTCATTTAAAGCAAGAGAAATTTTGACTAAATCTTGGTAAAGGACTCTACCACTTCCTATGCTCATGTGTCCAACTTCAGAGTTGCCCATTTGCCCTTCTGGAAGTCCAACACTAAGTCCAAATGTGTCTATAAGAGAGTGTGGTGTCTCTTTAAAGAGTCTGTCATATGTTGGTTTTGTAGCATGATAAAATGCATTATGTTCGATTTTTGAACAGTAACCAATACCATCAGTAATAACTAAAATAGCTTTTTTACTCAAATTTTCACCTTAGTAATAAATATTTTATGCAATTATACTATAATGTTATCCTATTAACATAAGGACTATGACTTTTGCTATATTGGCTATCAGAAATATTAGATATCAACCTACTTGGATACATCACCGTAAGAGCTGGAATATCATTTTTTATCGCTCTGTTTTTAACTCTTTTTCTTATGCCTCTTTTTATAAAGTGGGCTCAAAAAACTTCTAGTGTTCAACCTATAAATGAATATGCTCCAGAAAATCATAAAGCTAAAGCATCAACACCTACCATGGGTGGAATTGTTTTTATTTTTTCAACAATAGTGGCTTCACTACTGAGTATTAAATTCTCAAATGTTTATGCACTTGGCGCTATTCTTACTCTTGGTCTTTTCGCCCTTATAGGTTTTCAAGATGATTATTCTAAAGTCAGGAAAAACGAGAACCTCGCTGGACTAAAGGCTAGAACAAAACTAGTACTTCAGATTATATCTGCACTTGTAGTTGCTGCTTACCTTTGTATATTTGCGGACTTCAACACTGAACTTTATGTTCCCTTTATGAAAAACTCTGTTGTTGATATGGGTCTATTTTCTATGGCTTTATGGGTTATTGTAATCATCGCTACATCAAATGCAGTAAACCTTACTGATGGACTAGATGGTCTTGCAACAGTTCCTTCTATAACAGCCCTTGTGTCATTTAGTATTATCATATACATAACTGGTAATATCAAAGTAAGTTCTTACCTTCTTATGCCTCACTTTAATATAGGAGAAGTTGCAATTATTGCCAGTGCCTTAATGGGAGCGTTAACTGCTTTTCTTTGGTATAACTGTCATCCAGCAGAGGTATTTATGGGAGATAGTGGTTCACTAACTATTGGAGCTTTTCTAGGCTACCTTGCCATAATCTCTAAAAGTGAAATACTTCTACTTCTTATAGGTTCTATCTTTGTTATAGAAACACTATCTGTGATACTTCAAGTTGGTAGTTTTAAACTTAGAAAAAAGAGAGTCTTTTTAATGGCTCCTATCCATCATCATTTTGAAATGAAGAACTGGGCTGAGAATAAAATCATTGTTAGGTTCTGGATTATCGCAATTCTATCTAACCTTGTAGCTCTTATGTCTCTAAAGATTCGTTAATGCAAAGAGTGTCTCTCTTTGGTTATGGAAAGACGACAAAGTCTCTAACCAAACTTTTTCCAAATGCTATTTTTTATGATGACAAGTGTAAAGAAACATATAAAGATGAAAATGGTTTTCTTATAAAACCATCATCTGAGTTTAATCCAGAACATTCTGATCTAGAGATTCCATCACCTGGGATTCCACCATTTAACCCTATCATTCAACAGTCTAAAAACTTACAAAGTGAGTATGACTGTTTTTGTGAGACTTCACCACTAAAAGTATGGATAAGTGGCACAAACGGAAAAACTACTACTACACAGATGATGCAGTATATTTTAGAAGATAATGGAAGTGAAGCTGGTGGGAACATTGGCACTCCATTAGCAGACTTACATGTAGAATCTGAAATTTGGATTTTAGAGACTAGTTCATTTACTATGCACTACACACATAAAGCTCTTCCCAACATATATGTACTACTTCCAATAAACCCTGACCATTTATCTTGGCACGGAAGTATGCAAGAGTATGAAGAGGCTAAACTAAAACCTATACGCTCAATGCGTGAAGGCGAAGTAGCAATCATTCCTGAAGTTTACAAAGATATACAGACATCAGCTCATATAATTACATATAGCGATGAAAAAAGTATAGCTAAGTACTTTGATATAGATGAAACAAAAGTAAACTTTAAAGGTGCGTTTCTTGCAGATGCTCTTTTAGCAATGGCTGTTGATAAAATACTGTTTGACAGAGTTGATTATGAAAAGATTAACTCTTTTAAACTAGACCCTCACAGACAAGAAGAACTTAGAGATTCAAAAGATCGTTTATGGGTAAACGATACTAAAGCGACAAATATAGATGCAACACTAGCAGCACTCAACAGATACAGAGACTCATATGTTCACCTTATCTTAGGTGGTGATGACAAGGGCGTTGAACTCGATGAGTTATTTGAGGCACTCAAAGGTCTACATGTAAAGATTTACAACATTGGTTCAAACAAAGAAAAACTATCTGATTTAGCACAAAAGTACTCAGTTGATTTTGAAAAGTGTGAAAACCTAGTTGACGCTACATGTAGGATTGATAAAAACCTAAAAAACAATGAAGTTGCCCTGCTCTCACCAGCAGCTGCAAGCCTAGATGAGTTTTCATCATATGCTGAGCGTGGAAATATATTTAAAGAAGAGGTATCAAAAGTATGATGAAAAAAGTAGCTATTCTTTCTTCACACAATGGGAGTGGATTTAACACTCTATACAATGCAAGTCAAAACAAAACTCTAGATATAGAGATAGTACTACTTATATCTAACAACACTAAATCAGTAGCGCTTAAAAATGCCAAGGAACGTGGGATAGATGCGCACCTCATAAATGCATCAACATCACCTACTCCTGATGATGAGATATATAAACTACTAAAAAATTCTGGATGTGATTATATTTTTCTTTCAGGATATATGAAAAAGATATCTCCTCAGATTGCTAGTGAATTTAAAGTTGTAAATTCTCATCCTGCACTTTTGCCAAACTATGGTGGAAAAGGGATGTATGGCAGAAATGTTCATGAAGCTGTTATAGCAAATGGTGAAAAAGTAAGTGGAGTTACCATTCATGAAGTTAATGAAGTTTATGATGATGGAAAAATTATTTTACAAAAGAAACTTAACATATCTGAAAATGAGAGTGTTGACAGTTTGGAAAATCGTATCAAAGAGTTAGAGTCTTTAGCAATTTTCGAGAGCTTCCAAAAATACTTGAAATAAATGTTTGAAATAACGGACTTCATAGGTATAGTAACTTTTGCAATGAGTGGATTCTTCGTTGCAAGTCGTGCTAAACTCGACATGCTAGGTGCTCTTGTTGCTACATTTCTAACTGCCTTAGGTGGTGGTATTATCCGAGACATTTCAGTAGGTAGAACTCCCTATACATTTGAGTACAATTATCCTACTATTATTGTTATGTCTATATTTGTATTTATGATTATATTTAAAATTCATAGACGGCCTTCCATTGAGAACAAAACACTCTTCATACTTAGTGACTCACTTGGACTTATCTCATTTAGTATTTCAGGTGCTCTTGTAGCCATAGAGTCTAAGTTAAATTTACCAGCAGTAGTAATAATGTCATTTATTACCGCTGTTGGTGGTGGTATTGTCAGAGATGTAATTATAAATGAGGTGCCATTTGTTTTAAAGACTGGCTTTTATGGGACTATTTCCATCTTTATAGGTACTATTCTTTATTTTCTAGATACTTATGAACTCATAGATATGTACACAATCACCCTAATATTTATCTCATTTTTCATACTTAGGATGGTCGCTTATTACAAGAAATGGGCAATTCCGTTAAGATAA
>JAOFSE010000007.1 GCA_028044295.1 Sulfurimonas sp.
ATGAAGGTATGGATGCTACACATAACCCTGAGTTCACATCTATAGAGTTCTATTGGGCTTACAAAACGTATAAAGATTTAATAGAAATTACAAAAGAGTATTTTCAATACCTATTTGAACATTTAAACCTTCCAACTCGTCTACCTTATGGTGAAATGGAAGTGAACTTTGACAATTTTACAGAAGTTCCTCTTATTGAGTCACTTACAACGATAGGTGGTGTGCCTGCAGAAGTTACTGGCGATAAAGAAGAAATCCTAAAATATTTAAACTCCAAGAATATAACTGTTAAACCAGGTATGAATCTTGGTCAGCTTCAAGGTGAACTGTTTGATGAATTCGTTGAAGAAAAGCTTATAGACCCAACATTTATTACAGAGTACCCTGTGGAGATATCTCCACTAGCTCGTAGAAGTGATGAAAACCCTGATATAACTGAAAGATTTGAGCTTTTCATAGCAGGTCGAGAGATAGCAAATGCATTTTCTGAGTTAAATGACCCAATTGATCAATATGAGAGATTTAAAGGTCAAGGTGAAGCTAAAGATGCTGGTGATGATGAAGCACATGAGATGGATACAGATTTTGTTGAAGCTCTGAGCTATGGTATGGCTCCAACAGCAGGTCAAGGTATAGGAATCGATAGATTAGTAATGCTCTTAACAAATGAGCATAGCATAAGAGATGTACTACTGTTTCCAGCAATGAAACCTGTACATGTAGAAGAAAAAAATCAAGAAGAGGAAAAATAAAAATGAGTTTTTTAAAAGAGTATGATAGTGAAATATTTGAGTTATGTGAAAAAGAGTTAGAGCGTCAAACTGACCATTTAGAGATGATTGCATCTGAAAACTTTACACTTCCAGCAGTTATGGAAGCAATGGGTTCAGTTTTTACTAATAAGTACGCTGAGGGTTATCCTGGTAAACGTTACTATGGTGGCTGTGAATATGCTGATGGTGTTGAGCAGTTAGCAATAGATAGAGCTTGTGAACTTTTTGGATGTAACTATGCAAATGTTCAACCTCATTCAGGAAGCCAAGCTAATGGTGCTGTTTATGCAGGTCTAATCAAAGCTGGTGATAAAATTCTTGGTATGGATTTAAGCCATGGTGGTCACTTAACACATGGTTCAAAGCCAAGTTTTTCTGGAAAAAATTATTCACCTTTTTATTATGGTGTTGAGCTTGATGGCCGTATTAATTATGACAGAGTTATGGACATTGCGCAAATAGTTAAACCTAAAATTATTGTTTGTGGAGCTTCAGCTTATGCTCGTGAAATTGACTTTAAAAAATTCCGTGAAATTGCGGATGCTGTGGGTGCAATACTTTTCGCTGATATCGCACATATCGCTGGTTTAGTTGCTGCAGGCGAACACCCTAGTCCATTCCCTTATGCTGATGTTGTTACAACTACTACTCACAAGACTCTTGCTGGTCCTCGTGGTGGAATGATTATGACTAATGATGAGGATATAGCTAAAAAAATGAATTCAGCTATTTTCCCTGCTCTTCAAGGTGGTCCACTTGTTCATGTTATCGCAGCAAAAGCTGTTGGTTTCAAATACAATCTTTCTCCTGAATGGAAAGAGTACGCTAAACAAGTAAAAGCAAATGCTCAAGTTCTTGCAGAAGTTATGGTTAAACGTGGTTATGATGTTGTTTCAGGTGGAACAGACAATCACCTAGTTTTAGTATCTTTTGTAGGTCGTGAAATTTCTGGTAAAGAAGCAGATGCTGCTCTTGGTAAAGCTGGTATGACAGTAAACATGAATACTGTTCCAGGTGAAACGAGAAGTCCATTTGTAACCTCAGGTATACGTGTAGGTTCTCCTGCTCTTACTTCTCGCGGTATGAAAGAGAAAGAGTTTGAACTAATTGCTAACAAAATGGCTGATGTATTAGATGATATTAATAACACTGAACTTCAAGCTACTATAAAAGCAGAGTTAAAAGAATTGGCTCAAAACTTTGTAATATATAATCAACCAACTTACTAAGGCAAGATAATGACTGCGATGGATTTAAAACTTATTAAAATGGTGAGTGATCACTACTGGGTTAAAAGAGATACAGTAGTGGAGAAGCTCTCATTTAAGGGTCGTACTTTTTATAATAAATTTGAAAAAGTAAATGAAACACTATCACAACAAGTTATTAATCAACATATTAAAGGTGACATAACAGTTGCTCACTCTATAGTTAACTCTCGTGGTAAAGTTGAGAATATTGTAATTGACTATAATGGAAGAGACCCTGAACGTTTTTATCATAAAGCACAACTACTTCTACGTGAAGAAGGCTATATCAACTTTACAGCTTTTAAAACAAAAACAGAAGGTCATCTTCATGTGTATATCCACAAAGGTCACACAACTTTACAAGAAGCTATACAACTTGGAAAACTTATAAGTATGAAGCTTGCAAGTAAGCAACCAAAGCAGTGGAAGATGTTTCCTAATGCTGATGTACCTGATGACTATAATATTTTAACCCTTCCATACGAAGTTTATGCAAAAGAGAGAGGGGCTTCTTGGTCGAAGCATATGTAATATCAACATTTTTTGGGTATTATTAGATAAAACAATTTAAAAGGGTTTAATTATGGAAGAAAAAAACGAACTTAACGATATTATTTTGAATAAAGGTGGATCTTCAGCTGGAAGTAAAAAAATTGTTCTGGCTGTTGCTACACTTGGTGTTATTCTTATAATCGTAGTAATGTTAATGAATACGCTTACATCCAAAGGTACTGATAACCTACCACAAGCTATTCTTCCTCCAAAACCTACATCTAATCCTCTACAAACTCCTGTAGAAGAGCCTCTATTTGAAGAGGTAGAAGTTGTTCAAGAGAGTGACGATGATGACTCACTTGATAAAATTGCACAAAAACTAAAAGAAGAAAGTACTAAAAGTGCTGAAGAAGTAGAAGTAATTGTTAAAGAAATTCCTGAAGCTGTAACTCCAACACCTAAAAAAGTAACCGCTCCGGTTAAGAAAGTAGCCCTTAGTGGTGATTACTATATTCAAGTTGGTTCATTTTCAAAATATGCTCCAAATAAAAAGTTTTTAGACACAATAATAAAACAGGGTTACGAATATAAATACCATGAAGTAAATGTAAACTCTAAAAAAATGACCAAAGTTTTAGTTGGTCCATTTAAAACTGAAAAAAAGGCTAGAGAAGCACTAGTAGCTATAAGAACATTTCTTGAAGCTGGTGCTTTTTTAATAAAACTGTAATTTGATATACTCTAAACAATTTATACAAGATCAGCTAGCTCCAATAGCTGTATACGCAAAGTTAAAAAAACTCTTCAAAGGTGAAATTTCTTACCTTTTTGAGAGTGCCGGTCAAAGTGATGGTAACTATAGTTTTATCTGTATTGGTGCTCGTGAGAGAATCCAATATAAAGACAATCAAACACTATATACGGACTCAAATTCTAAACTACATGTAAAAGATGAATCTCCTTTTGATTTTTTAAAGAACTATTATAAGAATATAGACACAACTGAATATAGAGAAGCATGTACAAAACTAAAAGTTGGTTATGTGGATGGGTTCATTGGCTATGTTGGTTACGACATGGTTAAGGTGTTTGAGCCAAAACTAAGCTCAAATATGGAAAACCTAGTAGATGAACTAAATACTCCAGATTTAGATCTTATTCTTCCAAAGTTCATATTAGTATACTCTCATAAAAACCATCAAATTTCTCTTATTAGTACTCTAGAAAGTATAAGTGATAAATTTGAAGATATTGAAGATGAGTTAAAAAGCTCATTTGATTATATTTCTATGAAAAAGAATATCGGTAATGATAAAGGAAGCTTTGCTCATACAAAAGATAAATTTTTTGAGATGGTAGATAAATCAAAAGAAATGATAAAAAGTGGTGATGTCTTTCAAATACTCATGACAAACCGTTTTACGAGAAATATAAAAGTTGATCCTTTTAGTTTTTACCGTATTTTAAGAACTAAAAACCCATCTCCATATATGTTTTTAATGGAATATGAAGATTTCAATATTGTAGGCTCTTCACCTGAGGTGATGGTTAGACTAACAGAAGGAGAACTTCTTCTTCGTCCAATAGCTGGGACTCGTAAACGTGGTGATACAAAACTTAGAGATAAAGAGCTTGAAGATGAACTTTTGGCCGATCCTAAAGAGTTGGCAGAGCATCTTATGCTTATTGACCTAGGTCGTAATGATGTTAGTCGCGTTGCAAAAACTGGAACTGTAAAAGTTGAAGATATGATGCATATTGAGAGATTCTCACATGTAATGCATATTGTATCTGATGTAACAGCAGAAATTGCAGATGACAAAGATATGTTTGACTTATTTATGGCTACATTTACAGCTGGTACGATGACTGGTGCTCCAAAAATAAGAGCTATGGAACTCATTGCAGAGTATGAGGGCATTAAAAGAGGTTTTTATAGTGGAAGTATAGGTTACTTTGGTTTTGATGGTAATATGGATAGTGCTATAGCTATTAGAACTGCAATGGTTAAAGAAGACAAGGTTATACTACAAGCTGGTGCTGGAATTGTAGCTGACAGTCAAAATGAGTCGGAGTACTTAGAGGTAAAAAGTAAACTTGGAGCACTAGTTCATTCTTTAGAAGACCTAGATTAAATGAGTGAGAAAAAGCTCTTTGCCATCTTTGGCAATCCTGTGTCACACTCCAGAAGTCCACTTATGCACAACTGCGTATTTAAAAACCTAAACTATCCAGCCTCATATATTAGAGTTCATTTAGAAGATGGTACAAAACTACGTGAAACCTTTTTGTCACTTGGTCTTTCAGGTGCTAATATAACAGTACCACATAAGGAAGAAGCTTATAAAGCTTGCGATGAAATAAGAGGTTTCGCCAATAGTGTCGGTGTTGTAAATACAATTGTAAATGAGAATGGAAAACTAATAGGTTATAACACAGATGCAGATGGTTTCATGTTTTCTATAAAAGAGTTTGGTGATATTAAAACAGCTCTTATATTGGGAGCTGGTGGTACTGCCAAAGCACTGGCTTCAAGATTTGTACAGGACAATATAGATGTAACAGTTTTAAATCGTAGTGCTTCAAGGCTGGACTCTTTCAAAAAAACAGTCTCTACATGTAGTACATGGGATAAGTATGAAACCAAAAAATATGACCTAGTTGTTAATACAACAAGTGCTGGTTTAAAAGATGATGACTTACCTGCTCCACAAGAGATTATAAATGATATTTTAGACAACACATCTTTTGTTGCAGATGCAATATATGGAAAACTAACTCCATTTTTACAACTAGCTAAAGATAAAAATATCACATTTAAAGATGGAGCAGACATGCTATTAGGTCAAGGTGTCTTAGCTAATGAACTCTTTACATGTAAAAAATTAAAAGTAAAAGATATCAAAGAACACATGTCATATAGTTTTAATATCTGAGGAAATCCATTAAGACTGATATAATTATTATTTATATATAATAAATGCAATTCTAACTATATAAAGGACTTGTATTGAATATAGCTACACTTTTTGGAAACTATACATCACACTCTAAGATTACTCATGAAAATTTAAAAGATGGTGCTAAAAATGCTGATAAAGCTTTTTTATACATATTTTTAATTAATTGGGTTATCGTTTCATTTATTACCTCTTTAACCTATGACACTTACCTTTTCGGTATAGTTAATGGGGGAATTATCATGGCTATTGCTTTTATACTGTTTAAAACTATACCTGGTACTTCAACCTCTAGAATACTTATTGGTATTTTAATTATGGGATTCCCAATTATCATGATACAACAACATCTGGGTCGTATTGAAATGCACTTTCATATATTTGTTGTACTAGCTTTCTTATCGCTATATAAAGATATACTACCAGTTATATCAGCTACACTCACCATTGCTGTTCATCACTTATTATTCACATATTTACAATTAAATAGTGTGTCTTTTATGGGTAGTGATATTATTGTTTTCAACTATGCTTGTGGTTGGGATATAGCTTTTTTACATGCGTCCTTTGTAATTATAGAAGCTGTTGTACTAATTTATATAATTTTCATGATTACTAAACAGTACTTAGCATCTATGAGTATTGTTGAAAAAGTAAGTATTATTACTCAAAACCATGACTTCACAACTGTTATAGAAACCAATTCTATACAAGAGAAATCTTTTCATGACTTTATTAAGGAAATTAAAGACTTAATGAATGTAGCAAAGTCATCATCTAGTACAACAAATAATATGACAGAGAAGATACATGATATTACTTCAACATTAAATTCAACATCAAAAGAACAAAAGAGCTCTATAGAAGAAATTACTACTAGTAGTTCAGCTATCAGTAGTGAACTTCGTGAAACTAATGAAAAAACTTCATATGCAGCAGGTCGTATAAATGAAGCAAATGATAACCTTAAAAATATTGGTTATCAAGTTAATGAATTTACAGATAAAATCTCTGAAGCTTCAGAAGTTGAGAATCATATTGCAGAAAAACTTCATGAACTTACGCTATCTGCTGAAGAGATTAAAAGTATTTTAACTGTTATATCAGATATCGCTGATCAGACTAACTTACTAGCACTTAATGCTGCTATTGAAGCTGCCCGTGCTGGTGAGCATGGACGTGGTTTTGCTGTTGTTGCTGATGAAGTAAGAAAACTTGCGGAGAGAACACAAAAATCATTAACAGATATAAATAGTAGTGTAAATCTAGTGGTTCAGTCTATTAATGAAACTAGTGAGAGTATGCATCAAAATGCTGAAACAATTAGTGCACTAACAGAGAACTCTTCTAATGTTCGTTCAACATTAGTTGAAACAATCGATATAATGGAGGATACAGCGAATGTATCTAAAGAGTCATCAGAAAGTTTTTCTAGTAATATAAATAATCTAAAGACCCTTGTCGAAACCATTTATGAATTAGAAAAATCTACTGCAAACACTTTTGTAGAAATCAATAACATTGCTGAGACAATGGATGAACTAGTAAGTGTAACAGATGAACTAGACCATGAGTTAAATGAATTTAAAACTTAGGGTTCTCTATATACCAAATATCATAAGTAAAACAGGCAATAGTAGTAAATCCGCTAGTATTGCCATAAACATAGCTAACATAGTCAAAAGACCAAAATAAATAGTTGGTATAAAATTTGAAAGAACTAGTACTGAGAATCCGACCATTATAATTGTTGAAGTGTAAAACATAGCAGTACCAATACTTGCATGAGCGTTATGCATTGATGCCTTTGCATCATTTGAACTATTATATTCAAGCATATATCTATGTATATAGTGAATTGTATCATCTACTGCTATACCAATACTGATAGCAGCAATAGTTATAGTCATTAAATCAAGAGGTATATTCATCCAACCCATAAATCCAAATATAACACTTACAGGTATTGTATTTGCAATTATAGCTATTGTCGCGACTTTAAGACTTTTAAATAGTAGTAAAAACATTAAAAATAGAATAAATACAACTATACCAATAGTCTTTATTTGTGACTCGAAAAGAGATTGAAGCATATTGTTATACATTATAAGTATATTTGACATTTTATGCTCTTCATACTTTGGATTTAACATCTCCTTTAAATCTTTATCTATACTTTTGATAAGTTTATCTCTTTCAAGGCCTCTCATCGAGTCAATGACTCTAGTGCTTATTCTTACTTGATTGTTTTCAACATCAATATATGGTGATAAAATAATTTTCTTATACTTTTGAGGTAACTCTTTATATAAAAGGGCTAAGGTAAGGCTATCAGCTTCAGTACCACTAAGCTTCTCTATAACCTGCCCTATCGTTGCAAGTGACAGGACTTTTCCAATAGGTTCTAATGAATCTAAATAATTATGTACTTCTGTAATCTTGTCCATCTTATGCTTTGTAAACCAGTATTGCTCTTTATCACTAGCTGTCTCTTCAAACTCATCTTCAAATTCATCCATATCATCGGGTTCATCAACAATTTTTACAGATTCAACTTCATCACTATCTTCTTTAAAAGTTAAAATAATATCAAGAGGTGTAGTTCCACCTAACTTTTGATCTATTACAGCCATACCTTTATAGATATGTGTATCTGATTTAAAGTAGTCTATAAAGCTATTTTCTACTCTAATCTTAGTTGCACCACTTATAGAAAATACTACCACCATAACAGTGAGCATCAATATAGTAGCTTTATATTTAAAGGCTACATTTGCTACTCTAGTAGTAAATGGAACTTTATCTTTATCATCATCTGGCAAATCACTTTTAGAAAAAAATGACAGGAGTATTGGAAAAAGTATATATGTCATGACAAGAGAAACAACTATACCTAAGCTCATCATCCAGCCAAAATTTATTACTGGTAAAATATTACTAAATACTAATGAACTAAATCCAGCTATAGTTGTAATAACCACAAAGAATGATGGTTTTGACATTGATACTAAACTATCAGTTATTAACTCAATTTGTGTATTAGTTTTATTCTTTACATGTAGTTCTTTATATTTTACAATTAAATGCACAATTAAAGACATGTTCATAATAAGCTGAAGGGATATAAAGTTAGAAGACACTACAGTTATTTCTAATCCAAATAGACCTAATAAACCACTTGTAACGACTAGAGAAGCGCTACATATACTAAGTGCTATAAATATCCATCTAAACTCTTTCAGTAATGAATACAAAATAAGTACTAATAGACCAACAATTACAAAACCAAAAGTTCTAAGGTCATATTTTACATATTCAACCATATCATCCGCAATCATATCTACACCGCCTAGGTGAAGTTTTATACCTTGATGTGCATTTTCAAAATTACTTAAAATAGTTCTTATTTTAACAATTGAGTTATGGTTTTGTTCTCTGAGAAAATCTCTATGTGTCTTAAGGCTAATAGATGCTTCTTTAAAAGATGCTTTTTCATCTTCACTCAACTCTCTATCTTTTTTCAGTTTTACATAACTATCTCTATTTTGGATAAGATCAAAGTACTTATTATTACGCTTTATATTTACTGATAAGGCTGTAGTTTGGAAATCTTCACTCACTAAATTTTTCTTATAAATAGCACTTTCTAAAAACTCTTTTTTCACCAGTTCTTTATCTATGTTTGGTGACTTAAGAGTTGGTATATTAGCAATTAACTCTTTTATAGGTAAAGGAGGAGATTGTAAAAGAGGAACATTAACTATAGAGTCTATCGACTCTACAATATTTACACTTTTTATTTGTGAACTTATATGTTCTATATTTTTTATATTCTCATCAGATAGAAGATCATCTTTTACTGTATATGTTACAACTAGAATATTTGGCGCGGCAAATCTTTTTGATACTTCTCTACTAAATTCTAAATCTTTATCACCCTCAAGTAAAAGTGTTTCAGCGCTCGCATCTATCTCTAGTTTTGTAACTGAGTAAGACATTGCTACAATAAATATACTCATTATAAAGAGTATAAACTTAGGGTATTTTAGTATGTAGTTTTTATATAGAGTGTTTAACATATAAGTTTATGATTTTTGAGCAAGAGTATCCATAAGTTCTTGAATACTCTTTGTTTGTAGATACTCTCTAAATTGAGCCTTATCTGTTTTTAAAATACTAACACCCAATATCTCAACATCATAAATCAACCAAGTGTCTTTGCTTTTCTTTGCCTGCTTTGGCTTATAAAATTTATATACTATTTTTAATGTCTCTTTAGAACTAACTAAATCAGTTACTAATGCAATTCTGTTCTTTTTAGCTTGCAGTATCTCTTTAACTTCTAGTTTTTCATCATTGTATGCATCGATTTTAGATGAGTATGAGTTTTTCATTCTAAGAACATAAAGATCTACAAATCTTTTTTTGTCTTCAGTTGATAATTTTTTATATTTTTTACCTAAACTAAGCTTTGCCATTAGCTCAAAGTCAAACATAGGAGTAAGAATTTTTATAATACTTGCGTTTCTTTTCTCTTTATCTAGCTCTTTATTTTGAACTACACTTATAACATTATCTATTCTAGATAAAAAATGTTCTTCTAATTGTTTTTGTTCATTTGCACTAAGTGTTTGCGTAAGTAAAACACTCACACAAACCAATAAAATTTTTTTAAACACTATACTTACTCCTCAATTTGTTCTTGTCTATACTGCTCATACACATCTCTCTGATATGGATATAGGTCTATTGCATCAGCTTTGAGTTTTTCATACTTTTCAATATTTTGTGAAGTGCAATTAACTTTTTCAACTGTTTTAATAGCTACATATTCAAGTATTGTAATATCATCTTTACGAGCAACATAATCTATAGGACTAAGTAGTGAGTCTGGAATCATACTAATAGTATCTCTAACATTTGATGGACCAAATAAAGGAAGAACAACATGTGGGCCAGCACCAACTCCATAAAAACCTAAAGTTTGTCCAAAATCTTCATTATGCTTGTCAATTTCAAATTTAGACTTTGCAGGATCGAAGAAACCTAAAATACCTACAGTTGAGTTTAGAACAAACCTTTCACTCTCTTCTAATGAGTTTTTAAACTTACCTTGAAGTAGGTTATTTGTAAGACGCATTGGAAAATAAAGATTATGAAAGAACTTACTTATACTCTCACGAATTTCTGTATGTACCACATTTGCATATCCACTTGCAACTGGTTTCATAACATTTTCATAAAGGACATCATTAAAACTTGTCATTGCTCTGTTATAACCACTTAAAGGATCATACACTTCTTCAACTGCCATTTCATCGGAGAACTCATCTAACTCATCTGCACTACAAGTACCTAAATTAAAAAATATAGATACAACTAACAAACCATATATTAACTTCAAATTTAAACCTTTACTCTGTCTTCTAATGCTCTAGTTAATGAGAGTAAGTCTACATTTTCTAAACTAACACCCGTTGGAACACCTTGGGCTATTTTAGAGTAGTTTATACTCAAATCACTAAGCTTATCTTCAATAAATAACATTATAGCATCATTTGCAATGGATGGTGTTAAGGCAAATAAAATTTCATGAACGCCATTTTTTGCAATCGATACTAAGTTTGATATGTCTAACTCGTCAAGAGAATCCAAAACAAAATACTTACCATCAAAAAGTGCATTCTCTTCTAAAAGTAAGATATCTTTTGGATTTTCAACAATACATAAAAGTGACTCATCTCTACTTTCATCACAACATATAGTACACAAGTCATCTTCACTCATACCACCGCATGAACGACATTTCTTTAAACTACCAAGCGCCTCTTCTATAGCATTGGATATTTTCATACCTACATAACTATCTTTCATAAGCATATGGTACGCTAGTCTTGTAGCTGATTTTTTACCTATTGTTGGTAGTTCTCCAAGAGCATCTACGAGTTTATTAAACTTCTCTAATGCCACTAAATACCACCCTTAGGAAGTAAAATCCAAAGTTTTAGAGGTGCTTTTAATTTACCAGCTATTGCTCTTGCTCTTTCCCCAAAACCTAAGAACATATCTGCTCTAACACTTCCTTTAATTGCCCCACCAGTATCTTGAGCTATTACAACTTTATTGACACAGTTATCTTTCATATCAGCACTAAGGTATAGCATACTACCAAGTGGAATATATCTATTGTCTACTGCAATCGACCTTTCAGGAGTAAGTTCTAGTCCGAGTGAACCAGTTGCAGCTTGTTCTTTCTCTTTAAAAAAGACCATTGACTTGTTATAGTTTAGTACTTCATCAATCCTTTTAGGATTCTTTTTAAACCAAGCTCTAATACTTTGTAAAGATACATCTTTCATACGTATAGCACCTATTTTCACAAGATACTTACCGATTGATTTGTATTTATGTCCATTTTGATTATCGTAACCTATATACATAGTTTCACCATCATCAAATGTCACTCTTCCTGAACCTTGCACTTCAAGAAAAAATAGATCAATTTTTGAATCGGTATAACATATGATATCAGCATTCAATGGCTTTTTATTTGCATCTTTTCTATCGTAGTATGGGATTAGTTTATTGTTCTCCACTCTACCTCTTAGTCTATAGTTCTTAAGTTCAGGGTACTGACTTCCTAAATCAACTACAAACATATCTTTTGGTGTTTCATATATAGGATATATGAATTTTCCCTTTTTAGTCTTAGAAGCATTAAGTTTTGGTTCATAATAACCTGTTAATAGTCCACTCTCTTTTTTAGTTTTTTTGATTTTGTATGGTATAAACTCTTCTTTTAAAAATCCTTTAGGATCGTTTATACGCTCAGCTCTTTGACATAGTTTTTTATATATTTTTTTGGTTTTTGAACTCTTGCAACTATTTATAAAAGAGTTGATTGCTTTTTTATAATCTTCATTTTCCCAATCTGGCAGTTCATTAAAACTGCTTTTAATGAGCTGTGTCTTTGGCATAGAAGAAAATTTTACATAATTTTCTGAAACTTTTTCTTTAGAAATATTTACATCTATAACTTCTATCTCTTTTGGTGTAGTTGGTACTTCCAAAGATGGTTCAACTTTTGGAATCGCACTCTTAGAGCAACCTACAAACAACAATGCCAAAATTAAAATTATTAGATTATTTTTCATGATATAGATTATACTGATATTAAATTAAAAACGATATAATTGCGAAAAATTTATATAGGATACTAAAAAGATATGGAAGATTTAAGCTATTACGAAATATTAGAAGTATCTCGTGACGCAGATAAAACAACAATTAAAAAAGCTTACAGAAAAATGGCTAAAACTTATCATCCAGATAAGAACCCAGGTGATACTGAAGCTGAGCACAAATTCAAACTATGTAATGAAGCGTACCAATGTTTAAGTGATGATAAACAAAGAGGTGTATACGACCGTTATGGTAAAGAAGGACTTCAAGGCATGGGTGGCGGCGGTGGTCGTTCATCTGGTGGATTTGATGATTTAGGTTCAATGTTTGAAGAGATGTTTAGTGGTTTTGGAGGTGGTGGTTCACGTCGTCGTCAAAATCCAGCTGACATGGAAAAATATGACTTAGATATGAATGTTGATATGTCAATTAGTTTCAATGAAGCTATCTTTGGATGTGAAAAAGAAGTAAAATTCAAATATAAAAATGCTTGTAAACCTTGTAAAGGTAGTGGTGCTAAAGACGGGAAGCTTTCTACTTGTAGTCAATGTAAAGGTCAAGGTCAAGTATATATGAAGCAAGGCTTTATGACTTTCTCTCAGACATGTCCTGTATGTAACGGAGTTGGTAGTGCACCAGCTGAGTCATGTAAAAGTTGTAAAGGAAATGGATATACTCAAGAAGAAGATAGTGTTAGCGTCAAAATACCTAAAGGTATAGATGATGGTAATCGTCTAAGAGTATCTGGAAATGGAAATATAGGTAAACGTGGTACACGTGGTGACTTATATGTAACATTTAGTGTAGAACGAGACAAACACTTCCAAAGAGAAGGTAATGATGTATATATAGCTATCCCTGTATTTTTCACACAAGCTGTAACTGGTGAAACACTAACAATTCCTTCACTTACGGGTGAGATAGAATTAAAACTAGATATCGGTACAAAAGACAAACAACACTTTAAATTTAGAGGTGAAGGTATTGATGACGTACATGGTCATGGTAAAGGTGATTTAATCGCTCAAGTAAATATCACATATCCTAAAAAACTAAGTGATGAACAAAAAGAACTTATAGAAAAACTTCAAGAGTCTTTTGGAATAGAGTCTAAACCTCATGAAAGTGTACTAGAGTCTGCTATAGACAAGATGAAAAGCTGGTTTAGCTAATCAAACTTTAAATAGGGGCTTTTGTTAACAACGAAAGCTTCTCATTAACATCAAAAACTTTCGCTCTAACATCCTTTATTCCAAAACTATCTAATCTTTTTATATGCATCTCTAAGTATTCATTACAAGACTCTTTATCTTCAAATAAGTATATACCACCTGACTCTTCAGCTTCAACATTTTCTGTCCAAATTTTCCAAACTATACCTTTTTCGTTATTAATAGCATGGGCTAATTCTTTATAAGCCTCAGCCATGTCATCACCAGTTGGACCACTGTATGGAAAATCTATTTGTAAACATACCATTGTATATCTCCATAATTATTTTTATAAGATTATATCAGTTTTAAATATCTACATGTAGAAATATGATACACTTACAACATGAATAGAGAAAATCTAAAAAACCAACTGTCTACACTAGCCCTATCAATGTTTAGAAAAGATTTCTTTGGTATATTTCACGGCTCGATATCAGCAAAAACTGAATCAAATCGTTTTCTTATAAATTCTAAAGAAGCTATATTTGACGCCATAGATGAAAAAAACCTTATAGAGCTTTATTATAAAAAAGACTATAGGTGGAATAACGCTAGTATAGACGCTAACATACATCATAGTATTTACTCACAAATCTCAGATGCTAAATTTATATGTTTTAGTATGCCACCATTTACTACTGCCTACTCACTAGACCACAATATCATCAGACCTAAAGACTACTTTGGCTTTAAAGAGATAGGCTCTATAGAGATTGTAGACCCTAAACAGTTTGAAGATTGGTATGAGAGAGCTCAAAGTGAAATAGCTTACTATTTTCAAAGTAAGAAAACTGACATTATGGTTATTCGAGGTTATGGTGTATATACTTTCAACAGAGATTTACACGAACTAGCAAAGAAAATCGCTATCTTAGAAAAAAGTTGTAGGTTACTTTTACTGGAAAATGAAAAGAAAGACTCAAGTTTTGACTAAAGACGCTTCATAAGCTTGAGAGAATGACAAACTCGTACAAGCTAGAAGTCCATATAGTTCCATATTCTGTCCGCTAACATCGCAAACTTCCGATCCATCTTTTGCTAAAAATATAAATTTTTCATACTTATGATTTGCCTTATCCATATACTTTGAATAAACAACAAAATCAGCATTATCAAGTTCTGGAGTTTTTTTACAAGCATCCATATACTTACCACATGTCTTATCAAGGCTTTTAATTTCTAAAACATCTGATTGTATTGTATTTAACAAAACTTTCGGTAGATTGGGCAACATTTCTTCAATATTCGCATACTTTAATATACCACTCATAAACTATCCTTAAATTTGTCTCTTATTAAGTTATTCTACTCCTTTTTATTTTATAATTAACTTAATAAATTTTTATCAAGTTTTAATACGAATTTACCTAAAATAACACAAATTACAAATATAAGGTTTTAACTCAATGATTACATGGATGCAAAGACATAAAAAATGGCTTATCATAACAATTTGGATATCTACAATAGCTTTCGTTGGTGCTGGTTTTGTTGGATGGGGTCAATATAGCTATGGTGATAAAGCTGGAGCAGTTGCAAAAGTAGGCAAAGTTGAGATAACTATGGGTGACCTTCAAAAGAGTTACTCAAACCTATACAACCAATATTCTCAAATCTTTCAAGGAAACTTTGACGAAGAGAAAGCTAAAAGTTTTGGACTTCAAGCTCAAGCATTAAAAAACCTTACAAACCAAGCTCTTGTTACAAACCTTGCTTCTTCATATGACTTAGAAATTAGTAATGAAGAGTTACTTCGTGAGATTAAAAGCCAAGAATACTTTTTTCAAGACGGTGTATTTAGCAAAGAGATATACAAACAAGCACTATCAAGAGGTAATCTAAGTGTTAAAGAGTATGAAGCTGACATAAAAAAAGAACTTCTTATAAGAAAAGCTCTTCAACTTCTTCGTATTGAGACTACTCCAAATGAGTTAAAAATTATGGATGTTGTAGCTGGTATAGCAGATAAAATTGAGTACAAAGTATTAAATAAAAATGATGTGACAGTAGACACTTCAGCTGAAAAACTAAAAGCTTTTTGGGAAACACAAAAAAATAACTACATGAGTGAAGTTTCTTATGATGTAAATTACATCAAACAAGACAAGGTTACAAAAGATTACAATGAGGCTGAATTAACATCACATTATTCTGAGAACAAAACTCATTTTAAAGACTCTGAAGGAAAGATTTTACCTTTTGAGAGTGCTAAAAGTTTAGTTATAGATGAGTTAAATGCAAAAGAGACAAAAAAAGAAGCTCTTAGAACATATATAGCTTTCAAAAAAGAAAAACTTGAAAACACAAATGTAAAATATGAAACGATCTCTTTTTCTAAAAATGCGTTTAGCCCAGAAGCTCTAAACAAAGTTTCAAAACTAACTATTCAAAATCCATATTTAAAACCCGTACTTGTTAATGGTGAGTTCATTACATTTAAGCTAATAAATGTAAATCCATCTAAGACTAAAGAGTACCAAGAGGTTAAGGATGAAAACTTCAACAACTATGTTACTCAACAAAGAGCAATACAAACTGAAGAATTAGCAAAGCAATCTGTTAGTTCATTCAAAGGAAATGTTACTGACTTTATAACAGTTAAAGATACTAGTAAACTAACAAAACTTGAAGAGAATCAAGCAAAAGAATTTCTTGCACAACTATTTGAATCACAAGATAAAAGAGCATATATAAGATTAAGCAATGGTGATATTGTTATGTATAACATATTGGAACAAAAACTGCTTAGTATGACTAACACTAATCAAGACAATCCAATTGTTAGATTAAAGAGTGCTATGTTTAACGAAGGTTTGATTAAAAATCTTCAGAGCAAGTACAAAACAGAGATTTTCATTCAAGGACTCTAAGTTGAGTAAAACTGTTTTAGCCATTGATGTTGGCTCAACAAAAATTTGTGCAGTTATAGCTGAAGTATCAGATGATAATTCTATCGCTATTACAGGTGCAGGTACTTCAAAGGCTCAAGGTCTTAAAAAGGGAAGTATCACAAATATAGACTTAGCTTCAAAATCTATCAAAATAGCGATAGATGATGCAAAACGTGTATCTGGAAGTGATGTTAAAAGTGCAGTAGTTTCTATCTCTGGCGCTTATACAAAAAGTTTAAATTCGAATGGTATTGTTAATATACAAAATAAAGAAGTTACGTTTAAAGAGATTGAGCGTGTTATGCAGACATCTTTATACAATGCAAATATTCCAAATGAATATGATGTACTTCATGCACTTCCATATAGCTTTAAAGTAGATGACCAAGACTCCATAGAAGATCCTCTTGGTATGAACGCTTCAAGACTTGAAGTAGACACTCACATTATAACAACTCAAAAGTCAAACCTTAACAACTTGAAAAAAGCTATTAAAGGTGCTGGTGTTGAAGTAGAAAATGTTGTACTAAATGGTTATGCATCTTCTATAGCTACACTAAATGATGATGAAAAAGAGTTAGGAGTTGCTATCATAGATATGGGTGGAAATACTAGTAACATTACTATTCACTCTGGTAACTCTATTAGATACAACGACTTTCTTGGCGTTGGTTCTAACCATGTAACTAGTGACCTTTCAATGGCTCTACACACGCCATTAAATATAGCTGATAGTGTAAAACTGAACTATGGTTCACTTCTTACACCAAGTAGCGATTTAATTGAACTTCCTATCATAGGTGATGAGAATACTACTCATGAAGTATCTTTAGAAGTAGTTCATAATGTTATCTATGCAAGAGTAGAAGAGACATTAATGATACTAGCTCAGTTTATAGAGAACAGTGGCTTAAAAGACAAAATAGGTGCAGGTGTAGTTTTAACTGGTGGTTTTTCTCAAATGGAAGGTATCAGAGACTTAGCAATAGCAACATTTGGATCAATTCCAGTTCGTTTAGCTAAGCCAAAAGAGATGGATGGTCTTTTTGACAATCTACGTTCTGCTGAATATTCTAGTGCTATTGGCCTAGTGATGTATGCAGCAAACTCATATACACCATATGAAATAGATGTAAATAAAAACGTTAGACATTATAATGAAGAAACTCCAGAAAAAGTGAGTATTGACTTTGGCTCTGAGAGTGACATACCTACTCCACCTATCTTGGACATAGAAGAAAAAGAGAGTATGATAACTCTTCCATCTAAAAAAGATAAAAAGAGTGATGAAGCAGGAAGTTTTAGTAAATTTTGGAACTGGGCAACCCAGTTATTTTAAGGAGAAAGTATGGAAGCATTTTTAGTTGAAGAAGCAAACACTGCAAGTGGAGCAAGAATTGTAGCTGTTGGAGTTGGTGGCGGTGGTGGAAACATGATCGGACACATGATTCAAGAAGGTGTAAATGGTATAGAACTAATTATGGTTAATACTGATGCACAAGCTTTAGATGATAAAGGTGTTACAACTATTCAAATTGGTACTAAGCTTACAAAAGGTCTTGGTGCTGGTATGAAACCTGAGATTGGTAAAGAATCTGCACTAGAGAACTATGATGAAATTCGTTCTGCTCTTGAAGGTGCTGATATAGTATTTATCTCTGCTGGACTTGGCGGTGGTACTGGTACTGGTGCTGCTCCTGTTGTTGCTAAAATAGCTAAAGAGATAGGTGCCTTAACTATCTCTATCGTTACAAAACCTTTTATGTTTGAAGGTCCAAAAAGAACTAAGCTTGCTAAAGCTGGTCTAGAAGAGCTTAAAAAAGAGAGTGACTCTATAGTTGTTATTCCAAATGACAAGCTTCTTTCTATTATTGATAGAAAACTAGGTATCAAAGATAGTTTCAAAATAGTTGATGGTGTTCTTGCTCAAGCTGTTAGTGGAACATCTGGTGTTATTCTTTCAAATGGTGAAAATGACATCAATCTTGACTTTGCTGACCTTAAAACTGTAATGAGTCATAGAGGTATGGCACTTATGGGTGTTGGTGAGCATGAAGGTGAAAATGCAGCATATGAAGCTATCAAATCAGCTATAGAATCTCCTTTACTAGACAACATGTCAATCAATGGTGCTATGGGAGTACTTGTTCACTTCAACATGCATCCTAACTTTCCTATGATGGAAACATCAGAAGCAATGATAGTTGTTCAAGAAAGTGCACATGAAGATGCAGAGGTTATTTTTGGTACTTCAACTGATGAAACTCTTCCTGAGAACTATGTAAAAATTACTATTGTTGCAACGGGATTTGAGAAAGACTTAACTAACAATGCTGACTTTGTAAGTGAAACACCTACACCAGTAGCAAAAATTCGTCCTAGACTTGTGATGAATGGGGATATAGATTCAGATCATCTTGATGTGCCTTCATACATGAGACAACAACAAGACTAACTATTAAATGTTACTAAGATAATCTTAGTAGCATTAATCTTCTTACAAATAAAACAATCAATGCCACAGCTAAAATTTTAAAATCTATTTCACTCGCTACATGTACATTTTTAAAAGTATCACTAAGAGTAGCCTCTACGCCTAACTCTTGCATAGCAAGTATCTTTGGTGCATATACTCCACTGTACATTAAAGAAGTGAAACTAACTACAAAAGCACTGATAATTGCAATAGTATCTCTATGTCCCATCTTGTACATTACAGCTTCGTAAACCATAACACTAAATGCTAATACATAAACCCAGTAAGAGAAACGATGAAATATCTCACCCATAATCATCCCAGAGTTGTAATAACCAAGAACAACATCACTAAAGAGTCTATCTGTATGGAAAATAACAGGAGCTACAAAAGCACCTAAAACAATAATACCACCAAAACTAGCAGCCAATAAAATTAAATACGTGAAATCTATATAAATTTTTGTTCTCAAGTGCTACAATCCTAGTGTAAAACCTCTGTCAAAATCACTGTAGTCTTTGTAAAACTCCAATGATTTATATGGCTTATTATTTAAATATGTTCGTATTTTATCCTTTTGGTCATAACCAAACTCACAACTAAAAAAGTTAATCTCTCTTTTTAAGACTTCATCAAGTAGTTTTTGTATAATTTCGTCACCTACTGTTCCTCCAAAAAGGGCATTTTGAGGTTCATAAGATAGGTTTGATTCTAGTTCTACTCCATCTTCTATATATGGAGGATTTGAAACCAAGTAGTCTATATGTTCTTCTACTGGTTCCAAAAGTGAACCCAAACGAAGTTCTATTCTATCACTAAAGCCAAACTTCTCTATATTTTTCTTTGCAACACGAAGAGCTTTGTCTGAAATATCTACAGCTATAAACTTTGCGTTAGGAAGATGCTTTGCGAGCATTATGGAAATTATTCCACTGCCTACACCAACTTCTACAAAAGTCATCTTATCATCTCTACATGTAACTCTTTTCAAAACTTCATCTATGAGTAATTCTGTTTCAGGACGAGGTATAAGAGCACCTTCGTCAACATAAAACTCTTCGCTGTAGAAACTTACTCTGTTAGTTATGTACTCAAGTGGTTCATTCTTCACTCGTCTATCTACCCAAGTGAATAAACTATCAATATTCTCTACATGTAGATTTCTGTTCGTCATAAGGTATAGCTCATCCACATTTAGATGAGCCATAAGGAGTAGTTGAGCCTCTCTTGGAGCTCTTGGTATAACAGGAGCTAATTTAGCTATAATCTCTTTTAAAACATCGTTTATAGTAAAGTTTTCCACTTAAATACCCACTAGTTTTTTTGCTTGATTCAAAGACATACGATTATCACTTTCTATTTTACGAATAATATCTTTATACTCTTTCTTATCTTCTAAGATTAACAATATGAGAAGTTCATCCACGGATGTAGTCTTCTCTACCTTTTTATTAAAAAGTATACTCTCTTTACTGGGTAATTTCTCTTTTTTAAATTTTATTTTTCCAACCAAAAAACCTGAGATTAAGAACAGTGCAAACAATAAATACCTATATGAGAATTCCTCTTCTTTGTCTGTATCAAGAAGTGTTTCTCTTTGATAACCAGCTGTTATATTTACACTGGTTGATTTACTCTTCAACTCTTTAACAGATGAACTTTTAAGATCAAAGTACTCGATTCTAAACTCTTCAATATTAAAGCTGTTTTGAGCGACAAATGCAAACTTCTGACTCCACTCTCCACTATAGCCTTCTTTTGTAAGAGTAAAGTTCTTAGTCGGTTTTTGGGTAAATACTTTTACACCTTCTATCTTAAACTCTAAAGGTTTTATGTTTTGAAAGTTACCAACACCTTTTATGATTACATCAAAATGGTAAGGCGAGAAAGCTTTTTTGTCAGCCTCATCTCTTTTTATTTCTAAGCTAAAGTCACCAACTAAATCCACAGAAGACTTTTCTACATGTAGGGTTAATGTTTTATGTTTTACAAACTCTTTTTCAAATCCATCTTTAGCTTTTTCATTATCAAGTCCACCTGTCATCTCTGCAATAGACTCTAAAGTAGTTTTTTTCATAGTTGTATCAAAACTAAAATCAACTCTCCCAGCTTCTTTCATAAAAGCTACGAATTCATAACTGTTCTTACTCTCTTTTAAAAGATGTAAATCATACTGATTTGTTGTTTGATTAGGGTTAAAATCTATAGTATAGAGTCCAGCATCTTTGTTAAATTCACATACATATTTTAAATACACTGCTTCATTAACTAGAGCTGTTTTTTTATTTACTTCTGATGTCCATTTATAGTCTGATGCACTCAATATATTAGTGCAAAAGAGTAGTACTATTAAATATCTGATTTAAATGAACCTTCTAAAGCATTTTTACCTACATCTTCATAATCCACACCAAGCTCTTTTAGTCTCTCTAAAACTGGAGGGTGAGTGTAGTGAAAAAATATAAAAAGTGGATGTGACAGTGGAAAACTTTTGTTTTCAGTAACTAGCTTTTTAAGAGCATTTGCAAGTTCTATCTCTCCGCCCTCTCCTGCTAGTTCACTACCCATTCTATCTGCCTCATACTCATTATGTCTACTTACTATTCCCATAACTGGCATCATTAAAAAACCTAAAACTGGCATGAACAGCATAAGTAAAATCATAATCACATATGGTGACTGTGAAAGCCCTAACTCAAAGTAAAGTGAATCAGGTAGATTACCAAAAAGTCCAAACATTGCTAGTAACATTCCGCCAACAAGAGCTATGTTTTTATATATGTCTCCATGAGCAAAATGTCCTAGTTCATGTCCTAAAACTGCAAGAAGCTCTCTCGTACTTAACTTCTCTATTAGAGTGTCAAAAAGTACAACTCTTTTAGCCTTTCCAAATCCACCGAAGTAAGCGTTTAGTCTTGCATCACGCTTACTTGCATCACTCACAAAGACACCAGAACTTACAAAACCTGTTTTGTCCATAAGTCTTTTTATTTCACTGTCAAGCTCTTCATCCTGAAGTGGTGTTAGCTTGTCAAAAAACATAGCTCTAAATGCTGGATAAAGCATGTTAATAAGTACAACAACAGCAAATATAAATACAAAACTCCATAACCACCATAGAGTAAAGTTAGAGATTATTAGGTGAATACCCCATACAACTAAAGAACCAAATATAATAGTCATCACAAATGAGATAAGAGTATCTTTTATCCACTGTCCCATACTAGACTTGTTAAATCCAAACTTCTCATCTAAAACGAACTTCTCATAGTAAGCAAATGGTAGTGATATTACAGAACCTATAACTAGGAAACTCATAACAATAGCTATACTCATATAAGCTTCATTTTGAAAATATAGGCTAGTTTCTAAAGTCTTAATCCCAAAATCAATCCATAGAATAAATAATATGTAATCAACGAATGAATTTGCAATGCTCATTCTCTGTTTTGCTATAGCATAGTCACCAGCTTTTGAAAACTCATCACTAGGTAAAAGCACAGCCTTACCTTTTTTAGCTTGGTTTACAAAACCAATCTGCATAACACTTGTGTATATGTTTATCAGTACGTAAAGTGTATATATAGCTACTATCGTTGTTAACATTTGAAGACCTTAAATTTTTTCATATTCTATCATTTTTTAGTTTATAACTATCAAATATAAATAAATAAACATATGTGTGATACAATATTTAAAGGTACATAAACAAGGAGCATAACGTAATGAAAAACCTAATTAAAAATATGAAACTAAGTCTACTTGTCATTTCTACACTAACAATGGCATCTACAGCCATAGCACAGGAAATGCCTTCACGTGGCCCAATACCATTTGGTATATTTGATGCAAATAAAGATGGTTCTATTACAGAGTCTGAGTTCTATGATGCGAGAGCTATCAGAATGAAGCAAAAAGCAGATCAAGGGAGACCTATGAAAAATGCAGCTAATGCTCCAGATTTTTCTGTGTATGACACAAATAATGATGGTAAATTAAATAAGCTAGAACTTTTAGAAGGTCAAAATAAGCAGATGCAAAAAAACAGACAAAACAGAGGTCAAAGAAATAATAGATAATCTTTTTACATGTAGAAAAACCTACATGTAAAAAGCACCCTAGTCTTTTATGTAGTCTACCACTTTAGACTCAGATGTAACTTCTCTAATAATCTCTACAACTTTTATATGTTCAGGATGAACGGCATACTCTCCAAGAGCTTCTTTAGAATCAAATGTAGTGTAGATTGACATATCAAAAGCTCTTTCACTTTTAGAAAAATCAATTCCAACTTCCATAGAGTTAAGTGAAGGTATCAACTCTAGTAAAGCATTTAACCTTGCAGTTACCTCTACTATATTCGCATCTTTATTCTCGTCTTTAAATCTAAACATTACTATATGAACTATCATAAATTATCCTCTTATATATTTGATAAAATTTTATCTAAAAAATGTAAAGATACACTCTTATAAAATTCCACTCCAAAAAAACTCTGCTATAACTACGATGAGAGCTATACCCACTAGGTTTAAAACTATCCCGTATCTTGCCATACTTTTTATGCTTACAACTCCACTACTCATAGCTATAGCATTTGGTGCGGTGGCGATAGGGAGCATAAAGGCGTAACTAGCACACACAGTAGCCACCATCATAAAAAGTGTCGTAGATATACCCGTTTGCTCACATACTGAGTACATAACAGGTAACATTATAGAGATAAGTGCTGTGTTGGATGTTATCTCTGTTGTAAAAGTTATGAGAAGTGCCACAGATAAAATAATCATCATTGGCGGTAGCTCGGTTATAACTATGAGAAACGATGCAAACTCATCAGCTAGACCAGTTGCGCCAAAGGCTTTTGCTATAGAGAATCCAGCTCCAAACAAAAACATAATTTTATATGGAACTTTTGCCTTGTCACCTTCCCAGTCAAGTATTTTAAACGGTGGTGCAAAAAGTAAAAGCCCTACTCCTAAAAGTATCCCTGCTTCACTCAAACCTAATCCTGACCAGTATGGTTTAAGTGGAGCATTTACTAGCAGTAAAAGAACTAAACCACTCAGTAAAAAGAATACTTTCTTCTGACTTTCGTCTAACGAGTGGTTGTTTCTAACTAAGTTCACTTGTATATCTTTAACACCAACACTCAAAAGTGAGGCAACAACAAAAAACATTACAAAAACTAAAGGAGCGACCATCATGACCCACTGTAAAAATGGTATGGCTTCCATCCCTTTGTCTTGCATAACACCTAAGAGTATAAGGTTTGGTGGAGTTCCTATGGGAGTGAGTATTCCACCTACAGTAGCGCCATATGCGATGGCAAGAGCAAATCTCATCTTTAGTCGTACATCTTCACTTAAAAACAGAGCTATAGACATAAGTAAAAGCGTTGTTGTCGTGTTAGAAAGAATCGAGCTAAGAAGTCCAGCCGTAATAGTCAGAGAAAAGATTATCCCTCTTGGAGTAGATGGAAAGATGGCGAACATCTTATCAGATATCCACGTATGAAGGTTAGTTTTTTCAACGGCTATTGCCAACATAAACCCACCTAAAAATAGGTAGATAATAGGATGAGAATAGTTTATGGATGTCTCTTTAGTAGAGAGGATAGAAAATGCTGGAAACAAAACTATAGGTAAAAGTGAAACTACACCTAAAGGAAGTCCCTCATTTGTCCATAGAGCTACTAAAAGAGCGATTAGTCCAAGAAGTGAAGCTTGTTGCGTTGTGAAAAAATTTATAGATATGATAAAGACTAAAGCACCTACTATAACACCTAGCCCTATCTTTAAAAACTGTTCTTTGTATTTGTTCAAACTACTTAACCATTACCTTTTCATAGTAGTAAAACTCATAACATCTTCACTAAACTCAACTTTTTTAGACTTTTTCTTTTTAAGTCCACGAGTTTTTACTAGTGCTTTTTTTATGTCTTTTGAGACTATATAGTAACCACTCTCTTCATCATACCTTACAGATGGTAGTGTAGTTATCTTTTGGTTTGATGCTATAACTTGGATACTCTCAACTCCATAAGGTGGCTCAATCGTAAAAGCACCAAGACTCATCCATCGGTTAGTATCATCAGCATTTACAAACTGTATAAACCTACTCTCACCCATACCTTCTTGTAGTTCTAAGAGATATGACATTGTTCCATTCTTAGTTTGTGTGTAACCAACTATGTAGTAGTAGCCTTGTTTATTTAGTTTAATAAAAAGCTCTATCTCCTCTCCATCATTAAAGAGAAGATTTTGACTTCCTCTGTTTGAGTTTAAAGCTACATGTAGATTTGAAGAAGAAGTAATCCCAGCATTTAAAAGTGCATCAAAGTCTACGTTTTTTGGTTTTGTTTTTAGATTTTTATATGCTGACTTGTTTATGTTTATTGTTTTTGAAGTAACTACTTCATTTGTATGTGAATCTAACAGTTCATAGTTTAAAACCATCATCTTTTTAGTAAGTGTGTATTCACCTACTAGTATATAAGAAGCATCATATATGTCTTTAGAACTTTTAACTTTAGACTTCAGGTTTTTCATAAATACAGAGCCAAACTCTGAAACAGTTGTAGAGTTTTGAAGTAATGGTGGGTAGACAAAAACATTTTCTACATGTAGAAAGCTTTTAGCTAGTACAGTTGTAGCAAACTCTACGCTGTCTATGTCTGAGTTTAGCTTATCTAGCTCTGTTTTTACCTTTGCTTTTGTAACCTGAGGTCTGTTTAGAACCTTACCTCCAAGTATGACTAAAACACTCTCGTATCTGTCATACTCTTTTAAAAGTGAAAATATATTTGAATATGCTTTTAACTTTAAAGAATTAGATTTTGACTTTTTAATCTCACTAAGTGAAGAGTCTATCTCATCGTTTATATTTGATAGTTTAGATAGGTAGAGTGCTATCACCTTTGAAGATGTTAGAGTTACTTCTGCTTCTACTTCCGTACTCTTTTTTATGACATCAAACTCTGCACCAAGTATGGGTAAGTCTGAACTAACTTTTAGAGTTGCCTTTGCATAGCCTCCACTGTTCATACTAGTAGACTCAAAACTAGAACGTACTTCACTCTTTATGACTTGACTTAAGTCTGAGAGTGCTTCTTTTTTAGCTTCTGATTTTGTAGATGCATAGCCTACACCGCTTATGTCTGCACTAGCTACATGTGAAAATACTAATGTACATGTAACTAATAAACTTTTTAACTTTAAACTCATATTTATCCTTTATGTATATATTAATTATTTCTAACACAACGAGTATGGTTATTATTACTTGATGGTGTAGATACTTCTTCATTCTTGGATGATACTTCCCACGGAAACTCGGTACTACCTATTATTTCTATATTTGAAGACCAATAGCTGTCACTACCAATGTAACTAAAACCTGTTTTTTTATGAGATTTTTTAAGTTCTTTTTTAGTTGGTAATCTCCAGTCATGATGCCCACTTAAAGTTAATGACTTACAATATATATTTGAATTCTTCCAATCACTTCTAATAGTTTTTGTATCTTTATTATCCTGCCACATTAAACCATCTAAAACTACTGTTCCTTCAAGTTTCTTTCTTTTTGTACGTTTAACTTTTTTTTCTGGTATCTGATTTTCATCTCTCACACAACGTACATAACTAACATTTTGTTTTGGATAATAAAATGTATCAGCTAAAGAAAAATCAGCATTCCAAACTGTTTGAGAAAGGTTCTTATTTGTAGAAGAAGATAAATAACCTCCAGTTGTCACTACATGATTAAATTCTTTTTTTATCTTAGGAGTTTTATTTTTATCCATAATTTTTTTTAACTTTTTGATGTCTGGAAGATACCAATCAGAATACCCAGCTAATTTTAAATTACTACAATATTTTTTTGAACCCTCATAATCTTGTACTTTTCCATATTTACTATTTGTACTAAATGCATTAACTTCTTTATTTACGTATGGCTCATCCTGCCACATCAAACCATCTAAAACTACTATATCTGACATGTCATGAGTCTCTTCTACTTTTTTAGTCTCATTCAAAATAATCTTTGTTGATTGAATACTTTTACTTCCATTACTAGGTAGTCTAAAAAAGAAATCACCTATGATGTCATCATGAGTCCAAGGTCTCTGTTGCTCTTGTGTTTTGTCATAAACACCTCGTTTTACCTTTTTAAACATACGACCTATTGGTATACCCTCTTCATCAATATTATTTAAAATCTGCTCAGTAAATACACCATGCTTTCCGCTGCCATCACTTGCTACATCACCTGGACTTGTAGCATAGGCTATAAACATACCCTTAGCGTTGTCAACCTTAGCTAAACCACCACCAGATGAACGAGAAAATGGGTCATTTCTACAAGCATCAAGTAAAACTATGTTTAAACGGTTTCCTGAGTTTTTCATGGAGTCCAGTACTTTGTTTAACTCTAAAGACTCGTAAGCAATGTCTAGTTTATCTACAAGGTTAGAGTCTTTACCCATCAAGTAGTTTTTACCTTGGGACTCTACACCATGACCAGCAAAGAAAAATAGACCTACTCCTCCTTTACGAAGCTTTGAATTAAAAGAGCGAAGTTTTTTGTCCATGTCTCTAACACTAAGATTCTCTCCATAAAAAACTTCAAACCCTAAAGAACGTAGCTTTATTTTCATAGCCTTAGCATCGTTAATAGGATTTTTAAGTTTTGTAAGTCTGTCACTGTTGTATATATTGTTACCAATTACAAGAGCAACTCTCTGCTCTGACTTCATCATTTTTAGTGCTCGGTCTGTGTTTGCATCTAAAGATATACATAAAATCGAGAATAGTATTAAAAGTTTATTCATCAATATTCCTTATTTTATTCATAAATTTGTATAGTTACTCTTACTAAAGGTTCTTTGTAATACTTACGCTTTAAGAGTTTCTCTATTGAAATAAATATCATTTGATTATCATGCATAAAAACAATACTATCTTCCCCATATTTAGTTTCATCCCATTCGTTTTTTCCATTAGCATAAATCATATTTTTTATGGAATTAGTAAGTTCCTTATACTTTTTATTTTCCCTTGCTGGATTAGCAACTGAATAGAATATAGTTAATTCATGAAGTTTCGTTCTATCATCAAAATAATGAGCTGCTTGCTTCCTAACTATTTTACATGTAGTGTTTGTTTTAGGAGATAAATTACAATGAAACCTTTTTGCAGTATTATTAATTTCTAATAAATCTGCATAAGCTTTTAGTGCTTCATCTTTTGTACTATTACCAAGTTTTAGATATCTTTCAACAAAACCTGCGTTCTCTTTTCTAAACTTTTTAATAACTTTAGCATTCTCTTTATCTGTATATGCTTTGGATATTAATGTATCAAACTTATTATCAATTGAGTCTATAACCTTTTGTATTTCACTCATTACTTTACTTAAAGATTTTTTCTTGACATTGATAGTCTTTCTTGTTTGTACTTTTGACGTAGTATATGAACTTCCACCAGGAAGAGTAAAATAAAAATCTCCTCTTATTTGATTATAAACCCCAGGGCTCTGTTTCCCATCTGTTGCATCATAAACATCTGCACGAGTGTTTTTAAAAACTTTCTCGATGGTAGCACCCTGCTCTTTCAGGTTTTTTACTAGGTACTTGGTAAAGACACCGTTTTTACCTTTTTTTCCATCACTTGCAACACTTCCAGCCTCTGTGGCATAAGCTACGAA
The DNA here is from genome assembly GCA_028044295.1 of Sulfurimonas sp. Taxonomy (GTDB): domain Bacteria; phylum Campylobacterota; class Campylobacteria; order Campylobacterales; family Sulfurimonadaceae; genus Sulfurimonas. Next base: position 28,950 of record JAOFSE010000007.1, read on the forward strand.
CATCCCTTTAGCATCTGAGACAGGAGCTAAACCTCCGCCACCACTTCTGCTAAATGGGTCATTTCTACAAGCATCAAGTATGACTATGTTTAGTCTGTTACTAGCCTCTTTCATCTTTTTTGTTACATAGTTTAGAGCTAGTGTTTCATACTCTACTTCATCTTTATCATCCATAACAGAGTCAGTTCCTACTAAAAAGTTATGACCATCTACATTTACACCATGACCAGCAAAGTAGTAAAGACCAACTCCACCACTTTTTAGTTTATGAGCAAACTTTTTGAGAAGTTTTTTCATATCTCTTTTTGAAGCATTCTCTTTATAGATAACATCAAAGCCACGATTAGAAAGTACATCACGCATAGCTCTACAATCATTGATAGGGTTTTTTAGTTTTGAAAGATTTACGTAGTTGTTGTTACCGATGACCAGAGCAACTCTCTGCTCGTTCTTCATCTCTTTTAGCTTTAAGCCTCTGTCTGCTTGGAGATTATTTATACTAAAAAGTAAAATTATAGTTAAGAGTAAAATAAACTTCATACTAACTCGATAACAAGTCTCTCAAAGACTCTTTAGGGCTTTTACCCTCTAACATTTCATATACTTCTTTAGCTATTGGTAAGTACAAATCTTTTTGAGTTGAAATCTCTTGAAGTGCGTAGGTAGTACCGATACCCTCTGCTACTTCACCTAGTTCTTTGAGTATCTCATCTTGACTTCTACCCTTTGCAAGACCAAGTCCAACACGGAAGTTTCTTGACATGTTAGATGAAGCTGTAAGAAACAAGTCACCTGCTCCACTAAGACCAGAAAAACTTTCCTCTGTTGCTCCATATGCCATACCAAACCGTTGCATCTCTACTAAACCACGACTTATGAGTGCTGCTGCTGCATTTTTACCAAGACCTAAACCTTCACATATTCCAGCAGCTATGGCTATAACATTTTTGTATGCACCAGCTACTTCTGCACCAACAACATCAGTAGATGTATATGTCTTTATAAACGATGGGAAAAGTGATGAAACCTCTTCACTTAACTCTTGAGATGTAGAGTTTACTACAAGAGCAGTTGGAAGCGACTGTTGTACCTCTGAGGCGAATGATGGACCTGAAAGAAAAGCTATGTTTGACTCTGGGATATGCTCTGCATATATCTCATTTAAAAAACGTCCAGTTGACGCTTCTATACCCTTAGATGCTACTAAGATTTTTTGGTTTGTAAAAACAAAGTTCTCTTTTAACCAAGATGAAATTTGTTGAGCAGGAACAGTTATGATGAGATACTCACACTTTAAAATATCTTCTAAAGATACAAAGTTTTTTATATCTCTAGGAGTTCTTGATGTTATATATACTTCACTTTTCTCACTTAGTGCATAAGCTAATGCAGAACCCCATTTACCAGCTCCTACTACTCCAATTTTACCCACATTCACTCCCTATAAGTTTTTCAAACTCTTTTATATCTTTTTCATAACCAACAACAACAAAGATATCACCCTTTTTTATAACATGATGTTGTGCTTTTGATGAGTATACAAATTCTGTACTCATATCTTCATGAACAATAGATATAACAATAATACCATGTTCTCTACTCCACTGTATGTCCGATGGATATTTCCCTTCAAAACAGTCATTGTCTCCAACTTCTATTTGTGATATTTTAAGGTCACTTTTTTCATATAGTATGCCATGTAACACCTCAGTAACTATAGGTTTTTCAAGCATCTCTACTATTACATTTGCTGTAGTCAATGTAGTAGGTATAACCCTAGATGCACCCGCTAAAGTAAGTTTATCAGCGCTCTCTTTGTCAGCAGCAAGAGCAACGATAATTAAATCTTTAAAAGTATCTCTCAGTGAGAGTGTCAAAAAAATATTTTCTGCCATATCTTCGAGTATACAAAAAGCTATACACTCATCAATATTTACTACTTCTTTAAGATGGTCCCAGTCATCACTTAAGTCAAAACTAAATTCATCGTCACCATTTAATTTAAATACATGTATATCATTATAGTTTGATGCAATATTTTTTTCTATTTCTAATGTGTATTCATTCTGTCCAAAGATCAAGGCATTATTTTGCATTATTTAGAGCCCTTTTTATTTAAAAAGTTTGTAAATTCTTGAATATACTGAATATTTCCAATAATCAGAAGGTAATCACCAAGCTCTAATTCTGTACTATCTGTAGGGTTAAACAGAAACTTTTTTTCTATTTTATTATATACACCTAAGAGTACTATTTTATATTTATTATTTTGAAGTTGGCCAACGTTTGTAAAGTTTCCAAGTATCCTTTCGCTCACAACTAATTCTTGCATATCTATACCATTAAAGTTTGAGCGAAGTGAATGTATAGCTTCAAAGGCAACAGGCTGACCAGAAAATTCTTTGGCAATTATACCTACAAGTTCTTTTTCGTAAAAAACTTCATTTACGCCAGCTGATATCAGCTTATTTTTGTTTGTTTTATTTTTTAGTATTGATAATATATATACATCTTTGTTAAATGATCGAACAGTTAAAGATGTATATACATTTTCTACATCACTAAGTCCTAAGCATAAAATAGCTTTTACTTGAGTACCTATATCTATACGCAACTTTTTATAACTATCGATACTTCCTGGGTCGTAATTAAGTACAAAAAAACCATCTTTTTTAGCAAGCTCAGCTTTTTCCTTACTCTCTTCTAGAATTATCACTTTATTTTTTATAGTAAGTTTTTTTGCCACTTCTTTTGAAACACTCTCATAACCACATATAAGATAAAACTCTTTCATCTTTGCTACATCGTCTATAAGTTTTGTATCTTTTATTTCATCAAGTTTTTCTGTAAATGCTGTAACAATCAGTGATGTAGTAAATGAAAATACTGCGATACCTGCAACTATTACAGCCATTGCAACCATTCTACCAGCTTCAGTTGATGGGGTGATATCACCATAACCAACCGTAGATATTGTAACTATAGACCAGTAAACTGCTTCATAAAGAGTGTCTATAGGCGAGTCTGCTCTATTCGCTTCCATTACGTATATAAGAACAGATGACACAAATACAATGATAGAAGCAAATATAAGAAGTGTTAAAAACTCAAACTTTTTTGCAGCGATTACAGAAGTAAATGTTTGAATACTTTTTGCATATCTAAAAAGTTTAAAAACACGGAAAAGAATAAATATACGAAGTAGTCTCAACTGATGGAAGAATGGAATAATAGCAAGTAAATCAATTATAGCTTTAAACGAGAGCATATATCTTAACTTAGTAGTTACTATCTTTTTTAGTGATTTTGATATACGAAACTGTTCGCCAATCATAGCGTCATATTCGCTATCTTCAATAATTACCTTAGATATACTACTACTCACCCAAAGTCTAAGCAGATATTCTATTAAAAATATAATTGAAATAATGTAATTATTAAAATATAAAAGATAATCATCTACATGTGACTTTACTTCTCTCACAAGTATTACAACACTTATAAAAATAAGTGTTATCATACAAATATCAAAGTATTTTTTATATTTATAGTTCGAGTTTTCTAATAGGTTGTAGAAAAAAGACTTGACTTTAGCATACCTTCTGGAAGTATTTATCCAATATGCTATGTTTACTATCAAGCTCTTTAGCAAAACTGATTATCCTAATTTTGCTTTTAGTATTTCATTTACAGCTTGTGGGTTTGCACTACCTTTAGAGGCTTTCATAACTTGACCTACAAAGAAGCCAAACAGTTTATCTTTACCACCTTGGTACTGCTCAACTTTTTCAGGATTAGCATCTATAATCTCTTGACACATAGCTTCTATAGCTCCCGTATCTGTTACTTGTTTAAGTCCAAGCTCATCAATGACTGCATCGACTTCTGCTTCACCTTCCATCAGTTTATCCAGTACATCTTTTGCAGCTTTACCACTGATGGTTTTATCATCAACTCTCTTTGCTAAGAAACCTAATTTTTTAGCATCTACAGGTGAGTTAGTAAGGTTGACTTCACCTTTTAGTCGAGATGGAAGTTCAACAGTTAGTAATGATATAGCAGTTTTAGCTGTTACACCATCTTCGCTCATCATCTCTTCAAAGAAGTGTGCCGTCTCAACATTAGCAGTTATTACACCTGCATTATATTCGTTCATGCCATACTCTGTGATGAATCTATCTCTTTTAGCATCTGGAAGCTCTGGAATCTGTGAGTACTTTTCCATCATCTCGTCAGTAACAACCGCTCTTAGTAAGTCTGGCTCTGGAAAGTAACGATAATCAGCTGCTTCTTCTTTACCACGCATAGAACGAGTCTCATTTTTTTCTTGGTCATACAGTCTAGTCTCTTGAAAAATCTCATCTTCGTAGACCCCATCTTCCCAAGCTTCACTCTGACGTTGTACTTCAACTTCTATCGCTTTTTGGATGAACTTAAAGGAGTTGATATTTTTCACTTCAACACGAGTGTAAAGTTTTTCATCACCCTTAGGACGAATAGAAACATTTACATCAACTCTAAATGAGCCCTCTTGCATATTTGCATCACCTATATCTAGGTAACGAATAATCGAGTGTAATTTTTTAAGGTATGAAACTGCTTCATCAGCACTTCTCATATCTGGTTGAGAAACTATTTCAAGAAGTGGTGTACCTGCACGGTTTAAATCTACTTTCGAGATGTCACCGTCATGAATGTTTTTACCAGCATCTGCTTCTATGTGCGCAAAACCCACACGAATAGTTTTTTTAACTCCATCTTCAAGGTCAATATCTAAAGTACCATGTTGTATTACAGGTGTATAAAACTGTGTAATCTGATATGCCGTAGGACTATCAGGATAGAAGTATGACTTACGATCAAAGTATGATGTACGGTTAACAGTAGCTCCTAGAGCAGTACCAAGCATTACTGCCTTTTGTAAAACATCTTGGTTTAAAACGGGAAGTGCCCCTGGAAGTGCTAGACAAGTTGGGCATGTGTTTGTATTTTGTTTATGGTTAAAACTCGTAGGACACGAGCAAAAAAGTTTTGTTTTTGTATTTAGTTGTACATGGACTTCAAGACCGATAACTGTTTCGAACATGGATTACCTTGGATAATAAATAATAATTTTAATTATTTTATCCAATTTTTGCTTTAATTAACGGCAGTCACCTTCTATATCACAAATACTATCTGCTTCATTAATCATTTTTTCCATGACAGCATATAGATTTTGACTCTCTCTTTCTATACCTTTAAAATTTTCAATTATCTCTTCTTTATTCTCTACAACCTTATCTCCATTCGAGATGTAAGCTATGTTTTTATCAACTAAACTATGTATTCTTTTATGCGGTTGATCAACCTGAGAGTAACCCTTAGTGTGTCCAAATTTATCTTTTGCATCTGTGTGGTACCATTTTCCAAGTCTACACTCTGTAACACTATCAAATTTATTTTTTATTTCTCTTCTATATATTGATGAGTAAGCATTTGACTTGTAAATTGTATGGTCAATTTTGGCTAATATAACAAAAACCATATTTGAAATTGAGTGTGCATATCTGCTAGCTACATTTGCACTTGTATTGAATTTTTCTATAGTCTCAGAAAAAGAAACTATACTCTCATCTGAAGTTTGAGCTATTTCTGACATTCTAGAAGAATGCTCTTTTAAGTCTGTAGTATCTTGGTGCAATGTTTGAATAGATATAGATATCTCAGCAGTAGCTTTTTGTGTTCTCTCAGCTAACTGTCTTACTTCATCAGCAACAACAGCAAAACCACGACCATGTTCACCTGCTCGTGCTGCTTCGATAGCGGCATTAAGTGCCAATAAGTTAGTTTGTTCCGCTATATCTTTAATCAAGTCAACAACTGATGTAATTTCCTGTGTTTTTTCAGCGAGTGTAGTAATACTGTTTGTTGAGTCCTCTACACTTGTTATTAGTTCTTGTAAAGAAGACGAAATACTTTTAATATCTTCACTACTTTTAACAGCACTCACAGAAGTCTCTTCATTAGCCGCAACAATATTGTTAATACTATCTAAAGATTTATTTAAATCAATTTCTAAAAGCTCTAACTCACCAGTCACACCTGAGCCAATTTTACTAAGAGCATCATTAACATCAGTACTCTCAATATGTGCTGTATCTTCTTGCATATGTATAATAGCTTCATTAGTAGTATCTACGTTATTTTTAAATTCACCCTGAAATAAAGAGTTATCAATGATGGGATAAGACAGTTTTCTACTAGACTGTTGAATAGAGTATGAGATTTTACCTGCAAAGCTTTCTAGCTGTACAAGAAAGCTATTTAATCTATTTGCTAGCTCTTGCATCTCTGCATGATCATTAATCTCTTCTAGCCTATATGAAAGCTCTCCTGCTTCTGCTCTTGCAATAGTCAGTGATAGTTTTTTAATTGTTGACTGTACTTTTCTAATATTTACAAACATAAAAATTGCTAAAGCAAAGTTAGCAATATTGATTATACGCATAACATCAAAACCATAATTGTAAACCTCTATGACTAATGCTATGGTAAAGATGATGATAGATAGTAAGTTTGCATGTTGTATTTTTGATAAAGATGAAGGTTCTTTCATTGGCTAAAGTCCTGAAGTGTAAATTTTAATATTTACATCATACTATTGAAGAGGCCCTAAATTTAACATAAAAGAAGCATATATCTATAGAATTTCTTTCACTCTTCCAACTTCTCTGCTCATTAGACGTACTTTAATACCATGTGGATGAGTTGCAGACTTTGTTAATATGTCTCTTACTATCCCGTAAGTTAATGTACCAGTTGCTTGGTCTTCTTTTAAAACGATGGCAACATTTTTACCACTGATAATATTTTTTCTTTGTTTTGGGTCTAACATAATCTTCCTATCATATTATAAAAATTCTACTCTATTTCTACCATTACCTTTGGCTTTATACAATGCGCTATCTGCTCTATTTATGATTGACTTAATGTCGTCTTTATCTTCATATAGAGTAGCTCCTATACTTATAGTCTGTTGGTCTATATTTTCAAATAAATGCTTTTCTACTTCAGCTCTTAGTTTTTCTGAAAGCTTTAATATTTCATCTTTATCTACTTCTAAATAAATAATAATAAACTCTTCTCCACCCCAACGAACTACAGTATCAACTGATCTAGTATTTTTTTGTATGATATCTGCTACTTCAACTAAAACTACATCTCCAAATATATGTCCATACTGATCATTGATTCTCTTAAAAAAATCTATATCTATAATTGTCAATCCAAAACTATGTCCAAAACGTTTACTCCTACCTATCTCTTCAGAAAGTAGACTGCTGAGTTTTGAACGGTTGTTCAAGCCTGTTAAAATGTCAGTTGTTGCTAAAGTCTCTAGTTTAACAGTATTTAAAAAAACAGTTCTGTTAGATCTTTCAAAGATAAAAGCATTTAAAAAACCAAGAGAAAATGATGCACTCATCCAAAACATATTCATAGTAAATACTTTTTCATTAAGTGGGTATATATAATTAGTTGTACAAAATGCCATTATAACGACTACAGATGCACTGATAGTAGCATGTTTCAGTCTAAGACCTGATATAGTAAAAATCCAGATAATGATTAAATGAATCTCACTCAAATATATAAGAGGTATATCTACATTTGAAATTATATATAAACTATATATAGCTGCTACGATAGGTGCTATCATAAGCAAAAATATCATGAGTTTATAGTTTAGCTTGTTATATGCCAAAAAGCTTATAAAAAGCAGATATGGAGTTGTAATATATAGGTGAAGCATTATCATTGTATCTTGCATCTCTAGTGGAGCAACTATTTTATGAAGTTGTGAATATACGATATAGAGTATAGCAGTTAAAAGAGTAGTTAAAAATACTTTGTTTTGGACTAAAGGTCTATTCCATTCAATATATTTATTTTCTACATTCTCATCTTTAAAAGAGAAAGCTTCTGCTTGTATGTTATTAGGTGTTTGATATTGCATAGTGGGAGTATACTATAAAGTTACTTGTTGTTTAAAAGAGATTCCAGTAATTCAGTCTGTTTTTTTGACTCTTCAAGTCTTTGTCTGTTTACAGAAAATGCGTCTAAAGTTAGTATCATAAACAAAACTATAACAGCAAATACGACAGAGATAAATATAGAGAGTGAAAGGCCTAGAAATGAAAAAAGATTTAAAATAATCAGAGCACCAAAAAGGACAATTGCCCATGATGCTCCAAGCAAAAAGCTGATAATTCTGTCGAATTTATCGTTTTGCATAAAGAGAGTTATTAGTGGTCGTCAACCGCTATAGCACCACCAAGGTAAACATAAGTAAGCATCATGAAGATGAATGCTTGTAAGAATGCCATAAAAGTAAGTAGTGCAAATGGAATCATTGGTAATACCCATGGAGCAAGCATTAAGATAACCATTAGGAACATATCATCACCCTTAACATTTCCAAAAAGACGGAAAGAAAGAGAAACAAGACGAGAAAAGTGAGAAACAATCTCGATTGGGAACATTAACCAGTATAACCACCAAACAGGACCCATGAAGTGTTTTAAGTAGTTAATGATACCTTGTTCTTTAATACCAATGTAGTTGTAGTAAATAAATACACAAAGTGCAAGTGTAAATGCAAATTCTAAAAATGCAGTTGGAGCTTCAAAACCTGGAATAACACCAATAAGGTTAGCTATACCAACAAAAAGACCTATTGTTGCTACTAGAGGAAGGAAACGCATTGCATTTTCTTTACCCATAACGTCTGTACCCATTTTAAGAACACCAGAGATGTATGCTTCCATAACATTCTGTGTACCTTTTGGAACAACCTTTAGATTTGACATAGCCATTTTCACTAGCATTAAAGCGATTCCTGCTGATAGTAACATATGAGCTACGTATATGTATGTTTTGTATGTTTCTGGATCCGCGTGATGAGACAATCCAAACATTGCACCTACAAAAGTAAATAATTCTGGCATAAAAGCTCTCCCATTTCAAATTAATTGAGGAATTATATTCAATGAATCATTAAACTATGCTTCTATCTTTGTTTAGTTTTTGCCTTTACATCTTTAGCAGTATAATTCTTGTTGGCGATACTCTCCAAAAATACAGTAGCATATGAGCCTTTTGGAAGAGTAAAAGAAATAGTTAACTTTGTTTCTTTTTTTACATATTTACATTCAATATCTTTTGGATAAATCAGTGCTTCTCTTCTGTAACCCTTCTCTTGTAAAAACTCATCATCAAAGTTTTCTTCCAACTTTCTAGCTTCGTCGCGAGCACGAAAAACATCTCTACCACATAGTAAACCAGTTGGAACTAGTTTTTGACTTTCATAATCTCTAGTAGGCATGATCTTTGGAGTTGAAAATTTTCCTTTTTCATCTTTATATACATCACCCTCTAAAAGTAAAAACTTTCCATCATTTTTTTCACGGCTTAGTTCTACTCTTTCTCTAAGCCAATCATTAAAAAATGTACTCTGATAAATAGAAATCAAAAAGTTTTTTATTTTAGAATCTTCTATAAATATCTCACCTTTAATCATATCTTTTGCTTGTTGTATAGAGTCATTATCACGACCAAATCTTTGATAACCAAAGTAGTTTGGAAGACCATTTTTAGAGATGCGGCGAGCAACTTTTTCTATACGACCAGCATCTATGTTATCTACAAAGTGAAGATTGATGCTAAATCTATTGCCAGACAAGTCACCCATACGAATACCATGAGAGTGTCTTTGAGAACTTAGAATCTTTATCTGTTTATGGTGAAACTTTTTTAGTAGTTTTTCATACGAAGCATCTACTGAAATGTACTGAGTAGTAGTCGCATGTTTATCTTTTAAACCAGCATAACCAATCTTTTGAGCTGGTACTGCCATATACTCTGCAAACACTGCTATCATGTCCCATGTAGTCATCTCAACTTTTTTTACATGTAGAATTAGGAAGTTACCTTTTCCTTTAAACTCTCCAACAGGTACTTCATCAACTATAAAGTCATCTTTTGTTTGGTAAAACTTAAAACCTATGTCTGTTGTCGTATCTAAATATTCTCTTTTTCTCATACTAATTCCCTAAAGCGCTAAAAATTTCAACTCTCGTGAAGCGATACTTATGTCTTTTTTAATCGCTTTTTTCAACTCATCAAGTGAATCAAATTTTTTGTTCTCTCTTATAAAAGATACAAAACTAATACTGGCACAATCGCTACATGTAACTTCACCATCAAGTATGTGGCTTTCTATGGCAAAACTACCATCAGTCGTTTCACGATGACCTACAAAACTTACAGATGGATGGTAATGCTCTTCATCATCTATACGAGTCAAGGTTGCATAAACACCCTCTTTTGGTGTTAAAAAATTTCTCGCTTCTATGTTAATAGTAGCTACTAATTCTTTTTTACCAATTCCCTGACCTTTTACTGTGTTTCCTCTGATAGTATAGTTGTGACCTAAGAATGCATTTGCACCTTTAGTATCTCCTATTTGCAGTTTCGCACGGATTTTATGTGAGTGTATAGAGTCACCATCTAAAGTCACCTCATCAATCACCTCAACATCTCCATCAAACATAGTTCTTAAATCATCAAAAGAGTACTTACGATTTTTACCAAAGTGAAAATCATAACCAACTACTATCTTGTTTAGTTTAGGAAATTTCTCTTTTAAAAATACTATAAACTCTTCACCGCTCATCTGTCTGATATCATCGAGTTCAAGGTATAAGACATGATGTTTAGTAAAGTTCTCACGCTCTTGTTTTGGGGTGAGGTTTGCATAGCCTGTCTCTATTACTACAATAGTTCCATGTTCACCAAGTGCTGAAAAAAGGTGTTGATGACCGATATGCATACCATCGAATCCACCTATGGCTATTGAAGTACTATTTTTCACTATATTTGTCCATTTTTTATTGAAATTATATCTAAACCATTAGTTGTATTTTAAAAAACATTTAGATACTATCAGTTTTATACTCCCTATACTCTATATAAATGGGAATATTATGTTAAAAGTAAGTTTATCAATACTAACAGCTGTATTATTTATAGGTTGTTCAAAAACTGCAGTCCCACTGAGTTCTTCAGAATACATTGACTACCCAGTAGTATACAAGGCTAATTATGATTTTAAATGTTCTTCTAATGTAAATTCTATTTCATTTAAAAAAGGTACTGTATTTGGTCCAGTATCTCTTGGAGGTTATATGTATCATGATGAGTATACATTACCAAAGGATACTTTAGGACTGAAGGTGTTTATTGCTCCAGATGATACATCATGGTACATATTGATACATCCTGATGGAAAATTGGCACTAAACTCTCCATTAGTCTTTGAATCTGCGAAGGGTGTTTGGCCTATAATGATTCCATGTAACAATATCCAAGAAATTCCATTTACTCAAGTTCAAAGTAGTACATTAAGGTAAAAACACTCAAAGGAAATAAAATGTTTAAAGTAAGTTTATTGGTAATAGTTTCTATGTTACTTGTTGGTTGTTCACCAATAATTCCAAAATCAGTAAGTCCATCAGATTATAAAGACCATCCTGTACTTTATAAAGTTAATTATGATTTTGAATGTAGTGAAGGAGGCCCTTTTTTCTTCAAAAAAGACACTCTTTTAGCTCCCGTAAATATAGCCGGTATAAAACTTAACGGTGTCGATACAATACCTGATAGTGTTCTAGGGTTAAAAATATTTATACATCCTATTTCTGGTATACCTACCTATATAATGATTTACCCTGATGGTACTCTTGCAACATCCTGGTCTATAGCATATTACATAGAAGATTTAATAGCTGGAAAGTCATTTATGCAAACTAAGTTTACTTGTACTAATAAAGGTTCAGTTCCTTTTAGTCAAGTTAAAAATGATTAAAGGAAATAAAATGTTTAAAGTAAGTTTATTTATAGTCATATCTATAACGTTTATAGGATGTTTTGAAAGAACTCCAAAGTCAGTAAGCGCAATGGAATCTAAAAAGTATCCTGTTCTTTATAAAGTTAATTATAATTTTGAATGTGATCCTGGGTACATATTTCACAAAGAAACTCTATTAGCCCCTGTAGATATTTCTGGTCAAAAGATTAATGGTGATTATAAAATACCTGATAGTGTAATTGGACTAGAAATTTGGAAAACATTTAATGGGATAAGCTATATGTTAATATATCCGGATGGTTCATTTGCATCATCACATCCAATTGTTCACTATTTTGAAGATGGAAAATACATTATGCAAGACAACGTCATAACTTGTAATACAAAGGACTCAGTTCCTTTTAGTCAAATAGAAAATGATAAAATCTAATTTTACGATTCGTAACTTAGGTATTAAACATACAAATATATCATTAAGTCCCTGTATGATAGAATAATCACTCATAACTTTGGTATAGACAAGGAAACATCATGACTGAGAAAAATACTATATATCAAGAGCTAGAAGCTTTACGCTTGGAAGTTGAGAGTCTAAAAAAAGAAAAAGACACTATAAAAGACTCACATACTGAAGAAGTAAAGGGTATTGAAACAACAATTAAAGATTTTCTTGAAAAAGATAATATAAGTGAACTATTTGAAACCATCAAAAAAGATTATGCTAACATATCTCCAGTTACAGCAGTTGGACTATTTGCTCTTGGGGCAATATTTGCTCGTTCACTGAGTAGAAAATAAAGGGAAAAAATGAACCAAGATTTAAGTACAAAAATCAAACTTCTTATTAAAAGTGAAAAAGCTCTCTTGGACTTAGAAATACGTAAAAAAAGTAAACAAGCAGTTTGGATAGCAGTAGGTATACTCTCAGCATTTATAGCTTTAGTTATGTTAAATGCAACGATGTTTTTATATCTATCAAACAACTTTACTACTGTAACATCAGCAGCTATTTTAACTATGATTAATTTAGGGTTTACTGCATTGGCCTTTTATATCGCTTCCACACAAGGTCAAGACTCAGAGAGTGAATCCATTAAAGACATTCGTGATTATGCTTGGACACAACTAGCGAATGACATTGATGAGACAAAAGAAAATATTAATGAGTTTAAAGATTCGATATTACAAGCTAAAGAAAATATTTTTGGTTTAAAAAATTTACTACCAATCATAACTAGTATTATCAGTCTTAGTAAAAAAGGTAAGAACGATGCAGTTTAATACACTATGGGATAATTTTTTTACTAAAGATACACATGAATCAAGTATTAATTTTTTAAAGTCAATCGATATATTTTCAGGTTTGAAACTTAAAGAGATTAAAAGACTTGAGAGAACTCTGCATAAAAGAGTCTATAAAAAAGGTGAAGTTATTTTTAATGAGGGAGAACCAGGAGCATCTTTATATATACTAAGAGATGGTGAAGTTGAGATTATAGTGAACTATACTTCCCAAACTCCAATCTCTCTTACGAAGCTAACTACTGGAATGTTTTTTGGTGAAATAGCTTTGTTTGATGAAACAGCTCGTTCAGCAACAGTTGTGGCTTCAAAAGATTGTGAAATCATTGCTTTATCAAAACCAGACTTTATACTTTTTTCTACAAAAGAACCAGCTATTGGGATAAAAATCGTTATGAAACTTGGTAAGATTTTATCTACTAGACTCATGGCTACAAATAAACAAATCGAAGAAATAAAGTCAAACAATGCTTAATTTTGTAGGTCTAAAACTATTTTACTTTGCAATCATTTCCATCATTATAGTTGGTATAGTTTTGACAGTAAAATCACTTTTTATTCCACTACTAATAGCTCTTTTTATAGCTATGGTTTTAAGACCATTAGTTACATTTTTTGAATCGAAGGGTTTCTCACAGACTAGCATTATTACAACTATGTTCTTAACTTTTTTCCTTCTAGTTGTCTTTGGATTTTCTATTTTTATTCCTATATTAAGTGAAGAAATATCATCATTTAGTACAAAACTACCAGCAATAATATCTTCTCTGCAAGACAAAATAGATGGCATACAACATACCTTAGAGGCTAAGTTTCCATCACTTGAAATATCAAAATTCACTCAAGAATCTATTAGCTCATTTGTCAATAGTCTAAATGGAACTAAGTACTTTACAAATGCATTAAATATATTGACGTTTTCAATCTTAGTGCCATTCTTTGCATTTTTCCTACTAAAAGATATGCACCTTATTAAAAAAACACTTCTTTCATATATACCTAACCGTTATTTTGAAATAACTGCAATACTGTTTTATAAAATTTCAAATTCTGTTCAGTTATATATAAGAGGCCAGATTATAGATTCAAGTTTTGTTGGAATCATGACAGGAATTGGATTAAGTATTATTGGTTTTCCATTTGCACTTGTAGTTGGTCTTGTAGCTGGTATTGGTAATCTTGTGCCATATTTCGGACCAATACTTGGTGCAATCCCTGCAATACTCATAATCTTTATTACTCCCGAGTGGGCAACTGGATCTGCTATTGGTTTAGTTGTTGGGGTATTTTTATTTGTTCAAGTGATTGAGACAATTTTTGTATATCCTGCAGCTGTAGGAAATAGCGTTAACTTACATCCACTTATAGTTGTATTAGCACTTTTAATCGGTGGAGAACTAGCTGGGATAGTTGGGATGATTGTCATCATTCCTGCTGTAGCTATTTTAAAAGTTACCTTCGAGCTACTGCATAAATATATGCTCGCTTATAGAATAATTGGTTAACCTTATTTTTTATAGCAGTAACAATATTCTAAATTTCCTTCTTTACCTGTGAGTTTTGAAGGGGACTTTAGAACTCTCTTCCATCCCTTTAACTCACAAGCATCTTCAAACTTTATCATTGCGTTTAGTATAGCTTTTTCATCTTGTACTACACCATTACCATCTCTTTTTGCTTCTCGTCCTACTTCAAACTGTGGTTTAAAAAGTAAAATTATTTTATCGTTTGCTAGTCTATCTACATCGTCTAAGATATGAAGTAGAGATATAAATGCTACATCACTTACTACAATATCAAATGTTTTGTCACTTTTAAACTCTCTAATGTCACAACTCTCATATGAATGAACTCTAGAGTCTTCTCTTAGACTTACATGTAATTGTTCTTTACCTACATCTACAGATGTTACTTCCTTAGCTCCGTATTCTAAAAGAACTTGGGTAAAACCACCAGTTGATGAGCCAATATCAAGAGCTATTTTATTTTCTACATGTAGCTTTAACTCATCAAGAAAATTACTTAGTTTAAATGCTGCACGAGATACATATTCTTTATGTTCTTTTACTATTACATTGTGAGTATTTTCTACTTTAAAAGATGGTTTGAGGATTTGCTTGTTATTTACACTTACTAATCCCTCTTTAATGATTCCCTGAGCTTTGTTTCTAGTCTCAGATAGAGAATTCTCTACTAGGTACTGATCTAAACGCATATGTTAGTCACAGTAGTCAATCTCATCTTCATCACTATACTCGTTACTCTCTTCTTCAAAAGGCTCTTCATTCATATAGTCATAAGGTTCATCAGTAACTTCTTCTTCGACAGCTTCTTCAGTAGTCTCACTCTCTTTAAAATTCATCATATTATTTTCCTCATTTCATTTTCTGTTAGACACTCTACACCTAAAGACATTGCTTTGTCATATTTACTTCCTGCATCTTCACCATAAATCAAGAAGTCTGTCTTTTTACTGACACTACCACTTACCTTAGCACCAAGTGACTCTAGCATATCTTTTATAGCTCCACGACTCTCACTCATAGTACCAGTAAGAACAGCTGTTTTACCTTTAAAAGGATTTTCAACTGCCTCTTCTTTTTGCTCTGGCTCTTTTGGCTCTAATATAGCTTGTAAATCTAATATAGTCTCTCTATTTACTCTTACAAATTCTAACACAGACTCAGCCATCTCTTCGCCTATACCCTCACACTCTACTATCTCTTCTTTTGTAGCATTTATGAAATTACTTCCAAAGTTATCGCTCAAGGTCTTAGATGCCACTTCCCCAACATGCTCAATCCCAAGTGAGTTTAAAAAACGCCAGTAGTCAGAGCCCTTTGCGTTTTGTAATGAATCGAGTAAGTTTTGAGATTTTTTCTCTTTAAAGCCCTCTAATGCTAAAAGCTTATCAAGTGTTAAGTCGAACAAATCAACAACACTCTTTACAAGCCCTGAAGTAAAAAGAGCTTCTACTATCTTAGTACCTAATCCATCTATGTTAAGACATGACTTTGAAGCAAAGTAGTATATGGAGTTCACCACACGCGACTCACAGGTAAGGTTTTGGCACTTGAGAAGTACTCCCTCATCTAAAAGTTCACTTCTACATGTAGGACATTCAGTTGGACGTTTATACTCTACTTCACTTCCATCTCTTTCATGAGTTAAGACCTTGATTATCTTAGGAATCACGTCACCACTTCTGAGGATTATTACCTTGTCATTAAGTCTTATATCTTTTCTATCTATCTCATCAAAATTATGAAGAGTGGCACGCTCTACTACAACACCATCAATATCAGTCGGCTCAACAATGGCAACAGGAGTAACTGCACCAGTTCTTCCAACTTGTAAGATTATCTCTCTTACAGTAGTTATTTTCTCAACAGCAGGGAACTTGTAAGCAACGGAAAAACGAGGTACTTTTACAGTGTAGCCCATATCAACCTGTGAAGATATTTCATTTACTTTTATAACCATTCCATCAAGCATCATTGAGTAACTATCACGGTCACGGTTCATTACTTTATATATATCTTCTATCTCATCAAAGTTTTTACATGTAGAACTTTGCGGTGGCTTTCTAAAACCTAACTCATAAATAAAATTCATCTTATCACTTAATAGTTTATGCTCTAGTGTATCCTCGCCAACTCCATAAGGTAAAAATACCAAGTTTCTTGAGGCTGTTATGCTTGAATCTAACTGTCTTAAACTACCAGCTGCAGCATTTCGAGGATTTGCAAACACTTGTTCACCCTCTTTTAGTCTTAGTTCATTGATTTTGTCAAACTCATCTTTAAAGATTACAACTTCACCACGAATTTCAATGCGTTCTTGATGAGCTATAGTTAAAGGAATCGACTTTATAGTTTTTACGTTTTGAGTTATGAGCTCACCTATTTCGCCATCACCTCTTGTGATACCCTGAATCAGTTCACCATTTTCATATACTAAGTTAAGACTAGCACCATCAAATTTTGGCTCACAGTAAAAAGAAATATTTGAGTCTAGTTTATAAGTTTTTGTAAGCCACTTTTCTAAACCATCACTGTCAAAAATATCTTCAAGTGACCACATACGAGATAAGTGAGGTGCTTTAGTAAAGCCATCAGACACTACATCACCAACTCTTTGCGTAGGAGAGTTTTTCAGCATTTCACTAGGGTTTATCTCTTCATACTCTACAACCTCATGGTAAAGTTTGTCATATACCTCATCGGTAGTTATAGGGTCATCTAAAACATAGTAATGATGTGAGTAGAGGTTTAGTTTCTCTACTGCTTTTAAGTAGTCTTGATTATTCATAATGTGATTTTATCTTATTAAACCTTAGTATCTAACCAAGTTCTTGTAGTATAAATTCTCCAATAGATTATCCCTTTTATAAGGGTTTCTATATTCATAATAACAAATATAGTGACAATGCCATAACCCATTTTATAAGCTATGTATGATGGGATAACACGAAATACCCACAGAGATAGTACATTTACTTTTAGTGTAATTTTTGTAGCCCCTGCTCCTCTAAGCGCACCAGAATAGACAAACATAATCGCTAATGGAATCTGCGCTACTCCAACAAGTATAAGATAGTACGATGCAACAGCTATGGTTGCCGCGTCCTTTGTAAAAAATCCAACTAAAAATTCAGGAAAAAGAATTAAAAATATTCCAACACTTCCCATAAATATATAAGCAATTCTCCCACTTATTACACCCATGTTATAAGCTCTATCTTTATGTCCTGAGCCAATGTTTTGTCCAACTAAAGCCATCGCAGCTATTGAAAAACCAAAACCAGGCATAAATGCTATTCCTTCTACTCTAAGTCCTACTTGATAACCTGCTAACTCTGCAGTACCATATGCTGTAATTATTCCTACAAACACTAAAAATGACATGCTTGATATTCCACGATCTAGTGCTGCACTCCAACCAACATTCCAAACTCTTTTCATATCGCTTATGCGAATGATAGGAATGATATTTAATTTAGAGTGTGGTTTTTTTATAAGAATATAATAAGCACCAACATTAAAAGCATAAGCTATTACTGTAGCATATGCAGCTCCCTCTATCCCCATTGCTTCAAAGCCGAAGTGACCAAAGATTAGAACATAGTTTAAGAAAGCATTCAAAGCAGCTGAAAGTAGTTTTATATACAGTGAACTTTTAGTATCTCCTGCTGCTGAAAGAGCATTATAAAGGAGAGTATCAATAAAAATGACTACTATTCCAAGAGAAAGTATTTCAAAATAGAGAGAGCCCTGTTTCACAACCTCAGCTTCTGCACCCATAGCTGAGTATATAAACTCACTACCCATGTATCCAGCAATAGTTACAAAAAATGAAAGTACAATGGCAAAGACCCCAAGTGCATACAGAAGTGATGATGCACGTCTCTTTCTACCTTGACCGATAAAACGAGATATAAGAGCATTTCCACCCACAACATAGAGTGTCATTAAAACATTTATAATCATCATAAACTGCATACTCATACCAACAGCAGCAAGTGCAGATACACTCACCATACCAACCATTAACATATCTATAAGTACTTGAAGGATGTCTACTAAATGTTTTAGTGCAGCAGGAAGAGCAATAGAAAATACTCTCCTAGTATCATTAGAGATTAGCTTTGAAAAAATTGTGCTACCTCTTGCATAGTCTCAAGAAGTTCTTTTTTAGTATCAAAGTGAAGTTCTTTTTTATCACGAACTTCCTCTTTTGGAAGTGTAAAGTCAAAAACAAGTACATATGATGTTAGTTCTACCTTACCTTCATTCATATCCATCCACTCAAGACTCATCTCAGCAGTTTCACCATTTACACTTACAACAGCAGCTGGATAAAGTCTAGTTATTTTACTTAGGTCTATATCACCGATTTTTGATTTATAAATCATTATTATTGTCCAAACTCTACTAATTATTTTTCGTATGTTATCCAAATATGTTTAAGGTTTTTAGGTATAGTACGCTCATAAAAGGATAAATATGACAAAATCATTACTACTTACTCTATCAGCAGTAGCTCTACTTCTTTTTAGTGGATGTGAGCAAAGCCAAACAGTAGAGAACCAAAAAAGTGTAGAAACTACAAAAAATATAGTCAAAGATACTATCTTTATTGAAGGTATGACTTGTGAAGGCTGTGAGAGTGGACTAGCACTTACACCTAAACATGTAAAAGGTGTAGTAAGTTTTAAAGCTTCACATGTGAAAAAGAGTGCAGAAGTTGAGTATGATAAAAGTGTCGTAGACCTTGATACAATCAAAAAACATGTTATCACGCAAGGTTATAAAATCGTAGAAAGTCCAAAAGATGTTAAAACTGCTTCAAAAGCAGCTATGAAATGTGGTGGTGACATGAAATGTGGCGCTGGTAAATGTGGAGGAGCTAAGTAGTACTTACTCTTTCTTCTCACCATTAAGGTTCTTGTTCATTTTTCCAGTTTTCATCTTTAAAAATGCAAGGACTCCAAATATCACCCCAACAACTATACTTACAACTCCCCAAAAGTCATCTCTCTCATACGCCATAATAATCCAGCATATATCTGCAAATAAGTAGACTATAACAGCTTCATAAATTTTACCTCTAAATGTTAAGAATGCACCAACATTTAAAAGTAGGCCACCTAAAACTGCATAACTCATGAGATTTCCTTTAATTTTTGAGACTTTAAAATCCAAGCAAAATATAAACCGCCTAAGATAAATCCAAAACCAATTATAACAGCAATAGCTTCTAAAGAGTAATTTGAAGTTGCTAAAAAACCTATCATAAATGATGTAAATGCAGCGGAACTTAAAAAGAGCATATCATTGTAAGCTACGATTCGTCCATAGTACTTCTCTTCTATATTCTTTTGAAGTAAAGTATATGTGTATGACCAAAGTGTTGTAGTAAACAAACCAACTATTACACTAGCAAAGAGTGACATATAAAAATCTTTCATTAGGTAGGCCCACAACCAAACTGAAAAAGCTTGAGCAATGAAGATGTAACTTATATATCTATTTTTGGTAAATCTACTTAGCAGTAATGGACCTATTACAAGACCTATAGCACGTGATGCATGAAGAAGTCCAAGAGCTAATGATGTTGCTATTACAGATGCATAATACTTATCAACCATAAGTGCTACAAGTGCATCAAAAGCAGTTAAACCTACAAATGAGTGTATGAGCATGAGGTGTAGAGCTTGTGGTGTTCTTTTAATATAAGAAAATGTCTCTCTCATCATTTGAAGTAAATTGTCAGTAGACTTTTTCACTTCTACATGTATCTCTGTCTTATATAGTAAATACAATCCAATCATGAACATAAATGAGTCTAAGATAAATGCAAACTTTATGCCAAATAGATAAACTACAAAACCACTAAGTCCCATTCCTAGAGTGTAAGATAATGACCATATTATAGAGTGAAGTTCATTAGCCTTTTGAAGTTTATCGCCACTTAGTAGTTTAGGAAGAAGTGACATCTCAGTTGTAAAGTAAAATGAAGCAGCAGCCATTTTTATAAATATAAGAGTATAAAGTAACCATAGGTCAGATATATTATTGACAAGTATTAAGAGGAAAGTTGCAACTACCTCAAACGTGATTAAAATAAGTAAAAGCTTTTTAGGTTTCATGCTATCAATTATTGATCCAGAGATAGGTGCTTGGATTACACCTGCTAAGAAATGAAGCATTGCAACAAACGCTACAATACTTGGAGTTACATGTAGTTCTATAAGTAGCGTGTATATTGCTACGTTTGAAAACCATGCACCAAAGTATGCAATCAATTGAATGATTGATAAACGTTTTAATACATGTTCTTCTTTTAATAAGTCTATATATTGTTTCATAAACGCAAGATTAGCATAAAGTAGTGTAAATTTTAAAAAACTTTACATATTCATTAAAGTTATTTTTATATGTGTCGATATGCTGTGTAATAACTATATTCTTTTAAGCAAAAGAAAGTAAGGAGAAAGTCATGGATGGCATAGCAAATGTTGCAAAGCAACAACAATCACAAGTAAGTTCTCAAGAAACTCAAGGAAGAGTGGCTCAAGTACAACAACAAGTTCAAAAAGTTGATGTTGTAAAAGAGATACAAAAAGAAGTCAAACAAGAGGCTACTAATGCCCCTACAGCAAAAATTAACTCTAAAGAGCAAGTAAAAGAGTTGGTGGATCAGTTAAACAAAGCAATGGCTCCAATGAATACTAATGTAAAATTTGGTGTTGATTCACAAGATGTATTTTTTGTATCAGTAATAGAATCTGAAACAAGTAAGATGATTAGAAGATTTCCAGCTGAACAAGCTGCAGACTTTCTACCTAAGATGCAAGAAGTAACAGGTATGTTATTTGATACAAAAGGGTAAAAAAGCTTTACCCTTTAAATTATATATACCTTTACATAAAGCTCTCTCTTTCTTACTAACCAATTTTTAATCTATTTTATTGTAAAATCCACCCAATATATTTTGCAATAAGGTTTTTATATGAAAAAAGAGGTTAAAAAAGTAGTTCTCGCTTACTCTGGCGGACTAGATACTAGTGTTATTTTAAAATGGTTACAGGAAGAATACAAAGCAGAAGTAATTACTTTCACAGCAGATTTAGGTCAAGGCGAAGAAGTAGAACCAGCTCGTCAAAAAGCACTTGACAACGGGATTAAACCAGAAAATATTTTTATATTAGACATTCAAGAAGAATTTGTAAAAGATTATGTTTTCCCTATGTTTAGAGCAAATGCAATTTATGAGGGTGAATACCTTTTAGGTACTTCAATTGCAAGACCACTTATAGCAAAAAAACAAATTGAAATAGCAAGTAAAATGGGTGCTGATGCAGTAAGTCATGGAGCAACTGGAAAAGGAAATGATCAAGTAAGATTTGAGCTTGGTTACCTTGGACTTAACCCTGATATTACAGTTATAGCACCTTGGAGAGAGTGGGATTTAAACTCTAGAGAAAAACTACTCTCTTATGCAAGAGAGCACGGTATTGATATCGACGCGAAGCATCTTGATGCTGATGGGAATCCATCTGTAAGCCCATACTCTATGGATGCAAACTTACTTCACATATCTTACGAAGGCCTTCACTTAGAAGATCCAATGAATGAGCCAGAAGAGTCTATGTGGTTATGGTCAGCTTCACCTGAAGATGCACCTGATGAAAAAGAATACATCACAATTGGTTACAAAAATGGTGACCCAGTTTCAATAAATTCTCAAGAGATGTCTCCTGCTACACTGTTAAGAACACTTAACGAATATGGTAATAAGCACGGTATTGGAAGAATTGATATAGTTGAAAACCGTTTTGTTGGTATGAAAGCTCGTGGTTGTTATGAAACTCCAGGTGGGACAATAATGCTAAAAGCTCATCGTGCTATAGAGTCAATCTGTCTTGATCGCGAAGAAGCTCACATGAAAGATGGCATGATCGCTAAGTACTCTGAACTTATTTATAACGGTTTTTGGTTCTCTCCAGAACGTGAAATGATGCAAGCTGCAATTGATACTACTCAAAAATATGTTCAAGGAACTGTGAAACTAAAACTTTACAAAGGTAATGTTGAAGTTGTAGGACGTGAGTCAGATATGTCACTATATTCTGAAGAGCATTCTACATTTGAAGAAGATGAAGTATATAACCAAAAAGATGCAGAAGGCTTTATTAGACTAAATGCACTTAGAAGAATTATTGCAGGTAAAAAAAGAGAAGGAAACTAGATATGAGCATGATTAAAATAGATATGAACTCTCCAGAGTTCAAAGATAGAATGGAAAAGACTGTTAAGTTTACAGATAAAGTTATTAATCAGTTTGGCTGGGAGTATAATCCACAAGCTGAAGTAAACGAAGGCGTACAGATGGGTCTTGCTCGTAATAAGATGATGTACAATAAACTATTTTGTCCATGTTTTATGGTTGAAGAAGTTGATGGAAAGCCTCAAAGTGTTGAAAATAGAACTTGTCCTTGTACTCCAGCTATTGAAAAAGAGATTCCAGAGATTGGTTCTTGTCACTGTGGTATTTTTTGTACACCTGAATTTGCAGCTGCAAAAAGACTTGAACTTGGAATGGAAGAAGTAGCTCATACTCATTCACGCGGATTAACTACCCAAGAAGCAGAGATGCTTTTAAAGAAAGCTGATATAGATCCAGAAGAGTTAGTTTCACTTATGGAAGCTAGAGAACTTGGTATGGTAAACTTCAAACTTGTTGATGTGCGTGAACATATGGAATGGGAAATGGGTCATATGAAAGGTGCTGATGCTTTAGTACCAACAAGTACTTTTTGGCCTTCACTTGAAGAAGCTCAACTTAAAAAAGATGAAAAAATAATCGTTTACTGTCATGTAGGAAGTCGTTCTGCACATGTTAGAAATATACTAACAGATTCAGGATTTGAATGTGTAGCTAATGCAGCAGGTGGGATAGTATCTTACCGTGGCGAAATAATTAAATAGGTATATTGTGAAAGTATTATTAATTAAAGATGTAAAAAGTCTAGGTAAAGCTGGTGAAGTTAAAGAAGTTAAAGATGGCTATGGAAAAAACTTTCTAATAGGAAAAGGTTTCGCAAAGCATGCTACTGAAGAGATTATTGCTCAACATAAAGAAGATGAAAAACAAGCTGCAGCTGATTTAGCATCTGAGATAGCATCTTTAAAAGAGATGGCTGTTAAACTTGATAAAGCTGAAATCATAATTACTAAAAAACTTGGTCAAAATGGTCACCTTTTCGGTGCTATTACTAAAGACGAAGTTGCTCATGCACTACTAGAACAACATAAAATAGAGATAGATAAAAAACATATCACTGATAAAGTTGCTATTAAAACTGTTGGTGAGCATAACTTAGATCTTAAACTAGGTCATGCTATCCACGCAACTCTACATGTAGATGTTCAAGGCGAATAGTTAAGATATGTTTGATGCAACTACAATACTCGCTTATAAGGGCAAAAATAAAGCTGTTATAGGTGGAGATGGTCAAGTTACTTTTGGAGATTCTGTACTTAAAGGTAACGCTACTAAAATTCGTACACTACATAACGGTAAGATCTTAGCTGGTTTTGCTGGAAGCACAGCTGATGCCTTTAACCTTTTTGATATGTTTGAAGAGTTTTTAGAAGATAAAAAAGGTGATATTCTAAAGTCTGTTATAGAGTTTTCTAAAGCATGGAGAAAAGATAAAGTTCTTCGCAGACTTGAAGCAATGATGATTGTTTTAAATAATGACCATATTTTTATACTTACTGGAAATGGTGATGTTGTAGAACCAGAAGATGGTGAAATTGCTTCTATCGGTAGTGGTGGAAACTATGCAATATCTGCTGCACGTGCATTAAAAAAACATGCAAATCTAGATGAAGAAGAGTTAGTTAAAGAGTCTCTACATGTAGCCGGTGACTTATGCGTATATACAAACCACAATATAAAAACTTTAACCCTGCAGGGAGATAAATAGTGAACTTAACACCTAAAGAGATTGTTGAGTATCTTGATAAGTATGTAATCTCTCAAAATAATGCTAAAAAGACTATTGCCTTAGCACTTAGAACTAGATATAGAAGAATGCAATTAGATCAAGAACTTCAAGATGAAATCATGCCTAAGAACATTTTGATGATTGGTTCAACTGGTGTTGGAAAAACTGAAATATCTCGTCGTTTAGCAAAAATGATGAGAGTTCCCTTTATAAAAGTAGAAGCCTCAAAATATACAGAAGTTGGTTTTGTAGGTCGTGATGTTGAGTCCATGGTTAGAGACTTAGTTGTAGCATCCATAGCTATAGTTAAGGCTGAGAAAGAAGAAGAGAACAAAGAAAAAATAGAAAACTATGTTATCAATAAGATAGTTGAAAAACTTCTTCCCCCTCTTCCAACAGGTGCTAGTGAATCTAAACAAGATGATTATCAAAGACTACTCAAGAGTATGGAACAACGTGTCATATCTGGTGAGATGGATGATAAAACAATTGAACTTGAAATGGACAAAATAAATATAGAGTTTAATGATACTAACCTACCCCCTGAAATGGCAAAGGTTCAAGAATCTTTTTCAAAAGTTTTCTCTCAAATGAATAAAGAAGATAATAAAAAAGAAGTAACAGTAAAAGATGCAAAATCTTTACTAAAGATAGAAGCTAGTTCTAAACTATTAGATTCTACAAATATAAATGCTCAAGCACTAGAACGTGCTCAAGATGGTGGAATAATATTTTTAGATGAGATTGATAAAATTGCTGTTAGTGAAAAGTCACAAGGTAGAAATGACCCTTCTAAAGAAGGTGTACAGCGTGATTTACTTCCTATAGTTGAAGGTAGTAGTGTTACTACAAAATATGGTGTTATAAATACAGACCATATACTTTTTATCGCTGCTGGAGCGTTTCATGTTAGTAAACCAAGTGATTTGATACCAGAGCTTCAAGGTAGGTTTCCCCTCCGTGTTGAACTTGAATCACTGACAGAAGATACTCTTTATAAAATTTTAACGCAAACTAAGAACTCTCTTTTAAATCAATATGAAGCGCTACTTGGTGTAGAAGGAATGAAACTTACATTTGAAGATGATGCTATCAAAGCTCTTGCGAAACTTGCACATCGTGCAAATGAAGTAACAGAAGACATAGGGGCTAGACGTCTTCATACAGTGATAGAAAAAGTTCTTGAAGAATTAAGCTTTAGTGCTGATGAGCGTAATGGTGAAGAAGTTATTATAACTTCAGAGTTAGTACATGAAAAACTTGATATTGTTGTTGAAGATGATGACCTTTCAAGATATATATTATAGGAATTAACATGACAAAAGCTGGTTTTGTATCTCTAATTGGTCGTCCAAACGCAGGTAAAAGTACTCTAATGAACTCACTTTTAGGTGAGAAAATAGCAATGGTATCTCAAAAGGCCAATGCTACAAGAAGACGTTCAAACGCAATAGTTATGCATGAAGACACTCAAATCATATTTGTGGATACTCCGGGTATTCATGAGAGAGAAAAAATACTAAATCAATACATGCTTGATGAAGCTCTAAAAGCTATGGGTGATTGTGATTTAATAGTATATCTAGCACCCATTACAGACTCTACAGAACATTATGAAAAATTTTTAAAACTAAATAACAATAAAGTAAAACATATAATAGTGCTAAGTAAAATAGACCAGGTAAAACAAGATAAATTATTTAGAACAATTGCTTCGTACAATCAATACTCTGATCAATTCGAAGCTCTTATACCTGTTGCAGTACCAAAGAAACAAGGTCATGATGAACTACTTAAGGTCATCTCTCAACAATTACCTGAGTCACCTTTTCTTTATGATCCAGATGACTTAACAAGTGAACTTGTTCGTGATATATATGCTGGTTTTATCAGAGAAGGAATTTTTGAGAATGTAAGTGATGAAGTGCCATATGAAGCTGATGTGATTATAGACGGTATTGAAGAAGAAAAAAATATTGATAAAATTTTTGCCACAATTATAATAGAAAAAGAGTCACAAAAAGGGATTATCATCGGTAAAGGTGGTGATTCTATAAAAAGAATTGGAAAATATTCTAGGGAAAAAATAGAAATGCTAAGTGGGAAAAAAGCCTACTTAGAACTACAAGTGACAGTTAAAAAAGGCTGGACTAAAGATAAAAACTTTTTACAAGAGATAGGATATTCAATATGAGATTGTTAAGCTTAGTACTTTTTATATACTCTTCACTTTTTTCAAGTGATATTTTAACTTCATACAGGTTAAATGGTATAGCAGAACTTGAAAAGACTATGGATAAAGAGCTTACAAGTATTGAGTACTGGGATAGTGTTATAAAAGATAAAGATACATCTTTTGGGTACCTAGAAAGTTACTCTAATATTCTTACATGTAATAAAGAAAAATCTACACTAAATCTTTATTCTATAAATGAGAAAGACAATTTTAATTTTCGAAAAGAGTACAGTGCATATACTGGAAAAAGAAAAGGTGATAAAGTCAAAGAAGGTGATTTAAAGACACCGATTGGAATATATAATATAACACAAAGACTATCTAAAGATACGAAGCTAGACCCATTTTATGGTCCCCTTGCCTTTGTTACTTCATATCCAAATACATATGATACATATCGTGGTAAAAATGGTTCAGGTATATGGATACATGGTCTACCAATAAAACAAGATAGAGATGAATTCACAAGAGGATGTATAGCTATTAACAATCAGAATATAGAGTGTTTAAATAAGAATATAGATATATCAAAAACTCTTCTTATTATTAATAGTTCTGAAGTTAAGAAAGATACATCAAAAGTAATGATGTCATCAATACTATCTCAACTTTATAATTGGCGATATGCTTGGTTATATAATGATATTGATAGCTATCTAAAATTTTATTCTGATAAGTTTGTTAGAAATGATGGTATGAATATAAAAACTTTTACAACCTATAAAAGTAGAGTTTTCAAAAAAATTGAGAAAAAAACTATTATCTTTAAAGATATTAATATTGTCCCATATCCAAACTCTGAGAATGTATATCAAATAACTTTTAAAGAGTTTTATAAGTCTAATACATTTGAATTCAGTGGTAATAAAATACTGATTGTAACTATGCATGATAATGTAATGAAAATTTTAACTGAGAAATAAAAGTTTAAAATGAATAATTATCTATCAAAAATATTGCTTATATCAATACTATTTACAAGTCATCTCTATAGTAAGATACAACTCATTAAAAAAGAAAATCTAGATTCAAACACTACCTTGTTAGTGATTGGTGGAATTCATGGTGATGAACCTGGTGGGTACTTCGCAGCTTCTATTCTTGCCACTAACTATAACATAACATCAAAAAACCTTTGGATAGTTCCTAATTTAAATAAACCAAGTATTCAACGTAATCTTAGAGGGCTTTATGGTGACATGAATAGAAAGTTTTCTATTCTACAAAAAAAAGACAAAGACTCTGAAATAGTTGAAGAAATTAAAGAAATTATTTTAGAAAAGAAAGTATCCCTTGTTTTAAACTTGCATGATGGACATGGCTTTTACAGAAAAGAGAACCATGGTAAAATTTTCAATCCTAATGCATGGGGCCAGACCTGTGTAATTGACCAATGTGATTTAAGTGAAAATCAACCATTTGGAAATCTCAACCATATAGCTTCTCAAGTAAAAGAAAGGATGAATAAAAAGCTTTTAAAGGAACACCATAGTTTTGACGTGAGAAATACAAATACAAAATTTGATGATGAGGCTATGCAACTTTCACTTACTTATTTTGCAGTAACTAACAATAAGCCAGCGTTTGCTATTGAAAGTAGTAAAAACTTATCATCTTTATCTCAAAAAGTTTTTTATCAACTACTTGCAATCGAAGAATTTATGAATATTATGGGAATTACTTATTCTAGGGACTTCAAGCTAAATGAAAAAAACATAACAAAAATAATAAAAAATTATGGTAATTTAAGAATAAATAACAATATTTCCCTAAATTTAGCCGATATCAAAAAATCTTTAAGCTTTATTCCGATAAAATCAAAGAGTAATGAGTTTGTATTTTCTCATCCTTTAGGAAGCATTAGAAAGGTTCACTCCTTTTATAATGTCTATATAGGTAATAGAAAAGTAACAAATCTTAAGCCACAATACTTTAAGATTGCTGAAAATTATGATGAAAAATTTGATGTAATTGTCGATGGAAAGCTAATTTCTTTAGATAATACTTCAAATATTTATGTAAATGACGATTTTAAAGTAGTTAAACGTGATGGGTATCGTGTAAACATAATTGGTTTTAGATCTAGAAAACATAAAAATGAGAGTGGAATAAGCATAAAGCTTAAAGACTTGAATCAAAATTTTTCTATAGATAAATCTAATAAAATTTACAGGGTTGAATTTTACAATAATGATGAATTTTGTTTTATGACAAAGGTTCATTTCAGATAGGATTATTAAAGAATGAGTAACAAAGAACAACACTCTTTTTCTAGCATAGTATCAGTTAATCCGTATAAAAATACATATGTAAATGCTGTATCTAGTTTCCTTAGCGAAACACAGTCTCCAGAGTACACAAAAAATCAATTTACAACATCATATATAAATACTAAAGATTTTTTAAATTCTCAAATTTCAATTAGTAAAAATATACCTGATGAAGATATATATGATGCAATTTTCAATAAGGTGTATGATGAAGTAGGTCTAGACCAAGCAATAACATACTATATTCAATACATTGAAATTTTCAATACTTTAGATGAAGAAAATAGAACTTTTCATGTATTTATCGTTGACCCTCTTGTAATAGAAGATACGTTTGTAGAGTCTATTGAAAATATAAAATATTTAGACAACATTACTCCCTCACCTCTTCTTATAAAGTCTTTATATGCAAAAGACATTATTGAAGATGGAAGCGTTGCTTGTTTTATATACTTTCAAGAGAATGATACTTTTATAACTATCTACGACGAAAAAGAATTTATATATACAAAATCTTTAAACTATTCATTTAAACAAATGCATGAAAGATTTTGTGAAATTTTTGGAGAGCAGGTTGAATATTCTGACTTTATAAACTTCTTGTCTTCAGAAACGTTAAAAGATACAACAAGTAGTTATAAAGAACCAACTATTAAGTTATATAAAGAAATATTTGCAAACATAAATGATATATTAACTTATGTTAAAAGAGCTCTAAATATAGAAGTTATAGAAGATATTTATATTGACTCTCAAGTTAAGATAGCAACTCATCTCGATGAGATGGCAGAGGTTGAACTTAATATAAAAAGTAATACTTTTGACTTTGAGTATGGTTTTGAAAGTGAAGACACTGAAATAGATCATATGCATATGTTAATGCATTTAAATACGACACTTCCAAAGGAAGATATTTACCACTGTAACTTTACTACTTATCATCGTCCTCCTAAGTTTGTTCAAAGAGAGAGTGGACGAGTAATAATGTTGGCTGTTGCATCACTTATTTTAGCATTTGTGTACCCAGTTTCATATTGGACTTTAACATATGCTCAAAACTTGCAATATACTCTACTTCAAGAAGAGTATAGAGAAGTTCATAATATAAAAATAACAAGAGAAGCTACTATCAAAAATAGAGAGGCTGATAAGTCTAAGACATTAAAACAGCTAAATTATGAAAAAGATCAGTATGTTCAAAAGAAAAACACACTGATAAAAATTCATGATGTTAAAGTAAACTACCCAATGAAAGCTAGTCTTTTATATACATTAACAAAAGATATTAATAGGTATTCTGTGAAGCTTGAAAGTATTGTCTATAAAGAAGATGAAGCTGATGGTAAAAATAAACACGTAAAACTTGGATTAGTATCATCTAGGGATAAGAAAATCACCGATTTACTTAAGTATTTAACTAGAGTATACGAGGGGAAATTCAATTTTTCACTAGAAGAGATATCGTATGAAGAAGAATCGAAACTATACTTCAGTGAAGTGAAAGTGAATCTAATATGAACTTTAAATTAATGCTAGAAGACAATTTACATAAAGTAGATAACTTTTTTAAAGATAAAACTAAGAAAGATACATATTACGTTTACATTATGGTTGTTGGTATAATAGCTGGGCTTTCTTACCCATTTTATGACTTATCAGTTGATGAATTTATGTCAGCAAAAGACAAAGTCAACTCTGTTTCTCAAAAACTATCTACTGATAAGATCTACTTAAAAGTAAATCCAGAGACTAAGATAGTTAAAATTGAGCAAGATATCAAAAGACTTCAAACAGAGCTGCAGATCAATAAAGAGAACAATGAATATATAAAAAGTAAAATAGATACTATCTCATCGTTAATTTATGATGAAAGAGCTTGGGGTGAATATATAAATTCAATATCAAAAAATGCTAAACGTAATAATGTAAAGATATTAAACTTTACAAATAAGTACTCAACGAACACTGAAGAATTTGGACATATGTTAGATATTACTTTAGATGTTAAAGGTAACTATCAAAACACGATTAAGTTTATTAACTCACTAGAACAAAGTGAACTTGTTGTTGATGTACACCATTTAAATATGAAAGCTGAAAATGCATTAAATACAAGACTAAACATCTCAGTATGGGGGATTACTTACTAATGAAAACTAAAAGCTTATTAATTTCAACAGTTTTAATTGGAACTACTCTTATTGCTACTGAACTATCTTGGGTCGATGAACAAGTTAATGCTATCAAACCAGCAAGAAAATCAGCGAATATATCATCTATTAAAAATCCATTTGTTTTTTTAGAAAAAAACGGATATACAAAACCTGAAGTTAAAAAAGTTGATAAAGGAAATTCCGACTCAGTTAATACATCTTCTACTAATTCATCAATCAGAGAAGTCGTATATAATAAATTAACTTTAGACACTGTGATTAACTCATCCATAATGGTTAATGGAAAATGGTATAAAAAAACTGACACCATAAATGGTTATAAAATAGTAGCGATAAATAAAACATCTGTTACACTTAAAAAAGGCACTCAGAAAATGGTTCTATCAACACGTAGTAAAAAACAAAATTTAAAATTTAAAAATAAGTAGGATTGATTATGAAACTTATAAAAACGACACTAACGACAACAATTTTATCACTTCTTCTATCAAGTAGTGTACTTGCCGACTGTTCATATGAGCTTTTTAGTATTAGTTCAACAAAAAACACAAAAATAATGGACTTTGTAGAGCAACTAAGTGATGAATGTGACTACAGCATTATCATTACTGATCCAAGAGCTGAAAAGTTTTTAAATACAAGGCTAAATAAAACAAATCTAAATAACCTTACTATTTCTGAAGTTTTCAATATCATATTAAATGAAAACAACCTTTCATATACTTTAGAAAACAATCTTCTAAAAATATCATATTTAACTACAAAGATGTTTAGTATAGATTATATTCTTTCATCTAGAAAGAGTGAAGGTACAACAGACATTACACTCTCATCAGAAGGCGCTGGTATGGCTACTGCACAACAAGGTGGGGCAGCAACTACGGCAGATGGTGAAGGAGAGTCTGGTAAATCTGGAAAATCTGGTGTAAATATAGAAACATCAGATGAAGTTAAATTCTGGCATGAGCTAGACCTAGAGTTTCAAAGTATTTTAAATAGACCAGAAGATATATATACAGCTGAAGCACCAATTATAAATAAAAATGCTGGTATCGTTACTGTTACAGCAACGGCTAAACAACTTACTAGGCTAGAAAAATATATTGAAAATCTTCAAAGTAAGGTTGAATTACAAGTTCTTATTGATGTCCAACTGCTTTCAGTTACAATGAGTAAAGGTAGAACAACCGGTGTTGATTGGAAGCAGTTATATGCTCTTCAAGATATAGATATTAGTTATAACACTGGTCTAGGAAAAGACTATACAGGAGATGATGTTGTCACCCTAAGTACTGATGGTGTACAATTGAAAGAAGTAATAAAATTCCTAAATACTCAGGGTGATGTTAGTTCAATCTCAAACCCTAAAGTTTTAACTTTAAATAATCAACCAGCTCTTATAACAGCTGGTACAGAGTATTTCTATAAGATAACAAGCACAGAAACTCTTGCTGGTGCTGGAACTGGTGCGCAGAGTGCAAGTGAAGATGTTCAATCTATATTTGCTGGTGTACTACTAGATATTACACCAGAAATCTCTGATGATGACACAATTACATTAAAAATCAATCCATCTCTATCAGATGCAGTTGATAGTTCATTCTCTATTACTGCTAATACGGATAGAACTATGCCACCAGACTTAACACGTCGCCAACTATCTTCGGTTGTTACAGTTAAAGATGGAAATCGTATTATTCTAGGTGGTCTAATTACTACAAGAAATAATATTGAATCAAATAGTGTTCCTATACTTGGTAGTATCCCTATCATTAACTATTTATTTAAATATGAGGAAAAAATTAAAACTATTGAAGAGTTGGTTATAGTTATTGAGCCACATATTATTAGAAAAGGAAAAAGTGATCTTTCTCTATCTGACTTAGGCTATGAAGGATTATCTAACTCTGTACTTAAACATAATAGTAATAAAATTACAGTGAAAGAGGAAGATGGAATCTAGTTTATACCAAGATTCTCGGGATGTTTTCCTAGATACTGTAAATACAAAAGACTACATTCAACTTGATAGAGTATCAATAATTTACCAATCTTTACTTGACTCTATCAAAAAACCTTTAAAAATGATACTACTGTATGGAAAACCAGGTACTGGCAAAAGTATGTTTTTATCTAAATTACATGATACGCTTAAAGAAACTCAACAAATATACCTATATAATAACCCTATCTTAGATGAGAGTGAATTTTTTAAAACAATTGCACAAGACCTTTACGGAATTGAATATAGTGGAGAGTTAAACTTTACCCAGTTTATGAAGGTAGTAGAAAATAAAGAGCTTTATAAAGCAATAATTCCATTAATCTTACTAGATGAAGCACAACTTTACTCTCCCGCGCTTATGGAAAAAATACGCCTTCTATCAGATACGAGAAAAGTTAAGTTTGTAATAGCACTTCATAAAACTGAAAAAGAAGATTTAATAGCAAAAGAACATTTTCAAACTCGTATTTGGCAAAGCATTAAACTTGAAAATGCATCTATTGTTGAACTTCAAACTTATGTACAAAAAAAACTTTTAAAAGCAAACTGTTTTGACACTGCGAATATGTTCTCAAAAAAATCTATAAAACTTATCCATAAATTAACTGATGGAAACTATAGAGATACTAATAAACTTATCTATACAATATTTGATATTTACGCTCATTATCAAGAAAATTCTCCATATAAAATAAAAAGTACCAGAGAAGTGGCAAATAAATTTATAGAAATGTCAGCGATACATACAGGTCTTATTAATGCTTAATATTCATGACTTAGAAGTTAGACAAAGAAAATATAAACTAAAATCATATATTCCATATATAATAAGTTTTGCATCTATATTAATAGTAAGTACAACTATAGTATTTCTATATTCAGAACAAAAAAATTTATCTACATCAAAAAAAATAGAGACTCAAAAACATGAACCTATTAAAGTAGAAAAAACTGAACCTATTGTAAAGAATAGAAAACCAAAAGAGACTACACCAGTTATTCCTCAGCAAAATAAAAAACTATCTTTTGCCCCATCAATGAATTTCATCAAAAAGATTCAATCAGATACTCTTCCTAATTATAAAAAAAATGAAGTGATAGAAGAAGTAGATATAGATATTAAAATTGAAGAAGCTAAAAAAAGTATTACTCAAATAGTTTCTAAACCTAAAGTTGCAACTATTGAAAAAGAAGCTTTAGTTCAAGAAAATGCTGTAAAAAGCACTCTATCAGTTTCAAAAAATAATAGTGCAGATATTCAAGGTGTTATAAAAAGATTTAAAAGTAGTAATAGCCCTGCTCTAAGTCTATTTATAGCTAAAACATATTATAAGAATAAAGAGTATCATAAGTCTTATAACTATGCCTTAATTACTAATGAAATTAATAATGGTATTGAAGATAGTTGGCTTATTTTTGCTAAATCACTAGTTAAGCTTAATGAGAAAGAGATGGCAATTGAAACTTTAAAGAAGTATATCAAGCACTCTAAATCAACTCAAGCTAGAACCTTACTAGATGAAATATCTTCAGGAAAATTTAAATGAAAACAGTATTAATACTACTTATCACATTATCTTTGTATGCTGACACAAAGCAGCAGATGCTAAGTCTTTATCAAAATGAAAAATACAAAAATGTGTGTAATATTGGATTTGATAATTTTAATAAATATAGACAAGATGAAGAGTTTATATCACTATATGCTTTTTCATGTCTAAAGTCAGACTTTATAGATCGTTTATCTATTCCTATAGCTATGTTGAAATATACTAAAGAAGCTCGTTCAAACTCTGCTTACTTCTCTATTATACTTATGCAAAAAAAAATGTTATATCATGCATTAGTTGACAACTATGATATATCATCTTTAAATCTTCCTACAACTGAATATATTTTATCAAAAGTATTTGATTTATATGCTAAACTTGGTCAACATGAACCAAGAGAATATTATCTTTTTGAAAATGAAGAAGATAGTAAGTTGACATATAAATTATACCTTGTTGAAGAAAAAGTTTTAGACAAAGTAGTTATAGAAGAGTATTACAACGGGGTTAAAATAAACCGTCATGTATACTGGTAAGGAGTAAAGCGTATGGATAGAATAACTTCAGACTTACTTGCTAATGGCTCTATTATGAAAGGCCAAGTCGATAGGCTTATTGCAAAAGGCATTCCTTCTAACTTAATTCTTAGAGACATTACCCTCTCAGGATTTATGACTATGAGTAGACTTCATAGATTTATTGTTGATAATATACAAGATGGTGTGTATGACTTGTCAATCGTTGATGATTATGATTACATACATGAAAAAGATGTGTTAATAGAGCTTGCAAAACAACAAGATATCCTCTTTATAGATTTAGACTCGATTGATATGGATTATAAATTAACTGAGAATGTATCATTAGCACAACTTCAAAAATATAATGTTTTTCCTGTTTCAGAAGATGATTTAAGTGTAACAATTGCATTTAGTGATCCCCTTAATATAGATGCTCAAGAAGGTGTTCAAAGACTTTTTATACGAAAACCAATTAAAATAGCAGTTTCTACAAAAAAGCAAATAGCCTCATATCTATTTAAAATTGAGCTAAAAGATAGCGTTAAAGGTTTAGTAAAAAAAATACGTGATGAGCTAAATTCTATAGCATCTTTTGAAGAGCAACAAGAAGCATCTTCTATACTATTACTTATTGATGTTGTCTTAAAAGCATGTATAAATGGCCGTGCTAGTGATGTTCATATTGAACCTACTGAAAAAAATTGTATTATTAGAGCTAGGATAGATGGTAAGCTAGCTGAGATATTTATTTTTGAGAAAGACATATATCCACCACTTGCATCTAGATTAAAACTTCTTGCAAACCTTGATATTGCAGAAAAAAGAAAACCACAAGATGGAAGGTTCTCTACACTAGTAGGTGCTAGAGAATATGACTTTCGTATCTCCACCCTACCAATACTATATGGTGAATCAATTGTAATGAGGGTTCTGGATAAGCAAAAAGCCCTAGTGGAACTTGAAAAAAGTGGTATGGATAAATATAGTTATACTAGATTGATGTCAGGTTTAGCTTCACCATATGGAATTATTTTAGTTACTGGTCCAACAGGTTCAGGTAAGACTACTACTCTATATGGATCTCTTAATGAACTTAGAAATGTGGAAGATAAAGTTATTACTGTTGAAGACCCTGTTGAGTATAGAATGAATCTAATTCAACAAGTTCAAGTAAACCCTAAAGTTGGTCTCTCTTTTGCTGATGCCTTACGTTCAATTCTTAGACAAGATCCAGATAAAATAATGATTGGTGAGATACGTGATGCTGAAACACTAGAAATTGCTATTAAAGCAGCTTTAACGGGTCACTTAGTAATATCTACTCTTCACACAAATGATTCTATTAGTGCTATCACTCGTATGGTAGATATGGGAATTCCTTCATATCTAATAAGTGGTGCTTTGGTTGCTATACAAGCGCAAAGACTTGTAAGAAAGATTTGTACTCACTGTAAAACAGAAACAAAGATAACAGCTTCGGTAAGAGAAGAGGTACAAGACTTTATCCCAGATAATGCTAAATTTTATACGGGTAAAGGTTGTAAAGAATGTAATGATACAGGATTTATGGATAGAGAAATGATTTGTGAGGTATTAACTGTTACTGATGATTTATCCTCACTTATAGCTCAAGGTGCATCTTTAAATGAAATGCGTGCACAAGCGGTGAAAGATGGTTTTGTAGGAATATTTGAAAATGGTATTCAAAAGGCTCTTGATGGAGTGACAAGTTTAGAAGAAATTTTAAAGGTAGCAAAATAATGACTTACTATATAGCAACTGTACTTACAAAAGGTAAAAAAGAGGAATTTCCATTCTATGCAAACAATAGAAAACATGCAAGCGAACTTACAAAACTTAAGTACTCAGGAATTGTCATAAAGATTGAAGAAGCTGATGAACCTCTAGAAGTAAAACTTAAAAAGTTTACAGATGATCTGTTTAAAAATATTAAAAAGAAAAAAATTAAGCCAGACTCACAAATAGCAGCAATTAGACAATTAGCAGTTATGACAAATGCTGGTATATCTATATATGACTCACTAGTTGAAATTGCAAAATCAACACAGGATGAAACATTGAAGCTTGTTTTTTCAAAACTTGCAGAAGATATAAATTCTGGTCATTCACTATCAAAGTCAATGAATCAATTTAAATTTGAACTCGGTAATTTAACAATTGCTATGGCTCAACTAGGTGAAAAAACAGGTAATCTTGATGAAGCTCTTTATTCATTAGCTGATATGCTTGAAGAGATTCGTGCGAACTTTGTAAAATTTAAAAAGGCTATGGCATATCCAAGGAATGTAATGATTGCACTTGCCATTGCATTTGTAGTTCTGATATCCTATGTTGTACCAAACTTTAAAACAATGTTTGAAAAACTAGGAGCCGAGTTGCCTCTTCCAACACAAATTTTACTAGAACTTGAGTATCTCTTTAATAACTTTGGTCCTTATGTCTTAGCAATCGGATTTTTATCATTCGCAATTTTTAAGTACCTTATTAATAACTATAAGCATATAAGATTTGGATGGCATGAGGTTTTATTAAAAACTTATCTCATTAAAAATATTATTATGTTCGCAACTCTAAGTCGTTTTACACTTGTATTTTCTGAACTTATCCGTGCTGGTATTCCAATTGCTGAAGCATTAGATACATCTATCGCGATGGTTGATAATCTTCCTCTAAAAGCTAAACTACTATCAGTAAGAGTAGCAGTTGAGAAAGGTTCAGCACTACATAAAGGTCTTGATGAAACTAAACTTTTCGAGAATATGATTATTCAAATGGTTAGTGCAGGTGAAGATAGTGGTACACTTGATACTATGATTTCTAAAGTGGCTGATTACTTTAAGATGAGATTTGACGCTATAATTGATGGTCTATCTGAGGCAATAGAACCTATTATGCTATTTATTATAGCAGGTATGGTTATTTTATTTGCGCTTGGTATTTTCTTACCTATGTGGGATATGGGTGCAGCTGTTACGGGTAAATAGAAGAAATTCTATCTACTCTACATAAAAACTCTTCCATGCTTTTTATATCAGCTTTGACCTCATAAATAGTTTTGGTATCAAACAATTTATTTAAGATACTGATTCTACAAATAGAACATTGATATTCTATTTGTCTTATATGCGTATATTCAAAAGATATTTTTTTAACAACTTCTTCTTTATACTCTTTTAATTCCGCCTTGTCTAGTACTAAGTTAACCGCATCACTATATGCTCTTACTAAACCACCAGTACCCAATTTTGTTCCACCGAAGTATCTAACTACAATAACTGCACTATTAATCAGCTGATTTCCTTGTAAAACCATCAAACTAGGTTTTCCTGAAGTTCCTTTTGGTTCACCATCATCACTGGAGTGTTCTACTACTTGATTAAATGTATTTAGATATCTATATGCTACGACAAAGTGCCTAGCTTTTGGGTGTTCTTCTTTTAGACTGCTTAACGTACCCTTATACTCATGAATAGGAACTAAGTAAGTAATAAATTTTGATTGTTTAACTTCTAAGGTATTTGTGTATGAAATGTTGATATATGTCATGAGATGTTTCTACATGTAACTTACATGTAGAAGTTAATTATGCTAGATTTGTAAAAACTTTTTGAACATCATCATCATCTTCAAGTTTTTCTAGTATCTTGTCAATATCAGTTTGTTGTTCATCTGAAATAGTTATGGGAGCATTTGCCATTCTTTCTAGATTAGCCTTAGTAATTTCAACACCCATACCTTCTAATGCTTCACTTAATGTACCAAAGCTTGTATAATCACCAGTCACTAAAACAACACCATCTTCAGCTTCTATCTCTTCTAAACCAGCGTCAATAAGTTCTAACTCTAGTTCTTCAACATCCATATCATCTTTCATAGAAAATTCTATAAGGGCTTTTCTATCAAACATAAATTCTAAAGAACCTTTGGTAAGCATTTCTCCACCATTTTTAGTAAGTATACTTTTGACATTGGCAACAGTTCTAGTATTATTGTCCGTCATAGTCTCAATAAAAATTTGTACTCCATGAGGAGCCTTACCTTCAAAGTTAACCTCTAGCATACTTGCAGTGTCTTTTGCTGATGCTCTTTTTATAGCTGCCTCAATGTTATCTTTAGGCATATTTTCAGCTTTAGCATTTATTATTGCTGTACGAAGTTTAGAATTCATATCAGGGTCACTACTACCCTCTTTTGCTGCCATAGTGATTATTTTACCAAGTTTTGGGAAGAGCTTTGACATTGCTCCCCATCTTTTTAATTTAGATGCTTTTCTGTACTCAAAGGCTCTACCCATAAAAATTCCTTACTTATTATTATAATTTAGATTCAAGTGTGTATAATACCATATACAACATTTGAGGGGATTAAATGGGACTAGGTTTTAAATTAAAACACCATTTTTTTAGTGCATTTCGTGAACTATTTGTACATCATCATGGTTCATTAGAATTTCGCGCAAAAATTTTCACTCTACTTATCTCCACAAATACAGAGATAAAAGATGAATGCTATAGTATAGTCAACAATATTGGAATGCAAGTGTATAAGGGTGACACAGATAGAGCAAATCTTTTAACTATAACAACAAAAGAGTTGGTTAAAAAAGTTAAAGACAATAATGGACTAGATATAGATACTCTTATTGAGCACCTTCAAAGAGAGTTAAAGATTATTCCAAGGTATGCAAAGAAAATTGATATTGACCTGCTTAAAACACTAACCGATTTATCTCATGACAGAGATACCATTTCGTACCAAAATAATATTATAGAGTTTTTAACGAAACTAAAAGAAGAAACTCTCCACACTAAAAAAATACAAATTGAATCTGATGAAGAGGATATTGAGTCTAAATATTAAACTTCTCTTTGTCAAAGAAACTATCGACTGATATATTTTTAAAAGCTGCATTTAGTGAAGTGAAAAGCCGAGGAAACTCTTGTTCCATTTTAGACAATTTTTCCTTCATAGTTGCACGAGCATGTGGCATCTTGACATCAAAACGCATTGCAGGGCAAGCTTCATCTCCTATGGCTTCTATATCATTATCTACTACAAAAGCTCTAAGTTGTCTCTCTCTCATCTGAATTAATGGACGGATAACTATTAAACCATTTTCAGCTTTATATTTAGGGGCAAGTGAGCGCATCTGACCATTGTAGATAAAGTTCATAAAAAAGCTCTCAGCCGCATCATCCATATGATGACCAAGCGCAACTTTATTACAACCATGCTCAAGTGCAACGCTATAGAGGTACCCTCTTCTCATACGAGAAAAAAAACTACAAAAAGATGAGTTTTTTCTTATCTTATCTTTGGCTAATTCGTAAGTTTTTGTATCATGGACAATATGAGGGATATTGTACTCTTTACAATGAGCTTCAAGATTATTAAAATTCTCACCCATTCCATAACCAACAGTTACAGCAATAAATTCAAATTTAAATGGAGCACGACGCTGTTGCTCTTTCATAGCATGAATCATAGTTAGAGAGTCTTTACCACCACTAAGACCAACAAGTATCTTATCACCCTCTTCTATAAGCTCAAACTCGGCATTAGTCTTACCAAGTTTAGACATAATTTTTTTCGATATTTTAATAGACATTACTTAGCTAATCTATCTACCATTTTCATTACAAATTCAGCTGATATAATTGCGCTAGACTCCATAAATTCATCAAATGAAAAACTTGCATCTGTATCTGCAGTATCGCTTATCGCACGCAGTATAAAAAATGGAATATCCATAGCATTACATACAACAGCAACACTTCCACCTTCCATTTCTAAAGCATCTGCATTAAAATGTTTTACAATATTATTTTTAACAGTTTCATCATGTACAAACTGATCGCCTGTAGCTATAACACCTTCTTGAACAGTTTTTCCTAACTCTTTTGCTACTTCCTTAGAAAGTTCAATCAAAGTTTTATCACTCTCAACGAAAACTGAACCACCAGGGACAAATCCCATAGGGTGCCCAAATGCTGTGATATCTAAATCATGTTGCGAAAGTTTAGTAGCAACGATTAAATCTCCAATTTTGAGAGTTGGATTTATACCACCAGCAACTCCAGAAAAAAGTAGTTTTTCACATCCAAAATGCTGAATCATTGTTGTAGCTGTAAGAGTTGAAAACACCTTACCTATCTTTGAGTATGCTACAACTAGGTCGACACCATTGTATGATGCTTCATAATAACTGTTTCCAGCATACTCTGTAGTTCTATATGTACCAAGTTTTTCTAAAATTGGTGCTATCTCTTCTGGCATTGCACCCATTATTGCTATTTTCATTATTTAAATTCCTTCATATTATATATCAAATGTTTTTATAACTGTCTCGTAATTAGGTAAACTCTCTACAATTTCTGCATTCTCGTTAACTATACAAGATCCACCCCAGAATCCAAGGCCATCTTCAAAACCTACACGATTTACAAATATCAGTTTAGCAGTACACTCTTTTGCAACTGTTTTTATTATATCTTTCCACTGATCTTCTATATCTAAACCATTATCACTAAATCCTCTTGCCGGAGATGCTACAAGTGCTAAAATAAGGTCTGGATTTTCTTTAATTAAATCAGCATGTACACTCTCGTGCCAAAGGTCTTCGCAAACAAGCATAGATACCTTTCCAAACTTACATGTAAAGCTTTCAAAAACATTCCCTGATTCAAAGTACCTAGCTTCTT
The DNA here is from genome assembly GCA_028044295.1 of Sulfurimonas sp. Classification (GTDB taxonomy): domain Bacteria; phylum Campylobacterota; class Campylobacteria; order Campylobacterales; family Sulfurimonadaceae; genus Sulfurimonas. The sequence goes on from JAOFSE010000007.1 coordinate 71,156, forward strand.
CAAACATTCCATAGTTAGGAAGATGAACTTTATTATGAATAGATAATATCTTTCCATTAGTAAAATAGATAGCTGAATTTCTAAAACTATCACCATCTATTAATGCTCCACCGAGGGCTATATCAACATTTTGACTTAACATTGATATTTCTTCTAGTTCATTAGTATTCCAAGCATCCTCATATAGTTTATCTTGAAGAATATAACCATTTAGTGATAATTCTGGGAATACTATTAAATCACTACTATCCATATTATCTCTAATAATAGAGATAATATCAAAAATATTTGAGCGATTTAATTTAGGTGATGTTTGAGCAAGAGTAACTCTCATGTTAGTTAGCAATTTCCTCAACAACTTTAGATAGTGATTCCATATCAGATATGTTTAATGTTGTCATTTCTTTAGCTATTCTACGGTTTAATCCTTTAAGAGTAACACCGTTGCCAAATTCTATAGCCATATCTACATCATTAGCGATTTCTAAAATAGACTGCTTATACTTTACAGGTTTAACAAGTTGATCTTTTAAAAGAGATACAGCTTCTGATTTTGTACTGTAAGGCTTAGTAGTTACATTAGAGATAATAGGAGCTTCAAAATTCTCTTCTATCATGCTGTCCATTAGACTCTCTAGTGGAATTTGTGCATTAGCTAAAAGTTCACAGTGAGATGCAACTGACATGTTAAGAAGTATCGCTTTTTTTGCACCTGCATCTTTAAAAGTTTGCTCCAATGAAGCTAAATCAGATTTCATACCAGCAACAACTAGTTGTCCATCTTGATTATAGTTTGCTGGCCAAACTTTTTTACCAGCACTTTGAGCATCGTTACAAACTTTCTCAACTGACTCATCATCAAGACCAACAAGAGCCATCATTCCAGCTTCTATATCAGAACAAGCATCTTGCATAAGCTGACCACGTCTATGAACAAGCTCAACTGCATCAATTGCATCAATTGCACCAGATGCACATAAAGCTGAAAACTCACCAAGTGAATGTCCTAGAAAAAGTTCAGCTTTTATATCAGGACATGCTTCTTTAAACATTTTATATGCAATAATCTGAGTTAATAAGATTGCAGGTTGAGTATATGCAGTTTGACCAAGTTGTTCATTCTCTTCAAATATTAATTCTTTAAAATTAACACCTATTCTTTTTCCAGCCTCGTCAAACATATCACGTGCCATTTCACTGTTTTCATAAAAGTCTTTTCCCATACCAACTGCTTGAGAACCTTGTCCCGCAAATATCATAGCTATTTTTTTCATTAAATATTTTCCTTTATTTTTTTTATAAGTAGTCGCTGTTATCAGCTATTTTTTTTCTTAATGTATTTCGATTTAAACCTAATTTATCAGCTAATTGAAGCTGAGACTTGAACTTATATAGACCAGCTTTAATAAGTGGAGCTTCATACAGATGTAAGAAGTTTTTATAATCACTATTTGATCCAAGTTTATCTACTAAATAGTTTTGAATAATATCCATTAGTTCATTGTCATTAATATCTTGTAGTAGGTAATTAATCATAACCTGTCTTCTTAATGAATTTGAATTTTCACTCAAATCAGGGGTGAAATTTTCTACATTAAAGTCATCGTGCATAGAAAATAGACTAGATGCTTCTTTTATAAACTTATCAATTAATGCAGATACATCTTCAGGCCTTTGTTCAAGAGGAGGAATATCAAACTTAATACTAAATATATTATCTACAGTATCATTAGAATAAGAACTTCTAGCAGTTGCAATAACTCTAATGTTTTTTGAATTAATAATATCAAAAATCTTTTTTATATTTGGGGAGTTTTCTAAATTAACAATAACTATCTCGTCAACACTATTTAGAGTCACAAGTAGTTCATCTAAATTCGATGCCTCTAAAATAGGTGCTTTGGGAAGTATATATTGTGCAAGAGTTTTTTTTCCAACACCATTCTCTCCAGTTATAAGAGCATTTACACCTAGAGTCTTTAAAAGGGTTGCTGTTTTAAGTGCTTCTTTTGAAGCACTTGAAACTGTTATAAAACTAGTTGCATCCACAACCGCTGCCACCACCTGTACCACAACAACCACTATCATCTTTTTGATTTTCAGCAGGTATACCAGTCATAGCTTCTTCAGCAGATGCATCTCTAACACTATTTACAGATACTGTAAACATTAAATCTTTTCCAGCTAATGGGTGATTAAAGTCAATAGTTACATCTTCTTCGCCAATCTCTTGTACAGTTACTTGAACTGTACCACCATCTTCACCTTGACCATAAAGACTCATTCCAACTTCTAAATCAATTCCAGCGAATTGATCTTTTGGAACTATTTGCTTTGCTTCAGAGTTATACTCTCCATAAGCATCAGTAGCTTTAACATGTACATCACCTTTTTCACCAATATCCATGTTAACAATTCCATTTTCTAAACCTGGAATAATTTGACCTTTTCCAAACATAAAAACTAACGGTGCTCCACCTACATTAGTATCTACTACTTTGTCTCCATCACGTACTTCGTATTCTATTGATACGATTTGATTTGCTTCAATTGCCATTTTAATTCCTTTTATATAATTTTGTAAAGAAAATTATTCTTTAATTTATTCGCGAATACTACCATAATAAAACTAATTACAAATAAATCAATGTATGTTAGTTTATTAAACTAAGTTTTTCTACTGCAATCTTTGCTGAAGAGCTATTTGGAAATTTAGATATTAAAGCATTGTAAAAATTACTAGCATTATCCTTATCTCCTGTTTTATCCATTGATATTGCAGTATGCAGCATTAATACATGCATATATGAAGCTTTTGAATATAGTTTTGCACTCTTTTTAAAATATGCTATAGCCTCTGCATAGTTTTTTCTATGGTAGTATATTTCACCGACCATATAATGTGACCTAGCTGGTTTATAATTTTTATTTATTAAATAATTATAATTCTTTAGAGACTTTCCATAAAGCTTTTTTTGATATTGTTTTTTAGCTTCAGACTCTATTTCTCCATTTGACATTTTATTTTCTTTAGGAGAATTCTTCAACTCCTTAGACACTAAGTCTTTAAAATTATTGACATCACTAACAAGAACATTAAATTCATCTTTTGATACATAGCTAGAATTTATAGTATCAACAAGTCTTGTCATCTCTTTTATAATTAAGTTTATTTTTTGTATATCAGTAGTATTTACTTGTATAAGCTCATTATTTAGTTGTGAAGAGTCCATAAGTCTTTTATCAAATTCATCAAGAGCTTTCATATCATCTAAATTCTTTTGAGTCAACTCTTTTATATTTAATTTATTTTTACGAGAATTGCTGCTCATACTTTCTATTACAGATTGAAGTCCATCAACTCTCTCTCTTAACGAATCTACAGCATCTGCTTGATTATTACTATTAACAATAACTTGTTTAATTTGTTTTTTATTTTTAAGAAGAGTCTCTTCACTAGCTGTGAGACCATATGGAGTTGGGTTGTTTAAGTCTCCAGCACCAAACGCAGATGGTTCAGCACTTAGAGTATGATATGGCAGTAATATTGAAGATATTAGTACTAATAAACTACTGCGCATAGATTATGGTAAAAGTTTGAAATCAACTCTACGATTTTTTGACCAACAAGCTTGAGTCTTATCGCTACATATAGGATTACTTTCACCATAACTAACCATTGTAATACGACTTTCATCAACACCATTAGCTACTAATGATTTTTTAACTGCATTTGCTCTTTTTAAACCAAGAGCAAAGTTATACTCATCACTACCCCATTCATCACAGTTACCTTCAAGCTTTACACTAAAAGATTTAGCTGAAGTATTAACGATATTAGCGCTAGTACCTATTTTAGACTTATTATCTGCATTAATTGAGAACTTATCAAAGTCAAAATATACAGCTGTAAACTCTTTTTCAACAGATGTCATAGTATTTGAATCAACTATCTCTTGATCAACTGCATTAACTACTACCGTTTCTTTCTGCGCAGCTTGTTCTTGAGCTGCTTTTTCAGCATCGCTAAGAGATGCTTCTTTAGAACTACAACCTGTTAAAACTAAAAGTGCTACTACTGCACTTGATAATATAATACTTTTCATATGAGAATACCTTAAATTTTATTTATTATGATTGTATCAAAATAATATTAATATATATTTATAATAAGCCATTTACCAATCCATAGACTGAACTTTTCCATATTTTAACGGAAAAAGATAGTTTTTATTATGGTTTAGTCTAATTATACCTATAGAACTTTGAGACATATAATTTTTAATAAATATTATAGCATCACCGTCTTTAGAAAATCTCGGAAACTCATTTACACCAACTGCAGTAAGTCTTCTTATAAAATCTGTTTCAGTTGAGATTAGATGTAAATTAAATGTATTTCCTGAGAAAGAATTAGATGTTTCACGAGACTTATATACAATGTATTGCCCATGTGTACTACATGCAGCATTACTTTTTCCATAGTAAACCATCTGTTCAACTCCGGTAGAATCAAACCTTTTAGAAAATATATTTGGATACCCCATTCTGTCAGATACAAATACTATAGTATCGTCATCCATAAATTGGGCTCCAACATCTATGCCACTATATCTTGTAACTTTTTTTGCCACCCTACTTTTAACATCATATAAATATACATCTGGCTGACCGGCTGGTGCCATAGTAAGTAGTAATTTACTGCCATCTTCACTTACGTCAGAGCATATCATCATTCCATCTGATGACTTTATCACCTTACTTTTTGCAGTCCTAATATCAACGTGTTTTAGTGTTGGTTTAACATCATCAAGTGAGCTATAGTAAAAAGCAGTTTGATTTTTATTTGCCCATTTAGGAAAAAGATTAAAGCCACCCTTAACTGCTACATGCTGATAAGAAAGAGTATAGTCAGCTATAACAATTTCACTCTTTTGAGGACCAGTTACACGTGAGAATATAACCTTTCTTTTCATCCACTCAACAGAAGGTTTTCCCATAAACTCATTAATATCATAAGCAATTGTATGAGATAAAAACATATACATACTTTTATCATTTATTTTATAATTTTTACTAAATACAACTTCTTTATTGGATATTATCTTTACCTCAATATTTAAGGCATTATTATATTCACTAAGTTTATATCTAAGTACATAATTCATATCTTTATTCTCATATACTACTTCATCAGCATCATACTCAACATATCTATAATGTCTATCTACATTAAATAATGAAATAACAGTTAAGTCAGATACAACTGATTTGAAAAATTTCATTTTGAATCTGTCATTGTAGTCAATCGATGAATCTTCAACTGCTATATACGGTAGTGAATCTACCTTTTTTATTACTTCTATTGTAGCATCGCTAGAATATACCATTGTTATAATAAAGAAAAATGAAATTAATATTTTCAAAAATTACTCCTTAGATGTTAATGTAATTATATATGTACCAGAAACATTATCTGGATTTTTTGGAAAAACTGTATTTAAGAGTCTACTTTTAATTTTGTCACACTCATTATTTAAAGCGTTATTTGCTGAATAGTTAAGTATACGAAAATCAATTACTTTTCCTATCGCATTTAATTCAATTACACTTTTTACACTATTACCTTGTGAATTCTGAGGAGGAAAAAAATGCTTATAAACTATAGCTTGAATTTTAGCTAAATACTCATTAACTTCATTACCAGTAGATTTTTTAGTATTATCTTCGGACTTACTAGTATCTAAAGTATCAAAAAGATCAGATACTGATTTAACGCTATTCTTATCTACAGTTTTAATTTTTTTTTCAATTTGTTGTAAAACTCTTTTATTATCATTTTTAGGAGTTTCTTTTTGTTTCTTCACACCTTGAGTCCATAAATCGCTAAACATGTTATCAATATTAACATCATTTTTATCGTAATATCTTTGTTTAAAGTTCTTAGATGTTAGATTTATAGATACAGCAATAAAGTCATCTTTATTTAATGAAAAAGAAGTAGTTCTATTTGGTGTGATAGATAAAAGAATGAGAAATAATACAAGAATAAATATACTAAGCGATATAAAACCACTTAAATAAAAATAACTATTTTCTCTATCCATTTGTAGCTAATGAAACCTCAGAAAAACCAGCTTGTTTAACAGCTGCTAAAACCGACATGACAACACCATAGTCCAAACTCTTATCAGCACTAATTAAAACGGTAGCTTTTAAATCCAATTTTTTAGAATAAAGAGAAAAATTATCCATAAAAGCATTAAATTGAAAAATATCTTTATTTACTTTAAGTTTTTTATTTTTATCAATAACAATATGAACAGGTGGTATTTTCGATAGTTGAGATGTCTTAGAGCTTTGTGGAAGTTTAATGTTTTCTTCATAGATAATATTTGGAGCTACAACCATCATAATAGCAAGAAGAACCAACATAACATCAACAAGTGGTGTTATATTTAACTCAGGTTTTTCTTCCCAGTCATAGTGCATATTTATACTTTTCTAGCTATTATTGCATCACTTTGCATCTGCATAGAATTTATAAGCTCAAATGATTTTCTCTTTAATACTTGATGGTATGTATATGCAAAAGTTGCAACAAATATACCAGCAGCTGTTGCAATTAGTGCATCTGATACTCCACTTGCGATTACACTCATACCACCGCTACTTTGGCCAATGTTGTTAAATGTATCTAGGATTGAAACAACTGTACCAAAAAGTCCTATAAATGGGGTTGTTGATGCAAATATAGATAGTAAAGACAAGCCTTTAGTTGCTTCTTTAGTTGCAGCGAGCATGCCTAACTCTAATACTTCTTTAGTAATATTTGAACGTGTTTTTAAAAAATTATTTAAAAATGATTGCTCATTTACTGTCACTGAACCCATTAAAAGAGATTCTAATGAACTATTTTCCGTCTCTAACCAATTATTAGTAGAAAAGTATCTGTAGAAAAAAACCCAATTAAGCACAATAAAATAAAGTGCTAAAAGAGTTAAAACACCCAGTGTAACTGGATGAGATTTTAAGTAGAAATCAATTATTTCGTTAGTCATTATCTATAGTAAATTCTGAGCTGCTAATTCGATTCTTGCAGTTGCAGAAGCAATTGCAGGATTGTTGTCTTTAATAGACTCAATAAGATCTTTAGCATTTTCAAGTGCAGTTGCAACTTCGCTTTCGTTTTCACCACGAATAGCTACAGCACCTTCAACTAAAACAATTACTTTTTCTTCATCAACTTGAACAACGCCCCAGTTAATAAGAATAGATTCGACTGATTTATCTTCTTTTTCAATATCTATTACACCAGCTTCTAGTAGTGTTGATAATGAAGAGTGTTCTGCAAGAACACCGAACTCGCCCTCTTCACCAGGAAGAGTTACGCTAAGAGCTTCACCATTATAGATTTCACCATTAGGAGTCAGTATTTCAAGTTTTACATTACTCATGTCAGTCCTTTATGAATTACTTCTTTTGAGATTTCTCAATAGCTTCATCCATGCTTCCAACCATATAAAATGAGTTTTCAGACATGTGATCACATTCACCATCAAGAATCATTTTGAAACCTTTGATAGTATCAGCAAGTGTAACATATTTACCTGGAGAACCTGTAAATACTTCAGCAACAAAGAATGGTTGTGATAAGAATTTCTCGATTTTACGAGCTCTTTCAACAACATTTTTATCATCTTCAGAAAGTTCATCCATACCAAGAATCGCAATGATATCTTGAAGGTCTTTATACTTTTGAAGTGTTTGTTGAACACCACGAGCAACACCATAATGCTCTTCACCTAAAATTTGTGGATCAAGCAATCTTGAAGTTGAATCTAGAGGATCAACTGCAGGATAGATACCTTTTTCAGCAATTTTACGGTTAAGTACTGTAGTTGCATCTAAGTGAGCAAAAACAGAAGCAGGAGCCGGGTCAGTTAAATCATCTGCTGGTACATAAACAGCTTGAACAGAAGTAATTGAACCATTTTTAGTTGATGTAATTCTATCTTGTAGTGCACCCATTTCACGAGCTAGGGTTGGTTGGTAACCAACAGCTGAAGGGATACGTCCAAGAAGTGCAGACATCTCTGAACCTGATTGTGCAAAACGGAAGATATTATCAACAAACATTAGTACGTCAAGGTTCTTCTCATCTCTAAAGTACTCAGCCATAGTAAGACCAGTAAGTGCAATACGGTTACGTGCTCCTGGAGGCTCACTCATTTGACCGTAGCACAGTGCAACTTTGTCAAGTACATTTGAGTCTTTCATTTCGTGGTAAAGGTCATTACCTTCACGAGTTCTTTCACCAACACCAGCAAATACTGATAAACCATCATGACCATGAGCAACATTATGAATAAGCTCCATGATAATAACTGTTTTACCAACACCAGCACCACCGAATAGTCCAACTTTACCACCTTTAGAGTAAGGAGCAAGTAAGTCAACAACTTTGATACCTGTTTCAAACATCTCTGTAGTAGTTGATTGATCAACTAGTGGTGGTGGATCACGGTGAATTGACCATGTAGGTGCATCAGAAACTTGTTCACCATCATCAATAGTTTCACCAATTACGTTAAAAATTCTACCAAGAACTTTTTCACCAACAGGAACTTTAATAGGAGAACCAGTAGCTGTAGCATCCATACCACGTACTAAACCTTCACTCATATCCATAGCAATCGTTCTTACACGACCGTCACCTAAATGTGCTGCAACTTCAAGTACTAAACGAGTGTCAGTACCTTCAACATTAACTTTAACTTCAATTGCTTCATTAATTACTGGAAGATAACCATCAAAATCAACGTCAACAACCGGGCCCATAACCTGGCTTATTTTACCAATCATATTTTTCTCCATTATTTCATAGACTCCACACCACTAATTATCTCAATTAGCTCTGTAGTAATAGCAGCCTGTCTAGCTTTATTAAATTGAACATTTAACGACTTAACCATATCTTTTGCATTATTAGTAGCTGTATCCATAGCTTGCATTCTTGCACTATGTTCAGCCGCAACTGAATCAATTAGTGAATAATACATAGCGTATTCAACATATCTGCTTACTAATGAATCTAACATATGTTCTTCATCTTGAGCTTCAACTTCTAATATAGACTTTGGCTCTTCATTACATTCAAACTGATCTGCATCAACTGGTAATACTTTATTTACATGTAACTCTTGAGTTATCATGTTTTTATAACCATTATATACCATATGTAGTGCATCGATTTTTCCATCTTTAAACTCTTCGATAGAAGATTTAATGAAACTATCTGATCTTTCTTTATCAGGTCTTGAACTTAAATCTGAAACTGAGTCAAATAACTCAACCTCGTTATATTTAAAAAACTCAATACCCTTCTTACCGATTCCACGTAGACGAACTTTTACATTTTGTTCTTTATATTCTGCAAGTAGTTTCTTAACAGCTTTAATAGTTTGAATATTAAAACCACCACAAAGACCTTTGTCTGCAGTTACAAAAACTATGTCAACAGTTTTTGGATTATCAATCTTTGAAAAACAACGATTATCAATTCCACCAACTTTGTTACACTTAATACGTCCAGCTATTTCGGCAATTACCTGATTCATTTTGTCAGCATAAAGACGAGAGCGCTTAGCAAGCTCTTCTGCACGGCGAAGCTTTGCAGTTGATACTAGCTTCATAGCACGAGTCGTCTTTTGAGTGTTAGAAACACTCTTTATCTGTCTTTGAATATCTTTCAAGTTTGCCATAAAGTTTCCTTATGCTACTACGAAAGAAGCTTTGAACTCTTCAAGTGCTTTTTTCATTAGAGCTGAAGTATCATCATCTACTTTAGAAGCACTTCTAATATTCTCAAAAATTTGAGGATATGAAGCTTCAATGAAAGGATATAGCTCAGTTTCAAAACGAACAACATTTGATGCATCCATATCATCTAGGAAACCTTCATTACCAGCAAAAATGATAGTAACTTGTTTCTCAGCTGATAGTGGGGAGAATGGTCCTTGTTTAAGAACTTCTACCATTCTTTGTCCACGTTCTAGTTGATTACGAGATGTTTCATCAAGATCAGATGCGAACTGAGCAAATGCTTGAAGTTCACGATACTGAGCAAGGTCAAGACGTAAAGTACCAGCAACTTGCTTAGTAGCTTTAATTTGAGCAGCACCACCAACACGAGAAACTGAAAGACCAACATTAATTGCTGGACGAACACCCGAGTTAAATAGTTCAGTTTCAAGGAAGATCTGACCATCAGTAATAGAAATAACGTTTGTTGGAATATATGCCGCAACATCACCAGCTTGAGTTTCAATGATTGGAAGAGCAGTTAAAGAACCAGCACCTTTTTCATCACTTAACTTAGCAGCTCTCTCTAGAAGACGAGAGTGAATATAGAAAACATCACCTGGGTATGCTTCACGACCTGGAGGACGACGAAGAATAAGTGACATTTCACGGTAAGCAACTGCATGTTTTGATAAATCATCATAAACAATTAGACCATGTCTAGCATTATCACGGAAGTATTCACCCATAGTAACACCAGTATATGGAGCTAAGAATTGAAGTGCAGCAGCTTCAGCAGCTGTTGAAGACACAACAATTGTGTACTCCATTGCACCATGATCTTCTAAACGACGAACAATTTGAGCAACAGTTGATTCTTTTTGACCTACTGCAACGTAAATACAAACAACACCATTACCTTTTTGGTTAATGATTGCATCTAATGCAACTGTTGTTTTACCAGTTTGTCTATCACCAATGATAAGCTCTCTTTGACCACGACCAATTGGAACTAGAGCATCAATAGCTTTAATACCAGTTGCTAATGGCTCATGAACAGATTTTCTATCCATAATACCAGGTGCTTTTTCTTCAACAAAACGATTTTCTGTTGTTTCAATAGGACCTTTACCATCAATTGGCTCACCAAGTGCATTTACAACACGACCAAGAAGTGCATCTCCAACAGGAACTTTAAGAAGTTTACCAAGTCTTTTAACTGACATACCTTCTTTTAGTTCTGTTCCTGAACCAAGGATAACAACACCTACTGTGCTCTCTTCAAGGTTCATTACTAAACCTTGAGTTCCCTCGTCAAACTCTACCATCTCACCAGCCATAACATTACTAAGTCCGTAAACTTGAGCAACACCATCAGCATATGAAACGATTTTTCCAGTTTCATTAATATCAACACTTAGTTCAAAGTTATCGATACGCTCTTTAATTATTGAGCTGATTTCATCAGCTTGAATTTTTGCTACCACTATATATCCCCTCTCTTGAAGTTAAATTGCTTTTATAATATGTTCAATCATTTGACTGTTTATTCTTGATTTAGAAAAATTAATCTCTACACCAAGATCTTGAACATCTACTTTGATACCGTTAAAGTCATTTTTTACAAATTCTAAAACAATACTTGAATCAAATTTTTTGCCTAATCCACTACTTAAATCATCTATAACAGATGAACTTATATCGCTATCGCTATAAATTACACCATTATATTTTTTGTTTGTAGCTGCAACATCTTTTCTCATTACTTCCGCAATAGCAGGAATAATAGTAAGACGTTTATGCTCAGCAAGTAATTTGATTAAATTATCAACATCTTTAGAATCAGCTGACTTAACTGCTGATAAAAGAATTTCTGACTTTTGACCTATACTTACATCTGGATTATTGATAATTTGAATAAACTTCTCATTATTAAATGATTCAGCTAAAGTAGCGAATATCTCAGTCATATTTTGCATTGATTCCACATCAGAGCTTTTTTTCATTGCTTTGATATATCTTTTTGCGATTAATTCTTCCATATTATGCTACCTTCTTTAAGATAACATTAGCCATAGCTTCTTTATCGAAACTATCTGACGCTTGTGTAAGTACTTCATCAAGTGTAACTTCAACAACACTGCGAACCATTTTTCTCTGTTCGAAGTCCATTAAATTAACTTGTTGCTTACCAAGTAAATCTAAGTCAACATCACATTGACTCATAATGTTATCATTTAAGATTTTATTCTCTTTTTTAGAGCTAACTAATAAATCTTCTGCAAATTTCTCTGCATCAGTTATTTTAGCTTGAGCGTCTTTTTTAAGAGCAATAGTCTCTTTTAACTTATCTTGAATTTTTTGCATTTCATCTTCAATTTCTTGAGATCTTGACGCAAAATAATTCTTTGCTGGTTCAGCTACAAGATACCATATAAGTCCTGCAAACAGTAAAAAGTTTACCGTTCTTTGAACTATATCAGTACTTGCATGCTCTGTACTAGATGCTAATGCTAGTGTTGACATCATAAGCATTAATACTATAATTCTACTCACATTAGACCCTTTATATTTGACTGAATTTAGCTTTTACAGCTTCTTTAAACAATGGAACCTGTGATTTTAAATCACCTGTTAATTGCTCCTTAGACTGAGCAAGTGATTGCTCAAACTCTAAATACTGACTAGCTAGTTCAGCACGCTTCGCTTCTAACTTACTATCTGCTAACTCTTTAGCATCCGTAATAACTTTCTCTCTTAGGGCCGCAGCTTCCAGTTTAGCAGTATCAATAATTGATTGTGCTTTTTGATTAAGTTCGTTAATTTCACCGTCATTAGAACCTATTTTCTCTAGGTCTTTTTTGATGTCATCATCTCTTTTATTCATATACGCAAACAATGGATTGTAAAGCCAACTGTTAAGAGTGGCAATAAGTGTAAGAAACACGATTAATGTAGCTACAAGTAGTATCGGATTTATATCTAACATAGCACCTCCTAAAAGTTGCGAGATTATACTATGTTAAAATTAAAACGATTGTTAAAGCAGAAAGAAAATTTAATATTTTTTATATTTATGTGTAGTATTTAGTTGATACTGGATAAAAAGTCAGCTATTTGTTCTTCATCATCAAACTCAATAGTTAAACTTTTATTTGATGTTTTAACACTCAAACCAAGAGAGGATAGTTTACTTTTTAAATCATTAAAGTCATAAGTTACTTTCTTTACTGAAAGAGTGTTATTTGATGTAGTATCTTTCATACCTTTTATCATAGACTCAACTTCTCTAACACTTAGTTTTTGTCCTACGATAGAGTTTACAAGTAAATTCTGTTGTTTCTCATCAAGACCTACAATTACTTTTGCATGACCAGCAGTAATCTTTTTTTCTATTAGTGCTTTTTGAGTTCTTTGACATAACTGCAGCAGTCTAATAGTATTAGTTATATGTGTTCTACTTTTGTTTATTTTAACTGACAATTCTTCTTGAGTTAAATCATGGATTTTAATTAGTTCACCATAAGCATGAGCAAGTTCAATTGAATTTAACTCATCTCTTTGAATATTTTCAATAAGAGCGAACTGTCTCATCATATCATCATCACTGTTTGAAATAATTGCACGAATTGTTTTAAGTTTTGCTAGTTTTGAAGCACGAAGTCTTCTTTCACCGGCAATAAGAACATAACCATCTATATCTTCTTTAACAACTACAGGTTGAAGAAGACCATCATTTTTTATAGAGTCGCTAAGCTCCTGAAGTGAATTCTCTTCAAAGTGTTTTCTAGGCTGGAAAGGGTTTGGTTTAATACTCTTTAATGATATTTCTATTACTGAATCTTTAGATGTACCTTCATTTTCATAGGCTTCATCCATTTCTCCCAGTAATGCATCTAATCCACGTCCAAGTTTTTGTGATTTCATTTTTCTATAATCGCTTTTGCTAAATTTTGATATGCTATTGAGCCACTAGATTTTACATCATATAAAATTGCAGGTTTTCCAAATGATGGGGATTCTGCTAGCTTTACATTTCTAGGTACTACTATAATCTTACCTTCAGAGTTTTTAAAAAGTTTCGTTTTAAAATGTTGTTTAAGATCTGCAAAAACTTGTTTTGACAGATTGTTTTGTGCACTAAACATAGTAGGTAAAAAACCTTTTATACTTAGTTTTGGATTTATAGACTTTCTAACAAGCTTAATCGTGTTTAAAAGTTGAGCTAAACCTTCAAGTGCAAAAAACTCACACTGAATAGGTATAACTACTGAGTTAGAAGCTGAAAGTGCATTTATTGTCATTGGTCCAAGTGCTGGAGGTGAGTCTATAATCACATAATCATAATCTTTAAGCACATTTGATATAGCTTTTTTAAGAACAAGCTCACGGCCCTTTGAGTTCTCAGCATCGTAATACTCTTTTTCAATACCAACTAAACCAATATTTGAAGGAGCTAAATGTAGAGTTGGAAGTTCTGACTTTAAGATGATATCTTTTAATTTTTTTGTACCAATTAATACATGGTACATATTAAACTCATAATCATTTCTATGAAAGCCTAAAGATGTTGTAGCATTAGCTTGTGGGTCAGAATCAATCAAAAGAACTTTTTTTTCTGCAACAGCTAATGAAGCAGCTAAGTTTACAGCAGTAGTTGTTTTACCAACACCACCTTTTTGATTTGCAATTACTATTACTTCGCTCATCTTAGACCAAATATCCTTTCACCATTTACCTCTATAGAACCATCATCATTTAGTATTGCATCTGCTAGAGAAACTCTTCTGTTAACAATATGTGTAAAAAAGTTTTTATTTGAGAGAAATTCTAACTTATATTTACTAAAAACTTTCTTCCATGGCACATTAATTTCAATACTTTTGAAATACTTATCTAATAGTTCATTTTTACTTATTTTAATATCTAACTTGTCAAAATTCTCAGGTGAATTGATTAAATTTATACCAACTCCGCATACAATTGTGTTAGAAACTACATTAGTTATCATTCCACCTATCTTTTTATCTTTTAGATAGAAATCATTAGGCCATTTCAACCATACTTTAGAATCAAGATCAGTCAAAATTTCTTTTAATAAGTATGCAAAGTATATTGAAGCAGATTCTAGTTTTAAATCCTCAGGTAGTTCTTTTAATTCTATTGCAAAAGATAAAAATAGGTTACCCTCTATACCTTGCCAAGAATTATCTCGACTTCCTATCCCATTTGTTTGTATTCTAGAAACTACAGCTATGGGAAGTCTTGTGTTTTTATCTTGTAAAAGGTTTTTTAGATAAGTCTGTGTTGAATCTACACTATCAAGAAAGAGTATCTGCAACTGTTAATCTTTTACCATTGATGTATGAGCTTATATCCATCTCTTTTTTTGACTGAGGTTGTACTTTAAAAATTTTTATACTTCCTATTTCACAACCAACAACTATAGAGTTTTTATCTACATGTAAAATCTCTCCAGCATTGTTACATGTAGAGTTTTCAATTAACTCAATAGATTTTAGTTTTAATCCACTTTGTAAGTATATTCCAGGCCATGGAGTAAATGCTCTATACTTGTTGAATAACTCTTGAGCATTTATAAACTCTACTTCACCATCTTGTTTGGATATTTTTTTACAGTGTGTAGATAGAGACTCGATTTGTTTAACAGGAGTGTATGAACTAAAATTTTGAAGTACATCTATAGTTAACTCACAAGCTACCTCTGTGAGTCTATTAAAAAGAGTTTCAACCATTTCAGTGTTATTTACAGATATCTCACTAATCTTTATAATATCACCTGTATCCATACCAACATCCATAAGCATAGCTGTCACACCTGTTTTTTTATCACCATTTAAAAGAGTTTGTTGAATTGGGCTTGCACCTCTATATTCTGGTAATATGGAAGCATGTAGATTTATACATGTAGCATGCTCTAAAACTTCAAGTGGTAGTATCTGACCATATGCTGCGACAACAATAAAGTCACATTCAATTTGAGTCAGTTCTTTAACAGTATCTTCATTACGAAGTCTAGTTGGTTGGTAAACATCTATAGAGTTTTGTAATGCTAAAGTTTTTACTTCTGGTGCAGTTAAAACTTTTTTTCTTCCAACTGGTTTATCAGGCTGAGTATATACTGCAACAACTTCCATATCAGAAGTATTGATAATTTTTTCTAAAATCTTTTGCGCATAATCAGGAGTCCCCATGAAAATTATTTTCATTACTTAGCCTCTTTTATGAAAAGTGTTCCACCAGTTTGTTTTGAGTCAAACATATAACTTTTAATATCACTCAAATCGAATCCACTTGATAAGAACATATCGATACCATTAGAAAGTAAGTAATCAGCTGCTTTTAACTTAGTTAAAATTCCACCTGTTGCAAAATCACCATGAGGAGAAGCTTCTTTTTGTAGTTCGCTTTCATCTATTACATGTAGAGACTTAATTGACTTTGCACTCTTATTTTTTCTAGGGTCTTCATCATAGTACGCATCTATATCAGAAAGGATTATAAGCATATCAGAATCAGTATGTTTTGTTATATAAGCTGAAAGTTGGTCATTATCGCCAACTTCAAGTTCAACTGTTGAAGTTGCATCATTCTCATTAACAATGGGAATTACATTATTTTCTAAAAGAGTATCAACAGTATTTTTAATTCTTCTAATATCATCATCTTTACTTAGATTGGCAGATGTAACTAAAACTTGAGAAATAATAATATTATGAAAAGAGAACTTTTGACTATATAAATCCATAATAATTGGTTGACCTATAGCAGCAAGAGCTTGTTTATTTTTGATTATTTTTTTATCTAGTTGAACTTGGGTATATCCAGCAGCAACAGCCCCTGATGAAACAAGAATAACTTCATTGCTCTTTTTTAATTCTGCTAGAAAATCCACTAAAGCTCTCATACGATTTAGTGCAATCCTATCGTTTTGTGTTAAAACAGCTGAACCAACTTTAACAACTATACGTTTCATAACTAGTCGTCTGTTCTATCTGTTTGAACTAAGTTAAATAGTCCATACTTTAATGCCTCTATATTTTTATGAGTAGCAGATGATATAGGTGCTACTAAATATGGAAGTTTTCTATCAAATCCTAGTGTTTCATCAGCTGACTCTTGAACAAAATATGGAATAGAATCATCAAAATCAAAATCACTGTTAGAGCTTGCTTTTAATCCCAAAAGATCTAAGAAACTATTAACTAAGTCATTTATCTCATCTGGTGGAACAATATCAACACGAGTAAGAGCAATTGCATACTTACTTTCGCCTAACTTCTCTGAAAAAGATGCTATTTCATCTTTTAAAACTTCAATCTGCTCTTTTAAATCTCTATAAGAAGCTAAATCAACCATATATAAAAGTGTTTTCGTTCTCTCTATATGTCTTAAAAATTGAATTCCAAGACCTTTACCCTCATGTGCTCCACCAATTATTCCTGGGATATCAGCCATTACAAATGACTCATAATCACCTATATTAACTTGCCCTAGTTTTGGTGTAAGCGTTGTAAACTCATAGTTTGCAATCTCAGGACGAGCATTTGACACTGTTGATATAAGAGTTGACTTACCAACATTTGGAAAACCAACAAGGCCAACATCAGCTATAAGTTTCAAATCCAGTTTTATCTGTCTAGTTTGTCCCTTTTCACCAGGTTGTGCATAAGTAGGTCTTTGATTTGTAGATGATTTAAAGTGGACATTTCCAAGTCCACCCTTACCACCTTCAATAAATTTAACCTCTTCACCATGCTTTAACATGTCAAAAAGAACATCTCCTGTTTCCATATCAAGTATCTGTGTACCTGGTGGAACAATAATTACCTTTTTAGCCCCTGACTTTCCAGTCATAAGTGAACCTTCACCAGGAACTCCGCCATCAGCTTTTATATGCATTTTTCTTTGAAAATGAGATAGTGTGTGAGTATTGTTATCACATCTAAACCAGATGTCACCACCTTTTCCACCATCACCACCATTTGGACCACCATTTAGTACAAATTTTTCACGACGAAATGCAACACAACCCTGTCCACCTTTTCCTGATGATACTGTTAATTCTACGCTATCTGTAAACAAATGATGTCCTTATGTTTTGAACTCTTAAAACTTAAAAATAAACTCTTAACAATAGTAAAGTAAATTATTAAATTTTATTAGGGATAAACCTAATTTATGAAGTAAAGATGTTTAGGCAAGAGCCTAAACAGTTGAGAAGTTATACAGCAGGTAAAACTGAAACTTTTTGACGTTTTTTGTCTTTTCTTTCGAAAGTCACAACGCCTTCAACTAATGCGAATAGAGTATGATCTTTACCCATTCCAACATTTGTACCTGGATGAACTTTAGTTCCTCTTTGACGAATGATGATGTTACCTGGGATAACAACTTCTCCACCATATTTCTTAACACCTAGTCTTCTACCAGCTGAGTCACGATTATTCTGTG
Organism: Sulfurimonas sp.; assembly: GCA_028044295.1. Taxonomy (GTDB): domain Bacteria; phylum Campylobacterota; class Campylobacteria; order Campylobacterales; family Sulfurimonadaceae; genus Sulfurimonas. The sequence continues at coordinate 89,435 of JAOFSE010000007.1, forward strand.
TACTACCTTGACCTTTCTTATGTGCCATTGTTTATCCTTATGCTGCTATTTTCGTGATACGAACACGAGTAAAGTCACGACGGAAACCGCGTTTAACTTTAGAGTCTTTACGACGACGCTTTTTGAAAATCACAACTTTTCTGTCACGACCTTCATTAATTACTTCTGCAGTAACTTTAGCACCATCTACGAAAGGTGCTCCCATTTTAAGCTCACCAGCATTTACTGCTAGAACTTCTGTAATTTCGATAGTAGCTTTTGGCTCAAGAGACATCTTATCTAATAAAAGAACATCACCCTCTTGAACTTTATATTGCTTACCACCGTTTTTGATAATTGCGTACATATACAATTCCTTAAATCTATTAAAAAGTTCGGAATTATACCTAAATAAGCTTTAAGTTTTATTTAACCAAGGCTACTGCATCTATTTCCACAAGTGCATTTTTTGGTAGAGTTTTAACAGCTACCGTAGCACGTGCTGGTTTATGCGTACCAAAAGCCTCTTCATATATACCATTTATAGTCACAAAGTCATCCATAGACGCGATAAAAATAGTAGTCTTAACTACCATATCCATTGAGCTACCAGCTTCTTCTAAAACAGCTTGTAAGTTTTCAAGTACCTGTTTAGTTTGTACTACAACATCATCTTCTAACATCACACCTTCTGGAGTAAGTGCAATTTGACCCGATGTGTATACCATTCCATTAGCAATTACTGCTTGAGAATATGGACCTATAGCTGATGGTGCTTTACTTGTTTGAACAAATTTCATTTATTTTCCTTTTAAACTTACATATATGGAATACTACTACGTTTTAAATAATAAAAACTACATGTAAAATTTTATCTATAATTTAATTTAGATAGATTATACTTTTAATAGAGACTTAAATATAAGAACTTTTTATATTACTTTAGTTAAATGAAAAGTTAAATATTTAACTTGGAGAATAACATGTATAGTAATGAAAGAAGAAATTCATGCAGTGCATTTCAACCAAATGTTTACTGTTTATTACAAATGTTGATTTTACTTATAGTTTTATCGATGGTTATACAACTAACATTTATATATAGTTTAGGAGCTTATGTTCTTTTAATATCAGCTTTTTTATCTATTGGGGCTGTATTTTATATACTGTTTCAAAGAAAAAGAGTTATAAAAAGACAAAAAAAATTCTGCTAGTACTACTTTTTTCGTAACTCTCTAATATCTTCTAGTATATTGTAAAAACACTCTTGTCCTCTATATCCTATCATAGACTCAATTACCTTTCCATTTTCATCTAAGAAATAGTGCCTTGGGATAGGCGAAGTTTTTAAGCCCTCAGGAATATCATCAATATCTTTAGACAGATAAAGAGGAACAAAGTCCTGTGTTAGGTTTTTATATACATCCTTATCCATAAGAACTACATTTTCAAACTTTTCACAAAACCTACAATTAGCAGAGCCTATCATAAGGTATATCTCTTTTTTCTCTTTTTTCGCAATCTTTAAAGCTTCATCATAATCACCAGGCCAATCAAAATCAGCATTTAACAATGATATTAAACTAAACATTAAAATAAAGTACTTCATTACTACTCCCATTTGTCTATTAGATCTTTAAAAACCTCATATAAACTTTGAACTTCTTTAATAGTAGTTCTCTCTCTTACGCTATGAATTGTGTCATTTCTAACACCAAGTTCAATAACAGGTATGCCAAGTGGTGCTATAAATCTTGCATCACTAGTTCCACCAGCTGTTGAGTGTTTTGTTTTAATACCCACAATTCTTTCTATAGAATTATCTATATTTCTAACAAGCTTTGTATCTGTATCTGTTCTAAATGGATATGATCCTTGAGTTAGACGAAGATCATAGTCAAGTCCATCTAAATGTTTAGCTACAAATTCTGTTACCTCTTTTTGAGTTGTCAGAGTCGTGTTTCTTACATTAAACATCATTTTAAGCTCATTTGGTGTTACATTGGTTACTTCCATACCCGAACGGATATCAGTAATAACAAATTTACTTGGACTAAAAAACTCATCCCCATTGTCAAGGTTAACTCCGGCCATACCAGATAATACTTGAGCTATATTATGAATCGGATTTATAGCTTTTTCAGGGTAAGCAGCATGTCCTTGCTTACCTTTTAATGTAATATAACCATTAATTGAACCTCTACGCCCTACTTTAATAGCATCTCCAAAGTCATCTTCACATGTAGGTTCAGCGACAACAACTCCATCTGGTAACATAGATTTTTCTTTTAAATATTTTAAAACCTCAACAGTACCATACTTAGCTTCACCCTCTTCATCTGAAGTTAGCAAAAGAGATAGAGTTCCATTAAAGTTTTTAGAGTCCTTTACTGCTTGAGTAAAAGCAGCTAAACCACTCTTCATATCTTGAGCACCACGACCATATATAAAACCATCTTTTTCTACAGCTTTATATGGGTTTGTCTCCCATCCGTCACCAGCAGGAACTACATCTACATGACCAGCAAAACATAGGTGGTCACCATCTCCAAACTTTTTATATATAAATAAATTTTTCACATCTTCAACATCTACTCTAACAGCTGTATATCCATCTAAGTAGTTCTCTATAAAGTCTAAAAGACCACCATCGTCTGGAGTCTCACTCTTTGACTCTATGAAAAATTTAAATAGTTCTATTACATTCATTAATTACACACCATATATATTTATTGTTAGATATTATACAGTATTTAAGCTTTACTCTTATGGCTTCATGGTAGTATTACAAATAATTATAACCAGGGATATTACAGTGAATGAATATAATAAAGATAATTTAGAAAAGTACAAACAAAAAATTATGGATGGCGTTACAGATTTTGCATACAGAAGAAAGCGATATGCTATAGATTACTCTGTTGTTATGGGACTAACAAGATCAGATATAGATATAGAAAAATTTATATTTTCAAAAAGACAGACGGACATTGTTATAGCGTTAGAAAAGAACTTGTACTGTGTAGTCTTTGATGCAACTCCTTTAAAATATGCTATTCATGCTATATCAAATCTAAAAGTGAGATTTAAAAAAGAGCATAGCGATGCTAGTATATTCATTAGTGCTGTTAATTCAAAAGATTATTATAATGAAGATGAGATGAGTGATTCAATTTTTGAAATACTTGACTACGCCATATATAATGATATGGAAGGTCTAGTAACTGACTTTCATGAGATGGGACACTCTTCTAAACTCAATAAAAACACAATACTAAACTAGTCCCAATCATCTAAAATAAAGCCATCAGACTCATCGACCTCTTTTGGCTCATTAATCTCAGGCGCTTGACTCTCTATCTCTTTAGGTTTACTCATTTGCTCTTCATATTTAAGCTCTAATCCATTCGAAGTCATTACAAAACCATCTACCTTTATTTTACCATCATGAATCTCTCTGTGATGATCTTTACATAATGGCACAAGGTTATGCTTTGAGTCTTTATGAAAGTGACCTATAAATCCAGATTGATCTGCTAATGATTTATGATTTATATGGTGCACATCTTCAGCCATAGCTCCACAGATAACACACTTAGTAACATATAAATCTTTGTTGTACTTACTTGTCTTTTTCTTCACAAGTAGTTCCAATTCATCAAAATCTTTTGCAAGTCTTTTTCTGATTTGATTAGCAGTGTCTAAAAATTCACTATCCATATGAAGTGATTTAGCAAACTCTAAACCATATATACTACTTCCACTTCCAGCCTGAAGAACTCTGTTAAACAAAAGAGCATCTTTATCTTCGTCATATTCAACACTAAGATGTAAGTCAACAACATTGTTTAATGATGTTATCTCTTTCATAGTTGAGAGTTGATGTAAGTGCGTTGCGAACAAGAATAGAGAACGAAGTTTCGCTAGTTTTATGATTGCCGAAGAGACTATTGCCACACCAGAGAGGGTTTCAGTACCATGGCTTATCTCATCACCTAGTATAAGTGAACGAACTGTTGCACGATTGAAAATATTTTTAAGTTCAAGTATTTCAACAGCAAAAGTCGATAAGCCCTTTGCTAAATTATCTTTTGAAACGATTCTAGTAAACAGTGAATCAAAAAGAGAAAACTTCATCACAGAAGCAGATACAAAAAAGCCTGACTGAGCCATCAAGGTAGCAATTCCAACACTTTTCATTAGAGATGATTTTCCACTGGAGTTAATACCATAAAGTAACACGCCATTGATTGGATGTCCATCATGTACACCTACTTCAAGCATTACTGTTTCAGGATGTGGCAAGTCCATATAAGAACGGTTACCCATAACTATATCATTGGGAATATAAAGACCACCACGTTCTTGAATCTCAATAAGAGGATGACGAAGTTGCATAATCTGCATGAAGTTTTCATCTTCTGACACATCTACTATCATAGGTCTTGAATGCTTATACATTTCAGCTACTTTAGATGAACTAACTCCAACATCTAGGTCCGCGACATAAGATATTACTCTATCAAATAGAAGTGAGTATCTTCTTTCATAAAGACCTTGGAGCTGAGTATACTTTTCTCTTACAAGTGAAACTATCTTACGGCGATTCTTCATAATGTTATCAGATAAACTATCAGTAAAAGAAGATGTTATTTTTACAGAATTAGTTAGTTTTTTAACATTAAATTCTTTAAAGTATTCCTCTTTTTTAAACTCATCTTCTATCATAGAGAATCTATTTTTACTAAGGGATATGTAGTAGCCCTCTTTTTCTAAAAGACCAAGCGTAACTAAACGACTAGAACTACCAGCATTTACATTCTCTATCATCGTCTCTATTTTAGACATGATGTCTTCAAAAGCTATCAACATCGTATCATTCTCTTTTACAAGTGTATCTATGCTTTCGTCAACACCATTCATCAAGAAATTTTCATCTACCGTTGCATTTGTAAATCTACGAGACACATCAAGGTCTATACTTTTAGATATATCTCTTAAGAACTCATCAAGTTCACTCTCATGAAAAGGGGTCTTCTGAATTTTATGTTTTTTAACATATAGCATCAACTCTTTTACACTCAGAATTGACTCATATATATGATTCATCTCAAATGGATGTAGTCTTCCTAAGTCAAGTCTACGAGAAAGCCTCTCTAAGTCATAAACACCACGCATAGTTTCATCAAGGTATCTAGTGTGGGAAGATACTCTCTCTATTAAGTTATATCGTCTCTCTAACTCATCTCTTTCCATAATTGGATTTAGGAGTCTCTCTTTTAAAAGACGTCTACCTATAGCAGTTGCACTCTGGTCTATCATCTTAAGAAGTGTAAATTCCTTTTTATCCTTAGACACAACACCCATTTGCTCTAATGCAGAGTTACCAAGGTACATAAAACGACGGTTATCTATAACATTTGGACGGTCTAGCTTTTGAACGATATGAATATCATGCTCAATTACAAAGTGGACTAATATCGCCAATGACTCAGTTATCATTGGACTTCTCTCTAAATCCAAATGTTCTATTGGGGAGAGTAACGATTGTATTTGGTAGACCTCACGAAACAGTTCATTTTGAAACTCTATACGAGGTCTTTGATTATTCACAGAATAATGATAGTGTTCTGCAATCTCTAAATACTGGATGACATGTCTTTGGTCTTTAACACCATCTAAAAATGTAACAACAACTTCACTAGTTCTGTATATGTTTAAAAGATTGAAAATTTCATCTAAGGCATAAGATGGATCTTCACTTGTTCCATGACCTTCATACAACCAAGTCTTACCAGTTGTCACATCAATTGCAGAGTAACCAACTGTATATATCCCTTTGTGAGAGTCAATTAAAAGAGAAACAATATAGTTGTCATCATTATCAACTATATGGTCAAAGTTAGTACCAGGTGATACAATTTGAGAAATATATCTACTTATTTTCGGCGGATTTCCCTTTTGTTTGACAACTATTACTGTGTACTTTTGTTCTGAGATTAAACGGTTTAGATATCTCTCAAAAGAAACTGCTGGTACACCTGCCAAAAGAGGATTTTTGTCAGAATTTTCTATTATATTTTTATTTTTTTTGGTTAATTGAATATTTAAAAGTTCAGCTATCTCTTTTGCTTTACCAATCTGTTCATCATCATTATTTACTTCGTATACTTCAAAAAAAGTACCAATTTCCATAAAAACAACAGTATCGTTGCCATATTTTTCTTCAAAATATCTCTGTAAATCAAAGTATGTTTGTGTTAAGAGTTTGTCTTTATTTTCTAAGATAGAACTTACATCTGATGAGAGCATTAATCACTTTTTCCTAAATTTATATTGAATGGATTATATCATAAATGTCATATTACATTTATACACATTTAGTCCGATATAAATACATATGATTTAGCAAAACACATCCAAAACATTGCTTTTAGGGTATTTTATGCTATTATAGAATCAATTTAACTTATACTAAACTATACTGTAATTAATTAATAACTAGGAAAAACATGAATAAACTAATTCTTTCTATAATACTTGTAAATTCGCTATTCTCCCAAGACTTAAAAACAACTATCGAAGAAGTTTTAATAACGAATCCTATAATTTTAGAGAGACTAAAGAATTATAATGTAACAAAAGAAGATATAGAGATTGCTCAGTCTGATTATTTCCCTAAACTAGACCTTTCACTTGGTGTTGGACAAGAGAATGGCAATTCAGCCACAGGCGTTGATTTTGACTATTCAGTTTATCAAAACTCTTTGACTTTGACTCAGAATGTATTTAGAGGTTTTGAGACAAAGTACAGAGTAGCTCAACAAGATGAGCGAACCATTGCTGCTGCATATAGCTATGTAGAAAAGGTAAATGACACATCGTTTAAGATGCTAGACTACTATTTACAAGTCATGAAGAACAAAGAACTACTAGATATTACTCAAGAAAATATAGATATAAATGAAGAGATTTTAAACAAAGTCAATAAACTATATGATGCAGGTCTTACAACGCTTTCAGAAGTTAATAAAATAGAGTCAGCACTTTCACTTGCAAAAAGTAATTACATAGTGCAAGAAAACACTCTTTTAGATGTTACCTACTCTATGCAAAGAGTTTTAGGAAGATACCTAGACCCAAAACTTATGACTCGTCCATCTCTACAGGTAGAATTTCCACTAAGTATAGAAGAAGCTGCGCAGTACGCTATGCAGCATAACCCCTCTTTACTGGTAAGTACCCACAATATAAAATTAGCACAAGCTACACATAAAGAGAAAAAATCTCCTTTTTATCCATCTATTGATCTTGAAGTTTCTCAAAGTTATAATAAAAACCTCAGTGGTGTTGAAGGTAAATTTGACAACTTCAAAGCTATGGCATATCTAAGATACAACATTTTTAATGGTTTTGCAGATTCTGCAGCAATACAAAAAAGTGTAAGTGCAATACATCAAGAAGTTGAGATAAAAAATAGACTAAGAAGAGAAGTACTAGAAGGACTTAATCTATCTTGGGCTGCGAATGAAAAACTATCAACTCAACTAGGACATCTTAAAGAGTACAAAAAATTCTCAATGAAGACGCTAATGCTCTTCACAAAAGAGTATGACTTAGGACGCCGTTCTTTACTTGACTTACTCTCTGCACAAAATGATTTTATAGGTTCTAAATCACAAATAGTAAATACTGAATATAGTATTTTATTTGCCAAGTTTAGAATACTTGATGCTATGGGAACATTGGTTTCTACTGTTGTAGGTGAAGACTACAACTCTCCAGCTAATGTTGGACTTCATGCAGAAACTCCAGAAAATGTTGACGCTTTACCTCTAACTTACGATAGAGACAAAGATCTTATAGTTGATGAAGAAGATCTTTGTAATAACTCTCTATCAACAGATACTAGAAATATATTTGGATGTGCTAAGAAATATACAAATATTAAACAAATCGAGAGATATAGTGGTTTCTTATTTGAAGATAGTGAAGACACTTTAACTAGCTATGGTCTAGATAGACTAGAAAAGCTTATTAAACAGATAGAAACTTATGGCTGGGAGAATATAGAAATTGATATATTTGGTCACGTTGACAGTATCTATATGTCAGAAGCTGAGATGGTTTCACTCTCAACTTCAAGAGCTAAAGCAGCAAAAGAGATACTAATATCATCGGGTGCTCATTCTCAGAGTATAGAGATATACTCTAAAGCGAACACAGCTCCGATGTTTAGTGGAACTGACTCAGAATCAACTGAGCAAAACAATCGTGTAGATATAGTCATAAAAAAACTAATAATAAATAAATAATTTTCAATAATAGAAGGTCTTAAATGATTTTAGAAAGTACAGACAATTTAAAAATTGACGCTCTGCTTGATTGCTTGGTTCTTTTTACAAAAATGTACCACAAGCCATTCTCAGCAGAAGCCCTAACAGCTGGTTTACCAATAGAACCAGGTGTAGATTCTCCTGAACTTTTTTCAATAGACAATGCAAAAGGACTATTTTCTCGTGCTGCTGAAAAGGCTGGTTTAAAATCATCTTTAGTCAGACGTCCACTCGTTCAAATATCACCATTACAACTTCCAATGATTATACTTCTTTCAAATCAAGGTGCTTGTATTGTTGATAGTTTTAATACAGATAAGACTAAAGCAAAAATAATTATGCCAGCTGATGAAGCAGTTGAACAATGGGTAGATATGGATGTACTCATGGATGAGCATATAGGCTTTGGCTTTATGGTAAAAAAAGCATTTGAATATAGTGAGACAAATAAAAGAACTCTTAACCTAAATCAAAAGCATTGGTTTTGGAGTACAATTAAACTATCTGCTCCTGTTTATAAAGATGTTTTATATGCATCACTACTAATTAACTTATTTGTACTCGCATCCCCATTATTTACAATGAATGTATATGATAGAGTAGTTCCAAACAATGCTATAGAGACTCTATGGGTATTTGCTCTTGGAGTATCAATAATATATATTATTGATACATTTTTAAAGTTTACGAGAACTTATCTTTTGGAGAGTGCTGCTAAAAAGAGTGATGTTATTATGTCATCTATAATTTTTGAAAAAGTGCTAGACTTAAGAATGGAAAATCATCCATCTTCTGTTGGCTCATTTGCAAGTAATCTAAAAGACTTTGACTCTATCAGAAGTTTTTTAACCAATGCTACTATGGCTGCGATTATTGATCTTCCTTTTGCACTAATATTTTTAGCAGTTATCGGCTATATCGGTGGTGGAATTGTGATGGTTCCTATTGTCACAATGATCCTGATTATTGGTTATGCATTTTTTATTAAAAAACCTCTTAGAACAAGTATTGAGAGTACTCATGAAGCAAGTGCAAAAAAGAGCTCTATACTTATAGAAACACTTAACAATATAGAAACTTTAAAAACTCTTGGAACACTTAATCAAGTTCAGTGGAAGTGGGAGGAGTCAACTGGTGAAATAGCAGGAAAAAGTTTAAATTCTCGTCTTCTGTCCGCATCAATTCCTACCATTACACAACTACTTATCCAACTAAATACTGTAATGATAATAGTATACGGTGTATACCTAATCCAAGACTTCGAGTTATCTATGGGTGGTCTGATTGCTATAGTTATATTAACATCAAGGACACTAGCTCCTATGGGGCAAGTTGCAGCACTACTTACAAACTATGAAGATACAAAAACATCTTATGAAACTATAAATGACATAATATCTCAACCAAGTGAAAGACCAAATGGAAAAACTTTTGTTGAAAAGCCAGAGTTTAGTGGAACTATAGAATTTGTAGATGTTACATTTGCATATCCTGGCACAGATGTGCCTGCTATTAAAAATGTATCATTTAAAATAAATCCAGGTGAACATGTAGCTGTTATTGGAAGAATAGGTTCAGGTAAAAGTACAATTGAAAAACTAATACTTGGCCTTTACTTAGCCGATTCTGGTCAAATTTTAATAGATGGTATTGATATAAAACAGATTGACCCTGCAGACTTGAGAAAAAACATGAGTTATGTTTCTCAAGATATTATGTTGTTTCGAGGAACTGTAAAAGAGAACATTATGTATAGGTCAACTCATGCAAGTGATGTAGCTATGCTAAAAGCATCTCATATTAGTGGTACTTCAGAGTTTATCAAAAAACATCCTAAGGGTTATGAGATGCCTATAGGTGAAAGAGGACAAGGTCTCTCTGGCGGTCAAAAACAAAGTATTGGTATTGCTCGTGCATTTTTACTGGAATCTCCGATTATGCTTATGGACGAACCAACAAATGCGATGGATCAACTTACAGAGTCAACATTGTTAACAAACTTAGATAGAAATCTAAAAGATAAAACTGCTATTTTTGTTACACAAAAAATGTCACTACTTGGTATTGTACAAAGAGTTATTGTCATGAATGAAGGTAAGATCATCATTGATGCTCCAAAAGATGAAGCATTGAGTAAACTCCAAGGTAAACCAGAGGGAAATAGCATTGAAGAAAAATAATTTACCTGTAGAGTATTCAGAAAAGGCTTACTCTACAGTAAAAGATGTATATAACAAAACATGTACTTACTTGACACCTGTTTATGAAAAAGCATTAGATAAACTAAATTCTTTAGAAGCTTTTGAAAAAGACAAGCCAGTAGAGTATAGTAAAAATGACTACTCTTATATGAATAGTCTAAGTGCAGCTGTTCTTGAGAGAACTCCATCCAGAATGAGTAAAGTAATAAAAATATGGTTTATTTCAGTGATTGCTTTTATTTTATGGGCATCTTTAGCAGAGATTGATGAGATAACTAGAGGTGATGGAGATGTTATACCTTATGGTCAAAATAAGGTGATTCAGAATCTTGAAGGTGGTATAGTTGAATCTATATTGGTTAAAGAAGGACAGATTGTTAAAAAAGGCGAAGTGATCTTAAAAATCAACAATGCTAAGTCTACATCTGCTTCAAGAACCAATGAGATGAAATATAATGAATTAGAAGCTAAAAGATTAAGACTTTTTGCTGAAGCAAACTTATTGCCCTTTGAAGCAAAAACATGTGATGATGCCGACTTAGAGTCACAGATAAAACTATCTGAAAACTTGTATCTATCTAACAAACAAGAGTTTGATTCAAAAGACAAATCTCTTAAAAACTTAGTTCAACAGAAACAACAACTATATAGAGAAGCAGCCGCAAAAGTAAAATCTCTTGAGAAATCACTTGAGTTTGTTACAGAAGAGATAGTAATGACAGCGCCACTTGTAAAAGAAGGTGTAAAATCTAAAGTTGACTTTTTAAAGCTAAAGCGCGAAGCAAACAGTATAGAGAGTGATATAGAAGCTGCTAAACTATCACTTCCAAGATTATCATCAACAATTAATGAATTTAAAAATAGAAGAAATGAATCTAAACAACTATTTATAAATACTGCAAAAAAAGAGTTAAACGAAGTAATTGCCGAGATATCAAGACTACAGACTCAACAAGTGGCATTTAGTGATCAAGTAGATAGAACAATGGTTAAGTCACCTGTTGAGGGAATAGTTCAAAAACTATTTATAAATACGGTAGGTGGTGTAATACAACCTGGTGCAGATTTAGTGGAGATAGTTCCAACAAATAAAAATCTTTTTCTAGAAATAAAAATAAAACCAAGCGATATTGCATTTATACACCCTGGTGCAGAAGCAAAAGTAAAAGTTTCAGCCTATGACTTTGCAATTCATGGTGGTCTAATAGGTAAAGTTGTAAATATATCACCAGATACTATTACTGACAAAAAAGAAAATACTTTTTATCTCATACATGTAACAACTAAAAAGAACTACTTAGGCACAAAAGAGCACCCTCTTCATATCATACCAGGTATGACAGTTAGTGTTGATATAGTAACTGGTCAAAAGACTGTTATGCAGTATATACTTAAGCCCATACTAAAATCTAAACAGTATGTATTTACAGAGAGATAACATGAAGATAATACTATTTAGTTCTAACTTATCTCTTATATCAGAACTAACTGAAAAAAAATCTATAGATGAGTACATTGAATGTAATGATATAGAGTCATGCTCAACTGCAATAAGTAATATTGATGATGTTATTGTAATCGCTGACTATGACTCTATATCTTCAGAAATAAATCATCTAATTTCATTGGGAAAAATACCAAAAAACTTAATAGTTTTAGAAAAGTCTCCTACTACTGTCACTGGTAAGTTTTTAATTCTAAAAGGTGTAAAAGCTTACGGAAATTCTAGAATGTTATCTACACACTACAAACAAATGATAGAGACTGTAAAAAATGGAAATGTATGGACATACCCTGAACTAACAGCGAAACTCCCAAATACTACATCTTCTTTAAATGATGATTCAATTAAACTTATAAAAGATAGACTTACAGATAAAGAAGAAGAAGTGGTTTATCTTATACTAGATGGTCTTACAAATGATTTGATTGCATCAAGATTAGATATAACTACAAGAACTGTAAAGGCACATGTAAGCTCAATATTTTCAAAGCTACATGTAAACGATAGAATCTCTCTAATCCTTCTTCTTAAATAACTTTACATGTAGAAATCTTTCTACATGTAAAAGATATATTAACTCTCATCAACAATAATGATATTTGTACTCACCTCTAAAGTTAAGCTGTTGTTACTAGAATCTGTTCCTGTATACTCTTTATAAGTTTCTCCAGTAGATGCATCTGTAATTAAGGTGTCTCCAAGTGTCCACTCACCAGTTGTAGTTGTATCTAGTGCAACTGTATCTGTATTACCACCTTCTATTCTAAGAGTATTATCACTATCCGTTACGTCTAGTACATCACTAAGACTAAGAGTAATTTGATTACCTCCAGTTAAATTAACAGTTTCAATATTCGCAACCACAGAACTAATGTTACTGAAGTCTATGTCTATATTGTTTTGATCAAATACAAGAGTATCTTCCCCTACTCCACCGTCCAGTAAAGTATCTGCACTGTCATATTTGATTGTATCATTTCCAGCACCTGTACTTATACTATCAGTTCCTGCTCCGCCATCTATATAATCACCACCTGCACTACCACTAAATGTAGCGTCATCTGAACCACCTAAAATAGTATATGCCTTGCTAGTAACACCATCTACAACGTCTGAAGTTTCAAGTGCCATAGTTGCTTCGAAGTCTGTAGCAAGTTGACTTTGTGTTTCAACATATATATTATCCGTAAATGTTCCATCTACAACAAGAGAATTTAAAAAAGCTGTATCATCAAATGAGAAAACACTTCCACTATTTGATATAGGAGAGTCTATTGTAGTATCTATAATAGCTTTCGTACCATCTGGTCTGAAAGTATAAAGAACTGAATTTTCAGGAAATCCACTTACAAGTAAAGCTGTAATACTTTCACTTGTATCTGTATCAGTTAATGCTGCACCAACATCAACAGGATAAGTATATGTACTATCAGCAGATGGATAAATTGTATCAATAGTAAAACCATTAGCTCCATTACTTCCATCTACGTTAGCATCTGTAATTACTAAGTTATTGTATGGAACTGAACTTATTAGATTCAGTACATCCGAGTCATTACCAGATTTTAATTCAAAGTAATCACTAAACAATGCCTCATTATCGTTAAGTGTTGTAGTAGTTGTTGTACTATCTTCCGTAATAGATATCTTCACATAACTTTGAACTGATTTTGCACCTGATTCAAAAAACTGCCAAACTATTTTAGATCCATCAATTCTATCAGCACTTACTTGAACAACTTCATCAATAATGTTTTTAACTTCCATGGTCATACCATCTGAACTAAATGGAATATTGAACGATAGTTTATCATCAGTATCATTCTCGATTCTAAATTCTCCATTCTCACCAACACCAAAACCTTGCCCGTTGTTATATGATATATCTGCAGTAGTAATACTTCCATCTGGATTCGTTGAAGTTGCAGTTAGTTCAATACCATTGATTGTGTTAGTAGTATCATCAAATGTACCATCACTTGTAACTATCGTACCATTCCCAACTTCTATATCAGCTATCTCTGTTATTGTTCCATCAGGATTAACTGTAACTAAAGTATCTGCGACTGGAGTTACATATATATCAAGAGTTGAAGTATCTGTACTCTCTGTATTACTTACAGTATATGTTGCAGTTGGAACTGTACCACTATAGTTTGCTACTGGTACAAATGTATAAGAACCATTTGAATTAATAGTTAAAGAACCAACATCTGCTATTGCTAAGGCTGAACCAACTGTCCCTGTTTGAGAACCTACACTAAATGCCGTTACACTCAATGCAAATCCATTAGTATCTACTGCGTTTTCTAGAACTGTTCCTGTTTGAGTAGTGTCTTCTAAACCATTAACAGATTCATTGTTATCTGTAAATGTATCAACTACTGAAACTACATTAATTGTTAATGTACCAATATCACTTAATGAACCATCAGTTACTGTGTAATCAACTGTATCTATTCCATTAAAGTTAGCTTTTGGTGTATAAGTATATGAACCATCAGTTGCAATAACTACTGTTCCACCTTGGGCTGTTGTGAAAGTACCATCTGCAACACTTAGTGTATCACCGTCTAAATCTGTATCATTTGCATCTAAATCAATTGTTGAAGTAAATGGTGTATCTTCAGTTGCAGTGATTGTATCATCTACTGCCACGGGTGCATCATTTACTGCTGCTACATTTATACTTACACTTCCGGTATCTTCTAAAACTCCATCTGTAATAATATAATCAAATGCAACTGCTCCGTAGTAATTTAAACTAGGGCTAAATGTCACAACACCACTTCCATCTATATTAACAGTACCATTTGGTACAGCTATAGACTGAGCAGAACCACTAATGTCAGTTCCATTAATAGATTTAATATTTATCGCATCAGTAATTAGTAATCCAGCATCAGGATCAGTGTCATTTGACAATAAATCTAATGTAACAATACTGTCTTCATCAACACTATAAGAATCATCGTTAGCTACTGGAGCTCTATTAAAATCATCATTTTGAATTGTTACTTCTGAACTGTTTGTTATACCATCAACTGTAACATCTAAATGAAAAATTTCATCCGCTTCTTTAAATAAATCTGGTGTTAGTTTTGTTCTGACTGTTAATAATGTATCTGAAGTTGCAACATTAACAGTTCCTTTATTACTAAAAAGTGTTAATGGTATATCTTGCCAGTTTCCAGATGTGTCTTTATATTGAAGTCCTGAATAATCAAAAGAGTCACTATTACTAGGATCAAGGATGCTACCTCCACTAATCGAGCCATTGTTTAAATCAAGAGATACAGAAGTAGCATTTGTATTTGAAAGGTCAATTGTCCACTCAGCATAATTTGGTGTAAAGTCAGCTGAAAAGAATCCAGTGATAACACCACCTTCAGCAATTGAGTTAGAAGTAGCACTAACACTAAATAAAGGTTCTACCGTGATATTTAATGTACCTACATCACTTCCACCGTTACTATCAATAACAGTATAATCAACTGTATCATTACCAGTAAATCCAGTTGCTGATTTATAAGTGTATGATCCATCACTTGCAAGAACTAGTGAACCACCGTTATCAGTTGTAAATGTACCAGCTGTAACACTCAGTGCATCACCATCCAAATCAGTATCATTAAAATCTAAATCAACAGTTGAAGTAAACAACGTATTTTGAACAGCAGTTATCGAATCATCTACTGCTACTGGATCATCATTACCAGCAGTTATTGTCATATTTACTGTAGCTGTATCAGTTCCACCATT
>JAOFSE010000008.1 GCA_028044295.1 Sulfurimonas sp.
AAATTTCAGTATTAATGTTTATAATATATGAGCGTAGCCTGTTTCTGCTTCAACGGCTATTGTAATCGTTCCCTCATCACCTGTTAAAGTAATATCGCATCTGCTGGTGATAATGTCACTATTTTCGTAAGCTGTAGTAGAGTTATAGATTGTTCCTTGCATTGGTCTACCAAGATTATCAAATATTATTCTAGGTCCTGTGCAACCTCCACTTAAATTTACATTAGATATTCCATAACTCAATCCAAGATTCATGTTTTTATTTGCTCTTGAATCATCACTGTTTAAAATCCCAGAGAAACCACCAGATAAAAGTTTAGCTTTATTCAGAGGGTCGATAGCTATTTCATCAAAAGTTATATTTGGATTATCAGCAGTAATTGAAGTTGCAGTATCAAAATAAATAGTATATGCCCACTCTTGTTCTGTATCATCAGATTTTCCAAAAATAAGTCTCCATCTTTTTTTATACCAGTCAGAATCTGTAGAATCAAACTTATCATCAACCATAGCAAGGTGTTGTGTATATCTAATATGTGAGATCACTTGAACTGCTGCTTCTGCAAGAGCATTTGAACCTGTTCTTGGTATTACAACTACAGCTAAAATACCTATAACAACAATAACCATAATAAGTTCTAACATTGTAAAGGCTTTTCTCATACTAGTCCAATTCAGTAAATATATATTACAAGTATATCAAAAAGTTAGGAAAATTTAAAATTTTAAAGAAAAAGAAGAGATTCAAGGAGATTAAACTCCTTGAATTTAGAGAAAGATTATATTTCTTCTGCCATTGGAACATCGTAAAGGATGTCATCCATTGGGTGTCTGTACATTGGCATTGCAAGACGTTTTTCATCAAGAATATGACCGATGAAACCGATTGAACGACCAACGATGAAGAATGCATTAAGTGTACCAGAAGCGATAAATTCATTTATCTCATCTTCAGTGTAACCTAGTGCTCTCCACATATCAACCATAAGAATACCAATCGTACCATCAACATTAAGAATTAGATTCTCTTTTTTAGATGTAGTAAGAGCTTCAACAGTTCTTGCATAGTCTAACAGTGGAGTTGATGGAAAATGCTCAGCTGCATAATTCATAAGACCAGTTACACGTAAATCTGGATTCTTTAGAGATTTAATACGGTGACCAATACCTGGGATTGGAATACCTTCTTTTTTCATATGATTTAAAAACTCTTTAGGATTTAATCCATTATCATCAGCATATTTGAAATGCTCTGCAGCACCATCAATAGCACCACCAAATCTTGGACCAATTGTTAAAAGACCAGTTACTAGAGACTCAACAACTGACTTACCAGCTCTTGCAGTTACTTTAGCATTGTGAGCACCAGAAACAGCAGGACCATGGTCAGCAACAGTTTTCATTACAGTTTCAATAAAGTCAGTAGCCCATTTTGGATATTGTTTTTTGAACCATAGAAGTGAAACAACATCACCGATACCTTTACCAGTATCTGGAGTAGCAACACTTGAGATTGGGAAACCAGCGTAAGTAGCTTCATCACCGCGGTCATCAGATATAGTACAGATAAACTCTTTACTTCTTCTAACAGTAGGACAAACACTCATAGATGGCTCTGGGATATCAGCTAAATTAAGGTCAGTAAAAACTTTGTTAATCATAGCTGGTAACTCATTGAAAGATGCTGGTACATGAATACCTGCATCAGCCATTGCTTTATTTTTAAATTCAGCAGTTTCTGAGTCAGCATTTGCAGATGCACCTGCATGACCAAACTGAACACCTGAATCATAATACTTAGCAATCGTACCAATACACCATGCAATAACTGGTTTAGTAATAGCACCAGATTTGATAGCTTCGATTACTTTATACTCTTCAGTACCACCAACTTCACCAAGAAGAATCATGTACTTAACAGCTGGATTTTTTTCCATTCTAAGTAAGTTGTCAATAAAAACTGAACCAACAAATCTATCACCACCAATAGCAACACCCTCAGCAATACCATCAGCATTTATAGAGATAATATTAGAAAGCTCATTAAACAAACCACCTGAACGAGTTACAAGTCCACAAGAACCTGCACGGTGAAGTTTAGAGTTAACAATATTAGTAATAGTACCACCAATATTTGCAACTTTAAATGCACCCGGAGTAATTGCACCAACAGTTGCAGGTCCAATGATAGTAACACCTTTTTCACGTGCAGTTTGGTTCATTCCGCGAGCTAAACGCTCAGGAATTCCTTCAGCCGTAATCATCATTGATGAAAAACCACCAATACTTAAAGCTTCCATAGTTACATCATAAGCAGTTCTGAATGATGCAAAGTTTAAAAGAACATCAGCTTGTGGCTGAGCAGCTTTAGCATCTGCAGTAGTTTTAAAAAGAGGAATCATAACTTCATCTGGTCCAAAAAAGAACTTTTCGAATTTGTTTCCACTTGTAGGTGCAACAATTGCAGCTACTGAAGGAGTTTTTCTTTGAATAGTGTAGTCATAGTCTAACATTCTTTGGATAGCAGTTTTATTGTTATTCCAAAAAATAGCTTGTGTGTCTTTTGTATATAATTGTTCCATTATTTTCTCCCTACTTCTCTAGTGCCATACGAACGATGTCTGTAACATGCGTTTCTGGTCCATAAACTTCAATATATAGACCTAGTCTATCAGCTGCTTCTTTAATATCTTTAAGACCTTTTTCATAGTTTGGTCCACCACGTCTAACGTAGATTTTAAGATCAACTTCTTTCATTTTATCAGCGTATACTTCAAATGCTTGAATAATACCTGTAAATGTTTTTGCAACATCAGTAAAGTTAGCGATAGCTCCACCGATAATCATAACTTTACCACGACCTTGAGCATCTTTTTCTCTAGTCATTAAGTCAAGAAGAGTTTCAGCATAGAATTTTGTTTCACCAGTAGTTGGACCACCAGAGTACTCACCATAGTTAGCAAGGTCATCAATACCTGCCATGTCAGCGATAGTATCAGCATAAACAACTGAAGCACCACCACCAGCAACCATAGTCCAGATTCTAGCTTCTGGTTTAAGTAGAGTTAGTTTTAATGAAGCACCTGTTTTCGCATCAGCTTCTTCAATAGCTTCAACTTCTGGAGATTTTGCTTCCATACCAAATGCAGTTGGGTATTCAACATCCCCCCACTCATCTACCATCATAAATCCAGCAGTATCATCAAGCTTAGCAACCATGTCTAATAATTCAATTTTATTACCTTGCATTACAAAAGGATTGATTTCTAAGTATGCAAAGTTTAACTCACGGTAAGCTTTAAAGAAACCTATACAAAATTCAGCAAATTTAGCTTTATCTTTCTCAGCTATATCTGCAGGAACATTTGCTCTTATTTGTGTAGCAATTTCTTCTTCAGTTGAAGTAATTGGGAATGCTACCTCAGTAACTTTCTCTTCCCAACCCTCTTCAACTTCCATACCACCTTCAGCAGACATATAAATAACATCATTATCACCTACACATGTAGCAGATACATAATATTCTTCAGATTGTTCATGAGGAGTAAATGGTTCAACAACGAAGTGAGTTAACATATCTACACTTGGTTCACCTGTAGCATGGTCACCATCAAATGAAAAATAAACTTTTTGCTCAGCTGTAGATTTTTCATTAATCCATGAAGCCGCTTTAGCTAAAGAAACATCACCTGGCTTAGCATCTTTAAAAAGTACTAAACCGTTTTTACCACGCTTACCAAATAACATATCTGGTTTCGCAACTAATGTTTTCTCATTTAACCAAGCTTTTGTTTTTGCAGCTTTAGTTAGTTCTGATCCATTTTGAACCATAACAGTCTCGTATGCATAAGTAAAGTCTGGAAAATACTTATTCCAATGTTTTGCTAAAATTGACTTTGCGTCAAATTCTCTAATCGCTTTTTGAGCCATTTGCAACTCCTATTTAATATTTAGGTGGGATTTTACCATATTGAAAATTAAATAAGTATTATTCATACAGTTTAAGTAGATAACAGCACTAATTTATGTTTACTTTAGTAACATTAGCGGAGTATACAAGTCTGTCTTTGTAACTAATCGTTACATTGTTAGATTGGTCATATATTTTATTATTTTCATGTAAAATGTACTTGTTGCATTTAGTTACACCATAAAACTTTAATCTATCACTCATTTTTTCAGTGGATGATATACATGAAATTCCATCAGACTTTAAATCAGATGCTAATTCTTTTGCTATATGTAATTTATGTGAGAAGTGCTTATGTGGTTTATCAATTATTATATAAAGATATTTATTGAAAAAGATTACCGATGAGTTTACAAGTAAAAATAATAACGAAATAATAAAAGTCAATTTATACTTTTTTCTAAATCCTTTTAATCTAACCCTATATGAGTGTTCAAATGTTTGAGCCACTAAAGGTAATGCTATAAGTAAATACGGAGCAAGATATTCTAAGTTTACTTTCTGTCGAAAAGACAACATCAGCGATAGAACTAATACACTGAATGATATAAACCATATTAAATCAAGCTCTTTTGTAAGATACCTTCTATAAAGTACGTAAAAAAGATACACAAAAACAATAGGAGTAAATATAGCAGCATATATAGCAATTGAATCTAAAAGATGTCCTTTTGGTGTACCATGCGTATCTATCCCATATAAAAATAGTGATACTAATAAAAGAGTTATATTAAAAAGAAGAAAGTTTCTATCCTTCTTATATATTGAATATACTATTAGGGATATAAACAAATACGCGAAACCTCCACTAATAAGCATATATATTAATAATAATGTATAAGTTGTAATATTTGAACTTTTTTCATATATGTACACAAAAAGAAGTAACCCAAATAGAATTAATCCTGCATCATTTACGATGATTGCAGAACTCATAACTCCAGGTAAAAGTATAAATATAATTGTCAACCATATTCTATTTCTTTGAATCTGAAGATAATTTTTAGATATTTTATAAACAAGTAATATGCTTAAAGTATGAAATATCAACATTGGAAGACGTAGTGCAAAATCATTTTGGCCAAACAGTATAATTGAAACTTTCAGCAGAAGTTGTAAAAATGATAGTTCCCCATAAAGGAGTGCTGCTTCATAATGTGAAATAGAAAGTTCATCTATCTTTAGTAACAGAGATATTGCATCTAATCCAAGTATAAAGAAAAAGACGTATCTTAGATTCATATCTTTAAGAAGTTTCCTATCATCTCATGACCATATTGACTCATAATTGACTCTGGATGAAATTGAACTCCGTATATATCTCTATCTTTAATTTTTAAAGCCATTATCTCATCATCATCAGTGGAGTATGCAGTAGGTTCAATTGTATCTGGTAAAGAACTCTTATCAACTATAAGAGAGTGATATCTAGTAGCTGTAAACTCTGTTGGAATATCTTTAAATAATACACAATCTTGAGAGCGCTTCATTGTTGATGTTTTACCATGCATCATGTTTTTTGCTCTAATCACATCTCCACCAAAGACCTGTGCAATACTTTGATGGCCAAGACAAATACCCAAAATAGGTAACTTGTCTTTAAAATGTTCTATTACTTCAAGTGTGATTCCAGCTTCATCTGGTGATGCAGGACCAGGAGATATAATGATTTTCTCGGGAGAAAGCTTTTCAATCTCTTCAATACTCATCTCATCATTTCTTATAATCTTAAGATCTGCACCTAATTCTCTACAGTACTGAACAATGTTGTAAGTAAAACTGTCATAGTTGTCTATCATTAAAATCATAAATAATCCTCGCTTTTATAAAGAAATTATATCTACATGTAGTTAATAAATAGGAATTAATTTTGAATCTGTTTTTGATTTGTTAATTGTTGTAGATAATTTGAAATATTAATAAGAGAAAATGTTACTAAAAATATCATAAATCCTGGGAAAAAACTAACCCACCATGCTATTTCAATGACTTCTTTACCACCGCTAAGTATTGTACCCCAACTCATCTGTGGTGCTACAATTCCTAAGCCTAAAAAACTAAGTCCAGACTCAGCAAGTATCGCTCCACCAACTCCAAAAGTAAAACTAACAAAGTATATTGGTGCTAAAATCGGTGCATAATATTTAAATAGTATTTTAAACTTACTCACTTTAGCAATGTTTAGTATCTTTATATATGGTTGTGAAGTTATTTTAAAACTCTCAGAGCGTATAAGCCTTGCAGTTGTCATCCAACCAGTAATTGAAATAATTACAATAAGTACCCAGGCAGAAGCATTAACATAACTAACGAGTGCAAGAAGAAGGAAAAATGTAGGAAAAGTTAGAAATAAATCTACTAATACTATAAAGGTTTTATCCACTCCCCCTCTTAAGTACCCAGCTAGTGATCCTAAAAACAGACCAACTAGTGAAGCGATAAGTGCACTTCCAACCCCTATGATTAGAGAAATTTTTCCACCTTCAATTAATCTTGCGAGAATATCTCTACCTAATCTGTCTGTACCAAGGATATGTGTGATAGATGGTTCTAATAAGATAGAGTTAATATCTAATGTATAAGCATCAACACTATACATAAATGATCCAAAAAAAGAGAATATAAATATAAACAGAAGTATAAAAATACTAAATTTTGGCATGAATATTTACTGTTTTATTCCAAGAAGTGTCTGCATCATTTGATCAATTGTAGTAATTACTTTTGATGCTGCACCATATGATGTTTGATATTTTATCAAGTTAGTCAACTCTTCATCTATACTTACCTTTGAAACTGATGCAAATTGTAATTCTGTTGCATTATATTGAGCAACAATTGTTTCATTATTTAATATTGCCCTATTTGTTTCAACACCCACATCACTTGCGACAACATCAAACATACCATATATTGTTGTATTGATAGGAAGAGGACTATCACCAACATTAAAATTAAAATTTTCGAACTGTTGTTGCATCATATCTAATGCAACTCTATTATCTCCAACTGATGTTGTTTTAGAAGCAGATAACAAAGAGCTATTTTCACGATAATCAAAATTTAATTCTATATTATTTGCACCATCACCATCAAAAAACCTATTAAGACCAAGTGCACCAGCAAAATTAGAACCTGATGCAAAATTTGGATCAGATAAATTGTCTTGAATAGAAAATGTGTAACCTTGTGCAGCAGCAGAAGTGTCTAACTCTATTTCTAAACCATTTTCACCATTAGCATATGTGAAAAAATTAAATATAGGTATAAAATCATCTATATCATTGTTCGCATTACCATCAGCATTATCATCTCCCTGAGATGTAATTTGTTCTTCTATAGAGTTTGAGCCAATACCGCTCATACTTGTACCACTATCTATATTAATTACTCTTCTTGCTACTTCATTACCATCAATATCATGTATGACAACGTCAAAAGCGCCCTCTTTAATATTAAGACCAGAGTTAACTAAAGCACCTGTTGGCACAAGTTCAAAACGATTTGACTCCATTTTAGTCGTATTAGTAGCAGCATATATATTATTTGTAGATTCAATTAAACCAACAGCAAAAGAATCAAGTTTTGCAACAACATTTTGAAGAATTCCATCAGTAGGGATACCGCTAGTTGTATTATCTATCTCACTACCTCTTAAGGCTAAAATTGCACCTACTCTACCAGATGTAATTATTTTATTCATTGGAATTAATACTCCATCTTGTCTCTCATAAGATAGAGAGTGAAAACCACTTGTGCCAGTAGTTTCAAGTTTTATCGGATGAAAAGAACCACCATCAACTATATTAAAGCCATCCACACTAAGTGAATAACTTCCGGTTGCAATATTAGTTGATGTACTTAGTCTGCTATCAGACTTTATCTCGCCTAAATGTACCTTAGCTCCAATTAGTTTAGATAAACTCACTTCTATAACATTTCTTTTATCTCTAAGATCATTAGCAGTTGCTGCCCCACCAGATTCAGCAACCTGTATTGATTTATTTAATGATGCCAGTTCTTCGGCTAAAGCATTTACCTCTATTATATTTACATTTAATTGGTCATTTATTTTGTTTTGAAGACCTAATATCTTGTCCTGGGTATACTGAATATTTTCCGTTAAATTCTCTGTCTGTTTTGCAAGCGCTAGTTTTATAGAGTCGTTTCCAGGGTTGTCTGAAAAGCTTTGCCACGCATTATAGTATGCTTGTAAGTCAGCTTTTATACCAACCTCGTCTACCTCAGGGAAATAAGTAGAAAGCTCTTCCATAGTTGTTTTAACAAAGTCAGAATACTCTTTATCACCTGATAGTTTTGAATATCTATCAAAGATAAAGTTATCAAAGACTCTTTGAATACTTGTAATATCTACACCATTACCAACTTGATATTCATTAAGAGTTAATGGTGTTGATGGAGATGTTATAACTCTTTGTCTAGTATAACCATCAGTTTCAGCATTAGATATATTATGTGATGTAGTTGTTACACCAACTTGTGCAGCGTTTAAACCAGAATATCCAATGTTTAGTGTGTTAAATATAGAAGCCATCTTATACCCTTACTTCCAATATAGATGGATCTTTTGATGCAACTTTATTATAGCCCTGCATCTCTGTTGGAACTAATCTTTCTAAAA
The DNA here is from genome assembly GCA_028044295.1 of Sulfurimonas sp. Lineage (GTDB taxonomy): Bacteria > Campylobacterota > Campylobacteria > Campylobacterales > Sulfurimonadaceae > Sulfurimonas. The sequence goes on from JAOFSE010000008.1 coordinate 8,613, forward strand.
ATGTATTATAAAGATTACTTACAGATAATACTAGTCTTGCATATTTTTTATTTACTTCACGTAGGTTTGATAATTCTATTTTTAATTGATCTAAGTAGTTATGTTGTTCTTCGTTTAGGAGTTGAGGCAAATCCATTTCCGGATTTGAGCTCATAAGGTTAGATATTTCGTGGTCTATCATAGCTTTTTTAGATTCAAAGCTTTTTAGTTTTTCTTCTTTAAGAGAGAGTCTGTCAAATTGAGGATTATTTTTAGCTAACTTGATATCTTCTATATCATCTTGTGTAATATTTATTAAATCTTTTAAGTCACCAAGTGCGCTTTGTAAATGATAAGATAACATAATTCATTCCTCAACTTCAAGTTTAAAACCCTACATTAATTCTTCAGCTATCTTTGCAGATAAAGCTTCAAGATTAATCTTATACTCACCAGATGCAAGAGCCTCTTTTATCTGATCAACTTTACTAGTATCACCTTGTTGTGACACACTAGTAGCCTCTTTTTGTTTCACTGTTTTTGCTTCAGCAGAACCGTTTGCGTATGATGTACGAACGGCTGCACTATTTAAGTTTGAAACCATAACCTATCCTTTTATACTCTATTAGTTTATTCCTATACAACTATATCGACAAAAAGACAAAAAACTAAACTTTTTTTCAAAAACTTTTTATTTATCACTCAAATACTCATAAAGCATTTGAGAAAAACCGAAACCCCCTGCACTAGCTTTAGCTAATTCATCTCTATACATTGACTTGTATATCTTATCTCCTGGATCATTTTGTGCTGAAAAAAGATTTTTTTCATCCTTCATGGCATTATCCATAAGCATCTTTAAAATCACAGATTCAAAAGCATCAGTTTGTTTTCTTAGTTCTGCATCTTCAGCTTTTTCATCTATCTTAGGAATAGCATGTTGCTGGGACATATAACTAGCTTGCATATTAACTGAATTCATTCCGTACATCTATATTACCTTCAAATCAGCAGAGATACTGCCAGCACTTTTCATTGCTTCTAAAATGGAGATTATATCTTTTGGAGTAGCTCCAAGTTTCTGAAGTGAACGTACGAGGTTAGCAACCGTAGTAGTGCCCTTTTTTGTATAAAGTTCGTTCTCATTAACACCAATAACTATGTTTTCATCAACCATAGTCGCACCATTTGGCATACTTACTTCATTTTCTTCTTTTATTTTTATAGTTATATCGCCATGAGTCATAACTATTGGTTTAACAGCAATTCCTACTCCTGAAATAATTGTTCCTGTTCTTTCATTTATAACAATCTTACTCTTCATGTTATAACTCATCTCTATATCTTCAACTTCTGCTAAAAACTCTATCATGCTTCTGTTTTTTGGTTTTTTTAGCTTAACAGTTCTTGGATCCATTGCTACTGCAACCTGAGTTGAGTAAAATGAATTTACAGATTTTTGTATAGATACTGAATTTTTAAAGTTAGACTCTTTTAATGAAAGTGTCGCATACTCTTGGTTGTATAAGTCTATTCCAATTTCTCTCTCAACTAAACCACCATTATAGATAAGTCCAGCAGTAGGATGTGAAGCTTCACCAGCACCAGTATTCTTACCACCAATACTTACTGCACCTTGAGCTAATGCATAAATCTTACCATCAACTCCTTTTAGTGGAGTCATAAGAAGTGTTCCACCCTCAAGTGATTTTGCATCACCAATAGATGAAACAGTTATATTAAACTTATCACCTTGACGTGAAAATGGTGCTAGTTCAGCCGTTACAACAACAGCAGCAACATTTTTTGACTTTATATCAACTGGTCTCATATCTATATTCATAGCTTTTAACATATTGGCAATTGATTGAAGAGTGAATTTTGATGTTGTACCATCACCTGTTTTTTGTAGACCTACAACAAGTGAATAGCCGATTAGATGATTGTCTCTAACGCCAACAATATTAGCTACATCACTAATTTTTACTGCGTATATGTTAGATAATAAAAGTGTAACTAAAATAAAAAACTTCATACTAATCCTTGAATTAGTAGTTATTTAGCAACTTTTATTCCAATTAATCTACATGTAGGTAAGTAAGCGAGGTATTTCCAAACTTTTTTGTTTTTTTAATACTATACTCACCAAGTTTATCAGGAATTTCTAGACCTGTCATATGTTCTATAATTATTAATTTTACAAATTCTGGAGGTATTGAAGCTATCATATTCATAGTTTTATCATATATATCTTCCATACCTTCTCTAATACTAAAAGGTGGATCAATATATATGTACGCATCAGTATCCATTTTTTTGAGTCTACTTATTACACTATTTATATTAACAAAACTATCTCCACTAAAGACTTCACAAGCTGTTGGGTCAGTTTGAGCAATATTTTCTTTTAAAACTTTGATGGCATCTTTATCTTTTTCCATAAAAAGTATCTTTGATGCTCCACGGCTCAGTGCTTCAAGACCTATAGAGCCACTACCTGAAAATACCTCAACAAAAGTAGAGTCAATAATATTGAATTGAAGTGTATTAAAAAATGATTCCAACACTATAGATTTTGATGAGCGTGTAGTAGTTTTTGATGGAAGTTTTAAAACTTTATTTTTAAATTTTCCAGAAATAATCTTTTTAACAAAAGGTTTACTCTTCATAGAATGCTCTAACTGCTTTTAATATATTTTCTTGATACTCTTTAGTTAAAGAATCTATTCTTTTTTCTAGAATACTAAAGTCCATCGATGAGTATTCATTAAAGACTTCTTCTCTTTGGATCTCAACATCTGATATAGTCTTATTCATACTCTTATATCTTTTCTCTAAAGCGAGAATAAGTTGAGATTTAGAAAATGGCTTGATTAAGTCAGCATCTTCATCACTTGATATATGAAAACATCTATCATCATTTAAACATTTTATATCTCTAATGACAATATCACACTGTTTTAAAGAGCATAGATGCTTATCCAAAAACATCTCTAATGATTTTTGCATTAATGGTGATTTACACTCAACTGCTATTTTCATATACTCTCTCCTAAATAATATTCGATACTATATCTAAAATCATCATCTAAATCCATTAGATTATGCAACATCCACTCTAAATATCCTCTATCATTTATCGCTACATCTTCTATATATTTACCATTATACTTTCCAAAATCAAACTTTTCTAAAAGTACATTTTTACTGCTTAAATCTACAAGTTCATCATTATTTTGCATATCTAATAAGTAGTTATAAAGTAGTCTTACATTTTGCGCATCAAATAGTGATGTATTTCTATATTCTTGTAACTCTTTATAAAGCTTCAGCTCATATCTTAAAAAGTTTAGTGAGTACTCTTCACACTCTCGTATTAGGTGTTTTGTACATCGCTTTGTATCTACAACATCTGCCTTGAAAACAAAGTTACATGTAGAAAACATTTTAGAAATAAATGAAAAGTCATGAACTACAAATGTTGTCCCACTTTTATTGTGTTCTTTTAAAAACTTATAGGCTTCACTCTCTTTAAGTAAAGGCTTACCTTTTAGCATTTCATTTGTTATATGGTTAACACTTGAAGCTTTCGCAGATATCTTTTTACCCTCGTTGATACACTCGTATAATTCTTGTGTTTTATCATTATCTTTATATACAATACCTATAGAACATATTTTATCTATATCTTCTAAGCCAGTTGTCTCAATATCTAAAAATATTAACACTTAACTACCTTAACGCTTTTACATCTACTAGCTAAAATAATAAAAGAGAAATATCCACTTACTAATATAAATGAGAATAGCCAATAGATATCAAACCACTCAAAAACTCCATTATAAGAAGTAAAAATAGAGGTATATATAACTGCTATAACCATAAAAGAACCAACTAACCAAATATTTAACATGAACCATCTTCGCCAAACTTTAACTAAATCTCCATATCCTATATTTTCTATAGATTCATCACCCTTACATGTAAGAAGTTTTAACTCATAATTGTTTATGCAAGTATTGAAAATATATTTAATTGATCTAAAGAGGGATAAAAGAAGTGTAAAACTCCAAACTATTGGAAACCAAAAACCTAAAATATCACGAAGTGCTCCAAAAGTCTCTGCATCAATGTTTGGCATGCTTCCAGTAAAGTAAATAGCAGCTGTAATAACAATGGTAATTGTATATGCTAAAAGCACGCTACATGTAACTACACGAGCAGCCCATCTAAGCCATAAGAAAAAGTAAAACTTACTCATCAGTATTAAATGGTTCTAACATAGTGTGGTAATGTTCTAGTGTCATAAAACTTTTCTCAAATCTAAATCTTATAATAAACTCTACAATTTTATCTTTTAACTCTACATCTACATTTTCTACTTTTCCATAGTAGCCAAGTGATGTGTTTTTACTCTTTACTACAGCATCTTTATCATATCCAATAGCAAGTATTTGAAGGTATTTACCCTCTTTTATCTCACCTAAGTTCTCACTAGAGAGTGAAGCTCCAGAGAGGTTAATAGCTTTAAAATGAAACAGGTCTTCAAAACTTTCTACTTTTTCATACAGAGAAAGCTCTTCAAATATTTTTTTTAAAATCACTAGATTATCTTTTCTTTCTCTCTCATAACTTGAGATTTTATTTGTTAAATTTTTTAGTCTGTCTAGTGCTGAACTCATTAAAATTTCCTTTACAAAAGTATATCAAAATAAGATATAATGTTATCAAAAGTCAACATAAAGATAAAAATGAAATACCTACAGATTAAAAGAGTAAATTCTCTTAATGGACAGATAAAAATCTCTGGTGCTAAAAATGCATCTTTACCCTTAATCGCTATGACAATTCTTGCTAAGAACTCTGTTAGTATAAAGAATCTACCACATGTTGCAGATATAAATACTCTTTTAAAACTACTATCAAATCTTGGTGCATCATTCGACAGAGATTCTAACCCTGATATTACAACAGTGGACACAACAACACTTCATGATACTAAAGCTAACTATGAAATCGTAAAAACTATGCGTGCTTCAATCTTAGTGCTAGGTCCAATACTAGCTAGGTTTGGTCATTGTGAAGTTTCACTTCCAGGTGGTTGTGCAATCGGACAAAGACCAGTTGACCTCCATTTAAAAGCACTAGAGCAAATGGGTGCACATATTGATATAAAAGCTGGTTACATTGAAGCTACTGCACCCAATGGCCTTAAAGGCTGTGAAATAATTTTTGATAAAATCACAGTCACTGGAACTGCAAATATTGTAATGGCGGCTGCTCTTGCTGATGGAATTACAACCATAACAAATGCTGCGCGTGAGCCAGAAGTAGTACAACTATGTGAAATTTTAAATGCAAGCGGTGTAAATATAGACGGTATTGGTACTGCAATATTAACTATTCATGGAACATCAGGAAAGCTAATAAATATTGATGAATTTTCCGTAATTCCAGATAGAATAGAAGCTGGTACTTATCTTTGTGCTGGTGCAATTAGTAGGTCAGAAGTAACACTTACTGATGTGGAGCCTAAGCATCTTGGTGCAGTCATATCTAAACTAGAAGAGATGGGAAGTAGTTTCACAATGACAGAAGATACTATTACTATTCACCCATCAGAGACTATAAATGCTGTAAAAATTGTAACTCAAGAGTACCCTGCATTTCCAACAGATATGCAAGCACAATTTATGGCAGTTGCTACTCAAGCAAACGGAACATCAATTATAGAAGAAAAGCTTTTTGAGAACAGGTTTATGCACGTTAGTGAGCTTCAACGTATGGGCGCTGATATATCTTTAAATGGACATACTGCCACTATTACTGGTGGAACGAAACTTAGTGGAACTGATGTTATGGCTACTGACTTAAGAGCTTCGAGCGCTTTAGTTTTAGCCGGTCTTATTGCTGATGGGGTAACAGATGTTCATCGTATATACCATCTTGATCGTGGTTACGATGCACTTGAAGTAAAACTTCAAAATGTTGGGGCAGATATCGTTAGACTTAGTGAATAGCTAGTCTTCGAAAATTATCATCTCGTATACAGAGCGTTTCGTCACAAGTGCTTTATCAGGTGAAACAGAGTGAGAGTTTTTAGCCTTTTGCACCTGATGTCTTAAGTCAGCTATTTCACTCTCCATCTCATCTACATTGATTTTAAGTCTTAAAATAATATCTACACCAGCTAAATTAACGCCTAATTCACGAGTCAGTCTAAGTATTAACTTAATTCTATCTATATCTCTTTGTGAATAAAGTCTTATACGTCCATTTGAACGTGAAGGAGTAACTAGGTTTTCTCTCTCATACTGTCTTAAAGTTTGAGGGTGTATATCTAATATCTTCGCAACTATACTTATTAGGTAAACTGGTTCATCGTATTGGTGTATCATATTAGCTCCCTATGCTTCGGGTAATTTTTCTTTCATCATCTCTACAAGTTCTTCATCCAAATCATCAACATTTGGAAGAACAATATTTGCCTCTAAATATAAGTTACCACGCTCTTTGGTCTTACGGTTCATAGCACCCATCTCTTTAACACGAAATCGTTGTCCATTTTTAGTGTTTTGAGGTACTTTGAGTTTAATCTCTTTTTCTAATGTCTCTATAGCAATTTTCTCTCCAAAAAGAGCAGCACTAAGGGGAACATCAAAAGTTTTTACTAAATCATCACCTTCTCTAATATAGTCAGGATGAGAAGATACGGTAATCTTTAAAAAAAGATCCCCTGCACGACCAGCTTGGGCATGCCCTTTACCTTTAACACGCATCTTTTCTCCACTCTTTACACCAGCTGGAATCTTAATGTCAAATCTGTCTCCATTAACAGATACCGAGTGAGAACCGCCAAGGATTGATACACTAAAAGGTATAGTTACTGAAGTTTCAATGTCAAGGTTTGGTTGTTGCTGTTGTTGTCCGCCAAAGCCACCAAAGCCTCCACCTCCACCAAATGGATTACCTCCACCACCGAAACCTCCTCCACCAGAGAACATGCTTCTTAAAATATCATCTAAGTCTGCACTACCGCCACGACCATGTGACTGAGAAAAATCATGAAAGTTTTGTCCGCCAAACATAGAGTCACCATGCATGTCGTATTGTTGTTTTTTCTGTTTATCACTTAGTATCTCATAAGCTGAGTTAATCTCTTTAAACTTATCTTCTGCTCCAGCGTCTTTGTTAACATCTGGATGATACTGACGTGCTAGCTTTCTGTACGCTTTTTTAATTTCTGATTCACTTGCACTGTCTGTAATTTCAAGTGTTTCGTATAATGATTTAGCCAATTTATTTCCTAAAATTTGTTTTATTATTTATTTAAGTGTGATTATATCATAAGGGTTGAGTGGAAGTCAATCAAGTTTATAAGACTAAAGAGCTACTGGTTCTTGAAGCTAAAGATTCTGGGTACTCTCTTTTCATACATAACTCTTTAGCTATTTTTGTTATATTTACATCAGTAAAACTTTTTATATTATAGAAAAACCTACTTCCATAAAGTTCTTGATCTACAAAGCCTAATTCAATTAAGTTTTTAGTTATAGCGTCCGCCATACCTAAAACAGAAGAAGCCTTTACTATTTCACATCTTGCATATCTCTTTCCATCAAATGACACATCTGCTGCACGAAGAGTTGAATCACGTCCAGGAATCTGTTGTGCACCATAGAGAGGTTTTGAAGCCACCTCTGCATCAATAAAAGATGGAATATATTTAGCAATATGTTTAATTGCAAGAGAACTTCTCTCATCAACTTCAGCCCTGCTCCAACCCTTGTATATCTTGTTGACATACTTTTCATCAAGTTTTGGTTGTGAACTTAGGTACTCACTTTTTACAAGACCATCTTTAAAAAGTGTTATATCTTCAGTCATTCCATGGAGTTGATAGTAACCATCAGGGTATGGGGTAAACTGTGCCATTCCCTGTGGAGTTCCTCTCTTTCCATAAAATATTATCTCTGGAAGTAAGATTCTATTTTTCCACTTAGTTACATAAGCAGCTTTAAACTCTACAAAACGCTCACGCTTAAGTCCAAGCATATCATCCAGCTCACCACTCTTAAATCCAGCAGCATTTATAAGATAGTCAAACTTTTCTACATGTAGTTCTTCTTTTTGTTTGTACTCTAAAATGTAGCCATCTTTTTGAGTGCTTATCTTTGTTACTAACGAAGATGTGCATACATTTGCATTTTTAATATCCATAAGCCCTAAAGTTACATTTGCAGCTAGTCTAAAAATATTTATTCCATACTCTTGAACCATAATAAGTGGAAACTTTACTTTATGTAAATCTATACTCTTAGTAACAGGTATCATCCATTCATCGAAAGTCACAGGGTTATCAAGTATATCAAGTGACTTTAGTCTAAGTACATCATCCTTTGTATAGGTTTTATAGTAATCTTTAGAATCTCCTAAAACTCTGTTTTTAATATCTTTGTCTATAAGCGTGGAATATTCATTTTGCAGTTTTTCTAAACGAGGAAAAAGTGCTTGTGGAGTTCCATTATCATCGGTAGGTACTACTATAACAGTTGGTCTGAAATCTATAGCACAAGGGTACATCTGGACAAGTTCTATAGACTCTTTTAAAAGAGTTATACACTGGTTATCAGATATTTCTCTATATAAATTACCACCAGCATGAAGGTGGCAGATAGGAGGTCCATCTACAAGTGTCTCTTTTTTTTCAAAGAGTGTCACATGAAGACCTAACTCACCAAGGTAAAGTGCTATTGAAGAACCAGCTATTCCACCACCGACTATTGCAATCTTTTTCATTGTTTATGGCAGCGTCTTTAAAATATTTGCAAAATTGTCAACAATAACATCAGGTTTATAAAGAGAAATATCTTCTCCATAGTTATATCCATAACTAACACCAACAGTATCTATCTTTGCAGCTTGTGCAGCTAAAATATCATTTTTAGAATCACCTATCATCAGTGAATTTTCAGGTCTTACATCTAGAATCTTACATGCATGTAAAAGTGGGAGTGGGTGTGGCTTTCTTTGCTCAAGTGAATCACCGCCTAGGCATAGTGAAAAATAACTATCAATACCAAGAGTTTGTAGAATTGTGTCTATAAAACCATATGGTTTATTTGTGATTATTGCTAGTTTATAGCCTTTTTCTTTTATACTAAAAAGGGTCTCTTTTACATTTGGATACATCACAGTGTCAACACATGAGTTTTGTTTGTAGTAGTTTAAAAATATATTTAAAGCCTCTTCAAAGAGAGAGTTTTCTATATTTTCATCTATTATTTCACTACCACTTAGAGCACGTTTTACTAGAGTTGAAGCTCCGTTACCAACCCAACTATGAATTATATCATCGCTAAACTCACTACGACCACTAGTACGTAACATATAGTTTACAGACCTTGACAAATCTGGTGCACTATCAATAAGTGTACCATCTAAATCAAATAAGATTAACTCTTTATCTGTAAACTTCAAGCTTTCCCCTAGTGTAGAAAGTGACGAACTTCTGAGAAATAAAGACTCATGCCAAACTCATTAGCAGCGTCTATAATCTCTTCATCACGTATAGAACCACCAGGCTCGATAACGTTTTTAACACCGGCTGCAGCTGCAGCATCAATGCTATCACGGAATGGGAAGAATGCTTCAGATGCAAGTGCAGCACCAGTAACATCAAGACCCATGTCTTTAGCTTTTTTCAGTGCACATTGAGATGCGTCAACACGAGAAGTCATACCCATACCAACAGCTACCATTGCAGAATTTTTAACATATACAACACAGTTAGATTTTGTAAGAGATGCAACTTTATAAGCTATCTCCATATCTTTCATATCTTGCTCAGATGCAGCATTTTTAGAAACTAATTTAGCATTTTTAACTTCGTCAGCTCCAACATTATCAGCATCTTGAAAAACAAATCCGCCATCAACATGTTTAAAGTCTTTTTTGTCATTTGCAAGAACTAATTTATCAGCACCCATTTCAAAAAGTTTGATACGTTTTTTCTTAGCAAATACTTCTTGAGCTTCAGGAGTTATACGACCAGCGATTACAACTTCTAAGAAAATCTCATTCATCTTCTCAGCCATTGCAACATCAACAGTACCGTTAACTGCAACAACACCACCAAATGCAGATACTGGGTCACATTTAAGTGCTTCAGTATAAGCTTCTAAAAGAGTGTCTTTTATAGCGAAACCACAAGGGTTTCCGTGCTTAGAAATACATACTGCATTCTCTTGTCCAAAACCAGCAGCTATTTTTACAGCACCATTTAAGTCATTTAGGTTGTTAAAGCTTGCTTCACCTTTTAGTGTTTTGAAATTATCTGAGAAATGATTGTCAAATTCATATAAAGCACCTTTTTGATGAGGATTTTCACCATAACGAGTATCCATTACTTTGTTTCCAACTACAAATTGTTTTTCACCGAAACCTTCGTTGAAACGCTCATTCATGTAGTTAGCGATCATTGAGTCATACGCAGCTGTGTGCTCGTAAGCTTTTATCATGTAACCACGACGGAAGTCTTTTGTGTTTTTCTCATTCTCAATCGCATCGATTACTTCAGAATAATCCTCTACATTTGTAACGATGATTACAGAGTCAAAGTTCTTTGCTGCTGAACGAACCATTGCAGGTCCACCGATGTCAATGTTCTCAATAATATCATCAAAGTCATCAGTACGCTCAATAGTCTCTTTGAACGGGTAAAGGTTTACACAAACAAGATCTATAGACTCAACACCAAGTTCTTTTGCTTGGTCAAGATGAGACTGCTTGTCACGACGGTGTAAGATACCACCATGAACATAAGGGTTAAGAGTTTTAACACGACCTTCAAAACACTCAGGAAATTTAGTAACTTCATCAATTTCTATAGCTTTTATACCAGCTTCTACTAACTTCTTGTAAGTTCCACCAGTTGAGATAATCTCATAACCATTCTTCACTAAAGAAGTACAAAACTCAACTACACCCGCTTTATCACTTACACTTACTAATGCTCTTTTTGCCACAACATTTCCTCTTGAAAATAAATTATGAAATTTTATCTAAATTGAGTTTAGATAATGGTAAAATGAAACTATGAAAAATATAGCAATTTTATGTTCTGGGGGAGATGTCTCTGGAATGAATCCAGCTTTAAAACATTTTGTCGAATACTCACATAGAAAAAACCTAACACCCTACTTTGTTTACAACGGCTTTGAAGGTCTCATAGATAACAAAATCCAAAAAGCTTCTTACAGTGATGTATCTGGAATCATAAATCGTGGTGGCACTAAAATAGGCTCTTCAAGAAGCCAAAGATTTATGGATAAAAAGTACCGAGATATTGCAAAAGCTAACCTTGATAAACTTGGCATTGATATGCTTGTTGTTCTAGGTGGCGATGGCTCTTTCAGAGGAATGGATGTTTTTTACAAAGAGTCTGGCATTAAATTTTGCGCTATTCCCTCAACTATAGACAACGACATAAATGGAACTGACTACTGTTTAGGAGTTGATAGTGCTTTAAACATCATCAAAACTTCCATAGATTCCATTCGAGACACTGCTTCATCTTTTAAACGCTCATTTGTTGTTGAAACTATGGGTAGAGACTGTGGTTATTTAGCACTTGTTTCAGCACTAACATGTGGAGCAGAACTTTGTCTTATTCCTGAGATAGAGTATGATTTCAAAGATTATGAAGAGGACTTTAAAAAGCAACTTTTTAATGGTAGAGATTACTTCATTACTATAGTTTCTGAAGGCATTAAAGACAGTTCACAAACTGTTTCTAATTGGTTTGAAGAGAAAATAGGCATAGAATCAAGAGTTGTAGTTTTAGGGCATATACAAAGAGGGGGAAATCCAACTGTATATGACAGACTTATGGCTTACAAATTCATAAACTATGCCATAGATGGACTACTTGCTCGTCAAGATGAAAGTGTTATCTGCTACACAAAAGATGGCTTTGTTTACAAAAGCATAGAGGAAGTTGCTAACAGCCCAAAATATCTTGACCTAGAACTACTTGAACTTTTGGAGTGTAAATAAAATGTATAAATTAAATTTTTTCGTACCATCACAAAACAAAGAAGCTGTAAAAAAAGCTCTCTTTAACATAGGTGTTGGCAAGTATAACAACTATGACAAATGCTCTTTTGAATCGCAAGGAACAGGACAGTTTAGACCCATAGATGAAGCAAATCCATTTCTTGGTCAATTAGATACTGTTGAGCTTGTTAAAGAGTACAAGGTTGAGATGGTTTGTAGTGATGAACTTATCAGAGAAGCTGTAAAGACTTTAAAAGAGGCTCACCCTTACGAAGAAGTTGCTTATGAAGTTTTTAAGATGGAAATGTTTTGATCACAAAGCAATTTTGTAAAAAGTGTTGTATACTTGTATTATTTTAAATCTGAGAAAATCAATCAATGGAATCTATAAGTACTGACACTATTATACATAATGAGCATTGCCATGCTATAAAAAAAATCTTAATTATTGAAGATACTACATATCTCTTGAATGCTATTTCTAATGACTTAATCGATTCATTTGCTATTGTTTGTGATACTGCTGAAAATGAAGTCCAAGCGATGTCTTTACTTGACAAGAATGACTACGATTTAATAATTTGTGATCTTTATTTACCCGATAGTAGTGGAAATTTTATTGGCTATTTATTGAGAAAAAAGCATAAACTATTAATTATTACAGCTTCCGAAGATGAGGATCAAAGACTTAAACTTACTGAACTTCCTATTATTGACTATCTATATAAAAGTGATGCAAAATCAATAATCAAATATATAAATAATACTGTGGCTAGATTAATCAGTAATCAAAAAAGTTATGTTGTTATATGCGATGATTCAAAGCTTTCTAGAATGAAATTAATTCAAATCATCAAATGTCAAAATATACAATACATTCAATTTGATGATGGCTTAAAAGCATATAATTTTATAATTAATACTAAAATAAAAATCAATTTATTAATAACAGATATATACATGCCACATTTGGATGGTATAAACTTAACAAGAAAAATAAGGTTAAAGTACGATGAAAATGAACTACCTATTCTATCCTTTTCTGCTTCTACCAATATTTCGCTTGTACCTAAAATTTTAAAAAGTGGTGCCAATGATTTTATAACTAAACCTATTTACAATGAAGAATTTTTAACTAGATTTAATGCTTGTCTAGACAGAAATAGCTTATATACAAAAAATATTGAGCTACTCAAAAGATTAAATGAATTAGCTACAACAGACAATCTAACTAAACTATATAATAGGAATTTCTTTTACAGCACAATATCACATATCGTGTCAAATGCAGAAAGGAAAAAGACTCATTACGGTGTTCTAATGATTGATATAGATAACTTCAAAAATATTAATGATACTTGTGGACATAGCAATGGTGATATAGTCTTATTTGAAAGTGCCAATATATTAAAATTAATAGCTAGAGATTCTGATCTCATTTTTAGATGGGGTGGTGAGGAGTTTTTAATATTGATTCAAAATACAAATCTAGATGATTTACTATTCTTTTCTGAAAGAGTTAGGAGCAACATAGAGTCAACTTGTATAGAGCTACCAGACTATAGAGAAGATATAAATATCACAATCTCCATTGGTGTTTCCATCAATGAAAATTATTCCAACATTGATAATGTCATCAATCAAGCAGATAAAAATCTTTACCTTGCAAAGAACTCAGGTAAAAATCAAGTGATATACAGAGCTCTTGATTCCTAACTTCTTGCTAGATGTCTCTCTCAATAACTCTTTTAAATGTATTAAAGTAGTTATCTTTTAGTGTGTCCATAGACATAGTTACATCGTTAACTTTGATAGAGTCTCCACCAACAGTTCCAATTTTTTCACAAGCCATAGACTCTTCAAGCATAGCTTCAAAAGCTTCTTGATTTTCTGGTTTAACTTCTATAATTGCTCTAGCCATAGACTCAGCGAAGATATCTCTATCATCTTCTACACTCATCTCTACATCACAACCCATTCCTGAAGTTGCACACATCTTAGCAAGAGCAATAGCTACACCACCAGAACTTGCATCTTTAGCACACTCTAGTAAGTGTTTTTTGTTACCTTCGATTACTAATTCCCAAAGAGCTAACTCATTTTTGTAGTTAATCTCAGGAATAACACCAGCAACAGTGTCACAAATCTCTTTCATATAAAGAGATCCGCCAAACTCAGACTTACTCTCGCCTACTAGATAAAGTGCATTACCCTCACCCTGAAAACTTGACATAAGAACATTGTTTTGGTCATCATTGACACCAACAGTCGCGATTGACGGAGTTGGGAAAACAGATACACCATTAGTTTCATTATAAAGTGAAACATTTCCACCAATAACAGGAGTTGTAAGTTCAGCACAAGCTTCTTTAATACCTTCACAAGCTTGACCAAACTGCCACATAACTTCTGGGTTTTCTGGATTACCAAAGTTAAGACAATCTGTAATAGCTAAAGGACGTGCACCACTCATTGCAACGTTTCTACCTGCCTCTATAGTAGCAGCAGCTCCACCACCCTTAGGGTCGATGTAACAGTAACGAACGTTACAGTCAGCTGACATTGCAAGTGCTTTACCATTCTCTTTTACACGGATTACAGAAGCGTCAAGCATACCACCATTTTTGATAGTGTTTGTTTGTACCATTGAATCATACTGAGTATAAATCCATGACTTATCAACAACTTCCATAGACTTAGTTAGTGTCTCAAATGCATCTTGATTTGACATAGTAGGAAAATCATTAATAGAAATGTTTTTGATTACATCTAAGTAAGCTGGTTTACTCATAGGGCGGTTAAGTTCTGGAGCTTCTTCACTAACTGGGTCAACTGGGACCTCAGCACATTTTTCACCATGCCAGAAAAGTTCCATGTTACCAGTGTCAGTTACTTCACCAACAACAGCAGCATCTAAATCCCATTTTTCAAAGATATCGATGATAGCTTGTTCAGAACCTTTTTTAGCACATAAAAGCATACGCTCTTGAGACTCACTAAGCATGAAGTCATAAGGAGTCATTCCCTCTTCACGAGCTGGTACTTTGTCAAGGTGCATAATCATACCTGAGCCTGAACGACCAGCCATTTCAAAAGATGAAGAAGTAAGACCTGCCGCACCCATATCTTGGATACCAACAACGTGGTCCGTTTTGAAAAGTTCCATACAAGCTTCAAGAAGAAGTTTTTCAGTAAATGGATCACCAACTTGAACAGTTGGACGAAGAGATTTTGACTCCTCTGTAAATGAGTCAGAACTCATAACCGCACCACCAAGACCATCACGACCTGTTTTTGCACCAACATACATTACAGGATTTCCAGTACCCTCAGCAAGACCTAGAAAAATCTCATCTGATTTTGCAATACCAAGGTTAAATGCATTTACGAGAATGTTACCATTGTAACACTCATCAAAACTTACTTCACCACCGATAGTAGGTACACCCATACAGTTACCATATCCACCGATACCTTCAGTTACACCACGTACTAAGTAACGTTGGTGTGCAGCAGTTTTGTCATCATTTAAGATGTTACCAAATCTAAGAGCATTTAGTGAAGCTACAGGACGTGCACCCATAGTAAATACATCACGCATAATTCCACCAACACCAGTAGCCGCACCTTGGTAAGGTTCAATGAATGAAGGGTGGTTATGTGATTCCATTTTAAATACAGCTGCATATCCATCACCAATATCAATAACACCAGCATTTTCACCTGGACCTTGGATTACCCATGGAGCTTTTGTAGGAAAACCTTTAAGATGAACTTTTGAAGATTTATATGAACAGTGTTCACTCCACATAGCTGAGAAAATACCTAACTCAACAAGGTTTGGTTCACGCTCTAAAATCTCTTTAATATGCTTATAATCTTCTGGAGAAAGTTTATGATTAGCTAATTGTTCTTCAATGTTTTCTAGTTGTTGGCTCACGATGGAATCCTAAAAATTGGTTTTTAAAAATGGATTATAGCTAAAAGGTAGTTATATGAAAATTAATAGACAAAAAAGTATATCTTCAATTATAGTCTTCATCTTCATAGTTATCGTATATCCATTCAGATACTGCTTGTAATTCTTCTTCACTTAGGTGGTCTTGTGCAGGCATAATATCAAAACGATTTACAGCGGAACCACTACATGCATAGTACTCAGCAGATGGATATTTTAAATACTCTTTTATAAAAGAAATAACAGTAAAACGATGAATCTCTTCACTATTTTCTCTATCTTGGATTATGATTGTATTTTTTAATTTAGTAGCTACTGCGATCATTGGAGGAGCTTGTCTTTCTTTCAACTGGCTTCTAAACTCAGCTTTACTAATCATATCTATATGGCAAGACTTACAATTTTTTTTATAAACATCTTCTCCATCAATGGCGAATAGTAATGGAGCGAAAATGAAAAGTAGAATTATTTTTTGCATCCTCGATATCCTTTTAAACTACTTTATCATAATTGAGTTAAAACTATATAGCTATTAATGAAAAGAAAAATCCAACTTAGTTCTTATGTTTTTTTTCAGAGAAAATATATTTTTGTATTCTACATGTAAAACTTCATACTCTTTTTTTCCCTTAGGTAGTTTTAATATAAACTCATCATCTACCATTCTGCCTAAAAGGGCTTTTGCTATTGGAGAGTGAATAGATATAAGTCCATTTTCTGGTTCTGACTCTAAAACTCCACAAATAGTGTAGACTTCTTCTTCATCACTTTCTATGTTTAAGAGCCGAACAGTACTTCCAAAAGCAGCCTTTACATGTAGGTATGAAGATGGGTCAATTATTACTGATTTTTCTATCATAGAGTTTAGATAAAAAAGTCTTTTATCAATAAAACGAAGCTTCTCTTTTGCCGCGTGATAGTCAGCATTTTCACTTCTATCACCTTGCGCTGCGGCAACTAACTTCTCTTCAGCAGTTTTTGGTTTTTCGACTTCAAGTAAAAATTTAAACTCTTCGACTAGGAGGTCATAACCTTCCAGCGTCATTGGTTCTTTAATGATTGAAACCAACTATGTAATATGTTTCTTTATTCTCTAGTTTTTTAACTTCAACTTTAAATTTATCACAAAAATGTTGTACTTTTTCATTTGCATCTTCAATAGTTTCAGGAGTTTTTGAATCAATTTTTATTTTCAAATAGTCTTCTGAGTTTGACATTGCAACATAAGATTCATCTACTTTCAAGTGATCATGTAAATCCATGATATGTTTTTTTATTTTCTCATATCCTGATGTATTTTCTTCAATTCTTTGTAGTTGATTTAATAGTGCTTCATTTGGAACATATCCAAGCTGTGTTAACATTGCATCTCTTTGCATATTAGTTAGCTCCTTATTTTTTTAATTTATACAAAAATAATATCAATTATTTGTAAACATTCAGTATAACTTTATGTACATATACTATAATTGTAATTAAGTAAATACAATTATTTTATACATAAAGAGAGTTAACATGACTGAAGAAATGCTCAAGAATATTAAGCAACTTCCACCGCTTCCAGAATCTGCAATGCAGATAGAAGCTGTTTATCAGGATCCAGATAGTAGCTTTAATGATATGGTTAAAATACTAGAAACTGATCCACTTCTTACAGCTGATATATTAAAAGCTGCCAATTCTCCACTTTATGGTTTTTCTCGTGAAATAAATGCGATTAATCAAGCAGTTGGATTATTTGGTATGGGTACTGTTCGTGGATTTGCACTTGCATCTATTGTAAAGAAGAGTTTTTCACTAGATTTATCTCCTTATGGAATTAACAATGATATGTTCTCTGCTCTTTCAAAAAAGCAACATGGTCTTATGACGGCATGGTGCCTTAAAACAGAAGGTCAACTTCTTGGTATTTTATCTCCTGCTGCATTCCTTGTTGAAATTGGTAAAGTTCTCATTGCACAGCAAATCATGTCAGAGAATAAACAAGAAGAGTTTACCCAAGCATTAAAAGAGCTACAAGATGTAGAAGCAGCTGAAAGACAGGTTATTGGTGTTGATACTCCTGAAGTAAGCTCTACAATATTTTCACACTGGAGATTTGAGGCTGGACTTGTTGACACAATCCGTAACTGTACATCACCAGAGAAAGCTGAAGAAGAAGATCAAAGAGCTGCTCAAATTTTACATGTAGTTCGTGTAGCAGTACCTATCAATGGTGTTATGACAGATGATAGTAAAAATGCAGCAAAAGAACTTGTTACTAAGTATGATTTAAATATGGAAGCTTTCGATAGAGCATTAGAGAACGCTTAGAACTACAAACTTGAAATCCCTCCTTATAAGACTCACTCATGGCTTGAGTGAGCAAGACATATCTAAAGATGAACTCACATATGTAAACAACTTTCTAACTAAAAAGTACATCACTAAAAAAGATGATGTATATAAGTTTAACTCAAAATATCGTGCAGGAACTTTAGGACTTATACAAAAAGGGACTGCTTACCTTAATGTCATAGGTGAGATTACTAAAGATCTTTTTATAGGTGAAGGTGACTTGGGGGCTGCAAATGAGGGTGACCTTATTATCGCTCAAAGACTCCTTGGTGTTCGTGGTCATCCAAAAGCTAAAATAGCAGAGATTGTTGGTCGTGCCGTTAGTTATAGCATAGGCTATATAATAGAAAAAGACTCTAGAAAATCCTTAGTAGACTTAAAGACCGAGTATCCTACCGGTGTAGAGATTTCAGCTCAGGAATTAAACTCTTATGATACTGGTGATGTTTTTAAAATAAATAATCAAGACTACACTATCATGGAAAAACTAGGGAATATGAAAGACCCAAAAGTTGATGAGAAGATAGTTCTTGCACAATTTAACAAACACGATGAATTTGAAGATGAAGTTTTAGAAATAGCAAAATCATTTAAAGAGGTTGATGCAAAAATATATCCTAATCGAAAAGATTTAAGAAAACTTCCGTTTTCTACAATTGACCCTGTTACTGCAAAAGATTATGATGATGCAATTTATTGGGATGATGATGAAAAGACTCTTTATGTAGCCATAGCAGATGTTAGTGAGTATGTTAAACCCTTTGGTGCCCTAGATAACGAAGCAATTTATAGAAGCTTTTCTATCTACTTGCCCCATCGTTCCATTCCTATGCTTCCTAGGCAACTAAGTGAAACTCTTTGTTCCCTTCAGCCTCATGTAGATAGACTTGCTTATGTCTTCGAAATGAAACTAGATATAGAGAGTTTAGAAGTTACAAATTCAAAAGTTTATGAAGCAATCATTCACTCTGATAGAAGATTTAATTACGAAGAGATAGATGCTTATTTTGACGGGAAATTAAAAGCTAAAAATGAGAAAGAGCAAATAATTTTTGATTCTATTACAAAACTTAGAGTTGTTACGGATGCACTAAAAGAAAAAAGACTCAAAATTGGTTATGACTTTCGTTCTAAAGAGCTTGACATGTTTATAGATGAAGACTCAAATCTAGCATCTACAGAACTAGCAGAAGAGACTCCATCTCATGCTCTTATTGAAGACTGTATGTTACTTGCGAACAAGGCAGCTGCTTCACAGTTTGAAAGAGGTATATTTAGGATCCATGAACCACCTTCTCAAGCTAAACTTCAAAATCTTTACCAAGAGTTAGCAGGTATAGGTATGTTTATAGATATACAAAACTCTATTAAAGACACTATTACAAATATTCAAAAACAAGCTAGTAATATCAACCTAGAATCCGAAGTAGACACATTAATCATACGATCACAAATGCAAGCTAGATATGCTCCACTAAACTCTGGTCACTTTGGTCTTGGATTTGAAGCTTATACACACTTTACATCCCCTATTAGAAGGTATAGTGACCTTATTGCTCATAGACTTCTTAAAGCTATTAATTCCAATGACACCAAAGAGGGTTCTTACGTTCTGAGAAATATAGAATCACTTGCTATGACTATAAGTGAAAAAGAGAGAGAAGCCAGTACTATAGAAGTTGAGTTTATGGCTAGAAAATTTGCTCGTTGGGCAGATAAAAATATAAATAAAGAATTTAAAGCGCGTATAACTTCTACAGATCCAGAAGTTAAAGCGGAGTTAAATGATGAACTCCAGGGTGCAAGACTTCTTATAACCTCAAGTGAAAATGTAGTTCTTTTTCAAGATGTAATTATCTGTATAGATAAAGTAGATATCGCTAAGGCCAAAATATTTGCGAGAGTTGTACAAAGCGATAATGATTAATGTATAAAAACGAGTTAGACAAACATATACAGAATAACTCAACTACTAATAGTTTTGTACTATTTGGTGAGAGTAGCTTTCTTATTGATATGTATACCAATAAACTTGCCAACAATATTGAAGATGCTTCAGTATTGAAATTTTATCATGATGAGTATGATTTTAACTCGGCGAAGGCCCACCTCTCACAAGCTTCACTTTTTGGTGGAGAAAATGTTCTAATCATTAAAAGTGAAAAAAAAGTTCCTAAAAAAGACTTAGATATATTAGTCGATTACTGTGAAAAAAATCCTGATAACCTTTTCATATATGCATACTATGGGAGTGACCATAAAACTTATGCCAAAGCCTTTGCAAAAAAAAGTACTATGAGCGTTCGATTTTTCAATCCGAACCAAGGTGAAACAATAAATACAGTCGCTCAAGTAGCTCGTGATAAAAATGTAAACATAGACAACTTTACAATAACTCACCTACTTGGTATACATAATGGTGATGTAGCCCTAGCTTGTAACGAAATTGATAAGTTCAAAGTTTATGATAGAACTATTACTACAAAGGATGTTGATAACCTGGTCTTTGGTCTCGCTGAAGTTAATATAGATGATCTTATCAAAAAAGTTCTAAACAAAAAAGACTTTAAAGATGAGTTGAAAAACATTTTAGACCATGGTGAAGATGAAATTAGAATCATTACTGCAATGACATCTTACCTAACTCAATTATATATGTTTAACATATATATACGAGTCAACGGAACTCCGAATGCACTAGATATCTTAGGTTACCCTGCTCCCAAGTTTGTTGTTGAAGAAAAATCTACACTTTCTTTGAGATTTAAACCCAATACATATTATAAGCTTCATCAACTACTACTTGAAAGTGAGTTAAAAATGAAATCTTCAAATGTAGACAAATTGTCTATATTACTCTCGAGTATGATTAGAATTCAACAGCTTATTTAGCTATTTATTTTCTTCAGACTCAAGTAACTTCTTTTCCATTTCTGTAGCTTTTAATATCTGATGTTGATCCAGCATATCTATACTTACTCCTATTCTGGCTAAGACTTCTTCTTTAAGAAAAGGTTTTGTAACAAAATCATTAGCACCAGCTTTCAAAAATTCAATAGTAATAATAGGTTCAGTATATGCTGAGATGGCTAATATTGCCAGCTCACTTCTTGAGTAGTTCTTACGAATTGCTCTGGCTAGTTCAGTACCTTTCATTTGAGGCATTTGATAATCTATCAATGCCAATTTTATTTCATTTTCTTTGATAAGTTTAAGTGCATAAGCTGCATTATGAGCTTCTAGAACAGTATAATTTTGATGTGTTAAGAGTTCTTTTAATATAACCCTCGAAGATATAGAATCATCTACTACAAGTACCTTTGTATTTTTATTGTTTACAAAACGTCTTATTGTACCTTTTAAAATATCGAAATTTTGATCATCTTCTAAAACGATATAATCAATAAGTTTTTTATCTATCACCTTATCTCTAAGACCGGTATGAAATGTTCCCGTCATTGCTATACAAGGAATACCTAGTTTTACTAGTTTATCAAGTACACAATCTTCACAATCTGGTAGACTAATATCAACCACTGCTATAGTTATCTTTGATTTATATTTATCGAATTAGTTTTAACTCATTCATATCATGAGCTACAACTACATCTAAACCCATCTCTTCGATGGTATTTTTTTCATACGTTGCAATGGTTTTATCATCTTCAACTATTAAAATTAAATCTTTCATAAGTTCATTATAGTGAAAAAGATTACAATGCTATTTTAATGATTAGAATTCAATAATTACCATGACTAATCATTTTTTTCATATAGATTAATTAAGTCTATAAACTCACTTAGACTATGTGCAAAGAATGTCATATATTTAATGTCATCCTCATTAAACCCATCATCTTTGTTTAATAGCTGCAAGACACCTACTACATCCTTATGAGAGTTAAAAATAGGAACTGTTGCTAAATTATTAGTTTTGTAGCCAGTTATACTATCTATTTTAGACAAAAAATTTGGGTTTGAAGTTACATCATTTTCAATGATAGCTTTACCAGTTCGCAATGTCTCCCCTGCTATCCCTTTGTCATAAGGAACTATAATTCTATCGATACCATCTGCTAATGTCGTCCAAAGCTCAGACTTTTTTGAATCATAAATATACATTGAGCATCTATCAGATCCTGTGATCTCTTTTGCATACTTAGATATATGTGGCAATCCCTCAGCTAGTGATGTTTTATATAATATCTCTTTCCCAAATTCAACTAATTTAGCATGTATCTCTTTACTCATATTTTCACCTTTTAGCTTTGTATATATTTTCTCAAAATATTCTCTAAAATTTTACTATCAACTGGTTTTGACATATAGTCATCCATCCCAGCATTTAAAAAACGTTCTCTATCGCTTAATAATGCATTCGCAGTTACAGCTATTATTGGGGTTATAACTCCTCTCTTTTGCTCTAACTCTTTGATTATACGTGTAGCCTCTATACCATTCATATTTGGCATATTCTCATCCATTAGTATTAACTTATAGTCATGCTCATTTCTACACATTTCAACAGCTTCTAGACCATCATTTGCTATATCCACATCTAAACCATAATCATTTAAAAATATACTCATTAGCATCTGTGTTGGTTTATTATCTTCTACTAACAGAACTTTCCCTGATAATAGATCCTCTGTATATATAGGTTCATTTTCTTGTCTTATTTCTGAGTCAATTTGATTCTCAATATCTTCAAATAAACTAAGTTCAAAATAAAAAGTACTTCCTTCACCCAAGATACTATCTACAGATAAATCACCGTGCATTAAGTCTATTAGAGACTTACTAATTGAAAGACCAAGTCCAGTCCCACCAAATTTTCTTGTTGTAGAGTTGTCTTCTTGCTCAAAAGCTGAAAAAACTTTTTCTATTTTTGAAGAATCTATACCAACTCCATAGTCCTTAACACTACATGTAAGCTTTTTTTCATTAGTACTGTAATTGATATTAATGTCTATGGAAGAACCTGTATCCGAAAATTTAATAGCGTTACTTAGTATATTTGAATATATCTGTGAAATACGGCCTGGATCACCATATGCTTTATCTGGTAAATCTGGATCGATATTAAACATAATTTCTATTTTTTTCTCTCTTGCTTTTGCGTAGAATAGTTCAGTTGTATGCTTAAAAGGATATTCAGTGTCAAAAATGATATGTTCAAGTTCTAGTTTACCACTCTCAACTTTTGATAAATCTAATATATCATTTATTATAGATAGTAATGAATAACTAGAGTTTTTAATAATCTCTAGTTTGTCTTTTTTATCTTTAGAGCTTTCATCCTTATAAAGGATATCAATAAATCCAACTATCGCATTTAATGGTGTTCTAATTTCATGAGACATATTAGCCAGAAAATTAGACTTGATCATATTCAAATGTTCTGCTTCTTTCTTCGCATTTATTAAGTCTTTTTCAATATCTTCTCGTATTAGTATTTCATTTTTCAACATCTTATGCTGATCTATCATATCTATATTAACACCTATTCTTGCAACAACCTCTTCTTT
This sequence comes from Sulfurimonas sp., assembly GCA_028044295.1. Taxonomy (GTDB): domain Bacteria; phylum Campylobacterota; class Campylobacteria; order Campylobacterales; family Sulfurimonadaceae; genus Sulfurimonas. The sequence goes on from JAOFSE010000008.1 coordinate 32,472, forward strand.
AACAAAAGGTTTAGTAACAAAATCATTAGCCCCTGCTTTTAAAAATTCTATAGTAATAACGGAGTTTGTGTATGCAGATATAGCTAATATAGCCATTTCATTTCTAGAGTAGCTTTTACGAATAGTTCTTGTAAGTTCAGCACCATTCATATTTGGCATTTCATAATCAACTAGTGCCATTTTTATATCATTATCTTTAATTAGTTTGAGTGCATACAGAGCATCATGTGCTTCTAAAACAGTGTAGTTTTGGTGAAGCAGTACATCTTTTAATGCAAATCTTGCTGATATAGAATCATCAACTACAAGTATCTTAGTATTTTTATTATTTAAAATACGAGAGATAGTACTTTTTAATATATCTAAATTTTGGTCATCTTCTAAAACTATATAGTCTATAAGTTTCTTATCTATCACTTTATTTCTAAGGTCTGTGTGAAATGCTCCAGTCATTGCTATACATGGAATATTAAGTTTCAATAATTTATCAAGGACACAATCTTCACAGTTTGGAAGGTTAATATCAACTACAGCTAAAGTTATTTTTGATTTATACTCATCTAGTAGTGGTTGTAGTTCATCCATGTTATGTGCAACGAGCACATCTAAACCCATCTCTTCAAGAGTGTTTTTTTCATACATAGCAATTGTTTTATTGTCTTCAATAATTAGTATTAAATCCTGCATACACAAATTATATTATAAATAAATATTATTAAGATAAAAAAGTTTAAATAAATTGAATTTTAGTTCTGTAAAAGAGTATAGTGAAGAAGAAACGACGCATAAATGCGTCGATATATTAGTTTTTAGAAGTGTCTACTATTTTACCAGCAGAGATCCAAGGCATCATTTCACGAAGTTGGTTACCAGTTTTAGTAATAAGTTTTTCTTTATCGTTAGCACGCTCAGCGTTCATACGAGGGTAACCTGATTGACCTTCAAGGATGAAGTCTTTAGCAAATCTACCATCTTGAATCTCAGTAAGGATTTCTCTCATAGCAGCTTTTGACTCAGCATTGATAACACGTTTACCAGAAACATAGTCACCATACTCAGCAGTGTTAGAGATAGAGTATCTCATATCAGCGATACCACCCTCAAACATTAAGTCAACGATTAGTTTAAGTTCGTGAAGACACTCAAAGTATGCAAGTTCTGGAGCGTAACCAGCTTCAGTTAATGTTTCAAATCCAGCTTGAACTAGAGAAGCAGCACCACCACAAAGAACAGCTTGCTCTCCGAAAAGGTCAGTTTCTGTTTCATCTTTGAAAGTTGTTTCAATAATAGCAGTACGACCACCACCAATAGCAGATGCATAAGAAAGAGCTAACTCTTTAGTAGTACCTGAAGGATTTTGACCAACAGCGATAAGATCTGGAATACCACCACCACGAACAAATTCAGAACGAACAGTATGACCTGGAGCTTTTGGAGCAATCATAGTAACATTGATGTTAGCAGCAGGGTTAACACGACCATAGTGAATGTTAAAACCGTGACCAAAAGCGATAGTAGCACCATCTTTTAAGTTAGGAGCGATTTCATTTTCATAAATCTCAGCTTGATTTTCATCTGGAAGAAGAATCATGATTACATCAGAACAAGCAGTAGCTTCTGCAACTGTAAGAACTTCAAAGTTTTTAGCTTCAGCTTTAGCCCATGAAGAACCATTTTTACGAAGACCTACACATACTTCAACACCACTATCTCTTAGGTTTTCTGCGTGAGCGTGACCTTGAGAACCAAAACCAATCATTGCAACTTTTTTGCTCTTGATTAGATCTAAATTTGTATCTTTGTCATAATAAACATTTAATGCCATTGTGTTTCCTTGATGATTTTAAGTTTAAGTACTTAAATAATTTTCGGCATTATACTAAAATAAAGCAAAAACTTTTATAATGTCAGTAAATTTAAGGAATTAACTATGGAAAAACTAAATCTTTATGATGAACTAGTTGGCTCTAATGATACAACATCGTTTGATGACAAGGAGTTAGAAGATATAAATTGGCATGCAAATATATTTGATATAACCTATGTAGAGCTTACAAAAGTACTAAAAGAAAAGTCTGATGATGGCACTATCACTAACCAAGAAGAAGCAAAAAATCTTTTATTTGACTTTTGTAAGAAGAAAGTTCTGAATATGGTGCAAAATGATTCTGACTTCGCAGAAGGTAATCTAGAAGATGATGAAGCTTTCGCTGCTAGCTTTTTTGAGGTTTTATAGTCCTCAGAAATCTTTGTAAAATAATCATAGCAGAGATAGAATCGATTCTTCCATCACGAAGATGTTTCATTTCACCCTTTATCATAGCTTCTGCCTCTTTAGAACTACCAGCCTCATCTTGGTAAAAGACATCCCCATCAAACGAGACTAGATTCATAAAATGTTCTATACGCCTACGCATTTCATCTTCACTACTACCACCAAGAGGAATACCGATAACAACAGCATCAATTTCCCACTCTTTAATAGCTTTTTTAACTTCATCAGAGGCTTGATTACGGTTTTTACGTATGATTGATGGTAGTGGAGTTACAATGTCTTTATGAGCTGAATATGCAAGACCTATTCTTTTTAAACCTAAATCAATAGCTATATACTTAGTCAACTATTTTCCTAAACAAAAAGAGCCAAACATCTTATCTAGCATCTCATCATTCTCAAATGGTCTAGTAATGCTTGCCATATCTTTTACAGCTTCATTTAGATGAAAAGAAAATATTTCAAGTTCTTGATCTTGAAGTGGGAAAAATGCATCTTTAATATTTTGTAAGGTAGATTCAACTGCCTGTATCTGTCTTTGAGATATTAACATCATTTCATCAGATGAATTACTTCTGTCCATTATATTCTCTAAGGAATCAATTAGTTCATCTACATTCTCTTTTGAGTTTATCTGCATATCAAAATTAATATCTACATGCGAAAACTTTGATTCTAAATCTATTTTATTCTTTACATGTAAAACTTGTTTATCTTGAGTATTTTCTTTTATAAGGTTTATGATTTTTTCATCTTCCTCATCAGAGTCACGTGAACCATCAAACAGAGCAACAACGATATCGCTAGCTTCTATAGCTTCAAGCGAACGCTCAATTCCGATACGCTCTATCTCATCACTTGCAACTCTAATCCCAGCTGTATCTACTATACGAATTAAATGAGTACCAATTTTCACTTGTTCTTCAATAGTATCTCTAGTAGTCCCAGCTATATCGCTTACAATTGCACGATTATAATTCAATAGTGAGTTCAGTAGTGAACTTTTTCCAACATTTGGCTTACCAACTATTGCCACTTTAAAGCCTTGCATAAGACCTTCTCTTGCTTTACTCGCTTTTAGAGTTGAGTTAAGGGAAGTAGTTAACTCCTCTAATTTAGCTTCTATTTGAGCTACTAAATCCTCTGGTAAATCTTCTTCTGCATAATCAATACTAACTTCAGAATACGCAAGTATATGAATAATCTCATCACGAATATTTTCAATGTATTCTTTCAGAGAACCTTTCATTTGAGTAGCTAGTATTTTAGCTGCGTCTTCACTTTTTGCTTCTATGAGTTGAGCTATAGCTTCTGCTTCACTCAAATCAATTCTTCCATTAAAAAATGCACGCTTTGAAAACTCTCCAGCCTCTGCGAGTCTAGCACCAAAGTCTAGTGTTGCTTTTAAAATAGATTGAGCTACTATAAAACCACCATGACATTGAATTTCAACAACATCTTCAGCTGTAAAAGAAAAAGGTGCTTTAAAATATATAATGATAGATTCATCAATTAGTTCATTACTTGAGTTATATATGTTTGAAAGATGTGCGTATCTAGTTGTAAACTCTTCTTTTTTAGAGAGTTTTTTAGCAATATCTAAAGCTTTATCACCACTGATACGAATAATAGCTATAGAACCAATGCCATTAGCAGTTGCAATGGCACTTATAGTATCAGAGGGATTCATCTTTAGTTCGAGTGGTAGTCGTTAATAATGATAAATTTTAAACCATCACGAGTAGAACGAATTGCTACATACTTATTTGGATATTTATCACGGAGTTCTTTTAGTGCGATTTGTACTAAAACACCATCTAAAATTTTTGTTTGTGCTTTTCCATCTCTATCAATACTTTCACAAACACCAACTAAGTATCTTCCAACTGACTCTTCTTGGTTTTTCAAGAACTCTGCAATTTCAAGACGAAGTTGAAGTTGGTATTTTGTATTAATCCAGTTAAAAATCATATATGAAAGAGCTTTATATCTATAACCCTCTTTACCGATTAATAATGCTGCATCTTCACCTTTAAACTCAATTAAAAGTGTATTCTCATCATAAACACTTACTTCTATTTTTTCTATATCAAAACATGTAAAATCAAAAAGTTTATTTATATCGTTTTGTACTGTAGAAGCTATCTCTTTAACACTTTGTAGTTCTTCTGAATTATCCTCATCAGTCTCATCTTCATAATCTGCTGTGAAATTAATATCATCCATATTATAATCGTCATCATCATCTTGAGTACTTACAAAAGATTGCGGCATAATAGTATCGTTAAGTATATTTGCTTTAGGTTTTTCAGGTGCTTTTTTTTGTCTTTTTTTAGGTTTAGAAGTATCTTTTTTTATCTCTTGAGCTTTTGGTTTTTCTTTTGTCTCTTGAGTAATTGAAGTAGTAGTAGTTGTAGTAGTAACACTTTTTGTAGCTACTATGATAGCACTCTTTTTAAAAAGACCTAAGAAACCTTTACTAGGAGACTGAATCACTTCTATATTCAACTGAGTAACCGAGCATTCTAACTTTGAAGCTGCATCTTGATATGCCTCTTCTAAAGTTATAGACTCTATCTTAATCATTGTTCTTTCCAGAATTTTTTTCTATAGCTATTTTTGCATCTTTTGCATTTTTAAACTGCTGGTTTACAACAAATTGTTGCGCTATTGAGAACAAGTTATTTACGAACCAGTAAAGCACTAGACCTGAAGGGAAAGTCAAGAAGAAGAAAGTAAAAATAACAGGTAAAAACTTGAATACTTTTTCTTGCATAGGGTCAGTAAAATTACTTGGAGTAAGTTTTTGCTGGTAGTACATTGAAGCACCCATTAAAATAGGTAAAATGTAAGTTCCATCCATACGAGAAAGATCGTTAATCCATAAAGCAAATTCAGCTCCTTGAAGCTCAACAGCATTTAAAAGTACACGGTAAATTGCAAAGAATACTGGAATTTGAAGTAGCATTGGCAGACAACCACCTAGTGGATTAGCACCATGTTTTTTATAAAGTTCCATTACAGCTGCATTTGCACGTTGAGGGTCACCCTTGTGTTTTGCTTGAACAGCTTTAACCTTAGGTGCTATCTCTTTAATCTTTTGCATAGACACCATACCCTTGTAAGTAAGAGGGTAAAGCACTACTCTGATTAAGATTGTCAGTGCAATAATTGACCAACCCCAGTTACCAAAGATTCCATGTAACCATGAAAGAAGTTGAAATAGTGGTTTTGAAGCAAATGTAAACCAACCATACTCAATAGCATTTGTAAGAACTGGTTTTATATTATGAAGTGTATTGTAGTTCTTTTGACCTATATATCCACCAAAGTTCATATTTGGCATTGCTTCAAAATATACTATAGGATTATCATCTCTATCTCTTTCAATAATGATGTTAGTATCTTTTGAAAAACCATACATGATAGATGCAGAGTACTGGTCAAATGCAGAAATAAGTTCTACACCACTAAAAGTTTTTCTACCCTCAGCGTCACCATCTTCTACAATTGTTACAAGTTCATCATCAGTATAAACCATAGCACCAGAAACAGTCATCATCTGTTCTGTGATTTGTGGTCTTTGACCTAGATAAACAAAATATCTTTTATCGTTAGATAGAGATATATTAGCTTCATAGTGCCCATCTGCATAAAAAGTTATCTTTTTTGTAACTGTTACCGTTGATAATTCTTGAGTAAGTGTAACTGTTTTTGCTTGAGTTCCTACATCTAAATCTGAAATGTCAGAGCTATAAGCAGTTGCAACAGCTTCTTTATTTAAGTTTACATCTAAAAATCTAATAAAAAGTGGTTTAGTTCCAGTTGATGGAATAAGTTGTGCATGATGATCATCTTGATCATTATACTTTTCTTGAAGTAACTCTTTTGAAGATATTCTACCTAGTGTGTCTACTTTAACTATAAAATTGCTATTTGTTACAGTAACAAGTGTACTTAAATCATTTGACTGAATTTTTTCATTACTTGAAATTTCATGACCAACTACACTCTCTACTGCTGGAGTAACTGTATTACTAGTACTCTGTTTTAATTCTACATTTTGAGAAGTCTCTTGTGTAGCGTCTGCTAACTCTGGTTCTACTGGAGGAAAAATAGCTGTATAAGCTACGAAAAATACGACTGAAAGAAGCATCGCTATCATTAGTCTTTGATTTGGTGTCATTTTTTCTAACACGGTCACCCTTTATATGAAAAATTTTTTATAATATGAAAACGGTTTTTTTTATTTGGAACCAACCAATATTTTATAGAATCTACCCCTAATTTTGTGGGTTTACACGACAGTTTGTCAAGGAGTGGATACTCTATGCCACCGTCAAATAATTGATTACAACGTAGTATTCTAATGAAAGTGTGGTAAAAAGCACTTGAAAGTGAATTATTTTCAAAATGAATTCGTGCATATTCGGAACATGATGGGTAATATCGACAACTTCCAAAACCAATTAGTGTAAAAAACTTTTGATATACCCATAAAATCTTTAAAAGAAATTGTCTAATCATTTTCTGTTTTTATCGCTTTAGTACGGTTTAGAACTTTAGTGAAATCTTTTTTCAAAGTTTCATAACTTGTCTCATGAATTGCTACTTTTGCTACAAATATATATGTACCATCTTTAAGTAATGATGAGTTTTCACGAAAAAGTGCACGCATTCTACGTTTTGCTCTATTTCTTTTTACAGCATTACCTGTTTTTTTGGTAGCAGTAAATCCGACTTTGTGAGTGTTTTGTGAGGGAAGAAAAAAGAGTACTACACTGCTTGAGTGAGCATCTTTAGCTTTTTTGTATACATACTGAAACTCACGATGTTGTTTCAGCGTGTAAAAGTTGTCTAAACTGACAATCTTTTACGACCTTTAGCTCTACGACGGTTAAGTACTCTACGACCGTTCTTAGTTGCCATTCTTGCTCTGAAACCGTGAGTTCTTTTTCTCGGTGTACTGTGAGGCTGGTATGTTCTTTTCATAGACATATCCTTCTTTAAAATTAAGTTCGAAATAATACATAATATTTACTTAAGTAGTGGTTAATCTCTATCTTATTTAATCAAAAAATCTTTTAGCGGTTGAGTATGAGACTGGTTAAAAGACTTAGATATGTCAAATAGTTTCTCTTTAACCCCAACGTGACAATCCCTGCAAGCTTGTATAACATCATGTTCTCGTATATTTGGCTTGTTAATTTTAGACATAGGATGACAAGCAAAACAGTCAGCTCCACACTCCGCCATCTTATTTGGCTCAGTAGAGTGACAATTTATACATGTCAGCATTGGCTTATGTCTTAGGTCTTCATTTATTGTTGGTACTAAGTTTGGATGACAGGTCATACAATCACCTGTACATGCAAAGAGTGTTAGTGAAAAAAGTAAAAAGCTTAAAATGTATTTCATAACAAAATTATATCTATTTTTTATTTACGATACTTTTACAACTATCTCTTCGTTATCAACTGTAAAGTCAACATTTGAACCTTCAACTACACTACCTTCTAAAATTAAGTCAGCTAACTTGTCTTCAACTATCTCATACAGAGCACGTTTAAGTGGTCTAGCACCATAAAGTTCATCAAACCCTGCCTCAGCTATATAAGCTTTCGCTTCATCGCTTAGAGATAGTGTAATGTCTCTTTGTTCAACTTTTTTAGCAATGTCTCTAAAGAAAATATCTACAATATCTACTATCTGTTCACGACCAAGAGAATTAAATATAACAATATCATCAAGTCTATTTATAAATTCAGGTTTAAACGCTGTCTTTATATCACCCTCTTTTAAGTTTGACGTTAAGATAATAATTGTGTTAGTAAAGTCAACTGTCACACCTTTGTTATCAGTTAACCTACCATCATCTAAAACTTGAAGTAACATGTTAAAAACATCTGGATGAGCTTTTTCCACCTCATCAAAGAGTATAACACTGTATGGTTTTCTTCTTACTGCTTCAGTAAGTTGTCCACCTTCTTCATATCCAACATATCCAGGTGCCGCACCAACTAAACGAGATACTGAGTGTTTTTCCATATACTCACTCATATCTATTCTTATCATTGCATCTTCAGAATCAAAAAGAAATTTTGCAAGTGTTTTAGCCGTTTGTGTTTTACCTACACCCGTTGGTCCTAAAAACAAAAAGCTACCGATTGGTGAATTACCATCAGAGAGACCCGCTTTGTTACGTTTAATAGCACGAGCTACTGCATGTGTAGCCTTACTTTGACCAATTACATCTTCATTGAGTACTTCTTCTACATGTAGAACTTTTTCTCTATCCTCTTGAAGCATTTTAGTAACTGGAATATTTGTCCATCTTGATATTATCGAAGCTATAGACTCTTCATCAACACTATTTTTTAGTAGTGTCCCATGATCTTGAAGTTTTTCCCAGTTTTCATTTATGGTTTTTTCTTCTTCAAGTAGTGCGGGTACTTCTCCATACTCTATTTCAGCTGCACGATTAAAATCAGATGCATTCTTTGCTGTTGTTGCTTCTCTTCTTTTAGCTTCGATATCATTTTTGATACTAGATATTTTTTCAAAAACTTCTTTTTCACTTGCAAACTGTGTCTCCAAACTTCTAACTTTTTCTTCTGTATCTGCAAGCTCTTTATCTATCTCTTTTAGTCTCTTTTCATTAGAAGGTGTTACTTCCATCTTAAGTGCTTCTTTTTCTACATGTAACTCTGAACTCATTCTTTTTGCATGACTAAGTACATTTGGTTCAGACTCTATCTGCATCTTAAGTTCAGCTGCTGCTTCATCTATAAGATCTATAGCTTTATCTGGCAGAAACCTGTCTGCAATATAACGGTCACTTAGTCTTGCCGCAGCTACTAATGCACTATCTGTTATAGTTACATTATGATGAGTCTCCAAACGCTCTTTAATTCCACGAAGAATCTGCAACGACTGGTTTACTGTTGGCTCATCAAGATTAATAGGTAAAAATCTTCTTTGAAGAGCTGCATCTTTTTCAAAATACTTTCTATACTCTTTTAAAGTTGTAGCACCTATAGTGTTCAACTCACCACGTGCAAGCGCTGGTTTAAGTATATTTGCTGCATCCATACTACCTTCTGATGCACCAGCACCTACAATTGTATGAATCTCATCAATAAAAAGAATTATATTTCCACTCTGCTTTACTTCATCAATTACAGCTTTGAGCCTATCTTCAAACTCTCCTCTATATTTTGCACCAGCTATTAATGCACTCATATCTAGTGCTATTACTTTTTTGTTTTGTAAAGATGTTGGTACGTTACCATCACTGATTCTTTGTGCTAATCCTTCAACTAAAGCTGTTTTACCAACTCCTGGTTCACCTAGTAGCATAGGATTGTTTTTAGTTTTACGGATAAGTATCTGCATCATACGCGTTATCTCTTCATCACGACCTATAACTGGAGACAGGTTACCCTCGTGAGCTTGAAGTGTTAAATCAATCCCAAATTTATCTAGTGATTCTAGTGTCTCATCTGAACTTTGAGAATCTATTTTAGCACCACCACGTGAAGCTTCTATATTTTTAACCAACTCTGACATATCAATATATTTTTTTAGTATATTAGAATATGGTTCATTTTTTAAATTTGCTAATATATAAGTATCAACTGCTAAGAACGAATCGCCGTTCTTTGTCATAAGTCCAGCACCATTCTCAAGTGTTTGAACAAAGTTTTTAGAAAGTCTTATACTCTCTTTTGTTACAGTTGAAGATTTTGGAAGTTTCTCACTAAGACTTTTTACATCCAATTCTATAGCTATCTTATCAATATTCATTTTGTTAAACATCTGATTGAGTACAGAGTTAGAATTTGTAAGTAGTGCCCATAAGAAGTGTATTGACTCTACTTCTTGGTTTTTATTGTGAAGAGCTAAAGATATAGCTGACTCAATTGCTTCTGTCATATTATTAGTTAATTTTTCAAAAATGTTCGGTGTCATAATATTTTCCTTAAATTTATTTGTACTAATATTATACCTAGTTGAGTGTACTATTGTCAAGTTATCTTAGTCTGCTTAAGTAATCCTTTTGTTTTCATACCTTTTGAGCATAGACTTATTCCCTGTAATTCCGCCACTATGAACATATATTACTTCTTCATCAGTCTGCTCTAATAAACACTCCCACATGCTTGGTGCATAAAGTAAATCAAACTCTATTCCTACATGTAGAAGTTTTTTGTACATATTTAAAAACTCTGAATATGGTTTAGCAAAATGATATTTTTTCTTTGGCTCTAATATAATTAAGTTATCTGGGATTACTGACAAGGCACTCATTTGTTCTTTTAAATACTCCACATCTCCAACACATGGTGTTGTGTAAACAGTATACTCTGGAAGTTCAATAGCTAAAAAAAGTGCAGTAGTCCCAGTACCTGAAGGTGTTGCTATAGACTTACAACCTAAGTTTTCTTCTCTTATTTCTTGTGCTAAAACTTTGAGTCCTGCTCTAGCATCTTCATCGGCTCCACCTTGATGAACTATCTTCGTTTTATCATCTACATGTAAATCAAGTGAAGATATGAAATTTTTATAGAAATCATTTTGTATCTCTTTGTGTTGTAGACCTAAACCTTTTGCATAAAAAAAGTTTCCGTTACTATCTTCTTTAAGTTTCTGGCTTAACTCTTTGGTATAGTAAATAAACTCCCAACCTTTCTCATGACATATAGATGCTAAAGATAACATCGCATTAGATTGAGTCCCACCATAAGAGATAACTTTGTTTAATGTATCAGACGGAGTTTGTAAAAGTGAGTGAAGTTTTCTGTATTTGTTACCAGCGAGATATTTAGAGTATAAATCATCTCGCTTTATGTAGAAGGTTCTACCATCTAAAGTTACTTTAGAGATAGGTGTCATAATTTATTTGATTGTAGCTTTTTTCTCTAGTTCTTTCATTTTGTCAATCATAACAGTTTTTGCTTTTTCCATTTTAAGACGTCTCTCGATAAGAGATTTTACATCTGCAAAAGCTTTTGATTTTTTAGCTTTTCTTTCTTCTAAATATATTAAGTGAAAACCAAACTGTGTCTTTACAGGTGCTGATACAGTTCCAACTTTCATACTAAAAGCTTCTTTAGAGAACTCTGGTACCATTTGACCTTTTGCGAAGAAACCTAAGTCACCACCCTTTGGAGCTGATGGACCAGTTGACTTGCTCTTAGCTAGTTCAACAAACTTATCTTTTAGTTTAGTACCAGTTAGCCCGTTGAACTTTTTAGCGATTGATCTTGCTTCTGCTTCAGTTTTTACTAAAATATGACGAGCGTGAGCAGACTCTTTCTCGTTAAACTCTTCCTTGTTCTTATCGTAATAATTTTTCATATCTTTGTTTGAAACAGCAATTTTATCTACTTCTCTTTTTTGCCAAACCTGAATAGCTATATCTTTTTTAACAGTACTTACTACTTCTTCATATCTATCTTTAAATACTTTTGAATTTAGTACACCACTTTTTTTAGCATCGCTATATACTAGTTCTTTAGCAACTAACTGCTCAAGTACTTGTTTTCTGAACTCTGCTTGTTTTTCAGGTGGAACTTGGTTAAATCTACCTTGAGTAGCTTGCATTAACTCTCTTTCAACATCTTGTTGTGTTATTGACACACCATTTACTGTTACAAGTGTGTTTGATGAAGCTATTGTAGATACAAGCGCTAATGATAGTGCTAATTTAGTTGCTATTTTCATTTAGTTTTCCTTATTTAGTTGAAAAATTTTAGTTCTTTAATACTAATGATTATTAAACAGACTCTATTTTTGTATATAATTCTTCCTATGAAAAAAGCAACAAGAAAAGAAATACAAGAAATTCATCAACTCTTTATTGAGAGATATAGTGATGCCGTAACTGAACTTGATTATAAAAATGCTTATGAGTTAGTAGTTGCAGTTGCTCTCTCAGCTCAATGTACTGACAAAAGAGTAAACGTTATCACCCCTGCTCTCTTTGAAAAGTATCCTGATCCAAAAACTTTAGCAGAGGCTGAAATAGATGATATAAAAGAGCTAATTAACAGCTGTTCATTTTTTAATAACAAGGCAAAAAACATCCTAGCTATGGCACAAAGAGTTGTAGAAGTATATGATGGCGAAATTCCTATGAATGAAAAAGACTTAATGACTCTAGGTGGTGTTGGACAAAAAACAGCCAATGTTGTGATGATAGAATATACGGGAGCAAACTTGATGGCTGTTGATACTCATGTATTTAGAGTTTCACATCGTTTAGGTCTTAGTGATGATAAAACTGCACTAAAGACAGAAGCTACACTTGTAAAGAAGTTTAAAAACAATCTTCATGCACTTCACCAAGGTATGGTTCTTTTTGGTCGCTATATTTGTAAGGCTAAAAATCCAGAATGTGATAAGTGTTTTTTAACTGAGTACTGTAAAACTACAAAAAGCTTTAAAGTATAAATACAAATGTGGATTAGAATTTGCTTTTTAACAATATGATTAAATACTTAACAATTATCTCAGCACTATTTATACTATCAGGCTGTGTAAACAAACATGGAATATCTGCCAAATACTATAGCGACTGCGATGAGTACTACGATATGCAAGGTTACTACCACAAAGAGTGTGGCAAAGATGATATCATCACTTATAAAGAGATGGGTGAAAAAGCCGAAGAAGTTATTGACTATGTTGTTGGTGAAGAAGAGAAAAAACCTCGAGGTAATGTTTGGTAGTGGCTTTGAGCGTACGGAATATTTTTTGTAAAAAAATGTTTACGAAAGCTCAAGAGTAGAGCCACTACTACTTCTGCAGAAGTTACTTAATAGCAATAAAAGTTGCGAAGTTTGCCCAGCGGAAAACCACTTCACAATGACGAAATCCACAATTCTTAGCCATCTTAATATTTTCTTCTTCACTATACGGAACTAAAACATTCTCTAAAGCTTCTCTTTTTTGACTTATCTCAAACTCTGAATAACCATTATCTTTTTTAAAGTCATAATAACATTCAATCAAATCTTTGTTTAGTTTCGAGTGATGACTTATTACTTTTTCGCTAAATATAAACACACCCTCTTTTTTAAGTGAACTTGCTATCTTTTTTACAAGTTCTTCACGAACAAGTGGACGGATAAACTGAAGAGTATAGTTACTCACAAAAACATCCGCCTCTTTATATTTGTATTCTAAAATATCAGCATTTTCAAGTTCTACGTTTGAAGCACCTAGTGCTACACACTTTTTTCTAGCTTGTTCTAACATAGCTTCTGAGTTATCAAGACCAACTAAAGTAGCTTCGCATGTAAGTTTTTTTGAAATATTTATTAGAAGAGATGCAGTTGATGAACCTAAGTCATAAAGTAGACCACCATCATTTAGAGACTTAAGTGCAAAAAACTCTGTAATATTTTGAGACTCTTTATAAAAAGGAACACTACGTGAGAGCATATCATCAAAAACTGCTGCTACTTCTTCATCAAATTCAAACTGTTTTTTTATCGGTTTAGCAAATACTTTATCATTCATTATTTTTCCTAGTGCGTAATTTTATCAAAACTATTTTGATATAATCGAATCAATATACTTTTTAGGTTTAATATATGGAATTTAGTACTTCAACACTCATGATGTTTTTCTTTTTAATACTCTTGTTTATAAGCATATGGAAGATTTATGTTTTTTTGCCAAATAAAGAATTAATCGATGATGATAGAACAAAAAACTCTCAAAAAGAGCTAATGAAGCTCATTCTACATGTAATAAAAAATAGTGATGGAAATTTGTCTGAAAAAGAGTTATTTGAAGAGATTAAAAATAATGATGACTTTGACAAGGAGCACTACTGGAGATTTAATCAAAATCGATTAAATCAACTTCTTAACTCTTACTACTTGGAAAACCCATATACTTCAAGCATTATGGATATATACCAAGATTTAAAATAGTTTAGTTTCTATCTTTTCCATTAAGGTCAGCGTATGCTTCTTCAACACGAGCAATAAGAGTTTTTTGACCATCTCTTAGCCATTTTCTTGGATCGTAGTATTTTTTGTTTGGTTTATCTTCACCATCTGGATTTCCGATTTGACCTTGAAGGTAATCTTTGTTCTTTTCATAGTAGTCTTTAACACCTATCCAAGTTGCCCACTGAGTATCAGTATCTATATTCATCTTGATAACACCGTAACCGATAGCTTCTTCTATTTCAGAAGGAAGTGAACCTGAGCCACCATGAAAAACAAAGTTTACAGGTTTTTCGCCAGTGTTAAATTTCTCTTGAATATACTTTTGAGAGTTATCTAGAATCTTTGGAGTTAGAGAAACGTTACCAGGCTTATAGACACCGTGAACATTTCCAAATGAAGCTGCTACTGTAAAGTGAGGAGAAATTTGACTTAACTCTTCATATGCATATGCAACGTCTTCTGGTTGAGTATATAGAAGTGAGTTATCCATATCAGTGTTATCTACACCATCTTCTTCTCCACCTGTACAACCAAGCTCTATCTCTATACTCATACCTATCTTGTTCATTCTCTCAAAGTAAGCCTTACATGTAGAAATATTTTCTTCTAATGGTTCTTCTGAAAGGTCAAGCATGTGGGATGAGTAAAGTGGTTTACCTTGAGTTTTGAAGTAGTCTTCACTTGCATTTAAAAGTGCATCTATCCACGGAAGTAGTTTTCTAGCAGCATGGTCAGTATGTAAAATAACAGCTACGCCATAAGCTTCAGCCATCATGTGTACGTGTATCGCACCAGAAACTGCTCCTAGTATTGCAGCCTGTTCGTTTTCATTACTAAGTCCTTTTCCAGCATAGTAATTAGCACCACCATTACTAAATTGAATAATTACTGGAGAGTTAACTTTTGCAGCTGATTCTAAAATCGCATTTACAGAATCAGTTCCAACTACATTAACAGCAGGAATAGCGAATCCCGTATCTTTAGCGTGCTGATAAACTTTTTGTACATCTTCACCAAAAAGAACACCTGGCTTTACAATATCTAAAATTCCCATTTAAATCCCTACTATCATTTATATTTAATGAAATTATATTATAGGATTTATTTAAAACAACTTTTTTAAAAACTTTTTATGATAAAATACTAAAAAAGTAGAAAAGATAATATATGAGATTTACACTAGATGAGTACTGCAAAGAGTTTAAAATGTCAAAAGAGATGCTAAATTCAAAGCTTAAATCTAAAAAAATAAATTATATTATTGAAAATGGTGAAACATTTATCATAGTCACAAAAAACTCTATTCATAAACAAAATCAAGAAAAACATTTTACTGTACCTGCTAAACCAAAGACTACAGTTGCGACTGTTATCTCTCTTTACCAAAGGGAAAACACTGCTCTTAAAGAGAAAGTTATGCAACTTGAGATGAAAATTGACAAACTTATAGATGATAAAGAACAGATGCTTCGTGATGAAAGAGATAAGATAGAAGAGCTTTATACTACAAAAGATGCTCAATTAAAAAACATTCTAGAACTTGTTAATTCAAAAATGCGTCTAGAAAGTGAAAATCAAACCATACATGAAATAGAGTCAATAGAAAAACAAGATGAAATGATAGAGCTTAAAGAGTATCTTAAATCTTTAGGTATAAAATCATCAAAAAGAAAAATTATAAAAAACAGGTTTCTTGATATCTATGATACAGATACTAGAATATCTTTACAAAATGGAAAAATTCTACTAAATATTTCAAAATATGACTACAGGGATTTACTTGGCTAGTAAAAAAGTTAAAACAAGAAATATTGCTAACAGTGTTTCCAAGTTTGCTTCTGAACATATTTTAAAAACATCTGAGTATAGTTTTAATATAAATTCTATTGATACTTATGTTAAGTCTGTTGCGGATGACGACTACATACTATATAATGAAGACTTTCACGATTACTACAATAACTTTGATAAACTTATCAATGAGCATGCAGAGTTTAGACAGACCTATGTAATTACAGTTAAGAAAAATACAAAAAGAATTATAGACTTAAAATATAAAATAGATTTTTCACCTGGAAATGCCTTACCAAGTATTATTCTTGATCCGAGTTCAATAATCCCCTATAAAAAATACCAAGCTAAAGAGATGTATCTTCTTTTACTAAAAGAGCTAAACAACATTAAAGCCTATAACAAAATACTAATTAAAATATTTGATACAAATATGAAAACTAAGCTAAAAGCGTTTGTTAAGTACTTATATCAGGGAAAATTTGTTAAAAAGATTAAAATACCTTTATTTGATGGCCTAGAACCAGAGGTAACTGTTAGCAGTAAAATAATAAAACACTATTTAAAAAAAGAAAATTCTCATCAGATTATAGAAGTATCCCCTAAAGAGACTCTAATAGAATATATAAAGCCTGTTTTTGGAAAGAATGGCTTAAGTTCATTTGGTCAAATAATTACTCATGACAACACCAGTAATAAAGATGATATTGACCAAGATATCATTGATCACAATACTATAGAGATAAAAGAGACTCCAGAGAACAAACTTTATAGAAGTAAAATCAAAGGTTTTGTACATTTTGATGATAATAAATTTTATGTAGATAATAGAATCAAGATGCAACAGTTATCAAGTGTTCAAGATCAACTAGCAAAAGAAGAAGATAATAATATAGAAGTAATAGTGGCACAAAATGACACATCAGTTGATAGTGTAGGTGAAGGTGTAGAGCTTAGATCTGAAACTGTACATATAACTGGTCATATTGGGGCTAAAACTTTAGTAGAAGCAACAACTTTAACTATAGATGGGGCGACACACCAAAACTCTAAGCAAGAAGCGAGGGTAGCAACTATAAATAGGCATAAAGGTACGCTAAGGTGCCAAACTGCAAATGTTAAGCTGCTAGAAGGTGGAGAGATACATGCCACTGATGCTAATATAGAAACAGCTATGGGTGGTTCTATTTATGCAGAAAACATTACAATAAAGACACTAAAAAGTAATGTTAAAATATATGCATCAAAGTCAATAACTGTAAAGTTAGTCACAGGTGAAGACAATAAGTTCAAAATCACATATAAAGATATACCTACCATTGTTAGTAAAAATAGATTTTTTGAAAAAGAGGTTGAAGAGTTAAAGTATGAACTAGAAGGCGCACTAAAACACTCACCAGATCAGGTTTCTATCATAAAAGATAAAATAACAGATATTAAGAACCAACAAAAAGAGATTAAAGAGTGTGCTAAAACTGCTAAAATACTCATAGAGGAGCCTCTTACTGGCGTAAATAGTATAAGTTTTGTCCTGAGTAGTGATGAAGAAATAACTTACAAAACTGATGCTAGAAAATACAAAGAGTTCTATCTTGAAGAGTCAGATGGATATATCCTACTTCAACCTACAAACGCAAAAATAAAAATAGACGAATAACCCCTTTTTAACGAACTAAACACAAAATAAAATCAAAAATATTTTTTAATTAAGCGGAATCTACACCTATATTTTTTTATAGATATAATACGGTTTTCCGTGTATAATATAAATTAAATACTATATAAACATATAAAAAAGATATATAATATAATATTAGATGTGTATTAGTTAAACATAAATGTATATTTAAGTATATAATCCGTATAATACCTGCATGCAAATTAATGATCTATTTAATATTCTTCACAATTCGCTTGAATCACAAAACAATGGAAAAAAAATATCTCTCAAAGATATGGCTGCTTCATTAGGAATGTCAATGCGAACATATCAGGACTGGAAGCTAGGACGTGCTAAACCACAAGCAGCTTCTACAGTTATAAAAATGTTGGGAAGATTAGATGATGATGAGATTATTAGAGCTGTACGAAAAATCAATAAACTTAAGGATTAAGTGGATGAGCACATTAACAAAACAAGAAAGAGATGGCTTAGATGATGTATTTTTATCTATACAATCGAATCATAGTAGATATAAAAAAATAAAAGAATTATCCTCTTTTATTATAGCTAGTGAGATAAGCACCGTTGTTTCAAAATTGCTTAAACATGCCAAATTCGGTCTCAAAAAGGCTAAAACATCACAATTTATGGCAAATATCTCTAAAAAGAAGAAATCTTTAAGCAAATAAACTATAAAGTGTCTTTAGCTGAACTATTTGATTATATGACTTCCTGTTATATTTATAAGTAGTTTCGGAAAAATCTTTATGAACTCAAGGGTAGATTTATGAATAAAGCTCAATTCGTTGAACTAGTACAAGCAAGCGGTAGTTACAAAACTAAAGTTGAAGCTGAAGCAGCTATCAAAGCATTTACAGAAGCAGTTACAACTGCATTAGTAAAAAAAGAAGATGTTTCTTTAGTAGGTTTCGGTGGTTTCTCTGCTAACCTTCAAAAAGGTAAAAGTGGTAAAGTTCCTGGAACTAACAAAACTTATACAACTCAGGACAAAATGGTTCCTAAGTTCAAAGCTGGTAAAGGTCTTAAAGATCGCGTTGCAGCTGGTAAATAGTTAACTACATTTGTCGCATACTCTGCGACAAATACTTCTTCAAAAAAACTTTCATAATTTTCATATATTAAAACACTCTTTTATCTAAACAAGGTACAATATCAATATAAATATTGGAGATATCTATGCAAAAAATATTAATTACATTTATTCTTACATGTAGCGTACTACTCAGTGCACAAAATAACCCACAAATTGTACTCGAAACGAATCAAGGAAATATTGAAATAGAGCTTTTCCCTGATGTTGCACCCCTAGCTGTTGAAAACTTTACAACACATATCAAGAATGGATATTACGATGGAATAATATTTCACCGTATTATTCAGGGTTTTATGATTCAAGGTGGAGACCCAACTGGAACTGGACGTGGTGGACATAGTATATGGAAAAAAGATTTCAAAGATGAGTTTAAAGACAAAACCTTTAATAGGCCTGGTATTTTAGCAATGGCTAATCGTGGTCCTTTTACAAATGGAAGTCAATTTTTTATTACGACTGCGAAAACACCTTGGCTAAATGGGAACCATACTATATTTGGTGAAGTTTTACCTTCATCTATGGGTGTAATTAATCGCCTTGATAAAGTGGTGACTTCTGGAAGACGTGGCGGAGATAGACCATTAGAAACTCAACTAATCAAAAAAGCTTACATCAAACAATAATACATAAGGATATAACATGGAAATTGAAACTATAAAAAAACTAGAAAAAGAAGCTTTAAAAAAAAGCGGTACTGACTTTGCAAGAATAGGTTTTGCGCTGTTTTTTATGATAGGGGTATTAACTTTTAGTTTTTTAAATAATGGTGGAATTTCTAATAATATGTTCTTAGCAGTTGCAGCACTTATTGGTGCTTATATGGCGATGAATATTGGTGCTAATGATGTTGCTAACAATGTAGGACCTGCTGTTGGTTCTAAAGCAATGACAATGACAACTGCAATTATTATTGCGGCTGTCTTTGAAGCCAGCGGTGCTCTTATAGCTGGTGGTGAAGTTGTTAAAACAATAAAAAAAGGTATTATTGATATTTCAGCTTTTGGTGGTAATGCTGATCCATTTATTTGGGCTATGATGGCTGCACTTCTTGCAGCAGCATTATGGCTTAACTTTGCAACTTCTATGAAAGCCCCAGTATCTACAACACACTCAATTGTTGGTGGTGTTATGGGAGCTGGTATTGCAGCCGCAGGATTTAGTATAGTAGATTGGGGAACAATGGGTAAAATTGCTGCTTCATGGGTTATATCACCCGTTCTTGGTGGTGTTATAGCTGCTCTATTCCTTTATTCAATTAAGAAGTCTATAGTCTTTAAAGAAGACAAGGTTAAAGCTGCAAAAACTTATGTTCCAATTTTTGTTGCAATTATGTCGATGGCATTTGTTACTTACTTAACTCTCAAAGGTCTCAAAAAGATATGGCCACAAATAGTTGAGACATTAAATATGCTTCCACTTATATCGTTAGAAATGACGAAAAAACCAAGTCTATTAACTGCTCTTACATTTGGTCTCATCGTTGCAGTTATTGTATATAGTTTTGTAAAAGCAAAAATTAGTAAGAACACTACTACTTTGGAAAACTCAAAAGCATCAGTTAATACTCTATTCACTATTCCTTTAATATTTGCAGCAGCGCTTCTAAGTTTTGCACATGGTGCCAATGATGTAGCAAATGCAATCGGTCCATTAGCTGCAATTAATGATGCAGTAGTAAATGGTGGTATATCATCTAAAGCATCTATCCCATTATGGGTAATGGGCGTTGGAGCATTAGGAATTGCATTAGGTCTTGCTTTATATGGTCCAAAACTAATTAGAACTGTTGGTTCAGAAATTACAGAGTTAGATCAGATTAGAGCTTTCTCTATAGCTATGGCAGCATCTATTACCGTTATTATCGCTTCTCAGCTTGGTCTTCCTGTTAGTTCTACACATATAGCTATTGGTGGTGTATTTGGTGTAGGATTTTTAAGAGAATGGTTACACATAAGTGATGATACAAATACTATTGAAGAAGATAAGCTTATTATTCAAGATGAGAGAGAGAATAAAGAGGCTTATAATGCCGAACTTAAAACTCTAGAAAATAGAGCAGATAAATCTCAAGAAGAGTATGCAAGAATAGTAGAACTCTACAAACTTATAGCTAATGAAAAACGTATTATTAAATCAACTAAAAAAAGTATAAAAAAAGCTCAGAAAGTTCAATATGTAAAAAGAGATGCTATTAAAAAGATTGTAGCTGCTTGGGTTATTACTGTACCTGCTGCTGCAACACTTGCTGGTGTTCTTTTCTTTATGATCAAAGGAATAATGGCATAGTCTATAATCCATGAATAATATAAAAAAATATGTTAAGGAGATAATCTTTTTTAGCATATTTGTTTTTATATTTTCAAATATCGTAAGCTTCTATAAAAGCTCCTCCCTCAATAGTCAAAACCTCAATATAAACACTCTACAAACTATTAATAATAAAACCTATCATTTACCTCGAGATAAGCCAATAATGATACATATATGGGCTCTATGGTGCCCTATATGCAAATTAGAAGCAGATAATATACAATCTGTATCTAAAGATTATGAAGTTATTACAATTGCTGTAAAGTCAGGGACAGATAAAGAGATAAAAAAATATTTACTTGAGAATAACATCAGTTTTAAAGTAGTGAATGATATTGATGGTCTTCTTAGTTCTAAATTTAATATCGAAGTTTTTCCAACAACAATTATTTATAATAAAAATAGGGAAATGGTTTTTACTGATGTAGGCTACACAAGTAGTTGGTTATTGAAGTTAAAAATGTGGTATGTAAGTATATAAAAGGGGAAACAACGCATAAATGCGTTGTTATATAAAGTGTTATTTTTTAATTTTAACTTTATATGCTTTATGAGATAAAGGTACCCATGGACGTTTAATATGCTCAGGACGACGTAGTGTAGAATTCTCATCTAGACCACGTGTAAGATCATCTCTCCATCCTTCATAGATTTTAAAGTTGTTATCATAGTTAACATAGATATCACCTATCTTATCACCAGCTTGAGCAGGCTCTAAGATAACTTTTTGATGCCAACAATGCATACCAGATATTGGATCTGGATGTACAGCAGCAACAGCATTTTGCCATGAACCACTTAGACCATCCCACCAAATATTTTGGCTATCTTTATTGTAATCAGCAAATCTCTCAGAAGCAAAAGGTTTAATACCTTGAGTATACTTCATTTTACCTTCTTTACCATCCATTTGAAGTTCTGCAGTTGGAACACCGTAGCTATTCATACCACTAGTTCCATCATAATCTTCAATCTTAATTTGTGCTCCATCTTTACCAACATTCTCTGGAGAATGAGCCATAAATTTAGGATCGTTCATATTTCTAGTAATTGGTTGAGAATCAACTTTACCATCTGTAACACCATTTGGTACGCTTACAGAATTTACAAGTTTCCAACGTCCACCGTGATGAGAACAAGCAAGAGTACCTGGAAGTACACCCTCCGTTGGAACAGCCATAGCTACAAAGTAACCAGACTCAAGACCAGTAACACTATCTGTAATTCTTACACGAATTGCGTCACCACGCTTGAAGCCTTGTTTCTTAGCATCACCAGTCGCAATCCAAATTGGATCATGATTTTGTGAAATCTCCATAAGATGCTTAGAGTTAGCAGAACGAGTGTGAATATTATATGGCAAACGGAAAACCGTATTTAGTGCATAAGAATTCTCTTCAGTCATATAAGAGTGATTTACATGTGATGTAATATGAACCATCTCTTTTTTCTCTTCTTCATTTCTTGGGTAAATTGGCACCGCATACTCAGGCCATTTCCAATCATCAGCGAACCACTCACAGAAGAAGTCAAGTTTCTTATCTAATGTAGCGAAACCTTCCATTTTTACACCATCGATTTCAATACCGATAGGTTTTTTCTTACCATGAGACTTAGCAGTCATAACACCTGTACGTTTGTTAATACTTACGTGTTTTTTGTCATATTTATGTCCGTGAGAGATGTAGTTTTTACCATCATCTTTAATCTCTTTTTCCTGAGCAGAATAAATATGATTTTCTTCCATCCATGCACCATGATCTCTCATGTATTCATAAACTGGATATTCAGCATTTTTATATCTGTCATCAGATGTAGCAGTTTTCTTAAGATTTGGTAAGTTGTCACCAAATGCAGCATCATACCACTCTTCGATTGTTACAGGCTTACCAGGGTTCTTTTTAGATTCCCACATAGATTTAATAGTTTTAGTTTTAGCAGCATCTAAGAATACATCACCCTTAGGATCAATATAGTTAACACACATGTCAAACCAGAACTCATTCTCTTCCCAAACTTCACCAAGACCAGATTTAATATGAGCTTCAAGTGTAGCACGGTTAGGATTATTAGGCTTCCATCCAGCTTTTTCTAAAGCAACACGCATAACTGGTTGACGGAAAGAAGTCCATCTTGCAGGCATTGTAGCTTCTGAATGCTGATCATGTCTCTCACCAGCTAAACCAACAGGTAGAATGTAATCAACATACCAGTTAGTTTCAGACCATACTGGAGATAAGTTAAATGTAAGTTCCATTTTTGACTCATCTTTGATTGTTTCAATCCATCTGAAACCATCTGGATTAATCCAAACTGGGTTATACATACGAGGAATCCAAACAGCTAATTTATCAGCTACTTTTAGACCTTTGTCTCTCCACTTCTGTTGCCATTTTTTATCAGCAAGAAGATGTGGTAAAAGGTAAGACATCTCATAAGTAGATAAAGGCCATTCTGGCGGCCATGATAATTCATTATAAACATCAATCTTAGGAATGTTAGAACCACGTTTACCTTGACCAACTGTAGCAGAACCACCTTTACCACCAACAGAAATAACATGCCAGTGATGGAAGAATGTTCCACCTTCAGGACCGATAGCACCACGCATACCTAGCATTAAGAAACCTGTACGACCTGAAGTCCAACCACCACGGTTACCTGCAGCAGCTGCACGCCAGAAGTATGATGAAATTGAAGTATCAGCCCAGATAACCATATCATATAGTTGCTCTAGTTTGTAACCTGGAACATGAGTCTCTTTAACTGCATAGTCAAGTGTATATGGAGCATATAATTCTTTTAGCATATCAAGGAACGAATCAAAGTCATTTCCTTTAGGTGCTTTAGAGATATAGCCTTTGCTTACCATGAAGTCTAGATAATCTCTATTATCCATCATAACTTCCCAGTTAAACCATTTTTTAACAAATGCTTTATTTACTTTATCTTCTGCAAGCATACGTTGTACAAGATATAAATAAATAGCAGCTTCAGTACCTGGCCAAGCAGCAATCCATAAATCAGCCATACCAGCCGAGTTAGACATACGAGGATCCATAACTACAAGTTTTGCACCTTTTTTTCTTGCATCAGCAATATGTCCAGCAGCTTGTTGGAAGTAGTGACCAGCATCAGCAGCATGAGAAGAGTTTAGGAAGATTAACTTAGCGTTAGCCCAATCCGGAGAACTTCTATCATCATTTGCCCATTGAATAGTTGGTGTACGACCACCTGATGAACAGATATTTGTATGTGAATTGAAACAATCTTGACCTAGAGTATGCCATACTTTACCAGTAAATCCATTCTCATTTGGACGACCAACATGGAACATACATGATTTTTTAGATAACTCGTCGTCACCCTTCATTGCGTCATGCATTTTGTTACCAATAGTAGTCATTGCTTCGTCCCAAGTTGTACGAATCCATTTACCTTCACCACGTGCAGAACCTGGAGCTCTTTTAAGTGGGAATGCTATACGATCTGGATCATACATTTGTGACTGAGTTGCATAACCTTTTGCACAGTTACGTCCACGAGAACCTGGATGTAATGGGTTACCCATATACTTTTTAACTGTAAAAGTTTTTTTATCAATCCAAGCTGTTAAACCACAAGATGCCTCACAGTTTGAACATGCTGTTGGAACAATAGCATAATCATTTACTTCTATACCGTCTGGGTTAGATTCACTTCTAACACCCTTACGTTCTAGACCACCTCTTTTCCAGTCATCACCATCTAACTCTTTAAAGTCAGACCACTCTTCCATTGGAGGGTAGAATGATAATGAATCTGGAGTGTCTGTAAACTTACTCTCACTGATAGACTCAGCAATAGCATCAGTTGTAAACACACCTTTTGCAATAGTAGCACCTGCAACAGTAAATGCAGCGCCCTTTAAAAATGTTCTTCTACTTTCTAAATACATTAAAATTCTCTCCCTAACTCATCGGTAATAATTGTGGAATTACTAGCCATACATGTTTAACTATAGCTAATCCTACTAGTGCTAATATAGCAGCTAGTTTTAAAATACTTTCACTTTTGCTTGATCTACTTAATAGAACTAAAGCCATTGGTAAAATATAAGTTATCCATTGACCTAACCAGAATGCAACAGTCCACTCACCATCACCTTTGATATATTCAATTACTGCAGCAACTTCTTCTGCTTTCATTGGGCCAAAAATATACTCTGACATATAAATGATAAAAGCCATTAGTGCACTTAAACCAAGAACAACGCCTAAAGTTTTTTTAGCTTCGTAAGAAAGCTTATCTCCACCAACTAAAATCATAGCTGCTGAACCAGAAAGTAAAGCTGCTAAAATCATCTGTGCAGACTCTGTTGGCATTTGCCATAACTCACGTGCTGTACATTGCGCCATTAAAGCTGCTGTATAAAGTGTTACTGGAATAGCTAATATAGTTACCCATAATAATACTTTGTCATATGTCTCATCATTTTTCTTCCAAGCAAGGAAAACTAGAAGAGTTAAAAGACCTAAGAATGCAGATGCCATAAATGAACCTATAGTAATAGCTGACGTCCAATGAGGGTGGAAAAATATATGCCACATTCTAAATGGTTGGTGTAAATCTGCAAGTGTAAATAAAAGGAAAATATTAATAAATGCAAAAGCAACTACTGCAGTATGTAATCTTAACTTACTAGCTGAGTCCGGATGCATTCTAAGAAGTAAGAACAACATAAAAATTACACCTGTTCCTATACTTTTTGCCCACATATTAACTGTAACTAACCATGGCCAAACTATACCAGGTAAACCAACGTCTAATGTTACTACAGCATTTGTTGCTGCTAAAACTTCATGAGCTGCCATTAGTGACCTCCTATAGGCATGTTAGATGTGATTTTACCAAATAAATCATGACCTTCTGGACGGAATGATGCTAATGGATTTAGTGCAACGTTACCACCATTTACATAGTAATGATGAGGATTAGTCCCTTTTTCAGGTTTACGAACTTGAATATTTGACTGGTTTTGTTGAATATATTTAGAAATATTTGATGTTGCATCATCAAGATCTCCAAAAATATTTGCTTCAACAGGACAAGCAACAACACAAGCTGGCATCATACTTGAAGCAATTCTATGTGCACAATATGTACATTTATCAGCTGTATTTGTTTGAGGGTCTATATAGATTGCTCCATATGGACAAGCCATAACACAACCTGCACAACCAATACAACGTTCTTTATCAATATTCACAATACCGTTATCAATGTAATGTAATGCACTTACTGGACATATTCTCTCACACGGTGCATTTTCACAATGATTACATCTAAGTGGAGTAAATGTTCTTTTAGTTTCAGGGAAAGTTCCCACATCTACATACTTAACACGAAGTCTCCATGTACTAAGTGGAACTTCATTTTCCACTTTACATGCGATTTCACAACCTTTACATCCCATACATAGGTGCAAATCAACTAGGAAGCCTAATTGCATATATTCTCCTTGTAGCCATATTAATGGCATATATTTATAAATAAGATTTCTTACTGCTAGTATATTATCTTTATAAAGCTTAAATTAGTTATAAAAATAATATTTCTAATTAAGAATTCTCAAGCATGTGGATATATGAACTTTATCGGAATAAACAAGGGGGTAACCCGTCTACTCGTCTTCATCATCTTCGTCATCCATTGCGTTTTCAGCAAGACAAGCTCTACCTTCAGAGTGATCTTTAACGTGAGCTCCATATGTGTATGTAAGTTCTCCACCTATTTTACCTTGATATACAATACCTGCTGAGACTAAGGCTAAAAGAACTACTGCTACAACCTCAACTTTGAACATCTCTTTCTTACAACCGAATATTTTTATAAGTGCAATTACTGGCAAAGAGATCACTAAGTATAATCCATACTCTTTATGCTGTAAAAGTAAGCTTTTTCCATCTCCAGAAAGAAATTTATACACTTCCATACCATCCTCTTTTCCTGTAAAAAAGGCACCTACTATAAAAATTGCTGCGAAGGCTAAAAACCTTGTAGAAACTTTTGACATAAACTCTGTTGGTTTATATAAATAAATTAGACCTAAAACTAAAGAAATAAGGGGTAAAGATATAGCGAAGTGTGCTACGGCTGGGTGAATCATCATGTAATATCCTTTATATTTTTTAAACTACATACAATAGTTTACACTTTAATACATAATTTATTCTTATATATTAAAAAAACTGTAGAAAAAGAATAAATTAATATATAGTTAGTATACTTCATCTATTAAAACTCATATACAGGCGAATAATAACTTTGGACTTTAAAACTTTAAAACAATTAACTTCTAATCTTTCTATTTTATATGTAGAAGATGAATCTCACTTACGTGAGACAAGTGAATCTCTTTTTAATAATCTATTTTTAACCGTTGTAACCTCTATTGATGGTGTAGATGCACTTCAAAAATATAATGATTTTTACAAAAAACATAATAAATACTATGACATAGTCATAAGTGATATTAAAATGCCTCATATGGATGGTATAGAATTAAGTAAAAAAATATTATCAATAAATAAAGAGCAAAAAATTATTATTGTTTCCGCATATGATGATAAAGAATACTTGATAGAACTTCTAAATATAGGCATAAATGGATTCTTGCAAAAGCCTTTATCTCCAAATAATATTATTGAAACTATATATAGAACTTGTTCTTCTTTACAAAACTCAAATATCTATAACTTATATGATGGATACAGCTTCGACCTTTCTATACCTGCACTACTCTTTGAAGATAAAAAGGTTGACCTAAACGATAATGAATTAAAACTACTAACGCTTTTTATGAAACATAAGAAAAATGTTTTTACTCCTATAGAAATATTTAATCATCTCAACTATGAAGATGTAGAAAAAGATTTTTCATCCGATGCTGTGAAAAGTTTAATCAAAAGGTTAAGGAAAAAGGTTCCTGCAGGTCTTATAAAAAACACAAGCCAAGTTGGTTATGGGATAGACTTTTAAAAGAAGTCTATCTCTTCACAAACTTCATCTTCAGCTGTTTCGTCATATTCTATAAACATTATTATTGTATCTACATTTGAAAAAAATGAATCATTTAAAAAATCATGATTTGGTATGTTATTTTGAAATATCTCTTTTCTCCATACAATTAAATCATTTACAAACCCTTCTACTAAAGCACTAATGTTTGACATTTTTTCTCTATCATCAAAAAGTAATTGTGAATTATCATAAAGATTCACACCAAGCTTAACTATACATGCTCCTAACTCTGAAAAAATCGGATAATTGCTTAAAATAGTTCCATACCTTCTAATATCTTCTCCTAATCTACAGTATTCATCTAAAGTAGAGCTATGGTTCATAGTAACAGATACTGCTAAAGAATCTATTTCATCTTCTAGGTCTTCTAACTCATATATATCATTATCTATAATATATTCCAAATAGTTTATCTCTTCATTTACTGTGATTTCTTCTTGCTTTTCTGGCTCTTTTACTTTAGCCTGCTTTTTCACCTTAGATTCAAAACCATTAAGCTCTAAATAGCTACGAATCACTCCTTCAAAATTTTTATCCAATATAAAAGATATTTTCTCATAAAGCATGCTATTAAAACTATATTTAGCAAATATAAGAGATGTTATAGTGTTTTTAAACTCTACACATATTATAAATATATCCGTAAGCTGTAGGTTTTTATTTTTAAAAAATTCCAACATCAGCATCATCGCAGGGCACTGTCCAACATCTTTTTTTTCTTTTATAACTTCAATAAAATATTCTATCACATGCACACCATAATGGCTTCTGAAAAATTCTAGATCAATCTCATATTTTTTTAAGTTAGCCTGTACTAAATTATGATTTACCCAAGTATGTGAAATAGCCTCTGTATTAGGTACTATTGAATCTAATACATCTTTAGGTGAGTAAACATATTCAAGGTTTACTTTATCTCCACTTAGTATATTTGTATCTTCTATTTGCTTGTAATGTTTCTCCACTACTTTTCTATCCGATATAGATTGAGAAGTTGTATAAAGTGTATATTTAAGTTGCGCATCTTGTATAGGCTTAGTTATAAACCCTTTTACCCCGAGTTCTATAGACTTCAGTAGATAACTAGAATCACTATGAGCTGTAATAAATATAATTGCTTGCTCATGGTTGAAACTTCTAATCTTTGTGCACATTTCGATACCATCCATTTGTGGCATCTTAATATCTGAAATTACAATATCATACGCATCACCATTTTCATTTGCGTACTCTCTATATTTGTTATAACCATCTTCTCCATTTTCAGCTGTATCGACAAGCTTGAAATAATCATTTAGAAAAATAGTCGTTGAATTTCTCAATTCTTTATCATCTTCTACATACAGTACGTTAAGATCTTTGGAGTATTCTAGTATTAGGTTAGCATTAATGTTCATATCTTACACATTACCTATATTTTCAAGGGGTTCACTAAAATAATAACCCTGATACTCATCTACATTTAACTCTTTTAACATTTCAAATATAGTTTTAGAGTGAACAAATTCCGCTATAACTTTAATACCGAGCTTATGCGAGAATCCTACTATAGCTTCTACTAAGGTGAATGAACGGTTATTTGTATCAATATCTTTAACTAGAGAACCATCAATTTTCAGATAATCAGGTTCTATTTCTAAAATATGCTCAAAATTAGAAAATCCAGTACCAAAATCATCTATAGCTACCTTAACACCATACTTTTTAAAACGAAGTATAAAAGACTTTACATCAGAATAGTTTTCTATACTCTCATTTTCAGTTAGCTCAAATACACATCTACTACCAACTTCTACATGTAAGTTTAAAAATTCTTCTATTCTATCTACTAATTCAATGTTTTTTATATCACTGTATGTAAAATTAATACTTAATACATCTTTAGTGTTTGCTAAATAGTGTAATGATGTAAAAATTACATTTTCTGAGAGTTTGTCATAAAGCTTGGTTTTTATAGATACATCCAAAAAGTGAAAAGGAGAAATTAACTTTTTACTATCTCTATCGCGTAATCTCATTAAAGACTCACTCTTTATAACTTTTCCAGACACATCAACAATAGGTTGATAAACCGTAACAACTCTATTTTCATCTATTGCAGAAATAATTTCATCTCTTACGTCAAGTATATGCTGACTCTCTTTTTTATGGTTAATTTCATCACTATAATATGTATACCTTTTAGAGTAGTCTTTAGAATACTCTAATGCTGTTCTTGCTGATTCGTAGGGATTCTCATTCCCTATTGAGATTCCAATACTCACATCAACTGTTATGGTATATCCATCAACTGATAGCTTCAAAGAATTTAAGTTTGTAACTAGTAAGTCTATAAATGATTTATAGTTAGTATCTTTATTTGTGTTCTTATCTAAAATAGCAAATTCATCAGAAGACAATCTGTATATGTTGTATGTGCTACCAGCTATTAAGTCATTTAACTCTTTTGCAAAAGAAGCTAATACTTTACTACCAATACTACTCCCATATACCTCATTAACAACTCTAAACTTATCAATATCTACCAAGAAAACAGTTGGGGATGATACAGTTTCCAGGTCGTTAAAAAACGAGTATCTACTATACATCTCTGTAACTGAATCATAATGTAATTTATGTTCAATGAATTGATTTCTTTTTTGAACTTCTGACTCTAGGTGAGATTGATAATTATCACTCATTTTTAATAGATGTATTTTCTGAGTCACTTTATATAGTGCATTTAAAACTTGATCATGTTTTATTGGTTTAGTTATGTAGGAGTCTATATTTAAATCAATCGCATCTAAAAAGTATTTGCTATCACTATGAGCAGATAAAAATATAACTGCTATATCCTTATCCGTTTCCCTAATCTTCTTTAACATATCTATTCCGTTTAGATTAGGCATAGATATATCACTCAAAATTAGATCAAACTTCTCTGCATTAAACTTTTCAAGAGCATCTTCTCCATCTACAGCTGTGACTATATTTTCAAAAAAATTGTTTAATAGGTTTAATGTTGTTGTAAAAGCATTTGGATCATCCTCAACGTATAGCAGTTTAAGATCTCTGCTCATTGATAATAGCTCTTTCATATTTGCAAACATTTCACAACACCCTTTTTTGATACATAAACTATATCAAAAAATAGTGTCATAAATGTGTCAATTATTTGCTTAATCTAACCCTTACAGACTGTTCATGAGCAGTTAATCCCTCTGTATTTGCGATGAGAGCACAGTCCTCTCCAATTTCATTAATAGCTTTTTTACTAAATGAAATAATTGAAGTTTTTTTCATAAAATTTTCAACTCCAAGAGGAGAGTAAAATTTTGCAGTTCCTCCTGTTGGAAGTGTATGATTTGGACCAGCTACATAATCACCAATTGCTTCAGGAGTGTTGTGACCTAAGAAGATTGCACCTGCATGTTTTATCTGAGGTAGGAACTCAAATGCATTATCTGTAGCAACTTCTAGGTGTTCTGGTGCGATTTCATTCATAAGTGAGATAGCTTCATCCATATCTTTAGTTACTATGATAGCCCCTCTCTCCTCTATAGATTTTCTAGCAATCTCTTCACGAGGTAATTTAACTAACCAGTTTTCTATCTCAACTTTAACATCATCAGCTAACTTTTGAGATGGAGTAATTAAAATTGAACTTGCCATCTCATCATGCTCTGCTTGAGATAATAAATCAATAGCTAAGTGATTTGCATTTGCACTATCATCTGCTAGTATCCCTATCTCACTAGGTCCTGCTATCATGTCAATATTCACATCACCAAAAACCATTTTTTTAGCAGTTGCAACAAAAATATTACCTGGCCCTGTAATAACATCAACCTTAGGAATATTTTCAGTTCCATAAGCCATTGCAGCAATTGCAGATGCACCACCAACTTTATAAACTTGTTCTACTCCACATAAGTGACAAGCAGCAAGTAAAAGTTCATTTGGTTCATTATCAGGTGTTGGAGTACAAACAACAATATTTTCAACTCCTGCAACTTGAGCTGGAATCACATTCATAAGAAGTGATGATGGATAAGCTGCTTTCCCGCCTGGTATGTAAAGACCAGCACTATCAACTGGAGTTACTTTTTGACCTAAGATAGTTCCATTTGGCTCATCGTCAAACCAAGACTTTGGTTTTTGTTTTTCATGATAAACTTTGATTCTGTCATACGCTAAATGTAGTGCATTCTTTAAGTCTTTATCAATATTGTCATAAGCTTTTTTCATAGACTCAGTAGAGATTTTCAAGTCCTCATTAGATGAAGGGCTCCAGTTATCAAACTTTGATATATGTCCAAACAGAGCTTTATTTTTGTCACTTTTTATCTCATTTATTATGCCACCAACAATAGAACTAACATTGTCAATATCCATTTTTCCTCTTTGTAAAAGTTCTTCAAACTGCTCTTTAAAGTCTTTACATGTAGAAGTTGTAAAAATCATTATTTATCTTTCCCTTTGTTAAAATCTTCTTTCACAATTGCTATTGCATCTAAAAAGTTTAAAGTATCAATAGCCCCCATGAGTGGTTGGTACATTGGCGTACCATTTGGTAGTAAAAACCATAAAGCAGGAGTTCCTGGAGTCCATAAATGTGGTGGCATATAATCTTTTTCATCACTATATGCAATAATAGATATGAAGCTTTTATTTAACTCTTTTATCACTTTGTCATCTTTAAATGTAGTGTTATCAAGTTGAACACAATACCTACATGTATGTCTTGAAGATACAAAAAATACAGGTTTATTTAACTTTTTTGCACTCTCCATACCAGAACTATAATCTTTAGCCCAGTTAATCTCTGAAGCTATTAGGCTTAGGCTACATGTAAGTAGCAAAGTAATGAATAGTTTATACATAATCTTTTACCTTTTGCAGAAGTTCTTTAGAGCAATCAAATGCACTTTTATCTGTTACATCTATAACTATATCAGCTAAGTCTAAATACTCAGGTAACCTAGTATTATATAACTCTTTAGCAGCTTTTAAATCGCTTAAAAGTGGTCTTTTCTTTAATTTTTTCACAGCATTAGGATGTGAATTTATACGCTGAAGTATCTTTTCAAATGGAGAATTGAGTAAAACAACTACACCTATATCTTTTAAATTCTCTTGTTTGTAAAACCCACCACCTGTAGAGATTAAAGTTGAGTTCACATTAGTTTGTAACCATACTGATACTTTTTTTTCTAAAGCTCTAAAGTGTTCTTCACCATCTTGTGCAAATATTTTTTTAATTGTCTTATTTTCCATACTCTCTATAAGATCATCGGTATCTATAGCAAGATAATCAGAATGCTTTATAACTTCCCGAGCCACACTACCCTTACCAACACCCATAAAACCAATCAATATAATGTTTTTCACTAAATAACTTCCTTCTTAATATGAAATTATATCCAAATATTATTTTTCACATTGTTATTTAAACATCTTTTTACTATAATATCCTTTTTAAATTTAACAGGAAATATTATGAAAAATAAAAAGTTTATTACTCTAGGGTTTACTTCCGTTTTAGTAGCTACCCTACTCCTCTTTTCAACAAATGTTTTTGCACAGGTAGAAAATACTAACGTTAAAGAAGAGGCTAGTAGACTAGAAGCCCTTGCTAAATTTACCAAAGTTATCAGTATTGTTGAGCAATACAATGTGGATGAAGTATCTATAGAAGAACTTATGGATAAAGCACTAGAAGGTATGATGAACAATCTTGATGCACACTCAAACTATCTAAAACAAAAAGATTTTAAGAACCTAAAGGTTCAAACAGATGGTGAGTTTGGTGGACTAGGTATAACAGTAGGAATCAAAGATGGTGCACTTACTGTAATCTCTCCAATAGAAGGTACTCCCGCAGATAAAGCTGGTTTAGAAGCTGGTGACATCATTCTAAAAATAAATGATGAATCAACTCTAAATATGACGATAGATGAAGCTGTATCTATTATGCGTGGTAAAGTTGGTGATCCTATTGAAATTACAATTGTCAGAAAAGGTGAGGCTAAACCAATCAAAATAAACATCATTAGAGGTGTTATAACTATTGAGTCTGTTTATGCTAAAACTATTGGAAACAACATTCAATACATTAGAGTTACTAGCTTTGACAAAAAAGTTGTTGAAGATGTAGCTAAAGAAATAAATGATAAAAAAGACTTCACTAAAGGAATTATTCTTGATCTAAGAAATAATCCTGGTGGTCTACTTGGTCAAGCTGTTGGACTTGTTGATATTTTTGTTGATAAGGGAGACATAGTTTCTCAAAAAGGTCGTGAAACATCTGATAACGAACTATACTCAGCTTCATCATCAAATACACTAACAAAGGTTCCTTTAGTTGTTCTCATCAACGGAGGAAGTGCTAGTGCAAGTGAGATCGTGAGTGGTGCTCTTCAAGATCATAAACGTGCTATTGTAGTTGGAGAAAATACATTTGGAAAAGGTAGTGTACAAATTGTACTTCCTATCACAGATGAAGAAGCTATTAAATTAACTATCGCTAGATACTATCTTCCAAGTGGAAGAACTATTCAGGCTGTTGGTGTGAAACCAGACATCGAAGTTTTACCAGGTGAGGTAAAAACTCGTGAAAATGAGTTTGCTCTAAAAGAAGCTGATTTGAAAAAGCACCTAAAAGAAGAACTTGAAAAAGTTGACGGTAAAAAACCTAAAGAAAAAATAGAAGTTTCAAAATTCATCATAACTGAAGAGATGATGAATAAAGACATGCAGCTAAAAGAAGCATCAAATATATTAAAAGCACTAATAATAACACAAGGATAAGCGAGTGGAAAAAAGAGAACTACTATACGAAGGTAAGGCTAAAAAGTTATTTTTAACAGATGATGACAATTTAGTAATATCTGAATTTAAAGATGACTTAACAGCATTTAATGGCGAAAAAAAGTCTAGTGAATCCGGTAAAGGTGCACTAAACAACAAAATTTCTACTGAACTTTTTAAACTTTTAGACTCTAAAGGAATCCCAACTCACTTTGTAAAAATGTTAGATGATAACCACATGCTTCATAAAAAAGTTGATGTTATTATGATTGAGGTTATTGTACGTAATGTTGCAACAGGTAGTCTTACTCGTAACCTAGGGATAGAAGATGGAACAGTTCTTCCGTTTACTTTAGTAGAATTCGATTATAAAAATGATGACTTAGGTGACCCTAAACTTAATGACCAACATGCACTTATTTTAGAGCTTGTTGATCATCAAGATGAGTTAGATAAGCTTCGTCGTGTTGCAAGAGAGATCAATGATATTTTAAGACCATACTTTGAAGAGAAAGGTCTTAATTTAGTTGACTTCAAACTAGAGTTTGGAAAAGACAAGGATGGTAATATTATTCTTATCGATGAAATCTCTCCAGACAACTGTCGTTTTTGGGATATAGAGAGTGGTGAAAAGATGGATAAAGATAGGTTTCGTCAAGGTTTAGGTGGCTTAAAAGTAGCCTACGAAGAAGTATTAAATAGAATATTAGGAAAATAAATTATGATAAAAGCAATAGTAAATGTATCTTTAAAAATGGGTGTATTAGATTCTCAAGGAAAGGCTGTTCATCACGCCCTAGACTCTCTTAACTTTTCTGGAGTTAATGATGTTCGTGTTGGTAAACAGATTATTTTAAAGCTAGATACTGACGATAAATCAAAAGCTATGAGTGATGTAGAAAAAATGTGTGAAGACTTACTTGCAAACACAGTAATTGAAGATTACGAGATAGAGCTAGTATAATGAAAGTTACAATACTTCAGTTTCCTGGAACAAACTGTGAATATGATACTGAGCATGCTTTTAAAGCTCTTGGTGCAGATACAGAGATAGTATGGCATAAGGCAGAGTCTATACCAGCTGATACAAACTTACTTGTTGTAGCTGGTGGTTTCTCTTATGGAGACTATCTTAGAAGTGGTGCTATCGCTAAATTTTCTCCTGTTATGAAAGCAGTAAGTACTTATGCTGAGAATGGTGGAAAAGTTTTAGGAATATGTAATGGTTTTCAAGTTTTAACAGAAGCTGGCCTACTTCCTGGTGCACTTAAAAGAAATGATGGTCTTCACTTTATCTCTAAACACCATACTTTAAAAGTTATAAACAATGACAATATCTTCTTGGAAAAACTAAATAAGGGTGATGTTGTAAACATTCCTATTGCTCATCATGATGGAAACTACTTTATTGATGAAGATGGTTTAAAAGACTTATATGCAAACAATCAAGTTCTTCTTACATACTCTGATGAAAATGGAGATGTTAAAAACCCTAATGGTAGCGTTGATTCTATCGCTGGTGTTTGTAATAAGAATAAAAATGTATTTGGACTTATGCCTCATCCTGAACGTGCAATGGAATCAATACTTGGATCGGATGATGGGATTAAAATGCTTGAGGGATTTTTAAAAGCATAATGAGAATTTTGCTAGTATGCTTATTTTTCTTCTCAGCACTATTTGCTAATGAATTAGACAAGAATGCTACTCTTCTAGAAAAACCTCTACAAAAAGTTCTATATGTAAGCTATGAAGATGTTCCAAAAAGAATTATTAATGGTTCAATCTTCACTATTACCATTAAGACACTATCAACAGTTAAAAACTTTACAGATATAACTTATGAACTATCAGAATCACAAGGTTTAAAACTTTTAAGTGACTATCCATCAAGAGAAATTCATGATAAGTACTATTATGAGACTTTTTATTTTTTGGCAACTTCCAAGTCTGTTAAACTTCCAAACATAAAAGCGACCCTTCTCTCTTTTGATGACAACCAGTATGCAACAACAATCTTAGCTGGTAAACAAGTAAATGTTGTTTCACTAAATCCAAAGAAAAACTTTGCAAATATAATAGCTGATTCATTTGAACTACTAGAATACAAAACGACAAGTTATGACACCCAATATAATATAGTTGTATTTTCTGCGGTGGCTACAACATCTGACATATCAGCATTTAACTTACAGAATATTCATAAACAAGGTATCGAGTCTGTATTAGAGTCTTATCTAGATTCTAAAATTACATACTATGCTATTATAAGCAAAAAAATAAAGAATTTTTCATTTACATATTTCAATCTTAAAACGAACAAGTTTGAAATGCTAAATATTCCCATTATTGTCAATGATGATAGTGTGACAACTCAAAGTGACTTAAAACCAAAAGATCAATCTCATCAACTCCTAAAAATAAAAATAGCATCTGCAGTAGCATTTATATTATTTATTGTAATTATGTGGAGAAAACAGTATATATATCTCTTTTTTGTTCTACTTCCTCTAGCATATATTGCATATTTATCAGTACCTTCAAAAGCCATCTGTATCAAAGAGGGCTCAAATATACAATTACTTCCAGTTGAACATGGAACAATATTTGAAACAACACCTGTAGTTTATCACTTACTTAAAGAAGGTAAAACTAAAAACTATACAAAAGTAAAACTACAAAACGAAAGAATAGGATGGGTTAAAGATGAAGATATTTGCTCATATTAGTTGGTTTATTGCAACAATAATTATTTTTGCTTCCCTAGCTTTAATGATAATCACTTTTAAGCTTCTGCCTAAACCGTATAGTAGAAAAATTTCCGCATGGATTATTAGATTAACAACATTTTTCACTACTGAAATTGAAGGTTCACAAGACCCTCAAGCTCAAATGTTTTTACTAAACCATCAAAGTGATTTAGATATAGTAGTTATGGAAACTATAACAAAGAAAGATCTCGCATGGGTCGCGAAAAAAGAACTATTTGATTTACCATTTTTTGGTTTAGCACTTAAGCTTCCACAAGATATAGCAGTTGAGAGAGAGAGTAAAACAGCTCTTATAAAACTTGTGAAAGATGCTAAAAGAGTTATAGATCAAGATAGAACAATCACTATGTTTCCAGAAGGAACTAGATCGTCTAAAGGTAAGATGCTACCATTTAAAAGTGGAGCAAAAATTGTTGCTGACAAGTATAAACTTCGAGTACAACCAATAGTCTTAATGCAAACAGCGAAATACTTTAATATAAAGAACTTTTACTACAAACCCGGCCGAATAAAAGTGATCTACCTTGATTCTTTTATAGCAGATAAAAGTAATGATGAATGGTTAAAAGATTTAAGATTAAAAATGCAAAAGGTATATAATGATGAGCTGGCAAGCAATCCTAGCCATAGGTAGTGGTGGCTTTATAGGTGCATTAGCACGAGTTTATCTAAACGGTTTAATATCACATAAAGTACCTCATGACTTACCTTATGGAACCCTAGGTGTAAACCTCATTGGTAGTCTTTTAATGGGAATGTTTGTAGCTTATTTTATGTATACGAGTGTTTTCTCTATGAATACAAAATCTTTCATAAGCACGGGTATATTAGGAGCATTAACAACTTACTCTACATTTGCGATAGAGTCTGTATTACTCTTAAAATCTGGTCACATAATGCTTGCGATGGCTAATATGTCTTTAAATACTTTTGGTACTGTATTAGCAGCTGGCGGTGGATTTTATATAGTAAAACTATTTTTCAAATAAACTAAATAACTATCACTTCATCTGCACACCATTTAGCTAACTCTAAATCATGTGTTATAAGTAGCATCCCCATCGAGTCTAAATGCTTTATCAGTAGACTCATAACCTCTAGTTGGATTACATTATCAAGAGCTGATGTTGGCTCATCAAGTAGTAGTACATCAGCTTTCATAAGCATTGCCCTTAATATCGATGCACGTTGAAGTTGGCCTCCTGAAAGTTCATGAGGTAGTTTTAATAGTAGTTCATAATCAAGATTTAGACTCTCTAAATAAACGTCTAAATCATCTAATTCTGCAATATCCGAGATTTGATTTATTAATGAATAGGATGGGTGGAATGAACTGTATGGGTCTTGAAAAACTTCACTGCATGTAGATGTTTTTATAGTTCCAGAAAATGGTTTTAAATTATTAAGTATTAATTCAAAAAGAGTACTTTTACCAGCACCACTCTCACCAACAATAGCCTTTATTTCTCCCTTTTTAAGAGATATACTAAAGTCATCAAAGAGTAGTTTATCTTTAGAATATCCAAATGTAAGAGAGTCTACATGTAAGACTTGACTCAAGTAACTAACTTTTATTTAGTGAAGTATATGATTTTACTAACTCTTTATAAAGGGCGTCTGGTTTTATGTCAGCATTATCTTCCCAGATTCTTTTCATCACAACATTATCTTCTTCACCAGCCCATACTTTTATGTATGAACCATCTTTATAGCCATTGTCCTGACGAAATTGGTTTAAAATATTTTTTCCAACATAAAGTTTGTAAAGTGATTCTAAATCTAGTCCACTCATGATAACTAAGTCAAAGAAATCAGATATTAATGATTCAAGGTCTAATTTGTCTTTACTCAAAGAGTGAAGCATAATATCTTCTACCTTAGCTATTACATCACTTTGCAACGCAAATTTATCACTACTTGTGTCTATTTTAGAAAAGCTCTCTAGTTGAGAAATATTAAGAGCTAACTCATCAATACTACCTCTTAGGTTTTGTGAATAGTTCTCTATAGCTAAAGAGATTATAAAGTGCCACACATCAATAACTTCAATTTGAAGGTTATCCCAATCAGCATCTGCACTTAAGTCTTTCCAATGCTTCCATGTAAAAGAGTCTATCATCTCAGCACACTCCATGTAAATACACCTTTTCCAGTTAATTACATTACCATGTTTAGTTTTACCCTCAGTCCACTTATCTCCATTTGTAGCATCATTTAAACTAGCTTGGAGTTGTAACATTAGTAGTATCTTATCCATATCTCTTCTTTATAAAATTAAATTACTCTATTGTATCAAATATGATAAAATAACACACTTAAAAAAACAAAATTATATAGAGTATTATGAAAAGAATAAATTGTAGAAGATGTGAGTATTATTTTGTAACCTGGGAAGCTAGTAAACCACATGGATGCAAGGCCTATGGCTTTAAGTCACCTCAAATTCCATCAATAGTAGTGAAAAACAGTAGTGGACTTGAATGCACTATGTTTCGGCTAAAGAATCCCAAATAAGTTTTTTACCAAAACCTAACCGGTTATCTGTCATTTTAAAATAATTCACTTTTATAACCCATAGTTTCGGATTCATAGATATCGCATATGGAAAGGACTTAAAGTATAAATCTTTTAAAGATCCATCTTCTAAATCAGAAAAAACACCACGAAACTGTACACCTTGTATTTTCCCAACTGTTTTAGTCTCTAAAACTATACTACCAGCTACTTTAGGATTACTTGTTATGTTTTTAATATGTGTAGTTTCATCGCTACTTGCGACTACAAAGGAGATGTTGTTTTTATCATAGGCATAAAAGAGGTTACAAGAGCTAAGTTCACCTTCTGAGTATGTAGCCAAACTCAGAACATGATGCTCTTGTAAAAAGTTATCAATCTTGTCTAGTTTATCACTATGCAAAATGTTTAAATAGATGCTTTTCTAAATCAGAGTCACTATTTATATCTCTTTTTTCTAACATCATTGGTGCTAAATCATCACCAGCCATAAACTCGTACATCTCTGATGGATTTGTCATATTGTAATAACTTTTTAAAAACTCTAAAAGCATTTCAAAGTTATCGCCTTCTTTTGATGAGTGTTGTTTAAACTCTTTAAAATCATCCCAATTAATATTATTCAATTTACTTCCTTGATTATTTACTATATTGTACCGAAAGTGCTTTGTCTAAATCCTTAATAACTTTCATCATTTTAGTTGTTGAAACAGCAAAATTTAGTCTCATAAATCCACTGCCTTCACGTCCGAAACTAAGCCCTGCACTTAGTCCTAGTTTTGCCTCTTTTATAAAAAAATCTCTTAGACTTTTGTCTTTTAAACCCATGCCTCTACAATCAAGCCATGCAAGATAAGTACCTTCAATAGGTGTAATTTTTATATAATTTTGGTACTTACTACATAGTTCTTGAATCATTTTGTAGTTCTTATAGAGATGTATTTTAAGTTCTTCCAACCATTCTTTGCCATTTTTATAGGCTGCCTCATATGCGACATGTGACAGTGAACTTCCCTGTGCATAGTGAAACTTATTATAAGATTCTAAAAACTTACTCTTAAGAGTTTTGTTTGTTATAGCTACACTACTCATAGTAAAACCAGCCATATTAAATGTTTTTCCAACTCCACTGCATGTTACACTTATATCTCTTGCTTTTTTACTTAAGGAAGCAAATGGTATATGTTTATTTGGAGAGTAAACTAAATCTGAATGTATTTCATCAGAAAAAACTACAATATTGTGTTCTAAACACAGATCTAAAATCTCTTGAAGTTCATCTTTTTTCCACACTCTACCCACAGGGTTATGTGGTGAACATAAAAGCAAAAGTTTTGTTCTCTCATCTATTTTTGATTTTAAATCCTTTATATCAAAATGATAAGTACCATCATCATCTAACTTCAAAGGATTCTTTAAAAGTACTCTGCCATGCTCTTTTACACTATGAAAAAATGGAGGATAAACAGGTGTTTGAACAATAATTTTATCGCCCCTTGATGTAAACGCATCTATAGCTGTATTCATAGAAGCTACGACAGAGTGGGAGTAAATCATATCTTCTAAATTAAACTCTATATTGTGCTCTTTTTTCATCCACTCTATCTGAGCTAAAAATGCACTATCCGGAACTTCTTCATAACCAACAACTTTATGGTCAAGTCGTTTTTTAACTGCATCTAGAACAAAATCAGGAGTATCTATGTCCATATCTGCAACCCACATTGGTTCAACATCTATAGTTCCAAAAAGTTCTTCTCTTAGAGTATACTTTTCAGCATTCGAGTCTTGTCTACATGTAGAGTTGCTAAAGTCGTACTTTACTTCTTTTTCCACACACTTACCTCGGAAATAGTATGTTGATACTTTCTCTTTGTCTCTTTTATAACAAACTCTAAATCTTGTACATGTAAAAGTTCAAACTTTGCTCCAAGAACACTTTTTAAAGTGTCTATAGTCTGAACATCTTTTCCATTTTCATCTTTATACCCACCAAGCCATAACTCTTTTTGAGTAGAGCTCTCTTGCCAAGTATATGGAGATGTTAAAATTAAGATTCCATCATCATTTAATCGCTCATCGACACTATCTAGAAAAAGTCTTGGATTGTAAAGTCTGTCAATTAGATTTGTTGCTATAATCAAATCATAAGAGTTAAAATTTGCTTTTAAGTTACAAGCATCACCTTGCCAAAAAGATACCTTTTCTCTAATATCAGAATATCCTAAATCATTAATAGTAACTTTTTTATTTATATAGTGTTCACCCTCTTCATGAGAGTGAAATGCTACAAAACCATCACTTTTTAATTTTGCACCAACTTGAACAAAACGAACTGAAAAGTCAATGCCTTCCACCTCATCAAAAGTCTTTGCTAACTCATAAGTAGCACGACCAGTTGCACATCCTAAGTCTAAAGCTTTAGTAGTGTTTACAGCATATTTCTTAGCTATATTTGCACAAGATATTGCAAAGTTTTCAACACCAAAATGTGTGTCACCATACTGAAACTCACAGTACTGAGAAACTAACTCATCACTCTCATATATATCTATCTCAGCTTCATCATGGGTATTAGATATTACATACCTAAAACCACTAAACTGAGGAAAATGCTTTCTAAAAGCATAGCGAGAATGTTTCATTATTAAGTTTCCACTACTTGCCCAAGATGAACCAAGTATCAGTGAGTGTTTATCGTCAAAAGTTGGAGTTGAGAAATCATCATATGCCTCGTGAACTTTAAATCCATCAAAGCCTTTGATTGCTGTACGACTCCATTGCCAAACATTTCCAACTACATCATAAATACTATCACCACTTTGAGTTGTAAAACTAAACTCATCAACAGGAGACGAAGAGGCAAAATGGTAAAAATTTAGATTTGCTTGACTCTCATGAAAATCTGGTATATCTTGTAGTGCTGTTGAGTTATAAATTGCCCTATACTCAGACTCGCTAGGAAGAGAGTACCCACTACCATCCATTTCACTTTTATACCTACAAAATGCTTCTGCTTCAAGAGCATTAACTTCTACAGGCCAGTTTAATGGCATCTCTATGATACTTGTTAGGGTTCTATACTTGTACGTAGATTTTTCATTTATCCAAAATATGGGATGAGTACTTTTAGAAGTTCTTAGAAACTCTAGACCCTCTTCATCCCAATACTTCTCATTTGTATAAGAGCCACTCTTTACAAATTCCATAAATTCACCATTACTAACTAAGAACTTTCCTGCATGAAAATCTGGGACATATTCTTCATGAGTTCCATATTCATTATCCCATCCATACAGGTGATGGTCTTTATCTTTCCCCAGAGTGACATTTTGACCTTTGATCTCTACTAACTCATTAACAGGAGCATTACCAGAGTGTTTACATGTAGAAAATTCTGGAACCACCTTTACATCATCTATAGGCATTTGACGATGTAAAACTAGCGATGTCTCTAAATGAATTCTTTCATGTTCGCAACCCATGATAATAATCCACATAGGAGAGTCTTCTTTTATTGGTAGGCTCATAGGAAGAGTCATTATTAAATCATCAACTAACGCTCTCACTTTATTTCTGTACTCTCTAACCTCTTGAACTTTTGGCCACTCATAATTAGATGAATCTACATCATCCCAATCCATTTCATCAACGCCAACAGCAAAGATAGATTCAAACGAAGTATCTATTCTTTCCTTGATAATATTCATACTAATAAGTCTATTTACAAAAAAAGTAGCAGTATGTCCAAAGTAAAAGATCATTGGATGACGAGTTCTTTCTGATTTTTTATAAAATATATCATCGCATGCTAAAACCTCAAAGGCTTTTTCAAAAAGAGAGAAGGTATTGTGAAAATACTCTCTTATTTCTTCTCTTTTTTTATAAACATCATCTCCATCTAGTAGTACGGGGTATAAACTTAAGTTACTCAAAAATTACCTTTTTATTTGATATAATTATTATATGCAATTTTATCAAAGTACTATATTAAATAATTTTCCTGATATAAAACATGCCTTTACCACAAGAGATAGCTCAAACCTAGCTTTTCATGTAAATGACAATCCTTTACATGTAGAACAAAATCATGATGCACTTTGCACAAAGTTAAATTATGACAAGCATTCCCTCATTCATATGAAACAGATTCATTCTGATATTGTACATATAGTAAATGAAGATGACAACTTTGACACTCCACAAACATGTGATGCACTTATAACAAACAAA
Organism: Sulfurimonas sp.; assembly: GCA_028044295.1. Lineage (GTDB taxonomy): Bacteria > Campylobacterota > Campylobacteria > Campylobacterales > Sulfurimonadaceae > Sulfurimonas. The sequence continues at coordinate 76,963 of JAOFSE010000008.1, forward strand.
AAAAATACACCACTTATGGTTATGGTTGCGGACTGTTCACCTATACTCTTTTATGATGATAAAGTTAGAGTTATCGCAGTTGCTCATGCAGGGCGTGCTGGGGCTTTTAAAAACATTGTAAAAAATGTAATCGACACATTTACAAATGAGTTCAAATCTGATATTTCAAATCTACATGTAAGTATCGGTCCAAACATAAATGCCTGCTGTTACGAAGTAGGTTCTGAGATATATAATGAAGCAAAAGAGTTAGGTTTAGAATACGCTATTGAATTAAAAAACAATAGTTACTACCTTGATATTAACTCCATTATAAAAAAACAACTTCTTACATCTAAGGTTAAAGAAAAAAATATTGAATTTTCTAATGAATGTACTACTTGTAACAGTAGCAAGTACTACTCTTATAGAGCAGACTCAAAGTGTGGAAGATTCGCCGGAATTATAGAGTTAACATAAATCATCAACTCTTTTTGCTAGTTGAGATGGAAGAATTTTAAGAGATTCTTCTACAAGTTTTGTATTTCCATGAGTTATAAAGTTATCTGAGTATTCAAAGCTCTCTAATTCTACATGTAGAATCTTTTCATCTGCCAAAAATTCTGATATTGCAGAGCCAACACCACCCATTTTTGCACTATCTGAAAATACAAACCATTTTTTATGTTTTTTTGCCATATCTCTTAGCATCGCTTTGTCTAAAGGTTTAACAAACCTCAGGTCAAGAATACTAACTTCTATATCTAAATACTTAGATGTTTCATATGCACGACCAACACCATTACCATAACCAATAAATAGTATCTCAGAGTTATTAGATTGAAGAAGCTGTGATTTAGATAGTTCAAAAGGTATTGACTCAGCTAATGAGGTCTCTACAAATGAGCCTCTTGGGTAACGAAGAGAACATGGATGTTCATACTCAGATGCAAATGCCATTGCCTGATGAAAACTTTTCTCGTCTCTTGGTGCAAAAAGAGTCATATTCGGGATAGCTCTTAAAAAACTAATATCAAATGCACCTTGGTGAGTTTCCCCATCTTCACCTACAATCCCGGCACGATCAAGTGCAAAAACTACAGGTAAATCCATAAGACAAGTGTCATGAATAACTTGGTCAAATCCACGTTGTAGAAATGTAGAGTAAATTGTACAAAATGGTTTAAAGCCCTCTTTAGCAAGTGCTGACATAGATGTAACTGCATGCTGTTCTGCAATAGCCACATCCCAAAATCTATTCGGGTAAGTCTCTATAAGATCAGTTAAACCTGTTCCACTAGGCATTGCTGCTGTAGCCCCAACTATCTTATCATTATGTTTTGCAAGATGCATTAAAGATTCTGTATAAATCTGAGTAGCACTTTTAGAAGAAGATTTTTTCGCACTATTACCATTACTTAAATCAAATGGACCAACACCGTGCCACTTCTCTTCTTGGCCCTCAGCTATATCATAACCTTTACCTTTTAGAGTTTGGCAATGAACTATAACTGGTTTTTTCAACTCTTTAGCACGCTGTAAAATATCTATTAAAGACTCTAAGTTATGTCCATCAACAGGACCGATATAGTCAATCCCCATCTCTTCAAACATAATACCTGGAGTAATTAATTTTAAAGACTCTTCCATTCTTTTAGCAATATAATGAGCTCCCTCACCAAAATTGTCTACAAAACTCTCAGTCTTCTTTTTAAAACTCTGATAGAATGGAGAGGCCATTGCAGACGAAAGCATTCTACTTAATGCCCCTATTGGTTTTGCTATACTCATCTCATTATCATTTAAGATAATTACCATTGGGTACTTTCTATCACCTAACTCATTAAGTGCTTCATAAACCATACCTGCAGTCATCGAACCATCACCTATCATGACAACAGGAATTCTAGATTCTTCCTCTCCCTTTAGAGCTATTGCTTTAGCTGCTCCTACTCCTAAAGATATTGAAGTAGAGCTGTGTCCTGCAACAAAATAATCATCTTCGCTTTCAGTTGGTTTTGTATATCCACAAAGTCCATTAAACTGACGAAGAGTATCAAACTCTTTCCATCTTCCAGTTATTAATTTATGTGCATATGCCTGATGGGATACATCAAAAATAAATGGATCTTTTTTCGAATCAAATACCTTATGCATTGCAACAATCATCTCTGTTGCCCCAAGAGTTGAGCTTAGATGTCCACCGTTTTTACTAACTACTCTTAAAATCTCTGCTCTTATATCTTTACAAACGGTTTCTAAGCCATCTATGTTTTTATCTTTTATATTCATTATGTTATTTACTCACTCAGTGCCGCTCTTTTTACGCGTTCAAATCTTTTACTTATCTCTGCATCTATATTACCTGCATCGCTAATAGCTATAACGCCGCCTACACTTACTGCACTATCTGAAACAACTTCAATATGTTCCATTGAACCCACATGCTCACTTATTGTTCCATGGTCTTTGGGATTTACTTTTAAAGTAATTTTTGATGCACTCTGTAGCTCTTTGATTAATTCACTAGATAGTACTTTAGCCACCTCACTAGAGTTATCATTAAGTTCGGTAGTTATAACCTCTTTTGCAATATCTAAGGCTGCTGATATAAGTTCAGTTTTTATACCCTCTAATGCTGCGTCAAACTCTTTAGCACTAGTTTCTAGTGTTTGAACGGAAGAAGAAAACTGCTCCATTCCTTGTGCAATACTCTTCTGAGAATCAGCGAGAGCCTCTTCTTTTCCATCTTCAACACCTTGATTGTAAGAGTTTTCTTTTAGCTCAGCTAATTCCCTCTCATGTTCTTCAGTCATACTCTCTAGCTTCATTTGAAGTTTGATAAAATTAGATGACATATCATCTGTTTTTTTCATAAGTGATTCTATAAGAGAGTCTTTAGAAGAGTTACTCATAGAACTAGCATCAATGTCACTCTCACGTCTCTCAGGATGATCTTCTTTAGTATGGTTCTCTTCAAATATAGATGGCTCTAGTTCATCTTCTACTTCATTGTTTGCAGCTGCTAAAACTTTAAAGTTATACTTGTCTACATTATGAGACTCTATATTTTTATTTGTTATTACATTTGCCATTGTTATTCAATCATCTCTTCACTTGTTGAACCTAACTGAATAACACCACTCTCAGCAAGGCCATTAACAACTTCAACAATTTTTCTCTGAGCAGTCTCAACATCTTTCATCTTAACAGCACCCATAAATTGCATCTCTTCATCAAATGCATCACGTGCTCTCTCAGACATAGCAGAGTAGAACTTCTCTTTTAAGTCTTCTGGAGAAGATTTCATAGCTAACATAAGATCAGGCTTCTCAACAACTTTAAGAGTTTCAGTAATAGCATTCTTATCAAGCCCAGCGATATCTTCAAATGTAAACATCATCTCTTTGATTAGAGTAGACATCTCTTCATCACGCTCTTCAATTTTTGCTAAAGTATCTTTAGATGATTTAGCACCTAAACGGTTAAAGATATCAGCAACAGCACGAGGTCCACCAACCTCAACTTTGTATGAAGCAAGAGATTCAAGTTTTGATTCTAGTACTGCTGAAACTCTTTTAATTACAGAAGGAGAAATATCCCCAAGTTTTGCCATTCTCATAGAGACTTCACTTCTTAAATCATCCGGAAAATACTGAATAGTATCAGCAGCTTCTGTAGCATCCATATGTGCTAATATAAGTGCAATAGTTTGCGGATGCTCATTAATAATAAAGTCTGAAAGCTGCTGTGGTTTAATCTTTGAAAGGTAAGAGAAATTTTGAGTCTCTTGCATCGTTTTAGATAGCTTCTCTAAAACTTTTTTAGCATCCTCTGCACCCAAGGTTCTATATAATAATTCTCGAGCGTATTCCATACCACCAGAAGTGATAAAGTGACCTGATTGAAAAATAACATGAAACTCTTCTAGTATATTAGCTGCGACAGCCTTATCAACTGTTTTGTTACCAGCTATATATTTAGATATTTCAGTAATAGTTTCTACGCTCATACTAGAAAATACAGAAGATGTGATTTCTTCACCAAGTTGCATTAATAAAATAGCAATCTTCTCACCAATACTCATCTCTTCAAGTTGGGCTTGTTGTGTTGCATTTAAATTCATCATTATACCCCTTTACCTTACCATACCGTCTGCTTCTTCAGTTAAAAGTGCTTCTAGTATCTGTGCCATTTCATCCGGCGTTTCATGAGCCATAGTTTTTACCTTTTCGAGTAGAACTTCGTATTTCAGTTCATCCTCACTAAAGCCTTCTCCAACACCCAGCTGCTCTTCAACTTTCTTACGCATAGACTGAACTTTCTCTACCAGGTCTTCTTCCTCATCACCTTCAAGATCTAAGAAAGGCTTACTATCATCTTCTTCATCTCTAGAAACTTCAAGCATTTTCTCTGCAAATGGAGAGATGGCTTTTTTGTAAAGTATTAAAAGTATGATAAGAACAAATATATACTTAAATACACCAGAGAAAGGTGCTAAGTATGTTTGAGAAAACTTAACTGCTTGAGAAACACCATCTGCGCCGGCATCAATGATTTTTCTTTTAAACTGTAAGTTCTTTACACTTATTAAATCCCCTCTACTCTCATCTATACCAATAGAACGACTAACAAGTGAAGTTAATGCACCAAGATCACTCTCCGACAATGCTTCATACTCTAACTCTTCAGTTGGGTTACCTTCATCATCTAGTTTAAATTTATATTTTCCATCTACCATAACAGCAGCTGTTACTCGCTTAATTCTAGCAAACTGAGATTTTGTAGTTGATACTGTTTTACCAACCTCATAATTAGTAGTCCCTGAATTTTTTTCGTATTTTTCAGCAGTTTTACTACTTTTAAGACCCTCAACTGGACCTATATTACTAACCGTTCCTGGTACTCCCCCAATTTCTGCAGGAGAACTTCCCTCACGTTTTTCTTCACTTACCTGTTCACTTCTCACAACATTCTCTGGGTCATATGTTTCAGAAGTAGAGTTCTTAATAGAAAAGTCAAACTCAATTGTAACCTGTGCTACAACTTTCTTTTCACCACCAACAAATGGAGATATAACTTCAAGTATTTTTCTCTGTTTTTTCTTTTCTTCTTTATTTTTAAATCTTTGTTGAGTCACTGACAGCTCACCCATTTGAGCCATTTCATCCTCATCACCAAGAGTTTCTCCATCACCATCTATTAACATAACATTTGAAGATGAAAGTTTTGGAACAGCCGCAGAAACAAGATTTTTAATTCCTCTTATCTGCTTAGATGAAAGTCTACGACCCTCTACTATTTCGACCATGATTGATGCTGTTGGATCACTTTGCTTAGCAACAAAAAGTGTGTCTTTTGGAAGTGCTAAACTAACAGATGCTGACTCAATTGGAGCTAAAGCGTTGATAGTACGAGATAGTTCACCTTCAAGAGCACGAAGGTATTTAATATTTTGATCGAACGATGTTGCACCAAATTCTTGTGTATCAAAAAGCTCAAAACCAACACCAGAGTTTTTGGGAATACCTAATGATGCGATAGCAATACGCTCTTTGTAAACAACATCTTTAGGCACTTTAATTACATTGTTATCTTCTAGTTTATATGCAATATTGTCTTTTTCTAACTGTTCGACAACCTTAGCTGCATCACTTGAGGTTAGGGAATCAAAAAGAACTTCATACTTTGAGTTAGCGTTTTTGTCTGATGTATAAACAACAAGAAAAATTAAAAAAGCGATAATACCAATAACAGCAGCAGCTATAATAACCTTCTGCTCTCTTGTTAATTTAGCATAGAGTATAACTAACTGTGAAAAAAGTACCTTAAAATCCATTAATTTCCCATTTTTAAATTATAATAGTTCACTTACTAAATCAAAAAAACGACTGTTTTGTTCATCGGTGCCGACTGTAACCCTAATAGCATTCATTCCATAACCACTAAGGTTTCTAACAATCATCCCTTTTTGTAAAAGAGAGTTAGAAATTTCTGTGGAGTTTTGGTTAGAATTTAGACATAATGTAACAAAATTCGTATAGCTCTCTATTATATCTATTTTTTGTTTATTCGCAAACTCTTCATAGCGTTTCATCTGCTCAAAGTTAAGAGTTATACTTTTATTCACAAATTCTTCATCATCCAAAGCTACCGAAGCTGCTTCAAGTGATAAGGTTGTAATATTAAAAGGTGGACGTAGTTTATATAACTCTTTAATTATTTTGGCATTTGAAATACCATAACCAGTTCTCATTCCGCCTAGTCCATAAGCTTTTGAAAATGTACCAAGATAAATAACGTTTGAGAACTTTTCAATTAACTCGCTTACCACTATCTCTTTTGACTTATCTTTAGCAGCTGCATATTCCATGTAAGCACCATCAACTACTACTAAAGTATCAGTATCTATTTTAGATACAAAATTAAAAAGATCTTTAGAGTCTATTGCATCCCCTGTAGGATTATTTGGAGTACAAAGAAAAATTATTTCTGGATTTTCTTTTTTATATAACTCATAAAATTCATCTAAGTCATGCTTTTGAGATGATGTTCTAATAATTTGCGCACCTACATGTTTTGCATATATCTCATACATAGCGAAAGTAACAGAGTTGATTAAAATTTTAGAATTAGAATCCGCTTTTGCATGAACCAAAAATTCTATTACTTGATCACTGCCAGAGCCTATTATTACGTTTTCATCGCTAACCTTAAACCTTGAACTCAGTCCTGTTTTTAACTTAGTCATCGAGTCATCAGGGTATAAAGCCATATTTTTAACAATATTTACTACAGCTTCTTGAACTTTTGGTGAACATCCATATGGATTTTCATTTGACGCTAGTTTAACAATATCCTTTGGCGCAATTCCAAATTCACGAACAACTAACTCAATAGGTTTACCAGCCTCGTATGTCTTTATATTTTCTAAATTTTTATTAAACTTCAATATTTTCACCTTTTACATAACTACCAAGCCATGTTACTTCATCAGTATGCTTACTTAAAACTTTTTGGATTTTTTCTTCATCTATGTGTCCATAAAAGTCAATGTAGAACCAGTAACCAAATCCACCTTTATCTTTTGAAGGACGAGATTCAATCTTTGATAGGTTAATAGACTCATCATCAAAATCTTGAAGAAAGTGTACAAGTGAACCTGGATGAGCAGCATCTTTCAGTCTAACTAATATTGATGTTTTATCATCATCACTAATCGCATTTTTAAAGTCACTTAGTATAAAAAATCTTGTCTGACTTCCGATGTCATCTTGAACATCATCAAACATAGTAGGTACCCCGTAAAGTTTTGCAGCGATGTGTGAACATATAGCTGCTGAATTTTCATCTTCTGATGCTAATATTGCCGCTTTTGCAGTTGATTCAACTGGAATCTGTTCAACATTTTCAAAGCCATGTTCTGAAAGAAACTCTCTACATTGACCAAAACCCTTGTCTTTTGAATATATTTTTGTAATACCCTCAAGCTTTTTAGCCTTTGTTGCAAATGACATATGGATTGGCATATAAAGTTCAGCAACAATTTTCACAGAACTTCTTGATAGCAAATCTAGTGTTTCACCAACAATTCCATCCCTTGAATTTTCAATAGGTACAACACCAAATTTAGCACGCTTAGCTTCAAGAGTTTTAAAGACAGACTCAATTGATACTAGTGACATATAATCACTCATAGCACCAAATCTACTCTCAGCCGCTTGATGAGTAAAGCTTCCCTCCGGCCCAAGGAATGCAATACGTTCTGGAAGTTCTAAGTTTCTTGATACAGCAAAAAGTTCTAAAAAGATAGCTTCGATTGCATTCTCATTTAAAAGTCCACCACTTTTTATACTAGCTTCGGTAAGCCTTTTAATAATTGCTTTTTCTCTCTCAGGTCTATATATAGCTCCACCGCTATCACTCTTAATCTCACCAACTCTCTCAACAACTTTCATTCGTTTATTGAGTAGTTCTAAAACTTCATTATCGATAGTGTCAATAGCCTCGCGACAATCATCTAATGTATTCATACGGCCTCCAAAATTTCTTGCATATCTGCGTAAATATAATCTGGTCTCAGCTCTTCTTTTAACAAAGGAACTATTTCTTCTTTAGTCTTGTATTTTCCGCTTGTAACAAAAATAGTATTTATTCCCATCTCTTTTGCGCCACCTAAGTCACCCTTAACATCATCACTAATCATAGTAATATCACTAAAATTAGCATTAATGTCTTGTTTTTTTAAAAGTCTTAAAGACTCATCATAAAATGCCTTACTCGGTTTTCCCACTACATCATACTCAACCGATGTAGCAAACTCTAAAAGTTTTAAAACTGCTCCAACACCAGGGTATCTTTTGTTGTTCTTAGCATATATTGATGTCTCATGCATACCAACTAAAGATGCTCCAGAGAGCAAAAAGTCAATCATCTGGGAATATTCATTTGCATTAAAATCTTCTTTAATAGCAATTAAAACAGTTTTAGGGTTTTCATAATCAAATATATAACCCATAGTTTGCAGGGTATGTAAAAACTCATCTGCACCATAAGCTGCAACTGCATCTTTAGATACACGAGACTCTAAAAGCATCAAAGGGTCAATATATTTATCCATCTCAAAATTAAAGCCTATACTCTTTAAGTACATGTAGAAATCTTGTGATGATTTTTTAGTGTTATTTGTAACTATCATATATGGAATTTTTTTATCATTTAACATATCAATAAACTCTATACTTCCAGGTATTGGAGATTTATCTTTGTCACTGATTAGGGTTCCCTGAACATCTATGAAGTACAAATTGATAACCTTTACTTCTTTAAGTATTCAAGCTCAAGAGATACTAAATCTTCAAACTCTTCACGTTTACGTATAAGTCTATCTTCTCCACCGCTAATTGCAACTTCTGCGCTTCTACCTCTTGTGTTGTAGTTACTACCCATTCCAAAGCCATAAGCACCAGATGAATGCACAACAACTAAGTCATTATGCTCTAGATCTGGTAATAAATAGTCTTTAGCAAAAAAGTCTCCACTCTCACAAACAGGACCAACAATATCCGCTTTACTTTCAGTAGTATTAGAGTCAGTTATAGCTTCAATCTTATGGTAAGCATTGTAAAGGCTAGGACGGAGAAGGTCATTCATAGCACCATCGATGATTACAAACCTTTTAGAGTCATTTTTTTTCTCATAAAGAACCTTACTAACGAAGTAACCAGCATTCGCAGTTAAAAAACGACCAGGTTCACAGATCACAGTTAGGTCTAATCCTTTGAGTGTTCCTAAAATAGCTTGAGCATAATCATAAGGTTTTATAGTAACTTCATCATCATACTTAATCCCAAGGCCACCACCAATATCAAAAAACTTTAACTCGATTTTTATTGTTTGCAGTGAACGAACCAAATCAGCCACTATTTCAGCAGACTCATAGATAGGTTGAAGTTCAGTAAGTTGAGAACCAATATGGAAATGAATACCAACTGGATCTAAATGATCAGAGTTATTAGCCTTGATATACATTCTTTTTGCACTATCAAGATCAACACCAAATTTGTTTCCATGAAGACCTGTTGAGATGTAAGGATGAGTCTTTGGATCTATATTTGGATTTACTCTAATACTAATTCTACATATAGTGTTCAACTCTTTAGCTATAAGCTCTACACGGCCAAGTTCGGACTCACTCTCAACATTGATATATAAAATATCTTTTTCAATTGCTTCACGAATCTCATCATCACTTTTACCAACACCAGAAAAAATTATTTTATATGCTGGTACTCCTGCTAAAAATGCACGACGTACTTCACCAATAGAAACACAATCAGCTCCACTACCAAGATCGGAAAAATGTTTTACAACACTAAGGTTTGAGTTTGATTTAACAGCATAAGCCATTATTGACTTTCTACCTTTAAATGCTTCTTTTAACTCTTTATATTGAGTAGCCATATAATCTAGGTCATACACGTAAAGTGGTGTTTTATACTTGTTTGCTAGTTCTTTGAAATTAATCATAAAAGTCCCAAATAATTTTTAATCATTTTAGCTAAAAAGTGCTTATAAATCATTTAGGGATATATAATATCAGTTGATGTAGCTGTATTTTCTCCACTGTCTTAAAGAAATGAGAAAGAGAATTACAATTGGTAATATAATTCCTATTTCGCTTGGTATCGTTCTGTTGTTAGAGAGTTCACTTAACATAAAGAGCACTGACCAAATTATTAACGAAGCTAAAATAGCTCCAAAACTAAATAATGAAACATTTAAAAATCTCACACTCATTGGAACAAAGAAAAAGATTATTATTACTAAAAATGGTACAAAAAATGGATATACAAGAATCTTATAAAGTGCACTTTTTATAACATCTGTATTAATATTTTCATCTTTTAGTAAAAAGAGTGCATCAATCGCATCAAGTATAGTAAAATTAACCTTGCCTTCATAAACTTGATCTAGCATTTTAGGACGGAAACCATGCAGAATCTCTAAGTCATTCCATTCTGCCACCTTAATACCCGAAGAGTTAAAATCAATATCCTCAGGCTTGGTTATTATATCTGCACTGTTGATATACCAAAAGTCATCCTTATATACAGCCTTTGAAGCCATTAACACCTCTCTCAAGGAATTATCCTGCATTCTAAAAACCCTGATATTCTCAGCACTCTCACTCAGTGGTATCATCTTAGAAAAGTATACAAACTGCTCTTTATATGTAAAAAATAAATCTCTTGTAGGACTTAAATACTCGGAATTTTTACGTATATTATTGGCATATTCATTTGCTCTTGCAAAGTTCGATACTGAATGCAAAGTTATAAAAACCATAATAACTAAAGTTGATACCACTACAAAGGGTTTTAATATATCTATGCGAGAATATCCAAGTGAATAAAAAGAGACCAATGAATTTGAACGGATAAGCAATACCTTTGTAGATATCATAGCAAATATCAATGCTAGGGGAAGAAGTAGGTCTATCGCATAAAAAGCTTTATACACTAAATAAATAAGCTGTAAATTGGCAGAAATACCATTTAGTTTTTCAGTAGAACTTATATAGTCAAAACCTACCAAAAACATCACTAATGCAAGCAATATAATCGAAAAGTATTTTAAATAGTGAAATGATATATATCTGAATGCTAACATAACGTTATTTTAGCTGAAATTTTTTAATTGTGTGTTTAGAACTAACATCTTCGAGTGAATTTACTAATAAATCTTCTACAGCTCTACATGTAAGGTCTATCCACTCTGATAAATACTCTTTCTCTTTTTCATTAAAGTCACTTAAGACATATGAAGAGACTTCACCTTTATGTTCCGGCTTTCCAATACCCATTCTAACACGAGAGTACTCTTTTGAGATTCTCTCATCCGTAGAACGTAGGCCATTATGTCCTCCATGACCACCACCATGTTTAAAACGTAATGTACCAAATGGAAGGTCTAAATCATCGTGTATTACAACAACTTCATTTATCTTATAAAACTTTTTAACAGCAACTATAGAATTACCTGACAAGTTCATAAATGTAAGTGGTTTTAATAAAAAATGATTTGAAAATTTGAAAAGATCACCCTCGAAGTTTGATGATGATTGTTTGGAAGCATTGTGTCGTTTTATAAGCTCATCTATAACTAAAAAGCCTATATTATGACGTGTTGAAGTATAAGTCGAGCCAGGATTACCCAGACCGACTATAAGCATAATTATTTAGCTTTAATAATACTTATTACAGATACACGCTCAGAGTCAGTGTATGTAACATTGTCAAGTGCAGGTAAATCACGAATAAGTCTTGAATCACCAACATCCATTGGAGTTACATCAACGTTAATTGAGTTAGGAACATTTTCAATTGCACCTTTAACTCTTAAACGAGCTTTAGAAATATTTACAAGACCTTTATTTTTAAGACCTAGCGCTTCACCTTCTGCTACTACTGGAACATGATAGTGAGTTACAACACCTGGTTGTGCTATCATTAAATCTACGTGTAGTAATGCACCTGTAAGTGCGTGTGCTTCATATGATTGAACAACAACATTAAGTTCTTTTCCACCCACAGAAACTGGGAATGCTAAAGTCTCTTTGTTACGAACAGTACGGATATATTCATTCATTTTGAATGCAGCATGAACATTTTCAAGCCCTTTTCCGTATAAGTTTGCAACTAGATAACCATCACGGCGAAGTGCGTTTGTGCCCTTTTTGCCAATACTCTCTCTAATTATGCCTTCTAACATATTAAATCCTTAATAAAAAATGTCCGAAATTATACAGTTATAAGCTTTAATTGTAGTTAAATGTTATTTTAAATTAAAAATATCTTCATCTACAAATACTGGTTTTTCATCTTCATCTGACTCAGATTTTGGTGATGCTTTACCACTGTTTAATCCGCTCATTCTTAACTCAAGGTCAGTTGCACTTGTCGCATAATCTTTTGCTCTTTGTTTTGTGATAGCACCTGAGTTATAAATATCTAAAATATGCTGATCAAAGCTTTGAGATTTATAATGTTCTCTACCTTTTTCAATAGCCTCTTTAATCTCATAATCACGATTTTCATTGATAAGCTTTTCAACCGTTGGTGTTTTAACAAGTATCTCCATGGCTGCTATACGGCCACTTTCCATAGGCTTGCCTGACTCTGCATCCATAATAGGTCTTCCATTCTCATCTTTTTTAATTTTAGGAACCAGTCTTTGAGATATAATTCCTTTAAGTACTCCAGCGAGTGACAAACGAACACGGTTTTGTTCCTCATTTGGAAACATTGCAATTACACGGTTAATCGTCTCTTTTGCATCAATTGTATGTAGTGTTGAGAAAACTAAGTGACCTGTATCTGCCGCATGTAAGGCTAGCTCAACAGTTTCTCTATCACGCATTTCCCCAACTAAAATAATATCGGGATCTTCACGTAGAGCAGCACGAAGAGCTCTATCAAAAGATAAAGTATCTTGACCTAATGAACGTTGATTAAAAATACACTTTTTATCTTTATGCACAAACTCAATTGGATCTTCAATAGTGATAATATGCTTTTGCTGTTGAAGATTTATCTCATGCATCATAGCCGCAAGAGTTGTTGACTTTCCAGAACCAGTAGCACCAGTAACAAGGATAAGTCCACGTTCTATATTTGTAAACTCTTTAACCATATTTGGATAACCCATATCATCAATAGTTGGTATCACCATAGGAATAACACGAAAGACAAAAGATGGACCATCAGTTTGAAAGAAAACATTCACACGGAAACGATTTCTCTCATCAAACTGATAAACTAAATCGACCTCTTTATCTTCTATAAACTCCGCATATCTTCCACGCAAAAGTTCCTTTGCTAGAGTCATAGCTTCTGCTCTTGTAAATATGCTACCTGAAAATGGAACTATTTTTCCATTTATTCTTGCACGGATTACACCGTTTGACTTTACATGTAAATCACTTCCATCATTTTTAATCAGTTTTAAAAGATATGCTCTAATCTTCTCTAATTGCTCAAATGTTAATTGACTTATATCTACTTCGTTATCTTGTACGTTCATAATGCCTCCAATATATCTTTAAATGCGTCTTTAAATGATTCTAACCCGTCTAATATTTGTTTATCCAGCACAGCTTCAAAATCTATGCCTAATCTTTCTATTTTTTCAAAATGTTCTTTTATAACTTCACTAGGTATAGGTAAAGCTTTATAATTTTCGCCATTTTCTTTAAATGCTTTTATAGTATCAATAGGTGCTGTATTAACAGAATTATATGCTAAAAGTTTTTCTATATAATAGTGAGCTGGTAGTGAATCATCTTTTACTCCAGTACTTGCAAAAAGTGTACGGCATCCAGCAATATTCATCGACTCAACCTCTGCATATATGTCTGCACTATTATAAATTCCACTCAGAGCCACCTCAACTCCACCTTTTGAAAGTTCTGCATCTAAAGCTCTATCAACACGAGATACAAATACACTGATAACTGTATCTACACTAGAGCCATTTGTAGCAGCACCATTCTCAAAAGCTTTTGCACAAGAGATAGCCTGTTCTTTTTTAAAGATCAAGGTTGCATTTACAGGAATTCCGCATGATGTTAACTCTTGCATTGCAATATAACCAGCCCTAGTAGCTGGTACTTTTATCATTACATTTTTACGATTTATTTCACTAAATAGTCTTTTACCTTCAACCATAGTAGCTTCTGCATCATCACATAGATATGGGTCCACTTCTATACTAACATATCCATCATCACCAGCTTCGTAAAGTGGAAGTAAAATATCTGCTGCTTTTTGTATATCATATATTGCTACAGCTTCATATTTATCTTTAGCAGGTAGGTTTTTAAGAGACTCTAGTTGTTCTTTATATGCCCCAGAATTTAAAATCGCATTTTTAAATATTGCAGGATTAGAAGTAGCTCCATTAATAGTTTTATTCTTGATTAATTCTTTGAATTCATTATCAAGATAATCTCTCTCAATAAAGTCCGCCCATAATGAAAACTTTAAATCTTCTATATACATATATTAGTTCCTAAATATCTTTTTATCCATTATATCCCAAAAAAACTCAAACCTATTTAAATTAATTAAAAGTAATAAGTGAACTAGGCTTAATATAATCATTACTTCACTATTAATATACGGTACTTGGCCAACTATTTCAAAATACAATTCTAACTCAAATAGTGTCTCTTCATATATTTCAAGACTTTGTAAATATAATAATAATGCTAGATGTATACTAAAACTAAATAAAGAAAAATATTTATATACATCTCGTAAAAGATATAAATAGACAACCAATAATAAAAAATATAATGAATAAAAACTTAGATTAAAAACATATATAAGGGCAATATGTTGAAGTAAAGAGTAAAGGAAAAATAGACTCTCTCTTGCACTATTCATATATGGGAAGTTTTAGTGTAAAGGTAGTGTAAGGCTTATCACTTGTAACTAAAACCTCTCCATTAAGCTGCTTTTGTACAAGCATTTGACACATATAAAGGCCTAACCCTGTACCATTCTTTCCTTTTGTACTAAAATATGGCTCAAATAATTTTATTAAATTATTATCTTCTATCCCACCGCCATTGTCTTTAATTTTTATAACTAGTAACTTCTTCTCTATTTCAACTCGTATGTCTATCAACCCATTAGTCTCATCAATACTCTCTATTGCATCTATCGCATTATTAAATATATTCAATATTACTTGAAGTAATTCATTAAAATACGTATTTACATTTATCTCACTACTTCCGATAATTGTTGTTTTGATTCCAGCCTGTTTAATTCGAACTTCCAGCAGGTTTAATGCCTTTTGAACTAAATCATGAATATTAACCTCTACCATATCTTTGTCTTGTGAAAAATATGTTTGGAAATCATCAACCGTGTCTGATAGATATAAAATAGTATCGCTTATATCACTAAGTGACTTATCTATCTCACTATCATCAATATTCTTTCCTAGAAGTTTCTTTACTTGCAAGTTTGAAATTTGAAGTGTTATAGTAGAAAGGGGCTGTCTCCATTGATGCGCTATCATACTGATCATCTCACCCATAACTGCTTGCTTAGACTGAAGCGTTAGTATTTTATCTTTTTGTACAAGTTCATCTATTTTCTCTTGTACTTTAATCGCTAAGTTTTCATTTAACTCGATGAGCTCAGATGTTTGGATATCAACTTGTTTTTCAAGATTTATGTTGAAGTCTTGTAATGAGGCTTGCTGTTTTAAAATTACATCCCTGGCTGCATTCATTTTTATTTTATAAAAATTAACAATTACACTAATTATAATAAGAACAACAACAATATATACTGATTGAAACACAGAGTAATTAATCTCGATAAAACTTTGTAAAGGAGCTATAAGTATCATAGATGTTAAAAAAACAAACCAATATAGGCTGTTTAATCTACTTTGAAAATACAATAAAACAATAGGGTATGTAAATATCCATACATGTTTCATCTCTTCAGCACTACTTGTATATATGATTAAAATCATTAACATTGTACACTGTGCAGTTAAAATAGTTGTCACTAAATTAGATGAATTTTTATATTTTCTTAGTATAAAGATAAGAACTACATTAATAACAAGTAGTATAGCTTCGACCAAAGCTAAAAGTTCTATCCCGTTTATGGTATTAACAATTATTCCCAACATAAAAGCTGTGCTCGAGAGTAATAATGCAATATTTAACATCTGATATCTATTTTTCAGCTCTCTTTGAGATTCATCAAAAGCCCTAGAACTTGTAAAAAATTTATCTATACTTATCATTAAAAATCCATTTACGGTAAATAAACTTTATCTATAAGCTCATTATATTCTAACTTAGCATCACTATCCAATGTTATACCACCACCACTTTTATAAATATAAGAGCCTTTGTCTTTTTGAATAAATCTAATCATTACTCCACTATCAAGAGTCTCTCCATCATATACACCAAAAACTCCACTGAAAAAACCTCTATCATAACCTTCTATATTATCTATAATTTCAACTGTACTTCTTTTTGGAGTTCCACTAATACTACCTGCTGGTAGTAAGTTTTTCAAAATATCTCCTACTCTCTCATGCCAGTCATCACCAACTACTCCACTTATATGAGAACTTACATGTAGAAGTTTTTTCTCTCCAGCTTCTATCTCTGTTATATATCTAAATTTTTCAACATTAACATCATGTGCAACAATACTCAAATCATTTCGAAGAAGGTCAACAACCATTATATGTTCAGCCATCTCTTTTGCATCCGAGAGTATTTTCTCTTTTGCATTTTTTTGTGCAGCATCGATAGTCCCTTTCATAGGATAAGTATGTATATGAGAACCTTCGATATTCACAAAACTCTCAGGTGAAAAACATACAAACTCATCCTTATATCTAAGTTTATAATGAGCATTAGCACAATTATATATCTCTTTTAAATTGAGTTGTGTTTCGATTTTAGTTGGTTGAGTTAGATTTAAAAGATATGTATCACCGTTTTGTATTTTTTCAACCACATAGTCAAACTTTTTTTTGTATTCATTAAAATCAACTGCTTCTTTTGTAAGAAAATTATTATGTAAAATACTTTTATAATCTTGGTTTATACAAAACTCAACATCACTATTTTCTAAATCTTTTAAGGGAATAATTATTAATTTATGAGCTTTATAATCACAAATAAAAAGGAAAGGTTCTCTCTCTTTACCAAGAGAGTTTAATGTATCAAAGTTCATTAACTCTGGGTTATTAACTTTTTAAGAACAGCCATTCTTATAGAGACACCATTAGATACTTGTTCTAGTACCTTACATCTTTTGTCTTCAAGAAGTTCATCACTTATATCTATATTTCTATGAACTGGACCAGGATGAAGTATAACAATATCTCTGTCCCCCACCAATTCGCCTGTAATACAAAAGTCACTTGCATAATCTTTTAGCGATGCATAACTCTGTGATGAGTGTCTTTCAGTTTGAGTTCTTAGACTCATTATTACATCAACTTCATCAATAATTTCAGATAAAAAGTGAGTACTCTTGAGATTAGTTTTTGGTAAAAACTGAGGTGGTGCTACAAGTATAACTTCCATTCCAAATCTACTCAGTAATTCTATGTTTGAATTTGCAACACGAGAATTTTTAATATCTCCAACTATTGCAATTTTTTTGCCATTTAAATTACTAAAATGTTCTTTAAGAGTAAAAAGGTCAAGTAGTGCTTGAGTTGGATGAGCATGAGCACCATCTCCAGCATTTATAATCGAAGCTTTTGTATGGTTAGATAGTATTTTTGGAACACCTGAGTTATGATGTCTCACTATAATTGCATTTGGTTCCATTGCATCAAGATTCATCGCTGTATCTACTAAAGTTTCGCCCTTTTTAGTGGAACTTTTTGAAGCATCCAGATGAACTATCTCTGCCCCTAATCTTTTAGCTGCTATTTCAAATGAACTCTTTGTTCTTGTAGAGTTTTCAAAAAAGAGAGTTATTATTATTTTATCTTGAAGGATTCTATCAAATCCTTCTCCGTTTTTAATGTTTGTACTAAATATTTTTGCATCTGCTAAAATAGACTCAATCTCTTCTATAGTAAAATCATCAGTTCGGATTAAATGTTGCATATTTCTCTTTTATTAAAAAATTTAATTATTATACAAGACATCACATATTGTGTCAATATTTTCATTAACTTTAAGTACATCAAAGCCTATCTTTGAAAAATATGGCTCCGATACTATAGAAAAACTATCATCTTCATCCCTACAGTTAAAAGCCACAATGTGCTCTATATCTTTATCTTCAAGTGCTTTTTTACTCAGTAATGTATCATTTATGCATCCTAGTGAGCAGTGAGTTACCAAAAGTGCTTTAGCATCAAACTCTTTTATCAAGTCAATTATCATATACTCTTCATCTATAGGTACATATAATCCTCCTGCTCCCTCAATGACAAGCACATCACATAATTTCTCAATCTTTTGTATAGCTACATGTAACTTTTTCAAATCCAGTTTTTCAACACCTGAAGATACATATGGAGCTGCTGGTAACTTGTAAGATATTGGTACAATATCTTTTACATGTAAAGATGAAAACTCGCTATTTAATGCTTGTACTGTTTTTAAAAGTTCTAAGCCATCTGGGTAATTACCATCTACTACACCAGTCTCAATAGGCTTGATAACACCAACCTTCAAACCACGGCTGGCAAACTCTTTTAACAAAAGTTTTGTAGTGTAAGTCTTACCTATATCTGTATTTGTAGAAGTAATAAAAATTCTTTTATTCATAATTATCTCTATTTTGTTATAATCTTGTAATATTAATATATCAATTATAGGAAAATTATGGCAACGAATACAGACTTAGATCTCTTAGAAGAGACTATTATAAAACATCCTAAGAAATATAAGGTTTTTATTTTAAATGATGACTATACATCAATGGAGTTCGTAATAGATATACTTATATCGATATTTCACAAAAGCTACACCGAGGCTGAACAAGTTATGCTAGAAGTTCATAAAAAGAACAAGGGCATATGTGGAGTTTATACTAACGAAATTGCTGAGACTAAAATCATGCAAGTTCATAAACGCGCTCGTGAAAATGGTTTCCCACTTCGTGCTGAAATGGAGGAAGAATAATGATTTCTCAATCTTTAAACAGTGTATTTCAAAAATCAATATTATATGCGAAAGAATTAAGACACGAGTATATTACAATTGAACATGTTTTTTATCAACTTTTATCTTCAATAGATGGTGCAAAAATCATCTCCGCTTGTGGTGGTGATGTAGAAAAAATGAAAGAGCTAATTAAGAATTATATATATACAAATATTGATACCCTTCCTGATCATATTAATCAAGAACCTTTTGAGAGTGTAGCACTTTCACGTCTGATTGATACTATGATCAAACATATTCAAAGTTCACAGCAACAAGGTGCGGAAATAGGTGACTTGATTGCTGCTCTATTTGAAGAAGAAAATACTTTTACATATATGCTATTAAGTGAGTATCACATATCAAGACTTGATATACTTGAAATAATTTCTCATACAAATAATTCTACAGATGAGTCAGAAGAGGAATCAGAATCAGAGTCTTATCTGAATAAGTATTCAATCAATCTACTTGAAAAAGCAAAAGATGGAAAAATAGACCCAGTAATTGGCCGTGATAGTGAGATACAAAGAGTAACACAAATTCTTTGTCGTAGAAAGAAAAACAACCCTATTTTAGTTGGTGAAGCTGGTGTTGGTAAAACTGCTATTGCAGAAGGACTAGCACTAAATATAGTTGCAGAAAAAGTTCCAGATATCATAAAAGAATCTAAATTATTTGCACTTGACTTAAGTGCGCTACTTGCTGGTACAAAATATAGAGGAGACTTTGAGAAAAGATTAAAAGGTGTAATGGATGAATTAAAGAAAATTCCAGAAGCTATTCTTTTCATAGATGAGATTCATACTCTAATTGGTGCAGGAGCCACAAGTGGGACTATGGATGCAGCAAACCAATTAAAACCAGCTCTTGCGAGTGGAGAATTAAGATGTATGGGTGCTACAACATTCGCTGAGTATAGAAATGGATTTGAAAAAGATAAAGCATTAAGTAGAAGATTTGCAAAAGTAGATATCAATGAACCATCCGTACAAACTACTGTAAAAATTCTTAGAGGCTTAAAAAGTAAATATGAAGAACATCATAATGTCATTTATACAGACAAAGCTTTGAAAACTGCAGTCGAGTTATCTAAAAGATATATCACAGACAGATTTCTACCAGATAAGGCTATTGACTTGATAGATGAAACAGCAGCATCTTTTCATCTTCAAAAGAAAATTAAAAAAAGAGTTCAGGCAAGTGATATAGAAAATACAATATCAAAAATTGTAGGTGTAAATAATTCTAAAGTTACAAAAAATGACACAGCATCTCTTATAACTCTTGAGAGTGATTTACAGAAAAAAGTAATTGGACAAGACGAAGCTGTGATGGAAGTTAGTAAAGCTATAAAAATATCAAAAGCTGGCCTAACACCTGACAATAAACCTATTGCATCATTTTTATTTTCAG
The DNA here is from genome assembly GCA_028044295.1 of Sulfurimonas sp. Classification (GTDB taxonomy): domain Bacteria; phylum Campylobacterota; class Campylobacteria; order Campylobacterales; family Sulfurimonadaceae; genus Sulfurimonas. The sequence continues at coordinate 97,580 of JAOFSE010000008.1, forward strand.
GACCAACTGGTGTAGGTAAAACAGAGTTAGCTCTTTCGCTTAGTAACATACTTGGAATTAACTTTGAAAGATTCGATATGAGTGAATATATGGAAAAACATTCTATTAGTAGACTAGTTGGTGCACCTCCTGGCTATGTTGGTTACGAGCAAGGTGGATTATTAACAGAAGCAGTAAAAAAACATCCATACACTGTTTTACTATTAGATGAAATAGAAAAAGCTCATCCTGATTTAGTTAATATTTTACTTCAAATTATGGATAGTGCTACACTAACTGATAATAATGGATATAAAGCAAACTTTAAAAATGTGATACTTATTATGACATCAAATATTGGTGCAACTGCTAGAAATGTAATGGGATTCAATAAAGATGATTCTATATCAAAAGGCGAGGAATTAAAAGCATTCTTCACTCCAGAGTTTAGAAATAGACTTGATGCATTAGTAGAATTTGATCAACTAGGAATAGAGTCAGTATATGGAATAGTTTCTAAGTTTATAGACGAATTAAACTTAGAGCTTAAAAAGAAAAAAATAACTGTTAAAATATCACAAAAAGCTAAAGAGTATATAGCTGAAAGTGCCTATTCTCCAGAAATGGGAGCTAGACCTATAAAACGATATATACAAGACAATATCACCAATAAACTAAGTGATGAGATACTATTTGGTAAACTGAAAAAAGGTGGTCAAGTTTCTGTGTCATTCAATAAAAAACTAATTTTGAACTTTAAAGAAACTATTTGAGTATAGAACAACTCACTAAATATTCACTAAATTTTCCAGACCCTAATGATGCTAATGAAGATGGCATTATTGCTTGGGGTGGAGACCTACAACCATTACGACTAATTAATGCATACAAAAATGGAATATTTCCATGGTACTCTAAAGATGAACCAATTATATGGTGGTCTGTTAACCCCAGATTAATCATGGAATTGGATGATTTTAAACTAAGAAAATCACTACAGAAAAGTATTAAAAAATTCACATATAAATTTAATTCTAACTTCACAGAAGTAATAAATAATTGTGCCAAAGTATCAAGAAGTAAGCAAGCTGGAAGCTGGATACAAAATGAAACAATCGAAGCATACACACTCTTACATAAGATGGGTGTTGCCCACTCCATTGAGAGTTACTATGAAGGTCAACTTGTTGGTGGGCTCTATGGTCTTAGTATAGGAGGTGTATTTTGTGGGGAGTCAATGTTTTCAAAAAAAAGTGATGCTTCGAAATCTGCATATGCTGTATTAGTAAAACATTTAAAGCATTGGGGATATGATTTTATCGATTGTCAAGTACCAACAGATCATTTAAAAAGTCTAGGTGCTAAAGAAGTAGATAGAGAGTATTTTTTAAATAGATTATATAGTGTAAATATGAATAAATTAAATCATACATGG
>JAOFSE010000009.1 GCA_028044295.1 Sulfurimonas sp.
ATGTAATTTTAATGACTATCGGTTACTGTTTATTATTTTAACTTACCAAAAACCTTATATTTTTCCCAGTAAGTATCCACTGCTTCTTCTATCTCTTGTTTAGATAGTCTACTCTTTTGTTTTATACCATACTTACTTATAAACTCATCAGACATTACACTAGTCTCATAGGCGGGGTATTGAAGGTAGTTGATCATTGCGTACTTTATATCTCTCTCGCCACTATACATAAGCAGGTATTTGTAAAAATATTTATCTATACTTACTCGAAGCGTTTTATGACACTCGACACAATTCTCTTGATAAACATCTGCGCTGACAAAGCTAGCCATAAGTGTAAGAGTTAAAACTATTTTTTTCACCATGATATACTCACTTTTGTTCCAACACCCTCTTGAGATGTTATCTCTATCTTTAGATTATACTCTTTGGCAATACCTGATACTATACTAAGACCTATACCAAAACCACCACTACTCTTGTTAAATCTTTGATATCTCTCTTGAATTTTTTCTATATCATCTTCTGCGATACCGATTCCAGAATCCTCTACACTCAGAGAGCTGCTTTCAACTTTGACAATAATCTTTCCACCAATCTTATTGTATTTGATAGCATTTGATAGAAGGTTATCGAGTAGTTTAGATATTTTAAGCCTATCTACATGTAGAGATGATTTTTCTAAGACTGTTGAACTGATAGTCACTTTCCTTGCAAGTGCTAAAGAGGTAAAATACTCTACTCTCTCTTTTACTAACTGCTCCATATCTACATCTTCATTATTTGATACTATCTCATTTCCAAGGGTAAGATATGTCAAGTCTTGGTAAATATTTGATACGGTCTTCGCCCCTATGTCGATACGTTCTATCTTTTTTAAAAGCTTCTCATCAAGTTTACTCTTGTCAATCATCTCTATGTTTGCAACAATAGTACTTACAGGTGTGTTTAACTCATGTGTAGTGTCTTTTATGAATTCATCTAAAAGTGTAATGGCATCACGCATAGGCTTTAGAAACAAACGAAGCAGTATGTAACCAATCACTAACATAAACAAAAATGTTATAAATCCAAAAAGTATAATCTTCTTTTTTGTTTGTTTTAACCATTGCTTATCTGCTTTTACTTTTACTACTATGTATTGAGCACCAAGATAGTAAGACTCAGGAATATTAACTAGGTGAATCTCTCCTTTTTCAATATAGAAAATTTTCTCTAGTCGTAGTACAGTGTCACTTGTTGAAAATATAAGCTTTTTTTCATTATCAAATATAGCAGAGTCAAAATTCTCACTTCGTGGGTATGTTTGTGTTTTTTCAAAGTTTACATGTAGAGACTTCAAACTCTCTATAAGCTCTTTAGAATACTTTTGTAAAGTAGGCTTTTGCTCTTGGAGCATCAAATCTTTTTGAAGCTCAAAATATATAAAAGAGAAAACAGATATGATGATGACTGTTAAAAGGGCATAAAGAGAAAGAAACCGAAATAGTGTCTTTTTCTCACTCTGCTGAAAATCTATACCCAAGCTTTTTGATGCTAACAATTTTATCCTTTCCTATAATTTTTCTAAGATCTTTGATATAAGTCCTAAGTGCTGTTTCACTTGGTGTTTCATCATAAGACCAAAGAGCTTCATAAATACTTTCATGCGAAATAACCTCGCCGTTATGTTGTAAAAATAATTTCAAAAGTTGCGATGTTTTTACATTTAACTGAACTTGTTTTGAGTCAACAAAGAGTAGATTTGAGTCTGTATCATACTCTACATGTAAATCTATTTTCACCCTTGCACTTGCTTCATGAAAGAAGCCTCTTTTTAAAAGACTCTCAACACGAAAAAGTAGCTCTTTTAAAACAAATGGTTTGCGTATGTAGTCATCTCCACCACTATTGTATCCATCTTCTAGCGAATCAATGGAGTTGAGTGATGTTATGTAAATTGCAGGAGTTTTAACACCATCATCACGCTTTTGTTTTAGAAGCTCAAAACCATTTAAAAGTGGTACGTTTACATCTAGTAAAAAGAGATCAAACCGTTGTTCATATATAAGGTCAGAAGCAGCTTCTCCATCATAAGCAGGCACAACTTCAAAACCATTGTCTTGTAAAAACTCAACTACTGTCTCACTCAGAGTCAAGTCATCCTCTAGTAAAAGTATCTTTGCTTTCATAGACTAGAAGTTCTCTTTAGCCATAAGTATCCAAACACTCCTGAAAATAGTGATGCTAGCAAAATTCCAATTTTAGCTTGAAATATAAGCTCACTATTTCCAATGAAGGCAAGATCTGCTACAAATATAGACATTGTAAATCCTATTCCCCCTAAAAAAGCCACACCAAATATTTGACTCATGGTACTATCTTTTGGAAGTTTCGCGACACCTACTTTTACAGCAATCCATGATACTCCAAATATACCTAATAGCTTTCCTAAAATAAGACCAGCCATAATACCTAAAGGTACAGGTTCCATTAACACTGACCCAATAGAGTTAATATCAATCTCTATACCTGCATTTGCTAATGCAAAAAATGGAATAATTAGTAGTGCAACTGGTAAATGAAGTGTATTTTCCAACCTGTCTGCAGGAGTTCCAACTGCATTGATTTTATCATGAATTTTTGTCAAAATAATTTTTTGTTTATCATCTATTACATGGTTTGTTCTTACTGGATATTTAGCATACTCCTCTAGTAAGTGTTTTGTGTCTTCAACAAAAGTCGCTGGTGTTCTTTTAGGTGTTGAAGGGATAGTAAAAGCAGCTAAAACCCCTGTCATTGTTGCATGTACACCAGACTCGAGCATAAAGAACCACATAAATGAAGCTACTATGAAGTAAGGTAAAATCATATGTATACCAAATCTGTTAAACGTGAACATTGTCAAAAACATCAATCCCGCTAATCCTAGTGCAAACAGATTAATAGTATCTGTATAAAATAGTGCTATAACAATTACAGCACCAAGGTCATCTACAATTGCTAATGCAACTAAAAATGTAACTAAAGCCGTAGGTACTCTTTTTCCCAAAAGAACCAATGCACTAATAGCAAATGCAATATCTGTAGCCATAGGGATTCCCCAACCATTAAACCCTTCACTTCCATAGTTTATACTCATGTATATTAAAGCTGGAACTACCATTCCACCGATAGCTGCTAAAATAGGCAATATAGCAACTTTCATGTTTGAGAGTTCCCCTATAGTAATCTCTCTTTTTATTTCTAAACCGATAACCAAAAAGAAAATACCCATAAGACCATCATTTATCCAATGATGTAGCGAATGAGAGAATTCCCAAGAACCAACATTAAAGTCAATATTCATATGAAAAAAATTATTGTATGCCCATTGTAAAGAGGAGTTAGCAAGTATGAGAGCGAGAATGGTCATGCATACTAAAACTAAACCTGATGTTGTTTGTGCACGTAAAAAGCTTTCAAAAGGAGTTGAGATTTTTTTAAAAGCTTTTTCCCAAGGTGCATATATTTTCATACTTGTCCTTTTACACTTATCTACCTTATTTTAACTAAATAGTTATTTATTCTTCAAGGGTAGTAATAACTAACTCTATTTTAGAAACATAATTTATATACTTTAGCCCAATTACTGTATAATTACACAAACAAACACCAAGGCCTATTTCCATGTCAAAATACTCTCCATACAAAAAAAGACCTACTATCTTAGAACAGTTTCGCTCTTTTTACTTTCAAAACAAATGTACTGACCTTGAGTCAGCGATAGAGTACTTTTCTGTATTTGGTGGAATGAGTTGGGGTGTCGATATGCAGATGAGTTTAGAGAAACTCATAGAGAACAAAGTCTATAACAACTACCGCTACATTCACGCGGACATCACACAGATAACTGAGAGTGACAAAACTTCACATGCACTTTTAACAGGTATTGCTTCTGGTGACCGTCGTCTTCACTCTGCTCTTAAAAAAGCTCGTATATCAAGACCAGACGGAGAGTACGCACTAGACAATCTTTTTGACAGAGGATTCTTAGAAGATGAATACTCACTGGAGAAACCACCTTCAGATGACAACATAGATGAAAAACTAAACTTCCCTAAACCATTTATGCGTTTTTGGTTCTCGTTTATATCTCCTTACTTTAAAAGTATCAGAGATGGTGACTACAAAGAAGCTGAGGAGAGTTTTGCAAACAAAAAGCAAGAGTTCTCAGAACTAACATTCATCAAACTAGCTGGTGAAGTTATGAAAAAAACTTTCAAAGATGATCCCATAGTTGAGCTTGGTAGTTACTGGGACAGAAACACTTCTATAGACATCTTAGCAAAAACAAAATCAGGAAAAATCGTAGCTGGAATATGTAAGTACTCAAATTCAAAAGCTAAAAAAACTGAACTTACAAAACTTCAAGAACAGTGTGATAAAGCGGAATTAAAAGCTGACATTTGTGTGGTTATCTCAAAGAGTGGTTTTACAAACGAAATGAAGTCTCAAAAAAGTCCAGAGTTAAAACTGCTTGCTCTTAAAAACTTCAAATCTTTAGTAGAAGATTTAAGTGAGAGAGATTTCATAGAATGCGAAGGGAAAAGATACTAGTTTACTATGATACAACTTACAAATATATCTAAAAACTTCGCTTCACAAGAACTTTTTAATAACCTCAGTTTCAAGATTAACGCAACAAACCGTGTTGGTCTAGTCGGCAGAAATGGTAGTGGAAAATCTACACTTTTTAAAATGGTCTTAGGAGAAGAGACTCCAGACAGTGGAGATGTAATCATCCCTAAAAACTACAAAATTGGTACTCTAAAACAGTATTTAGAATTTAGTGAATCAACGCTAAGAGAAGAGTCGGCCTTAGCTCTTAGTGATGATATGAAGTATGATACTTATAGAGTTGAAAAGATTCTCTTTGGACTGGGCTTTACACAAGATGACTTAGAAAAAGACCCTCTCTCTTTTTCTGGTGGATACCAAATCAGAATTAATCTTGCAAAGCTACTTGTAACTGAGCCAAACATGCTCCTTCTCGATGAACCAACAAACTACCTAGACATTGTCTCTCTTAGATGGTTAAAAAGCTTTCTAAGAGCATTTGAGGGTGAAGTTATTCTAATCACCCACGACAGAGATTTTATGGATGCTGTTTGTACTCACACAATGGGTATAGTTCGTAAACAAGTTAGTATCATCCAAGGTGACACTCACAAATTTTACGCGCAACTTTCTGCAAATGACGAGCTACATGTAAAACAAAAAATCGCTCAAGATAAAAAAGTAAAAGAGCTTGAAGAGTTCATAGCAAAAAACAAGGCTCGTGCTTCTACGGCCTCACTTGCTCAGTCAAAAGTAAAACAGTTAGAGAAGATGGAATTACTTGATGATTTATCATCAGACAACTCTTTAGAATTTAACTTCAACTTCAAAGATTCACCAGCCAAGATCATGCTTGAAGTTGAAAATCTAAGCTTTGGCTATACGCCCGAGAATATTCTTTTTAAAGATATAACTTTTAACATTAAAAAAGGTGAGTGTCTTGGAATTATCGGTAAAAATGGTAAAGGTAAATCAACTCTCCTTAACACTCTATCTTGTGAACTCAAACCACTGAGCGGAGATATATCTTCTCATCCTTCAGTAGATTTTGCTCACTTTGGTCAAACAAACATAGCTAGACTTCATCCAAACTCTACTGTAACAGATGAGATTCACTCTAGCAACACCAAACTCTCTGCTCAAGTTATACGTAGTATCTGTGGGGCAATGATGTTTAGTGGTGATAGTGCTGACAAAAAAGTTTCACTTCTCTCAGGTGGAGAAAAGTCTCGTGTAATGTTAGGACAAATTTTAGCTCGTGAAGTAAACCTTCTTTTTCTTGATGAACCTACAAATCATCTTGATATGCAAAGTATAGATGCACTAACACATGCTATAACTAACTTTGATGGTGCTGTTATCATCGTAACTCACTCTGAAGAGCTTCTTCGTCGTGTATGTGACAGACTTATTATCTTTGCTCAAGATGGCGCACAGTACTTTGACGGTGGCTATGACCTCTTTTTAGAAAAGATTGGTTGGGAAGAGGACATTCAAGAAGAGAAGATAACAAAAGTTCCAAAGTCAAATAACAAAGAGAACAAAAAACTTCGTGCGGAGTTAGTTCGTGAGCGTAACAAAATAACCTCACCTCTAAAAAAGAGAGTTGAAAAACTAGAAGCTGAAATAATGAAAATAGAAGAGCTACTAGAAGAAAACCATAAAGAACTCATAGAAGTCTCAAACTCTGGTGATAGTGCAAGACTGATGGAACTTTCAAAAATTGTCTCAGCACAAGAGAGTGAAGTGGAAGAGAAGTTTGAAGAATTTGAGACTGTTCAAGTGGAACTAGATAAAATCAATGAAGAGTTTGACAGTAAAATATCTGCTCTAGAAGAGTAGCTATTTTACTCACACTCAAACTTATAAAAAGCGCTAAATTTTAGAGTATGATTAGTGTTTATAGGTTTTGTTGTTCTACTTTTTGACTCACTCATAAGAGCATGTCTAGGCATAGGATGTATAGGTCTATTTTGAGGGTTTAAAACTACTTCTTGAATCTTACATGTAGATTCATATTCATCACTCAAAAACTTTCTGTAGTCTTTTGAAAAATTTAATGCTTGGAGCTCTAGCACCTTATTTTTTTCTTTGACCACTTCCTCTTGTACAATCCATAAAATAGGATTTATCGTAAGCTTCAGTATCTCTTGTTTATTGTTTAAACTATTTAGATGAGAGATAACATTATCTAATTTCTCGCTATCTTCAAATTCACATGTAAATGTTATATTTCCTTGGTAGCCTACAAATGTTCTCACCTGTTTGTTGTAAACATACCTTGGAGAGATTCTATAACTTCCATTTGTACATATACCTTCACGCTTTGAACCCTCAATAGCTTCATGAAAAATGTCTTGTATATTGATTTTATCAGCATCATATATGTTTGCTACTATTGATGTACTCATCTTTGTAGGTTCTACTTCTAGACTAAACTCTTTAGTTTTATGAACTTCAAATGCAAAAATCTGTACGTAAATTAATATAATTAAAAATAGACTCTTTTTCATGCTCTTTTCCTTAGCTTTTGTTCCATTCTGATATCTTACCATGAATATCTAGATGAATTAAATACAATCTCAAGTCAAACTCCAGTTGATGATAATCTGGCTCCATATATTCACATAGTTTATAAAATGCTTTGTTATGCTCTTTTTCTTTAAAATGGGCTAATTCATGAACAACTATCATATTCAAAAACTCTTGGGGAACACTTTTGAACATCGATGCAACTCGTATTTCATTTTTTGCTTTTAGTTTTGATCCCTGAACACGTGAGACAAAATGGTGTGTTCCCAAGGCATTATGTATAACATTTATTTTCCCATCATAAAGAACTTTACTAAGCTGCGGGGCATTTTTCATATGGCTATTTTTCAACTCATTCACATATGAAAACAGAGCCTTATCTGTTCTACACTTATGTGCGTTTGTATACTTTGAAAGAAGGTACTTCGTAAGTCCATTTTTGTCTACTAAAGTATGAACTTGTTCTTGTATAGTTTTAGGGTAATGTTTTATATATTTTAGAAAGTCCAAACTGAAAACTTTTTCCCTTTTATTTTTCCATTTTTTAGTTGCTTGTGCGCTTCACCTATAAACTTATTTTCTATAGCCACATAAGCCTGTCTATCATAAATATCTATCTTACCAATTGAACTACCATTGAGACCTGCATCACCAGTTAGTGCACCAAGTAAATCACCTGCTCTTAGTTTGTCTTTTTTACCACCCTCAATAACTAGAGTAATATACTCAGGTTTCATCTCAAAACCACTATGAGCTTTTAAAAGAGTAACATCTTCAAACTTTCTAGTCTCATTTTTATACTCATCTGCATTATCATACTGTCTTGATTCATACAAGGTGAAGGCCAAACCTTCTGCTCCCGCACGACCTGTTCTACCTATACGATGAGTATACGTCTCCTCTGAATGAGGAAGGTCATAGTTGATAACCATAGATAGTTCTTTTATGTCTAGTCCACGAGCAGCAACATCTGTAGCTACAAGAACCCTTGCAGATTTGTTAGCAAACTGAACCAGCACATCATTTCGCTCATACTGCTCTAAATCTCCATGAATTGCCAATGCATCTATCTTTTTATCTTGAAGAGTGTTTGCAATTTCATCAGCTTCAATCTTTGTGTTACAAAAGACTATGACATTATCAGGTTTAAAGTTTGAAAATATATTTACCATAGTATTTAACTTCGATCCATGTTCTACTTCATAAAAATATTCACTGATTTTGTTTGTAGTCTCAACGGAAGTAGTTTTCACACTAATTGCATCTTTTTGAATTCTTTTACTCACAGCTAGAATATCATCAGTATATGTTGCTGAAAAAAGTAAAGTTTGTCTATCTTGAGGTGCAAAATCTAGTACTTCATTTATCTCTTCAGAAAAACCCATATCAAGCATTCTGTCGGCTTCATCAAGAACAAGCATATCAAGGTTTTCAAGACTTAAAGTCTCTTTTTTCAGATGTTTCAAAATCCTACCAGGTGTACCTACAATAATGTGAGCACCGTGACGAAGAGAACCTAGCTGTGGGCCAAAAGCAGCTCCACCGCAAAGTGTTAAAATTTTTACATTATGAGTAGCACGAGCGAGTGTACGAAGCTCTTTAGCAACTTGATCTGCCAGTTCACGAGTTGGGCATAGTATGAGTGACTGAACACGAAACTTTTTTACTTGCAGTTTTGTAAGTAGCCCAATTCCAAAAGCAGCAGTTTTCCCGCTTCCTGTTTTTGCCTGGGCAATTACATCTTTTCCAGTAAGTATGTGGGGAAGAGATTCTGCTTGAATAGCCGTCATCTCTTTATATCCAATCTCATTTAAATTGTGTAACATCTCTTTTGAAAGGGAAAGGTTTGAAAATTTCATAAATATATCTTTTTTAAAAGTATACCATTTGTCACATAAGGGAACACCATTTTGATGTATATATACATCCATGAGAAAAACATAGTAAAGATTTGTTAGAATATATGAAAATTATAATTTAACAAATATGGAATATTGAGTAAATGAATGAAAAAGATGTCGTACGTAAAGTGTTAGACCTAGAAACTACAGAAGAAATACCAATTACTTCAAAGCAATATAATCAAATTTTAGAGATTCAACAAACTATTTTAGAAATGCTATCAGCTGATAAACAAATTATCGATGCACTAAATCGTCTCTGTAATCTAGCAGAGAGTCTACTCCCAAATTCAGTAGCTTCTATAATGATTAAAAGTGAAAAAGATGCTCTGCTTAATGTTCTAGCCGCACCATCAATACCAGAAATAGGTCATAATGCCTTAGCATGTTTAAAACCGGGTCCTGGCGGTGGTTCATGCGGGAATGCTGTTTTTAAAAATGAACCTCAATATGTACAAGATACTTTTCAGGATGACAGATGGTCTGAGCTAAGACATATTGCTTATGACTTTAACCTATGTTCATGCTGGTCAATGCCCGTAAAGGATAAAAATGGAGAAGCAATTGGATCATTTGCTCTTTCGTCTTTTGAACATAGGACACCATCTTTATTTCATAAAAAGCTACTTGAAACTGCTGCATCAATAGTAAGCATTGCATTAAATAAAAAAGATACTGAAAACCGTATTAAACTTTTTTACTCTGCGATGCAAAATGCAACAGAGCCCATGCTCATCACAAACCACTACAACAATATCATTGAAGTAAACAGTGCTTTTGAAAAGTGCTACGGAGTAAAAGCAGAAGATCTTCTTGGTAAAAATCCATCAACAGTTTCATCAGGCAAACATAATAAAGAGTTTTATGAAAACATGTGGAATGAAATCAACGCCAACTCTCATTGGACCGGTGAAATTATAAACAAACATACAAATGGTACTGAGGTTACTCAATGGATGAGTATAAGCTCTACTAACAATAGCGTTGGAGATGATGAGCATAACTACTTAGCAATCTTTAGTGATTTAACAGAGTTGAAGCAATCACAAGAAAAAGTTGAGTATATGGCATATCATGACACCCTTACTAAACTTTATAACAAAACCCACCTTGAATATATTTTGAAAGAAGATAAAGAGCATTGTCTAATGATGATGAATATTAATAACTTTAGCTATATAAATACAAACTATGGTTTTAGTGTAGGTGATAAACTACTTATTAAACTTGCTGAACTTCTTAACTACAAGTTTGGTAATGACAATATATACCGCATTAACTCTGATGAGTTTGCCATTCTTTATGACATAAATGTAAATATAGAGAAAAACATAGCCCAAATAAAGAACTACTTCTATAATACCTCTTTAGATATTGATGGAGTATCTATAAAAGTAACATTTTGTTATGGAGCTTCTTATGGAAATGAAAATATACTTAGAAACACTTCTATTGCTCTAAAACAGGCTAAAAGAAATGGTAAGAACCATTCATATATTTATAACCCTGAGACAGATAGCATTAACGATGATCACCGAGCAGCTTTCATAGAATCAAATGCTACTCTTTACAAGGCATTAGAACAAGATAATATAGTTCCATATTTTCAAGGCATTAGAGATAATAAAACTGGCGAGATAACAAAGTTTGAAGTACTAGCTAGAATTGAGCAAGATGAAAAAATAATTTCTCCTTATTACTTTCTTGAACCAGCTGAGCTCTCTGGTTTACTTCCAGAAATAACAAAAACTATTATAGATAAAAGTTTTAAAATTATGTCAAAAAATGATTATACTTTTTCAATCAACATCACAGAAGATGACCTTAGTAGAAACTACTTAAAACATCTTCTTGCTAAAAAAGTAAAAGAATACAATATAGACCCTAAACGTGTAATCCTAGAAATTCTAGAAGGTGTTAGCGCCTCTGGTAAAAACAACCAAACTGAACAGTTAAACATCTTAAAAGAGAGAGGTTTTTCTATAGCCATAGATGATTTTGGTACAGAATATTCGAACTTTGAGAGAATCCTTGACCTTGAAATTGACTACTTAAAAATTGATGCAAAATACATTAAAGATATACATAAAAATAAAAAAAGTTATGAGATAGCAAAAGCAATCGCATTCTTTGCTAAAAATGCAGGAATACCATGTATTGCAGAATTTGTACATACTGAAGAAGTACAAGATATTATTTTAGAATTAGAGATAGATTATTCACAAGGGTTTTACTTCTCTGAACCGAGTTCTAAGCCTATAAATATTTAAATTTTACAAAAATTATTTTCAAAGGCTGTAACTTCTTGCATAGATTTTATGGTTAATTCATCCATAACACTATCGTGCAGGTTATATTTCTTTACAAATTTCTCAATTCCATGAGTATTAAACTCCTCAATATTCCGAATAAGTGCATAGATATCACCAAGTATTCCTTCATCACGTAGTAGTGCATTACTTACTACATCATCGATATTCATATCATCAAGAATAATCTCTAATTCTACTCCAAAAATTGTGTCTATGAGTGATAAAACACCGACAAAATAAGCTTGACCCAAGGTATTACTTCCGCACTCAGGTTCCACGATTTTCAGTAAACACTCCATCATCTCTGTTCTATGCTTTACCATTAACATAAGTGGAGATAATGTAGGTGTTTTCGAAACAGACTTTGAGTAAATCATAAGCATTAGCCATTGTGCAAGTGGTGTTCTACCAACCAATGTTAAAACATGATGAATAGATGCAATTCTCTTTTTAAAGTGAAAAGCACATGAATTTATATACTGCAATAGCTGAACAGTAATAGCATAGTTTTTTTCAAACTCTGCAGTTAATTCATCTATGTTTGTATCTTCCATCAAAAGAGTGTACAAGTGTAAAATATTTGCTTGAGCTGGGTCATATGTCTTACTCTCGAAAATCTTCGGTTTAGAGAAAAAATAACCCTGGAACAGATCACATCCAAACTCTTTAGCTAAGGTGTATGTTTCTTCATCTTCAATCTTTGTCGCTACTACTTTAATATCATGCTTTCTAAGTGCATCAATAATGCTATAAATATCGTTGTCATCTTTGAACTCTTTATCAAAATCAATTTTCACATAAGAGATAGTATATAAGATTTTAAGGTATTTATTGAAGCTTGTATCATCAAATAAGATATCGTTTATCGCAAGCGTATAGCCCTTTTCCTTTAACTGTTCAAACCTTTCAACAGTTCGCTCAGTAATATCTACAGCTACAATAGAAAATATAAAAAAGTTGTTTGGAATTGTAAAAATCAAGTCACTCATCAAAAACTTCTCATCTATCTTTATAAAAGCTTTTCTATCACCTAAAATATCAGACGTTCCAAACTTATTTAACACACTATTTATAACAGCAGCACTAACATAACGGTTGCTTGTACCTTCTTTTTCTTCATGTCCTTCTCTGTAGAGAACTTCATAGGAATTTAACTCACCATCAATATCTAAAATTGGTTGTCTTCCCAAGTATACATTTGACATGATTGCACCCCTCTCTTAGTTTGAAATATTATAAGATTTTTTTGCTATTTTTTAACTGATACATAATTATTGATGCTGCAGTTGCAACATTGAAACTTCTTATGCCTTCTATCATTTCAATAGTCACTATTTCATCACATACTTTTATAACCTTATCAGACAGGCCTTTTCCTTCATGTCCCATTATAAGTACCCACTTTGAAGGAATATTTAGTTCTATAAGTGGAGTTGAGTCTTGCGTTACTTCAGCAGCTAAAATCTTATAACCACTGTTCTTTAAACTCTCTATAGTCTTAAAAATATCATCATATATACTTACATGTAACTTCGATATATGCCCCATAGAAACGCGTAATGCCCTTCTAGCATAAGGGTGTGGAGCCTCTTTTGGAAGTAAGTAAGAGTTTACACCTAGAGCTGCTGCACTTCTTGCTATTGAACCTACATTTTCTGTTGATGTTATCTCATCTAGCATTATTATGTTGTCATCTAACTCATCTAATTGTGACTCTTTTGGACGGATACCATGAAGCATACAGTTATGATGAATTTTGTGACCAACAATACTCTCCATCTCTTTTTTACTTATAACAAAAAGCTTCTCGATATCTTTTTGTGAGACTAAAGACTCAAACTCTTCATAGTAATCACGAGTAGCTAAAATACTCTTTACATGTAGGTCTGATTCTAAGAGTATATTTACTACTTTTGGGGAGTCTGCTATAAAGCTGTTGTCCTCTGTAAAAGCATTTTCTCTTAGCTTGTGATATATCTCGAGCTCATTTGTGTGAGAGCTGTCCACTTCTATTAGTTTCATAAGTATAATTATAGTGTAGTATTTGTGTTGTTTAGATACACTTATGTTATAAAACACTAAGTAAGAGATAATGAGCGAAGATAAATTTATACACGACAGTAAAACTCTACTCAAATTCATACAATACTACTGTGAACATAAACATGAGAATGAATCCAAAGTACATGACACTCTCAAACTTTCATATGAAAATAATAGTTTAGATGTAACTCTTGAGTATAGCTTATGTAAAGAGTGTGAAAAGACTCTAAGCTACTCATATACAAAACTTCAAGTATGTCCACATGAGGTAAAACCATCATGTAGAAAATGTGATGACCCTTGTTATGATAAAAAAGAGTGGAAACTTCTTGCTAAGATAATGAAATATAGCGGCATGAGATTTGGTCTTTTAAAGATAAAAAAACTATTTAAACTAACTGGAAAAAATAATGATTGAACTAACTTATACACTAATAGGAATAATATTTGGAGGAGCTTTAGTATGGATAATTATAGCTAAACCTCTAAGAGAGAAACTAACACAAGAGCTAACAAGTTTTGCAAACATGACTAACGAAAATGCTGTTTTAAAAGAACGTATGAGTAACTTAGAGCAAAAAGCTACCTCTGACTTAGCAAATGAAAAAAGAGTAAACCAAGATAAGCTCAAGATGCTTGAACAAAATAAAGAGCAGATGAAGTTAGAGTTTAAAGAATTAGCTGACAACATTTTAAAATCAAATTCAAAAGAGTTCTCAACTCAAAACCAAGAGAGCCTTACTAAGATGATAACTCCTATGAAGGAGCAGTTTAATGAGTTTAAAAAACAGATAGATGATGTCTACATAAAAGAAGCAAAAGACCGTTCAGCTCTTCAAGCAGAAATCAAAAGCATCAAAGAGATAAATCATCAGATGAGTGCTGATGCTAAGAATCTTACAAATGCACTAAAGGGTGAGAGTAAAAAGCAAGGTGTTTGGGGGGAGATGATACTTGAGCGTGTACTTGAAAACTCAGGTCTACGTCTAGGTGAAGAGTATGATAGAGAAGTCTCGCTAGAACATGAGAGTGATGGCAGTAGATACCGTCCGGATGTTGTCGTTCATCTACCAGACACAAGAGAAATCATCATAGATGCAAAAACTTCACTAACAGCTTATGAGCAGTACACAACGGCTGAAGATGAAGAACAAAAAGAGAACTTTGCATCTCTACATGTAGCCTCGATGAAAAAGCATGTTAAAGAGCTAAGCGAGAAAGACTATACGAGTTTAAAAGGTTTAGAAACACTAGACTTTGTTTTTATGTTTGTTCCAGTTGAAAGTGCTCTTTTAATGGCTCTGGAGTATGACAATACTCTCTTTGACCATGCCTTTAAAAAGAATGTCATCATAGTAGGTCCAACAACTCTAATGGTGTCACTGCGTGCAGTTGAGAACTCATGGAAGTACGAGCACCAACAAAAAAATGCACTTGACATTGCTAAACGTGCTGGACTTCTTTTTGATAAGTTTGTAGGCTTTGTAGAGTCAGTAGAAAAACTTGGAAAACAATTAGGAACTGCTCAAAAAACTTACGATGACATCCACTCAAAAATGACTTCAGGAGCTGGAAGTGTAACAAGCCAGTTTGATAAACTAAAGAAACTTGGAGCTGCTGCTAGTAAAAAGTTACCTGAACATATACAACGTAGGCTTGAGGAGTAAAGTCTATGAGAATACTTCTACATGTAACTTTGCTACCGTCTTACTTTCTTAAATGTACTACTAAAGCAGATAGAACCCCATTTGCAATAATTAAGGAATAGAAAATGAACATACATATACATATACATGTAATTTATCTTTTAGCAATTATTTTAATACTCTTAGGCTGCCAAGGACAACAGCCTAAGTCAAACATTTTAAAAACAGATCCCGCCATTACTAAACTACAAACCAAAGTAGCTAAAGCATTTGAAAATGCTCCAACTCTACATGTAAATAACTCTAAATGGTTTGATAGAGTAGAAAAACTACCTTTAACTATTATCACTACTGCATACATTGACAATGAAGCTACAAAAACTAAAGAGTATAAAATATACAAACAACTCATCAAAAAGATTGAAAAAGATATAACTATACTAGATAAATTATCTGGTAAAAAAATATCTGACAGATACTCTTCTGTTGAGTTTATAGACTACTCTAAATCAGAGTATGCAAAAGAGAAGTTTAATAGTTCCTATACTAATCGTTATGAAGAAAAATCTACTCTTACAGATGTCTTACGTCCAGATGTAGAAAAACCAAGTCAAGAGCTTCTAATACGTCTTAACTACAAAGAGTTAAAAAAAGGTAATCTAACAATAGAAGGTTACAAAACTGTAAAACAAAAAGATAGACCAAGAAACTCTTACTACTACACTCTAAGAAAAGAGAACTACAACAAACTCTCAAACACAGAACAAAAACAAGCAATAGCAAACTCAATACTCGCAACGCTAGAACTTAGTATCCCAGAGTATACTTCAGTAGATAGAAAAGAGCTTGTTAAGGGTGGTGAAGTACATAGATTTATAACTCCGAATGAACAAGAAACTTACACAGGTACAGTATATTTACATGAGAGTGGTGGTGAAGCTGGGAAGCTTGAAAGTAAATTGCAGAACTTAGCAGAGAAGCAAAAGTTGTTTAACTCAGAAGATGAAATATTTAATCTTAGTCCTGGTACTAAAAGTGCAGTTTCTGTAGATGGCAAATATATTTTTGAATCTCCTTTATCAGTATGGGCATCAACTTGGACTACTATCCAAAAAGATATTAAGACAAGAAAAGAGATTAGAAGGTTTGATGGACTTATAATATCTTTTAGTCCAGATGGTCACTACCTTGTACTAAATAGTGGAGGGGCAATAAAATTATATGACTTAAATATTGGTAAGTTTATTGCAGTATTTAGTGGAGATACAAGTAAAATAGTATGGTCAGGGTTTACTGGTGATTCTAAATTATATATACAAAAGACTGATGATGGAATAGTTAAGGTATGGAATATAGAGACTACTAAGATACTAAATGCATATAAAAGATTAGAAGATAGTTCAGATAATTATATTTTCCATTTAACAGAAGATAATAAGTATATATTGTCTGTAATGGAAGATGAAGTTCATAACCTAGTACTATTTGATGTAAAAACTGGGAAAAATGTAAAAGCTTTTGATAAATATAGTAAAGGTAAAATTGAAATTCTTGATGTAACAAGTGATAATAAATATGTAGTTACATGTGATGATAAAAATACCTTGACACTCTGGTGTATGGAAGCAGGCAAAGAGATTAGAACTTTTAATGGACATAATGGTCTGATAACTGTACTGATGATAACAGCTAATAATAAATATGTCTTTACAGCTGATAACCTAAATACCTTGAAACTCTGGAGTATGGAAACTGGAGAAGAGATTAGGACCTTTAATGGACATGAAGGGATGATTAGTAAGATAATTATTACAAAAGATGATTCATATCTATTTTCTATCAGTCGAGACCAGACTATAAAGTTTTGGGATATTGAAAGTGCTGAATTATTAAAAACATATAATGAAGGCAGTACAGATAATTATGCTACATTAGAAAATCCTATGTTGACAAATGATGGTAAATACCTGATATATACATATGGAACAGTAGAACAAGGGTTATTAACAGGGTCTCAAGTAGCTCAATTAATAAAATCTCCAATTCCATTTACAAAGAATGATAAACATAATTTAGAGATAGTCTTACCAAATAAAATTAAAGAGCTAAAAAGCTATGCAAGTTACAGAGAAGATATAAGTAAACAAAACATTCTAACTACACCAATTACTAAAAAAGATATAGAAACTTTAAAGTACTATGACTATCTACATGTAGATACTAAAACATTAAACCTACATGTAGTAAATAAAATAGTTTTAACTCTAAACTATAGCTTCTTAGACCCAGTTATATCTATGAGTTTTCAAGATAGTTATGCCAAAGAGATAGGAACAAAAGTAACTCAAATAAAACAAGCATATCAATTCACTTCAAATAAGAACTACTCACTTGGTGAACTCTTTTTTACAACAGCGTATAATTATGAAGAGGGTGGTTATAAAGTACTCTATGAAAAAGATAATATATTAGATGCTAAGTCAGAGTTTGAGGTTGTGGACAAAGAGTATTAAACACCCTCTAATTCATCTAAAATAGCGTCAGCTACTCTAAATGAGTTGGCGTATATTGTCCATGTGTATGGAACACTTCCACCTGTTGGCATGAAAGAGGCATCTGAAACATAGAGGTTGTTAAGGTCATGAGCCTTACAATTTATGTCTAGTACAGATGTCTTAGGGTTGATACCAAACCTACATCCACCAGCTACTAGATTTGGTGGTGGAGCTTCTGAAATACTCATAGTCACATCCTCTGCACCCATAGTCTCTAAAACATTCTTTGCTTTTTTACCAAGGTGTTTTCCGACCTTAACATCTAATGGGTGTGAATAGAGGTTTATAGCTCCAACTTTAACTCCATACTTGTCTACAACCTTCTCATCTATAGTCACATTTGTATAGTCCGTTGGTAGCCAGTCATTAAAAACTTCAAAAGTCAAAACTCTTGAAGTTGTAAGGTTTTTGTGCATTTTTTCTTGAAGCTTTTTACCCCACATGATATTTCCACTATCGTCATATATCTCGCGTTTTGCACGAGAAATTATGTTGGCATGTTCGAACAAGAAGTCTATAGTTCCACCCTTATACTTCACGCCTTTAGAACTATACTCATACCAGTCTTGTAAAGACCTGTTTACAAAAAGACCTGGTGTCATAAGTTCACGTTGTTGCTCTTTAGTGAGACTCTCAAACCTTATGCGACCTTTTCCACTTCCACCTGCTGAGAAAATCAGGTTTTTACCTACCTCTCCACTGCTGTTAGCTAAACCATTTGGATAAATTTTGTTTTTAGAATTTAAAAGAAGTCTTGATGATTCTATGGCTTGAGCTGCTAAAACGAATATCTTAGCTTCAATAGTATGACTCTTTTTATTGGAATCATAATAGTGGGCCTTAGTTACCCCATTTTCGTTACTCTCTAGTCTATATACAAAAGCATCACTAATTATCTCAGCATTACACTTTTGAAGAAGGGCAGCTCTTGCACTGCCTTTAGCTCCTGTAGCACATCCATAACTACCACAAAAATTAGAGTAAGAACAAGCCTTTCTTCCAAGTGCATCCTGTGATAAAATTGCTCTTGGAGTAGGAATACTTTCATAACCTAACTTCTTACATGTAGCATCAAACCACTTAGTAACTCCATTTACCTCTAAAGCAGGATATGGAAAACTAGGTGTAGTTCTTGGTTCTAAAAATTTATGTTTTACAACTTCACCAGATACGCCCACAACCTCTTCTACTTTGTCATAGTATGGTTCTAGATCTTCATAAGAAATTGGCCAGTCTACAACATTTGCGCCTTCTATTTTCCCATAAGTACTCTTTAGACGGAAATCATTTGGCTTCATTCTATGAAAATATCCACTCATAAGATTTGATGAGCCACCAACCATAGAGCCATTCCAAAAACTCCAGCTATTCTCAGCACCTTCGTACCTTGTAAAACTGCCATCTTTTTCGTACTCATTCATAACATGTTGTTCATCTTTAAGATCTGGTGTAAAAAGTCCACGTCGAACAACACCTATCTCATCTTTTGAAAAATCTTCTTCTGTGTAGTTTTTTCCCTTTTCCAGAACAACTACTTTATAACCAGCATTTGAAAGCTCATAAGCTATAGGAGATCCACCTGCACCACTACCAACTATACAAACATCATATTTCACAGATAAGCCCTTTTAGGTCTAGGAAATCCACCCTCATGACCTAACCATTTCCAGCCAAGTTCATCAAAGTTCACACTATAAACTGGATCACCTAACATCGCCTCAAGAAAATAAGTCATGATACTGTCTAACCAACTCTCACCCCAGTCAGCCTCAGAGATATCTTCTAAAACTTTTTCTCTCTGAGTAGCTGATAATTTTGCGTACACTTTTGTATACTTGCTCACTGACTCTTCGTTTAACCATTTAATTCCATCTCTAATATACGTCTTTGTATCTTCATCTATACGAGTATGATTTAATATTATAGTTTGAAGATAAAAAGCAGCATTTATAGTCTGCATAGGTGGTGTTTGTAAGCTCTTTGGAAATAAGTCTGAATGCAGAACAGCTATGGTTTGAAGAGGTGTAACTGCCGCACGTAACTCACCAGAGTATGCGACAAATATAACAGAGCTAAGAAAACTGTTTTTTAAAAAACTTCTACGTGTTAGCAAATCCATTGTTTATTATATCTAGTTTTTATCACCAAATATTACTCTATCCAGACTAAACTTGCCTGCTCCATGAGAGACGAAGATAAAAAGAAATATTAAGTAGTACAGAGGTATCTCAAAACCATTATCTCCAGCTGAAAATCCATGTGGAATATGTACAGTTAAAATAGCGACAATCATAACAATCATGAGAGGCAGAGAAATAAGTCTTGTAAAAAGTCCTAATGTAAGTAAAACAACACCAAGAATTTCAGTTGTTGCTGCAAGATATGCATTAATCAGAGGAAATGGAAAGCCCATGGAGCCAAACCAGCTGGCAACATTATCTATACCAGACCATTTATTCATAGCGGGTTCATAAAAGCCATATGCAATTATCAACCGTGCTAAGAGAAGTGAAAGTGAGCTAAACATCTCACTCAAACTACTAAAGTTTGTATATACGTTTTTTAAACTCATAATACACTCCTTGTACTAATAAAGTAGGTTTATATCACCCACACTTACCAGCGCCACATTTCATAGCTTTTTTAGACCCTTTTTTTGGATGACATTCACATTTACATCCATCTTTAGAGTTACACATTTTTCCACTTTTACCTGATGCTGCTTTGTCTGAACCACCACATTTTGCAGAACCACATTTCATTTTACCTGTTTTAGAGTGCTCACAATCACACTTACAGTTTTCTGTAGAGGTACAAACTTTTGGTGTTTCTAAAGCTCCACCACATTTTCCTGCACCACACTTCATGTCTGCACTTAGAGTAGTAGTTCCTAAACCAGTAAATAATGCAAATCCTAGTATAAGAGCTGCTAATTTTAATACTTTCATTTATTCGTCCTTTTTTTGAATATTATGATTATATATTCTAACTGTGTAGTCTTTGTGTAGATGAGTAATTCTTTTATTGTATAATTAGGTACAAAACTGAACAATTTAAAAGAGAGTAATAATGGAAATAGTACAAACTATAGAAGACTTAGAAGAAGAGCTTGATAAGACCATAGAAGAGATGGATAAAATAGCAGCGGAAGTTGCTGAGGGTAGATTAGATGCTTATGAAGGATTCACACAAACTGAGTCGCATAAAGATAAGATACTCGAATTAGGACATAAGTTAAAAGACCTTGGTGTAGATATAGGTAATAGAGGTTAGTTTATGACTCCAACTCTATATTTCTTACGATCATCAGAACAGAATATTGCTACAGAGATGACAAATGTGGCACATAGACTTGATAGTATTGAAAAAACTGTAAAGGATATAAAAGAGTTTGAAATATACAACAAATCCTACGGGCTAACGACTAAAGATTTAGGACTTTACGCACTTGTAGACAATAAAATTGCTGGGGCTGTTTGGCTTAGACTACTCAAAGAAGAAGACAATGCAACTGCTTTCATAGATGAAAGTGTACCTATTCTTTCAATCGCTGTATTACCAGAGTTTAGATTAAAAGGAGTAGGTTCGTCTATGCTTGAGCAACTATTACAAGAGGCCGGTTCACTATATAAAAAGATTAGTGTTTCCTGTTTAAGCGACGAAAGTTCTCGTAAATTCTTTAAAAGACATGGTTTCATACAAGTTGAGAACTCTTCCCACAAAAGTATTGTTGACGGAGCAGATATGTTGACTATGACAAAAGTAGTATCAGAAGAAAAAGTTGTTAGACCTACTGATGGGTATGACCCTACAAGATGGATGGACTAACATGAAAATACTTCTGATGGAAGATGATGCAGTTCTATCAGATATATTACTTGACTTTTTAAGAGAGTCTTTTGAAACAGATTATGCATTTGATGCTCAAGAAGTATATAAACACTTAGAAGATAAAAAGTATGATCTATTCATATTTGACATTAATGTAGCTGGTAAATCTGGACTTGAACTTCTAGAAGAGCTTAGAGATTTTAAATGCACCACGCCTACAATCATGATAACAGCTTACACGGATACAAGCTACCTCAAAAAAGCTTTTGATCTTGGTGCGCATGACTATATAAAAAAACCATTTGAGTTAGAAGAATTAAAAGCACGTATACAAAACACCAAAAAACTTTTTAATATTGAAAATGAAAAAAACATATCTATATCTCAAGATATTATATTTATGAATGAACTCAGAGAGATTAAAAGAGGTAACGATACTTTTAACCTGAGTCAAAAAGATAGTGACATACTTATGTACTTTATCAAAAATCCAAAAAGAGTTATAGATAGTGATGAATTAATCCAAAATATTTGGGATTTTGACTCATTACCAAGTGATGCAACTGTACGTTCACATATAAGAACACTTAGAGAGATTATCGGAAAAGAGAAGATTCAAACGATAAGGGGAGTAGGATATAAATATGAATAACATTACAAAAAAATCTTTCTACTCTTTTTTAACACTTTATCTGTTCTCTTCATTTATCTTTTTATTTATGGCTAGCTACTGGTTTTATTCTTCACAAAATTCTATGGAAATACAAAACAACTACTATAAAATGAATAATATTGCAGATAAGGTTAGTTCATCTATAATCAATGCACATATGATGGGTGATGAGTTTATTCTAGAAAAATTTCCAAACACCAAGATATCTCTTTATGGGACAAGCAATAACCCTTGGTGCGATACAAGTATGAAAAATATTGACCTTAAAAAAGACTACTACATAAATGGTGATACATTCACTCTTGTCTCTCGTGCACCAAATGGTCATCTTGGGATTGATCATGTTGTAGTTCAAAGTGATGAATTTTCAAAAATATCATACCAACTTAGAAACAAAGTTATCATAACCTCTATCTTTATAGGTATAGTCATAGTTATCATTGCTGTTTTACTATCATCAATGTTTTTGCGCCCTATTAAAGAAAAAATACAAGAAATTGAGGAGTTTGTAAAAGACACAACCCATGAATTAAACACTCCCATCACAGCGCTTATGATGAGTACATCAAGAGCTAAAAGTAAGAAAGAGTATGATGAAAAAATAATACAAAATATATCCATAAGTACAAAACAACTTTATGACATATACTCATCCCTTAGCTTCTTAAGTTTTGATACAAAACATGAAGATAATATAGAACTTGATTTTGCCAATATAGTTAAAGAGAGCGTAGAGTATTTTGATGAACTCTTGTCAAAAAAGAAACTACATGTAGAATTTGTTAGCTCTACATGTAAGATAAAAATAACTCCTACAAAAGCCAAAATGATAATAAATAATTTACTAAGTAATGCAATCAAATACTCACTTCCTAATAAAAAAATATACATTGAAGTTCAAAGCAATAGTTTTAGTATAAAAGATGAAGGAATAGGAATTGCTAAAGATAAACTACATACAGTTTTTCAAAGATTCTCACGTGCGAATAGCTATGCAGGTGGTTTTGGCGTTGGACTGAATATAGTCGACTCTATAACAAAAGAGTACAAATATACACTCAATATTGAGTCACAAAAGAACGTTGGAACAACTATTAATATAAAGTTTAACTAAGTTAAATAATATAAAATACATACTATACAATTTTAAATAGGGATATATTTTGGGTAAAGATAACAATTTTGAATTTTCCGTAGACTCCGTAAATGGCGGTAGCTGGGATTATAATATTGTAACTCAAAGTTTTATTTTAAGTAAAAAGTGGAAAGAAAGACTTGGTTTTCAAGAGTCTGAGGAACTAACATACTTCACATACCTAGAGCTGATTCCAGATAAAAATAGATTTGAGCATCATCAAGCTATGCATGAGTTTTTAGAGGACCATGAAGGTGGTGTAGAACATGTTCACTTTTGTATAAACTACCCAATAGTGACAAAGAATGGTGAAACTTTAACAATCAAAGACTCTGGTGATATATTTTTCAATGAAGATGAAATCCCTGTAAAAATACAAGGTTTTCAAACAGTAGTTACCTCTTAAAAACGCAGCACTAAACCTAGATAAACACCCGAAAACTTTAAATCTACATTTGCATCAGCATCACTTTCATCAATATCAACTTTTTGAATTCTATAACCCAGTTCAACTGCAGGTTGAATAACTGGCATAAAATCTAATGTATAATCAATCTTAGCCCGAACATCATATACACTAGAGTCACCATAACTTATATATTTCACATCAGCTTCGATACCAATATCAGTAGAAGGAACTTCAAAGCGACCTCTAGCATACAAAAGTGGTATAGCTATAGTCTCACTACCTTTTAAATCACCCGTAGCTGTAGAAGCACCAACTAAAGTCATATCGTAAGACAGATCAATCACCTTGATATCTACTCCTAAGTCAAGTGTAATCCAAGCAGTATTATCCAAAATATTATAATATGGTATAAAATCATACTGCTTCATATCGTAAGACATATTGGCTGTACCAGTTACATCAAAATCTTTAAACTGACCAGACACAACACCCTCATCCTTAAGACCAACATACTCTAGTCTTAGGTTAGGCACTACAGGAATTGGATGCTTTATAAGCGCCCAAATGTAAGCTTTTGAGCTATCATATTCATTTGATGTATAACTACCATCTGCTCCACTATCACTATAGCTAGCACTACCTTTCGTATCTTGTAGCCATGAACCAGCTCCAACCTCAACTCTTGTCATGTCTGCTATTGCCATTACAGTAATTACAGATGTGTACATTAATAATTTTAAAATATTTTTCATGAGTATATACCTTTCATAAGTGTATAAATTATATCAGTATGTTTTGTTAGAAATCTTAAGAGAAAGAGATGTAAAGCTCCAAAGAGCCTTACAAATTATATATTGTATGTAGTTACAGATTAACTAACTGCAGCAATTGCAGCATCGTAGTTAGGCTCTTCAGTGATTTCAGGAACGATCTCTTTGTAAGATACAGTACCGTCAGTTTCAACTACGAAGATTGCTCTACAAGTAACACCTGCAAGAACAGAACCACCAAGTAAAACACCATAAGCATTTGCGAAGTCTTTGTTTCTAAAGTCAGAAGCAACAGTTAAATCACTGATACCTTCAGCTGAACAGAAACGTCCTGAAGCAAATGGTAAGTCAAGAGAAACAACAGTAGTTTTAACACCACTTAAAGAAGCTGCTTTTGAGTTGAAGTTACGAGTTTCAGTAGCACATACACCTGTATCTAAAGAAGGAACTACAATAATTAGTTGCTTTTCAGCTTGAGCACCACCTACTACTACGTCACCTAAACCATCAGAGTTTACAACAGTTATTGCTGGTGCTTTGTCTCCTACGTTTACTTCATTTCCTATTAACTCTACGTCTGTACCTTTGAACTTTGTAGTTGCCATTTCAATTCCTTGTTTTGTTTTAATTTTTGTTACTAGAAGTATATGTGAAATCGAATAACAAAACTCTTAGTTAGAAATAGATAGGCATAGGTTAAGTTATATTTAACCTATAAGTTACTTTTTGGTGAACTATTTAGCTCCCAAAGGGGAGTAAAGATCTTTTTTTCATACATCTCAACACCAACTCTACCTATCATCGCAGCATTGTCTGAGCAATATTTTAGTTCACTAAGCAATAAATTAGCTCCATGAGGTTCTAAAAGTTCCTCTATTTTTCCTCTTAGGTATAGGTTAGCACTAGCTCCACCAACTATAGCGAAACTCTCTGGTTTTACATTTTTAAAATACTTTTTGAGCTTTTGAGTTAAATGTGCTGTCGCTATATGCTCAAACGATGCTGCAATATCTCTGTAGTCAGCTTTTGAGTCAGCTTTTTCAATCGCTAATCGAACTGCATTTTTGAGTCCCGAGTATGAAAAAGCTATAAGAGGCGACTGTGAAAGAGGAATAGTAAAATTATGTTTTTTTCTATCTCCATCTTTTGCTAACTCTTGAATAAGTGGACCACCTGGATAACCAAGGCCCATCATCTTTGCCACTTTGTCAAAACTCTCACCAAAACTATCATCCATACTCTTGGCAACAGTTTCTATCTCTTCTAAACTTTTTACTTCCATAACCTGTGTATGTCCACCAGAAACTAAAAGAGTTGTCAGAGGAAACTGTGTCTCTTTTTCAATAAATAAAGAGTATATATGTCCTACAAGATGGTTCACACCAATAAGAGGAATATCAAGAGCAACTGCTATTGCCTTTGCCATTGTTACACCTTCAACAAGTGTTACTGCCAAACCAGGAGTTGAAGTAACGGCCACTGCTTTTAAATCTTTAAAGTAAGGTTCACACTCTTCTAAGATACGCGGAAGTGCTTCAGCATGAAGACGAGCTGCAAGTTCTGGTACAACACCACCGTATACTGAGTGTTCTAACTCCTGACTTATCTTTTTATGGAAAAGTAGTCTCTTTGTTTTTATATCTGTAATAGCAATTGCACTATCATCACATGAACTCTCTATACTTAGTATCATGATTTCTTCTCCAAAATGTGTAAATATTCAAAGGTTTTATTTGTGCTTTTATTCATCTGTACTTTAAATCTTTTATACTCTTTTTTAACGAGCGAGTACTCACCATATCTTTGCATGATACTTTTTACATCCTGCTCACTCATAAGACCTTCATTATTGTAACTCAAAAAGATATACTTGAACTTTGCATCACTAATTAACTCTTCAAAACTATTATGTACCTTTGACTTTATGGAGTAATCTGAACGTTGATACTCACGAAGTCCTGTCTTACCCTTGGGAGTAAATTCATCATTCAAAGCTATAGTATTTAAAATATGATACTGTGAACCGTAATGTCTATGGTTATATGGTGGATCAAGATAAAGAATATCTCCACTAATTTTTTTTATTAAGTCATTTGAATTTTCGTTAAAAACTTCATGAGAATTTTTATTGACTATAAATTCAGCAGGTAAAAGTTTAAAACTTTTCAAGGCTTGAGGTTTAAAGCTCTTTAAAAATGCTTCATAAATCGATGCAGTATTTGCAACCTTGTCTGCACTCTCTAAAAGAGATGCAAGTAAAAAGTAGTAAAGGTTTTCATCTATTCTTTTAGTATCTCTCCACTCATCTATCTTAGCTCTAACTGTATCTATTCTTTTTCCGTTTTCATCACTAAAGTACTGTCGTTGACTGCCACTTCCTTTGCAGTAGTTATTATATATAAAACCACTATCTATCAGAGGTAAGTTATTTAACTCTTCGAGGTACTTATCTTTATCTTCTATATATTCGTGATTAAATATATAATTTTTATTTAAAACATAACTATAATGTTCAAAGTCGTTCGCAATTACTTTTTTAACATCTTTTTTAAATGCGCGTCCAACTTGTCCGGTACCTGCAAAAATATCACAAAACACTTTCTCAGATAGTTCTTCTCCAACAACTCTTATAACCTCGTCTTTTATCCAAGAAGATAGTCTAAATTTGGAGCCTATATAGTTCATATCTTTTTAAAAGAGCAATTTTCTGCATATGGGATAGATATATAAAAACAAGTTGAGAACTCGTTATTCTTTTTCTTCATACTTCTAAACTCTAAAGTTCCGTTAAATACTTTTTGCATAATCTCTTTTGACATATATAAACCTATACCTGTTCCCTGAGTCTTTGCCTTTGTAGTAAAGTATGGTGCAAAAATTTTATCTTTTATATCATCTTTTATACCCGTACCATTGTCATAACATAGTATATCTAGAGCATTATCTTTTACATCAAAAACAAGTGATATCTTTTTATTTGTACTAGATGCATCGAAAGCATCTTTAGCGTTGTTGAGAAGATTTAGAATCACTTGAGATATAGAAGATGCTATAAGTATTTTATGTGGTATACCAACAATATCAACAGTTAAAGCTATTCCATAATTATCTATATGACCTTGAATAATACTTCTAACCTCTTTGATAATCTCATCCAAGCTTCTAGACTCTAAGTGTTTCCTCTCATCAAAAAATGATAAAAAGTCATTAATAGTTGACGATAGATAGCTAATATTGTCCTCTATAATATCAAACTTCATATCACATTCTGGAGTTACTGTATTTGATGTTCTCATAGCTACTACGGATAGTCCAATGGTATTTAATGGCTGTTTCCACTGATGAGAGATATTTGCTATCATCTCACCCATGAGGGCGAAACGAGCTTGTTCAAAAAGCATAATATCTTTTTTTTGGCTCTTCTCAATTTCATCATCTAAAGCATCTTTAAAATGTTTCAAGTGTTTTGATAGTTTAATCAAAACAACACTCACTGCTGGAGTAAGAAGAGCAGGTAAAACAATAGATATTATCACTAAAAAGCTTGTGTACTCTACATCAGCTAACTTACTTATGATATAGACACTTGGTACAGACCCAACAGTAACCATAAAGGTCATGATTAGGGATATAGTCCATATCGAACAAGATGATATCTTTATTGCTAGGTTTTCAAAAAAAACGTTTTTTTTCAATTTTTAGCCTTTAAATAAGCTCTTATCTCGCTATCTTGTGTAAAAACATCATCAACACTTTTAGGTATATCTCTGAACTTATCGAAGGCATTAACAATAGTCTTCGAGATATCCATAAAGCCTATCTCTTTGTTTATAAACTGCTCAATTGCTACTTCATTAGCTGCATTAACAACCGTTCCTCTAATAGGATTTTTAAGTAATTCTTCTTTGATTTCCCAAATAGGATATCTATTTTTATCTATTTCTCTAAACTCTAAGCTTCCCACTTTGAGCAGATCTACATGTGAAAGAATCTTCTCTTGCATATCAACATCTAGTGCAAACGCAATGGGGAGTTGCATACTCGCATGAGCAAAATGTGCTGTACTCGAGCCATCCTTAAAATCTATGAGTGCATGAATTAAAGATTTTGTTTCTATGATAGCATCGTATTGACCCTCACCAAACAACCATCTAGCTTCGAGAAGTTCAAACATCTTGTTCACCATAGTTGCACTATCAATTGTTATCTTTTGACCCATAGACCAATTTGGATGTTTTTGAGTGTCTGCTAAAGTAGCATTTTGAAGTTTCTTAATATCCCAATCTCTAAATGCTCCACCACTAGCAGTTATCACCATTCTCTCCACAGGTCTATCCTGCATCAAGTACCAAAGACCAAAATGCTCACTGTCTATGGGTTGGATTTTAGATGTATCTATAAAAGCACCACAAGCAACTAAACTCTCTTTATTTGCTAGTGCTACTCTCTTACCAGACTCTATGGCTGTGATAGTTGGACGAAGACCTAAAAAACCTACAAGCGCATTTACAACAAGTTCACTGCTCGAGTCTCTGATAACGCTAAGAATTGCATCTGAACCATAATAGACATTTTTATGATTTACATCTTTAACATCTTCTTGCCTTGATACAACTACTACTTTAGGGTTATGCTCTTTTATCTGTTCATTTAAAAGTTTTATATTTGTGCCACAAACAAGAGCCTCCACATGAAGAGAAAACCTTTTTGCAACAATAAGTGTATTTACACCAATAGAACCTGTTGAACCAAGTAGTACCATCTATTTATTATACCAATCCTCTAAGTAACACTAACATAACAACTGCACCAAATAAATAACCATCTATTCTATCAAGAACTCCACCGTGACCTGGAAGTATGTCGCCACTATCTTTAACATCAGCAGCTCTCTTTAGTGAACTCTCAAATAAGTCGCCAAATATAGAGCTTGCAGCTACCATAAAAGAAATTACAAAAGATACACTAAAGTCTACAATACCAAGTCCAACAAATGAACCACTGATAGTCGCTACAACTATACCACCGACAACACCTTCCATAGTTTTGTTAGGGCTAGTCTCGCAAAATTGTGTTTTTCCTATACTCTTTCCAACAGCATAAGCTCCAACATCTGTCATCGCTACAACTATCAGAAGCCATAAAAGTGAGTAAACTCCATACTCTTGATACATTGTAAATATAAAAAGCATACCAGCAGTAGGATATATAAAAGGAAGGAAGTTTTTCCAAGTAACCTCTTTGTTAAAAGCTACAGCACTTGCATATGCAACACCAGCTAAAACAAACAAGTCGTCTCCATATGGATATATAGCGGCAATAAGCCAAAGAACTCCAGCATAAATCACAAGCCTGTCATTATCTTCTATGGAAAAAAGTTTTAGTGCTTCTTTAAATGCTAAAAGGTAAATAGCCCCAAGGGTAAGCCACATAAGAAAAAAGTTGTCAACATAACCAATAAGTAAAATACCAACTGCTAAAGCTACTCCTGTAACTACTCTCTCTTTAGCCCCTGCAAATACATCCATCATGAAAAATTCCTAGTCAAATATTTATTTGATAGATTATATCTAGTTAAACTTTAATATCTAGTTTGTATGAAGAGCTTGGTTGTGTATCTTGCTCTTCTTCCTCTGAATTTTCTCGTTTTTCATTTCTTTGAGACTCTTGATCGGCCTCATTTTTTTCATGTTCTGCATCAGGATTTATAGCATGGTTCTCTTCAGCTGGACGAACTTCTAGAACCTTTTCATCTTTTTCTTGCATAGAGGTCTGAGCTATCATGTTTTGAAAGTCTACTCGATTGTTATGAGAGTTTGCTACAGAAGCTACACTTGCAGTCTGTTGATTAACAAAAATTGCATTCCCTATAGGTCCAATAGCCATCTAACTCTCCTTTTATCTAGTGTCTACTTCAATTGTCTTATACTTATTATACAGTACATTTGCACCGTTTTGTATAGTAACTTCTCTTCTAGGAGTATAATCGACCAAATACCTATCTTTTTCAAACATTGTAAAATCCACGCAAAGTCTAGCTGCACTCTCTATTATATTCATTGGAAGATTTTGTTTGTCTGTAGTTATTATGACATGCGAAGATGGCCTATCTTTCATATGTATCCAGACATCTTTTGCTCGTGCATTTTGTAAAATTTCTATGTTTCCTCTCTCATTTTTGCCTAGTTGAACCTTGTAGCCCTCTATCCAAAAAGTCTCTATAGAGTCATTCACTTTAACTTTTTTAGCTTGTACATTTTTAGGAAAAAGTAGTTGTATTTTGGCCATTGTCTTAGCATCTTCAACCGTGTGAATAAAGAGCTTTATATGCTCTATTTTTGAAGATAAAGACTCTTTTTCAATATGAAGATGAGAAACTTTTTGCTTTGCTTTTTTACTTCTAGTAAACATAGAGTTAGCCATCTGAGAGACAGAGTCGAATTCACGGTGAAGTTCTATCTCGACCTCACTTTCATCATAATCTTGAACATATATTGTCTTCTGATAAGGCTTTATTTTATGGATATTCGCAAGTATAAGATTTCCGTGATGTTGAAAAGTATCTATCTCTTCACGAAGCTTTTTTTCATCATCTAAAGCACTATACATCTTCTCTAACTTGCGAAGTTTTTTACTTAAAAATGATACTTTTTGTTTTTTTAAAGAGCTTAGTTTTTGCTCCATCTCTTTTGCATACTCATCATACAAAAAGGCTCCGACATCTTCTAACGGATACTCTTTAGCGGTAAATGGTGCATTAGGGATATCTAAAAGTTTTTGTCCAACCCTAACTTCACGAAAAGATGAAAATAAGTCTACATGACGAAGTGCCTCAAGAACAATCATCTCTTCATCTAAGATAATTACATTTGTGTACTTACCTGTAAATTCAAACTGTAAGTAAGTTATCTCTTCTTTATATGCAGAGGCTATTGAAGTCTTTATTCGAAGTATTTTATCACCATTTACAAGTTCTACATGTAAGATATTTGCACGGTTAAATCTTTTTGACAGTTGAACATCAAAGGGGGCATTGTAGACTTTTGAACGTGGGTACTCCTCACACCTAAACATCTTAGAATTCGAGCGTTGCATCTCAAAATAGACCTCATCATTTTTATCAAATGCCACTTTTACTATGGTATCGCTAACTCGATATATTGCTGATATTTTTTGAAAGTTTTGTAGGTAAGTTACAATTTGTTTTAGATGTGATAGTTTCATTAGCATTATTGTAGCGAACATAAAACAATCTTCCATATTTTAACAAGTCTTTAACTTTAAATAATATAGAATCACATCAAAATAATAAATAGGATAACTCGAGTATGATTAAAAATAAAATCAATAATACATGTATATTACTGTTAAGTACATTTATTCTTTCAGGGTGTGGAGTAGCTTATACTCCAACATCATCAATGGCAAAAAAAGCAGAAGCTTTACCAACATTAACACAAATAGAGTATAGAAAATCTCCAGAAGATAAAATGGACATACTCTCTTTAAATATCCCGTATAAAAAATCTAAAGTTACGCAAGATGACTTTGTAAGTCGACTGAATATAAAACCTGGAATTTATCCATCTGTTATACTAAATATACCATCTGATAAATCTGAAAGTACTAGTATAGATGGCGCAACAAATTCTTCAGCTACAGATAGTCAATTTAGTACAGCTAGTTACTACAATCAAGCTGAACAAGAAGTAGAAAAAGCTATGATGCGTAAAGGTTTTAATGTACTCGACCGTGCAAAATTCGAAGCTAA
The DNA here is from genome assembly GCA_028044295.1 of Sulfurimonas sp. Taxonomy (GTDB): domain Bacteria; phylum Campylobacterota; class Campylobacteria; order Campylobacterales; family Sulfurimonadaceae; genus Sulfurimonas. Next base: position 32,157 of record JAOFSE010000009.1, read on the forward strand.
ACTAAGAGACTTAAGAGATAATTACGCAGAGAATAAACATGAAAAAATATCCGACAGTGCTAGAGCTGTACAAAATTCTCTTAAAAAGCAGTTTGAAGATGGCAAAATAGACATGGGAGAATTCCAGACAAAAATGGATCAGCTTGAGATGTCTAGTAAAAGATCTTCAGCTGGTAAAAATCGTGATACAAATGAAATGATTGACATTTCTGAAGTAATTCGTGCGGCACAGAGTGGCGATGTTAAAGCAGACTACCTACTTCAAATTAATAAAATGGAAGTAACACCGTCATATGATAGAGCATTAGATATCTATAACTTTCCTGAAACTAAAGCTTTCTTACAAGATCACATTGGACTCGAAATTGGTGATCTAAAAGAAGATAACATACCAAGAAGTATTCCAAGACCTTGGTATAGAGCCTCTTTTAATGCAAAACTAATAAATATCAGCAATGGTAAAATCGTTTGGATAGGAAACCATTTAACGGAATCAAATTCAGCTAACAAAGATGGAATCAGTATCACATTTAATGTAAAACAATATGTAAGTAACAACAATTACATTAATAGTTCTATTGATAGCTATAACAGTCAACTTCAATCTAAATATGATGAGTTAAAAAGAGTGACTTCAAAACTTAACAATCTATACAAGCAAGAAACTAGAGCTATGGAGTTTAAAACTGAAGATGATAAAACTAGATACATTAGTAATATGCACTCAGACATATCATCTACAGAGACCCTCTACAGCAGTACATTGACTGAGTATAAGCAATTACAACAAGAGAGACCTTCTCAAATCTCTGAAAATTGGGCTTATAAGTATAATGTTGGTGAGCCTATAATAACTCCTACGATGATGTCAAATGAAAATAACAGCCCTGCAATGGAAGAAAAAATAAGAGAACATAAAAATGCTCTTATAAAAGAAGTTACAACTGCTCTAATAAACACAATAGGCTCCAAGAAGGACAGATAACAGTTCTTTTTAGTTATACTTTCGAAAATAAAAAAAGGTACGGATAGATGATTCCTAAAGGTTTTGGTAAAAAGAAATTTTCACTTGCATCGATTCAAGCCTTCATATCTTTACAAAAAATCTCTGCTTCAAAAACATCTACATGTACACTTGATGGCAAACCTTTAACAATAAAGACTACTTCTCCTCCTTCAGCATAACTATTTCTCACAAACTAACAAACAAAACTATAACAATTAATGGAAATAATTATGTACAAAAACAAAATACTTTTATCTATGCTTGCTTCAAGCATACTAGTTGCTCAAAATGTTGAGCTAAGTCAAATCACTGTTATTAGCGCTACAAAAACTGCACAGTCCATAGAAGATGTTACATCTAATGTAAATGTAATAACTGCTCAAGAGATTCAAGAGAAAAAATATACAACAGTTGTTCAAGCTATAAATAGTGTCCCAGGAATTAGTTATACACAACAAGGTCCTATTGGACAAGCTACAAATGTATATCTAAGAGGGCTTGATTCAAAAAGAACTTTGGTTATGATTGATGGCATTCGCTACAACGATGTCACTGGCATTAGTGGTGCACCTTTTGCTGAACTAATGGTAAGTGATATTGAACAAATTGAAATTATTAAAGGCGCTCAATCTGGTGTATGGGGAGCCGATGCAAGTGCAGGTGTTATAAATATCATCACAAAATCTGCAAAAAAAGGACTTCATGGTTCTATGAACTTAGAGTATGGAAGTTTCGACACTAAGAAGTATGGGGCAAGTGCTTCTTACAAAGCAGATAATTACTACATAAAAGCAAGTTCACAAATTATAGACACAGATGGGTTCAGTGCTAAAGCTACTGCTGGTCAAAATATAAACGACTTTGAAGATGACTGGTATAAAAACATAACAACAAATCTAAAATTTGGATTTAATATAGACAAAAATAATAAAGTTGATATCTCCCATACAATGATTTATGCAAATGGTGAGTATGACTCAGGAGCTAATGACTCTAGAGAAACAAAGACAGAAGATAGTTTTACAAAAATCAACTTTAACCATAAAAATGATTATACAGAAGTTGATGTTTATGCGAAAATGTCTATCTTTAACAGAGATTATCCACAAGGCTTTACTAAACAGTTTGATGGTGTTGTGCATGAATATGGTATAAAAACAAATACATCATATAATGATGAAGACTTTTTTGTTCTAGGGTATGATTATAAAAAATTTGAGTTCAAAAACTCCATTCAAGAAACATATAACAATGAAGCAGTTTTTCTTACTAACTCTAACCAATTTAACAATGTATTAGGTAAAACTATTATTACTGAATCTCTTAGATTTGATCATTACAACAAGTTTGATGATGCAGCTACAGGAAAATTTGGAGTTAAGCATTTTATAAAAGATTTGAAAGATACTTTTATAAGTGCAAATATTGGTACTTCATACAATGTTCCAGCACTATATCATCTTTATGACTCATGGGCTGGAAGTACAAACTTAACACCAGAAGACACGACAAGTTATGATGTAACACTAGGTTATAAAGATTTCCAACTAACATACTTTAACTCATCTATACAAGATATGATTGATTACAATAATGCAACCAACAAGTACTATAATGCTCAGGGTAAAACTAAGATTAATGGTGTTGAGTTAGAGTATAAAACTAATTTAAATGATGAGACACAGCTTAGCTCTAGCTATACATGGTTAAATGCTAAAGACAGCTCTGGTATGACCCTTCAAAGAAGACCAAAGCATAGTGTGAAACTTGGTCTTGATTACTATGGTGTAAAGAATTTACATGTTGGGGCTTATGGAGAATACATAGGTAAAAGAATTGAGTATACCTATAACACTTATAACGTTAGTGCACAAACAGGTAACTATACCGTTGTTAATTTAGTCTCTAACTATGATATTAGTAAAAATGTACAAGTGTATGCTAAAATTGATAATCTATTTGACAAACAGTACCAAGAAGTTAGTGGTTACGCTACAGCACCTCTGAGTGCTTACGTAGGTATGAGAGCAAGTTTTTAAAGGATTATTATGCAACTAAATATAGCAGAGTTTTTAAAGTACAAGTTTTTTAACTCTGTTTTTTTAGGAGTAAGTGTTGGAAGTATCTTTGTACTATACACTCCTTTAATGCCATCTATCTACAGTATAGGTGGTATATTTTTAGCTCTTGGTATGCTACTTGTTGCAAAGCTTTACTATAAAATACTAAACATTGATTATTTTTTCAAAATATCACTTTTGATAGAGCTGACTTTAGTATTAATACTTGTCTACTTTCTCATCTTTTCTTACAGTTATACAACCGCATTAGTTATCTACATAGGTTACCAGTTGACCTTTACCTTTGGCTCATACCTGGTGCGTGCTGAAACGCTTTTTTTAAAAAAGCCCAAGCCTATTGAACTTGTTGATGTTGCAAAACAAAAAGGTTATCTTGTAGGTATGTTTCTATCTTATATATTCTATATGTTTCTCGAGAGTTACTTTGGCATTATAGATAAAGAACTTCAAGTTTACTACATGCATTTTATTCTTTTAGCGCTAGAAATAATAATTATATACAAACTTATACATTCATTTGAGAAAAACTAATGACCTATATATCTTGGTTTAATGAACATGCCCTAAAACATAAAACAATAGTAGATAAACTTTTAAAAAATGGACTATCTAAAGAAGCTATAGTTGATTATTTTGACTTTGACAACATGGTAAAAGAAGAGAAGGACTTTTGTCTCCTGTATCAAGATAATAAAAAGTGTCACGATATGGATAGTCTCAACTGCTACCTTTGTGCTTGTCCACATTTTCGTTTTAATGATACAGGTAGAGTCGAAGGCTCTAAAATCAAATTTAGTCATTGTAGTATAGACTCTAAATATGGTAGTTTTTTTGAAAATGACAACAAGCTCCACCAAGACTGTACAAAGTGCGAAATACCTCATAAAAAGTCATATATATTAAAACATTTTGACTATGACTTTAAAAAAATTATGAAAGATTGTAGTAGCTTTTAGGTACAATTTCATCTATGGAACAACTAAACTTTACATTAAATAGCGAGAACTTAGAGAACCTGAAAAACTTCAGTGAAATACTTAAAAAAGACATGAGTACTATCATGAATGAAGCCTTAGAAGAGTACTTCATTAATCAGCAAAAAAAGCTTTTAGAGAAGAACCTAGAAGATGAAAATGCTATGACAAATCTAGACTATGATGAGTTTTGGGATGGCGTTGATCTTTAGATGAACTTAGATACAATATATTTATACAGAGTACAAAACTATTAAGAAAGATGAACGTATGCTATTTGGTTTAATTTCTAGAAACAGTAAACATTACTATCGTTTTATACTTACACTTATATTCTTATCTGTTGGTCTTATTATCTCTTTAGTTGCAGTATTTACATCTGGCTATCTTCAGGTAAAATCCTTAGAAAAAGAGTTTATATCAACATCCTACAACACTGCTGAATACAAAAAAAAATATTTAGAGATAAATAATAGAAAATTTAAAAATTATATATCAGCGGTAGATACAATTCCAGAGTTTAGAACTTTTTTAGAATCTGACAAACATAATTATAGTGCTGCTAAAAAATATGTAGAGAGTATTATCATGGCTATAACACACTCTAGTCCATCTATTATGCAATTTAGATTTATAGATGAAAATGGTCATGAAACGATAAGAGTAGAAAGAAAATCAACGACAGACAAACCATATCTAGTGGAGTCTCAGTATCTTCAAGACAAAAGCGAAAGATACTATTTTCAAGATACAAAAAACACTAAAGACAATAAGCTATGGTATTCGAATCTCGACCTTAATATAGAACATGGCAAGATAGAAAAACCTATAGTTCCTACCCTACGTATAGCTAAATCATACTATGTAGACAATTCCTTTGCAGGAATAATGATTATTAATATATTTATGCAAGATATTTTGAATGAACTTAAGACATCGAACCTTTTTCATGTAAGTCTGCTAGATAAGAATAATAATATTTTAGTAGATAACTTTGCTAATAATACTCAAGAGTGGAGTAAATATCTTTCAACCGAAAAAGATTTCAAGTTTAGACTAAAGAAAAATCAAAATAGTTTAATTTTTAATTTCTTATTTCCGAACAGGTCTTATACAATACAACTAGATGATATTTTCAACAACAATGAGGGCTTGAAAATAGTTTTAGAGAGTAAGCATGAACAGTTACTAACTCACGCTCACCAATTAGTTGAGTACATGGTAATCATGCTAGTAATGATATTTATAATATCCTTACCTGTTATACTATTAATATCCAAGTATCCAATAAAATTACACAATAAAGTAAAAGATCTTAACAATGATTTACAAACTAAACTAGACATAATAGATAAGCATGTTTACATATCTTCTACAGATATGGAAGGGACTATTACAGATGTTAGTTCAGCATTTAGTGCACTAAGCGGATATACAAAAGATGAACTTATAGGTGATGATCATAAAGCTTTACGAGACAATGAACTAGACTCATCTATATATGAGCATATGTGGTCGAATATATTAAAAGGTAAAGAGTGGTCTGGGGAATTAAGAAACATCAATAAGTCAGGACAACAATATTGGATTAAAGCATATATAAATCCAATACTAAAAGATAATAACATAGTTGGCTTTACATCAGTTAGAGAGGATATCACTGATCAAAAACGTGTTGAAGAGCTCTCAATAAAAGATGAACTAACACAAGCTTATAACCGTAGGTACTTCAATGAAGTATTTACGCAAGAGCTAAAACGAGCATATCGTAATAAAGAGAACTTATCTATAGCAATGTTTGACATAGATAGCTTTAAAAAATATAACGACACATATGGACATCTTCAGGGAGATGTAGCCCTCCAAAAAGTTGTAAAAACTGTCTCTTCAAAACTACAACGTCCTACTGATTATTTGTTTAGAATTGGTGGTGAGGAGTTTATAATTATATATTCTAAAATGAAAAATATCGAAGAATCTATCCAATTCTCAGAAAATATTGTACAAAGCGTTGCCGATATTCATCTCGAGCATAAGTCCAGTACAACATCAAAGTATGTAACAATATCTTTAGGTTTACTCAACATTACTCCAGAGTGTTCCATGAATGACAAAGAGATACTAAAACGAATAGATGAACTCCTTTATACTTCAAAAAACAATGGTAAAAATCAGGCAAACCATGAAGTCTGTTAAAACAAAGTCTTATTCAAGTTAATAAATGAATACGTATAATATTTTTACGGATGAAGTAGACTCTCTTCCAGATGGAAAGGCTGATTTTCTTTTAGCTTGTTGTGTTACAAAGACTTGTAACATTGAGGGAATTACACAAGCTGGAACACCTGACAAAATAGACCTAACCCCTACACTTGATGCTGAGTTTATCACTAACGAAAAAGTTTTCTCTTTAGCGGAACTAGCTAAAACTCCGAACGGTCTACCAACTCCAGCCATCATAACTAGAGCAGTTCATAACCTTATACCTTTTAGCTCTATCGAGATACTAGATTTAGGTTTAACAACAACTCCACAAAACACTACATGTAAAAATTTTAATATCAATCCATCTGAATCTATCACTAATGGTGCTAACATTGATGCTAAAAATATAATTCAAAAAGGAATGGAAGCTGGAGAAGAATATGAGTTAAAGGGAAACTACCTTATTTTAGCAGAGAGCACACCTAGTGGAACTACCACAGCAACTGCCACTTCACTAGCTTTAGGATATGACTCTCAGAATGATTTTTCTTCTACTTTTTTACATCCGCCAGCATCTATTAAAAATAAAACAATAGACAAAGCTCTTTCAATGATTGATGATGGAATGAGTAAGTTTGAGAAACTTGGAGTAGTGAGTGACAACATGCTTCTGTTTTGTGCTGGTTTTTTGATTAGTGCCTCCAGGAGATTTCATATTGTTCTAGCTGGCGGTACACAAATGGCGGCTTGTCTACTTGTAGCAGACGCTCTTAGAGAAGACATGCTCATAAGATTAAAAAGTGAGAATGTTACACTAGCAACTACAGCTTGGGTAGCAAAAGATAAACTCTCTAATATCGCTCACTTGCTATCACTCCTATCTTACAAACAACACGCCATATATACTGATTTTTCATTTCAAGAAACAGAAATACCTGTACTAAAAAAGTATGATGAAGGTGAAGTTAAAGAAGGGGTTGGAGCAGGAGCAGCACTTGCTTATGCTAACGCTAACAAAACAACTAACAAAGAGTTGTTAGATGCTATAGAGTTAATTATTTATATGATGTAGCTAGCTTCTAGCACGTCTTCCTCCACCTCTAAAACCTCTCGTCGTATAATGCTTTTTAAAACATGCTTGGCAGATGTTGTACTTAGTATTTAAAGGTAGTGGAACATGACATAGTCTACACTTTGTTGCAAGTTGACTCTGTTGAAGAGATTCTTCTATGTACTTGTTTATTACACCTCTTGAAATACGAGCTTTTTTCTCATCTACAAAATACTCATCAAACCTATAACTAAGCCATAAATAGAGTGATATCTCTTTTACCATATCTTCTGCTCGAAGTAGATCATCCATAGTTTGAGCACAGTAACCAACTAATGCTGGCGTAACGTATTGTACTGGCATCTTTTTCTCTAAAGCCACTAAGTAACTCTCAAAAGCTCCAACAATATATGGGGACTTTAGTGTTAAAGGAGCACAAGCTAGATGGTACTTAGTTGCTATTTCTAAATCGTAGTTATCCACTATGAGTGCAGCTTCAAGCATATCATCCAAGTTACCTGCCACAAAAGGACCATTAAACTCCATGTTTTCTACAAAGAACTTGAGTATCTCACTCAAAGAATTCTCTTCGAGTATATTTCCTACAAGTTTTATATGTTCTAAGTTAGCCATAACTCTAAAAGGAATCTCAATTGTTTTTGCTTCTTTGTAAAAATTCTTCTTCACAATTTTTAAAACATCTGTATCAAGTGCTCCTACATAACCCTCTTCATGAAGTCCATAACGACCAGCACGACCAGATATTTGGTGTATCTCACTAGGTAGTAAATTTCTCTGAGTTATTCCATCAAACTTCTCAGCTTTAGAGAAAATAATAGTTTTGATTGGTAAATTCATCCCCATTGCAATTGCATCAGTAGCTACTAGTATCTGAGTCTCACCTGAGCGAAAACGTCTAGCCTCTTCACGTCTAACTTCAGGAGATAGGTTTCCATAAACAACGCTTACTTTAAAGTAAGCAGAGAACTTCTGCTTTAGTCGTAGCACATCTTTTCTACTAAATGCAATAACTGCACTACCCTCTTCTACATCTTTTATGTCTGTTGGTACTTCTAAAAGTGTTAAAGGATTTTTTCTCTCAAACTCAACTATCTCTAACTCTTCACCAAGATATTCAGCAAGAGCAATAACTACATCCTTTGAATTAACAGAACCCGTCATAATAATTTCACTCGCAGGTGCTCCGATGATAGCATTTGCCCATGCCCAGCCACGGTCTCTATCATCTAACATTTGCACTTCATCTATAACACAAACATCTACATCAACTTCAAAGTTTATCATCTCTATTGTAGAGCTTATATGTGTTGCATCTTCATTTAAAATCTGTTCTTCACCTGTAATAAGAGAGGCATCTATACCCTTTTCTTTTAAGCCCTCATAGCCTTCTAACGCAAGAAGTCTAAGAGGGGCTAGATAGTAACCTGTGTCTGCATTTTGAAGTTTTTGCATAGCCTGATATGTCTTACCACTGTTTGTTGGTCCAATGTGTAATATAAGCTTTCTTTTCATAGCCCTAGCTTGTGGAAAAAGGTTTTTAAAGTCCCTTATAGTACGAGCGAGTAGTGCATGTCTTTGCTTTTTTATAACCTCATCATGAGTACTTTTTACAAATCGTCTAACACTCTTTCTAAATATCTTAGGCGTTATCACTAAAGAAAAAGGTAGTAGGTCTAGAAGTACATCATAGACCTTTACATGTAACTCTTCATCACTAAGGTGAAGTAATGTCGCGTAGTTTTTACACTCCTCTACCAAAGCATCTAATTCATGTAAAAAGTGAGATTCATTCTCCTCTTTTGCTTCATGTATGACATCTTTAAAATCAAGCTCTTTAGACTCCCAAATATCTTTTAAAAGAGAATTCAACTCTACATGTAACTCTAAAGTATACTCTTGAACTCTATCTACATGAGGAAGGACCATACTCTGCTCAAACCTTATTAAGAGCTCTTCTTCATGAAGTTCTATCTCTACAAAACCCAATTCCATCTGTATAATACCCGTGAGGATACTCTCTTTGATGAGCGGATACTTTAGTTTACTCTTTGGAGGAGAAGCACGAAGAGAACTTACTATATCTTTTTGCGTTAGATATCTGTGCTGATCATCGAGAGAATTTATAAAGTTATTGATACTATCTTGTTTATCCCCTATAGCCATCTCTTGGTCTATAGATATAATCTGAACTAACTTTTCTTCACTGGTACTTTCTAACTCTTCATAGGCATATTTTTTGGTATTTAACGTAAGTATCTTATGAAAACTTTGTCCATAAAGTATGTAATGAAGCGAGGCATTAAACTCGAGTGAGTCATCTATATCAAACACTCCATCAAGTGTCTTTTGTAATCTCTCTTTTTTCATGTCAAATCTAATATGACGAAGTTTAGACTCCATCTTCTCTATAGTTATCTTTTTACTTCTAATGTCTGAAAAAGCTTGATGGAGTAAAACACCCTCTTCTTGACTAACGTCTAGATCTTCTAAAAGTATATCTATCTTGTCATCTCTATCGACACTAGGTTGCTTTGGTGTTTTAGATAAGTATATTTCACCATTTGCATAAAAGAAGTCTAGTATCTCTTGACGAAAACCACTATCAGCCTCACTCCATAACATTCTAACTGTCTTTAAGAGAACTTCTTTGTTGTGTTCAATATCGTAAATACCTAGTGTAGCGAATAGTTCACTTAGTGTCTCAGAGCTTACTCTCTCAATTCCTACATCAAAAGGATCATCATCAAAATATTTTCTGATTTTTTGGTTTATTTTAGTGTTTTTTTTATTTTTTTTTGACATATATTACACAACATCTTTGTATGTATTTCTTATAGCATCTATCTCATCAAAGTTTTCAAAAAAGATATCAACTAGTTTTGGATCAAACTGTTTTCCGCTTTGCTCTTTTAACAGCGTAAATATTCTCTCGTCTTCCCAAGCTTTTTTATAACATCTCTCACTTCCGAGTGCATCAAATACGTCTGCTAAAGCTGTAATACGACCATATATATGAATATTTTCACCCTCTAATCCTCTAGGGTATCCTGAACCATCATACTTCTCATGATGCTCATAAGCGACTATTGCGGCTGTTTTTAAAATCTCTCTCTCAGAGTGTTTTAACATCTCATAACCTATTGTAGAGTGGGTCTTCATAATCTCAAATTCATCTTCAGTATGACGACCTGGTTTATTTAAAATATTATCAGGAATTGCCACTTTTCCTATGTCATGCATTGGTGATGCTAGACGAAGGAGGGCTGATTCTTCTGGTGATAAACCAACTTTTAATGCTAGAAGCTCAGAATAGTTGGCCACTCTTCTTACATGATTGCCTGTCTCTTTTGAACGTTCCTCAGCAATAGCACCCATAGTATAAACAACTTCCTTTTGCGTGTCAGTTATCTCTTGGTTTAACACAGCTATCTCTTGTATACCTTTATCAATTGAGCATGTCATATCATTAATTGCACGTGATATTTCACCAAGTTCATCTGGACGAGCTAAATTTATATGTGTAGAGAAATTATTGTTTTTTATATGTCCTATCGCATCGATTATTTTTTCAGTGTCTTTTTTTAACATATTACCTAGTACCATTGAGTTAAATACTGCTAAACCTACAAATAAGGCTCCAACATACAAAATTTCTTTCATTACATGTGGCTCAATTACACCTTCAAATGTATAACGACCAATAACCATTAAAAGAGTAAGAACAGGCGCCATCGTAAAAAGGAAAAAGCTCTCTTTAAATCTGCTAGATATCTTTTCATTAAATTCTGAAATAGCACCATCTTTTGCTACTTGCTTGTATCGTCTTTCAAATAAGCTGTACTCAAGTTGAGCTAAAATCGCCCCACCTAAAACCCAGTAAGAACTTAAAAGTTTAAAATGGCTTCCCATAGGAAAATCAGGGTATCTTAGAAAATGAATAACCAATGCTGTAACACCCGCCAATAGCCATGAAATAATACTTAAGTAGTAAAACTGTCTAGGTAAAGATATTTTCTTCCATGCTTCATTATATTTATAAAATAATGATTCTCTATAAATGATATGCAATACAGCAACTATTCCCAAGTTAGTTATTAAATCACTTGGTTGCAGGCCATCCATAAATGTACAAACATTCGTACAGTAGTTTTGCATAAAGAGTAAAGATGAGAGAGATGAAATATACAAGAAGGCTCTTATGCGCCATGTCAAAACTTGAGATATCTGTAGTTTAGTTTTCATAAAGTTATTATATATCTACTTTCTTAACAAAGAACTTTAAAGCAGAACTAATTATTTTCATATATAATAATTACTATGAAATACCCTAAAGAATGGACTCAAAAAGAGTTTCTAACAAACAAAAAAGAACTTGAGAAAGAGGGCATAAAAGTTGTCTTAGTTGACACAATATTATCTCCAATAGAAAAAGCAAATACTGTTGTTTATAATAGACATGAGTTAAAGAATGAGCCAGAAGGAACAGTGTTTGTATTCTACTGTGACAGTGGCAAAGCAACTTTAAATAGAATTGATGAATACCAAGAAAAATTTCCAAACAACCCATGCATATCACTCAAAGGTGGTAAGGGTTACTGGAGAGTAAATATGATGCTTATTGAAGAAAAAACAGAAGAAGGTAAATAGAGATATGAGAGAAGAAATTACAAAACAAAAACATAAAGAGTTACTAGATGAATTTAAAGACTTACTTGATGAGAGTAGATTTTATGATGCGCATGAAAGTTTAGAGGAGATTTGGTTTCCAAGACGCTTTGAAGATGATGCAGAGATGAAACTTTTAAAGGGTTTCATAAACGCATCCGTAAGTTTTGAGCTTATAAAAAAAGGCAGACTTGAGTCAAGTGACAAGGTGTGGAAGAACTACATAAAGTACATTCCATTACTTGATGTTGTTGAATCTGAATTCAAAAAAGACTACGAGTCTATAAAGCTACATGTAGAAAAGACAAAAAAGAAGTTAACTATCAATTAGCTTGTTGTATAATTTCACAAATTGTACAAAAGGCATAATATGGACATCTCTAAATATATGGATATCGTAACTCTCTACGTAAGTGAATACAGTATAAAAATTGTTGTTGCGCTTCTTATATTCTTCATTGGTAAAATCATTATCAACAAGATAACAGCTTTAGCTAAACATATGATGATTAAATCAAAAATCGACACTACTCTTGTTGAGTTTTCAGAGTCGCTTATCTACTTCATATTACTACTTGTTCTTGTATTAGTAACTTTAAGTACATTAGGTATAGACACAACTTCTTTCATAGCTATCTTTGGTGCAGCTGGTCTAGCTATAGGTTTAGCACTTCAGGGTTCACTAGCAAATGTTGGTGCTGCAGTTCTTATAATAATATTTCGTCCATTTAAAGTTGGCGACTTTGTAAGTGCTGGTGGTGCAACTGGTACAGTTGAGGATGTTAACCTTTTTTCAACAATAATCGCACCACTTGACAACCGTACAATCATTGTTCCCAATGCCTCTATAGTTGGTGGAAATATTGTAAACTATTCTCAAAAACCAGAAAGACGTGTTGACCATGTATTTGGCATAGGCTACGATGATGACCTTAAACTTGCTAAAGATACTCTAATGCAAATTATGAAAGATGATGAAAGAGTTTTAGCTGAACCAGCACCATTTGTTGGAGTAGGTGAACTAGGCGATAGCAGTGTAAACTTTACATTTCGTGCATGGGTTAAAAGTGATGATTTTTGGGATGTACATTTTGATATGTTAGAAAAAGTAAAATTAACATTTGATGAAAAAGGAATCTCTATTCCATATCCACAAATGGATATTCATACTAATAAAATAGAACAATAGCGGAGAGTAATATTGCGTAAAATAATACTAGCTCTTTTAGTAACAAGTTCAATTGTAATGGCCGCTGATGAGGCCCAAATAAAACAAAATATATCGGACGTTAAAGCTCAAATAGCGGCACTTAACAAAAACTTAGCCTTACTAGAAGCTCAACTTCCAGTGGCCAAAAAAGTTGAAACTAAAAAAGACAATTCATTTATAACTCATACAGAGTTAGGGTACATTGCAACTTCTGGTAATACAAATACAGATACATTCAACATTGATGCAAAAGCAAAAAAGAAGTGGAACAAACATTCTCTTGAAATAGCTTTACTCATGCAATACGGTACAGAAAATGATGTTGAAAATAAAAATAGAATTTTGACAGAATTATCATATGGTTATGAACTATCAGAGAAGTTTACTTTTGACTATCTATTTGGTTACAAGATAGATAAGTTCTCAGGTTATGAATCACAAATGTATACAGGTCCTGGTATGAAATACAAGGCTATAAAAAGTGATACACAAAACCTTAGCTTAGAAGGAAGTATTCTTTACTCAATGGATATCACAGAAGACACTTATCATGATGGAAGTGGAAACCCTGTTTCATACCCATACCCTGCAGGTGCAATAAGTAATAATGACGGAAGCACAAAAAGCTATGGCGCATATAGAGCTAAAGTTATCTACGACTGGCAACTACTTAAAAACTTGAAGTTTGGTCAAGAGCTAAGCTATAGATCCGAGTTTTCAGATGCAGAAAACTATTTTGCTTATTCAAAAAGTTCATTATCTAGTAAATTATCAGATATATTTTCCGCTGGTATAAGCTATCAAGCAGACTACATTAACCAACCAGCAGATGGTAAAACATCTACTGATAAAACTTTTACATTTAATCTAATTGTAGATTACTAGCAGTTTTAGTATGTTTAGACCATAGGTTTAAACATATAAAAGCTAAAAAAGCCAAAGCAGTAGCAGATAAAAATAGATACTTTGGATATAACTCATAAACATATCCAGCTATAAGCGCTCCTAAAAATGCCCCAAATCCATAAGTTATTCCAGAGAAAAACTGTTGAGCTAATGATTTATGTTTATATAAATGAAACAGGTAACTTATAGCTGCTGAATGAAATAGAGCAAAACTAAGTGCATGAAGTGTCTGTGAGAAAAACAAAATTACTAAGTTTTGTGGGAACATAAATAGTAAAAACCATCTAAATGCTGTCACAAAAGTAGTGAGCTGTAAAATATACAGAAGGTTATTTCTCAAAAATCTACCTTGATAGTAAAGCATAAATACTTCAACTACTACACCAAAACTCCACAGGTAAATAGTCATATCTAAACTAATTCCATAGTCAGTCTCATAGATAGTAAAAAAGTTATAAAAAGAACCAAAACTTACTTGCATAAGAGTCAGTCCTGCCCACAGTTTCCAATCTTTTAGTAAATCTATATCATTATCTACATGTAGGGTTTTTTCTAGTATATTTTTAGCCTTTGATGCTATAAGCGAAGCGGTTAAAGCCGTTACAAAACTAAGAGTTAGAAGATATAAAAGTGCAACATCACCTGAGCTAAGATACTTTACTAACACAAGTGCAACTAGTATAAAACCTACTGAACCCCAAAGCCTAATCTTTCCATACTCTTCTTTACCAAGATAGTTTAAAGAGATAAGTTCTATATATGGAAGCGTTAAACTAAGACCGATTCCAAGACCAATATTTGAGAAAAGAAGCATGTAAAAATCATGAAGGGAAAAGTAAAATGCCAAGGAACTTAAAAACATGATAAGTAAGGCAATTCTAAATATGCCGATTGTTAGTTTAAGACCCTTAATAAAGGCAAATGGAACTAAAAATCTAACAAGTGGTCCAGCGGCAAATATAATACCAATCTCACTAGCAGCATAACCACTCATAGCTAAAACTTTTGGTAAAAATATGATGTATACACCAATAATAGAAAAGTAAAAAAAATAAAATATTGCTAAGAGAAAAGACATTCGCAAGTATAACAGAATATAAGTATGATGTATGGTATAATCCCGCTATTAAATCTTTTTACAATCTTAAACAATTCAGGAGATGCATAATGTTAAAACTAATGCAAGATAATGATTTTATTGTATCTAAAACAGACCCCAAAGGTCGTATAACATACTGTAATAAAATTTTTATGGATATGGCTGGATATACAGAAGAAGAACTTCTTGGTCATCCTCATAATATAATTAGACATCCAGACATGCCAAAAGCTGTATTTAAATACCTTTGGGAGACTATTTCTAAAAAGCAAGAGGTATTTGCCTTTGTTATCAATCAAACAAAGAACGGGGATGCTTACTGGGTATACGCTAATGTTACAGCCTCATTTGATTCAAACGGCAACATTATTGGTTACTATTCAGTTAGAAGAAAACCAAACGAAAAAGCACTTGAGACTATCATACCACTCTATAAAAAAATGCTTGACGTTGAAAAAAATGATGGAGTTGCTGCTTCATTTAAAGTCTTAACTGACATATTAGAAAAAGAAGGGATTGGATATGATGAACTTATTATCTCTATTCAAGGGTAAACAAAAAAGAAAAGTAGCGACTAGACTTCATAATGATATGAAGAGAGTGCTAAAAAATGCTGCTGCTGGAAAACTAGAAGATCGTATAACACACATTCCAGATGACAATTCTCTTGATTCTGAGTTTGCATGGAATATAAATGATGTACTAGATCAGCTAGAAGCCTTTGTTCGTGACACTCAGACTACAGTAGAGAGTGCTTCACATGGTAAAACATATAGAAAAACTTACTCATCTGGTTTACATGGTATTTTTGCTACCACAGCAGAATCGTTAAGTGAAGCGATAAGTTCTATAGTTGGTGGATATGAAGCAAAAATAAAAGGTGAACTAGCTAAAGACCTAGCAACTGTAGGTGCGGCTACAAACTCTGGTCTTGTATTAATACAGTCAGATATACAGTCATCTCAGGAAAGCTCATACGAGATAGTAAATTCAGCTCAAGAAACAGCAGAGAAATCATCAAAAAGCTTAGATAATGTTGTAGAAATGGGAAATAGGTTAAATGAACTAGTTGACCTAATAGGTACGTCTCATGAAGGTATTATATCTCTAGAGCAAAGATCACAAGAGATATCAGAAGTACTAAACCTCATTAAAGATATAGCAGACCAAACAAACTTACTAGCATTAAATGCTGCTATAGAAGCAGCTCGTGCCGGTGAGCATGGTCGTGGATTTGCTGTTGTTGCAGATGAAGTAAGAAAACTAGCAGAGAGAACGCAAAAAGCTACAAGTGAAATTGAGATGAATATATCTACGCTGCAACAAGATGCGAATGATATGAGAACTAATTCTGATAATATTTCTGAGATAGCACAAAGCTCAAATGAGCTTGTACATGAATTTGAAAACACTTTTACAGAGCTAAATACCATAGCTTCAAACTCATCAAAAGCAGCTATAACTATACAAAACCACCTTTTTACTACACTAGTAAAAGTAGACCATATTATCTTTAAAACTAATGCTTATTCAGCTATTTTAGATCAAAATAAAGATGCAAAATATGTTGATCATAAAAACTGTCGTATGGGTAAATGGTATACAGGAGAAGGGGCTGAAAGGTTTGCTAATAATCAATCATTTAAAGCTCTTGATATACCACACTCAAAAGTTCATAATGCTGTTAAGAAAAACTTTGTATATATCCAAGAAAACTCGGTTCTAAAATATGAGAACCCTCAACATATTGTTAAAAACTTTAAAGAGATGGAAGTAGCTTCTGGTGAATTATTTGTTCTCTTAGATACAATGATTAAAGAATAGTAAGGTACTATAATACAAAATCTCAATTATATTTATACTCCTTTTTTTATACTTGGGGATTAAACTATAAATTTTTATATCATCAGAGTTTCCCCTTTTTTGCTTTGATGATTATGTTAAACTTCCACTTATGAACAAAATTATTCTGACAACCCTAAATGCAAGATTTACCCATACCTCCATAGCACTTAGATATCTTTACGCAAATATGAATGAACTACAAGTTGACACACAAATACTAGAGTTCACTATAAATGACTCCCTTCAAAGCGTAGCAGAAAAATTACTTATAGACAATCCATCTATTATAGGTATAGGTGTATATATATGGAATGCACTAGAAGTCTCTCAGCTTATACATATTTTAAAAAAAGTATCTCCTCAAACTACCATAGTTTTAGGTGGTCCAGAAGTCACGTACGAGCCGTTTCGTATAAATTTAGATGAGGCTGACTTTATTATTCAAGGTGAAGGAGATACTGCATTTTATGAACTATGTAGTGATATCTTCAACAATAGACCTCTAAATGATAGAATCATCAAAATGACTCTTCCGAAGTTAAAAGAGCTAAAACTTCCTTATATGTACTATTCTGATGATGATATACAAAACAGATATATTTATGTCGAAGCATCTCGTGGTTGTCCTTTTGAATGTGAATTTTGTCTCTCATCTATGGATGAAAAAGTACGTGCTTTTAAACTTGATGAGCTCATAGAAGAGTTTGAAATACTTTGGAAAAGAGGTGCTAGGAACTTTAAATTCATAGATAGAACATTTAACTTAAACATGAGAACTGCAAATAGGCTTTTAGACTTTTTCTTAAGTAAAGATGAGCAATATTTTGCCCATTTTGAAGTTATACCTGATCATTTTCCAGATTCTATCAAAGAAAAAATAAAGAAGTTTCCCCATGGAGCACTTCAACTTGAGATTGGTATTCAAACATTAAATCCTGAGGTAGCTAAAAATATATCAAGGGTAATGAATCATCAAAAGATGCAAGATAATATAAACTTTTTAGAAAATGAAACAGAAGCTCATATACATCTAGATTTAATAGTTGGTTTACCAGGTGAGTCTTTAGATAGTTTCGGAAAAAACTTAGATGAACTAGTTCGTTTAAGTTCATGCGAAATACAGATAGGTATACTAAAAAAACTCTCTGGTACATATATAGGTCGACACGATAAAGATTTTGGTATGGTTTACAGTGATACACCTCCTTATGATATTTTAAAAAATAGTGAAATAAGTTTTAATGATATACAGATTATGAAACGATTTGCAAGATTTTGGGACCTCATATATAATAGTGGCAATTTTAAAGAGAGTGTTAAATTAATTTGGGAAGAAGAAAGCGTATATAAAAACTTTTATGATTTTAGTTTATGGATATACACCCAAACAGACTCTACCTGGAAGATATCCCTTCAACGTCTAGGTGAACTCTTATTTACATACCTAAAAGACATTAAAGAATTAGCTCCAAGCGATATAGCACAAAAGATGCTAAACGACATGATGAAAATAAAGGGAAGAGCAGTACCAAGCTACTTAAAACCATATGCTGATGGTTTACAAAATGATAAAAAGATAGGGACATCAGGCTTCAATAAAAGACAGCAATAAACTCAGAATAATTTCGATATAATCTACCATGCTTAAATCAATGGTTGTTTTTGTATTATCACTATTACTTATAAATTCTGTCTTTGCTCTTGAACCTTATGTAGAGAAATCTCTACTTAAAAAGATTGAAGTAAAGTACAAAGTCTTTGCAAAAAAGAGATTCTTTTATCTGCAACAGACACTTGATGAAGTAAAAGATGAAAGTGATTTAGAGAAGTTAAAAGCAGTAAATAATTTTTTTAATGATGTTAGATATACATCGGACAAAAAGCTGTATAACAAAAAAGATTACTGGGCTACTCCATGGGAGTTTTTAGGTAAAGATGCTGGTGATTGTGAAGATTATGTTATCAGTAAATATTTTGCACTAAAATATTTAGGAATAGATGTAAAAAAACTATTTTTCACCTATGTACGCTCTACAAAATTTAAGCAACCACACATGGTTTTGACATACTTTAAAACTCCAAGAAGTGAGCCTCTCATTTTAGATAATAATAACCGTAGAATTTTTCCAGCATCAGCGAGAAAAGATTTAACACCTATCTATAACTTTAATGGCGAGATACTTCAAAAGGGTAAAAAGAAAAAATCTCATAAAAAATGGGATCAACTAAAATTAAATATGAAAAGGAAGAAAATATGACACTTTTTAAACAGATAGCAATGATGCTCTCAGTGTTTTTAGTCATAATTTTGACAACCGTTTTAACACTAAACTTTCAAAGCGCAAATCAATCTGTACAAGATAGGCTATATGAAGATGCAAAAAACACAGCAAGTTCACTCTCTCTTTCACTTGGCTCTGCAAATGGAGACATCTCTATGATGTCAACAATGATTAATGCAAACTTTGATAGTGGAAACTATAGGGACATTACACTTGTTGATGTAGACAACCACACTCTTTACAAAAGAAAACATGAAAGTGAAATACTTGATATCCCAGCTTGGTTCTTAAATATCGTTAGCATAAAAGCGCCTGTTGCATCAGCTAATGTTTCTGCTGGATGGAGTCAAGTTGGTATCTTACATGTACAGAGTGATACCATTTATGCTTATAAACAGTTATATACTATACTTAAGGGCCTACTGATATCTTTTACAATTATTACAATAATTAGTTTGAGTATACTTCACCTTATTCTTCATGCTCTTTTAAGACCTCTTCAAGAGGTACAAAAACAAGCTGCAGCTGTAATACAAAACGAGTTTATAATTCAAGATAAACTTCCATACACTAAAGAGTTTAAAGATGTTGTTCTTGGCATGAATAATATGGTCTCAAAAGTCAAAGCTATGTTTGACAAAGGAAGTGCTGAACTCAAGACTCTCAAAGAACTTGAGTACATAGATAGCGTTACAAATCTTAAAAATCGTAAATACCTTGTAGATAGACTACCAGAGTACTTAAAAGTAGATGCCCATTCAAAAGGTGGGATTAGTATACTAGTTGCACTAAGTGGGATGATAGAGGCCAATGAAAAATTAGGTCGTCGTGATGTAGACAAACTTTTTTTAGATATATCTAAAATATTCAAGGATAATGCGAAAAATTTTAAGAACTCAATTGTTGCAAGAATGAACGGTACAGAATTTTCACTTTTACTTCCTGATTGTTCTCCTGATACTTCAATGAAAATTGTAAATAGTATTTACGCATCGGCGACAAAGATAATTGACGAAGCTGGACTTAACAAAGAAGAAACTTTTCTATCAATAGGATTGTATAACTACAATCACAAAGACACTATAGCTCAGTTATTTTCACATACCGATAATGCTCTTGCTCAAGCAAAGTTCAATAGCAACAATATACACCTTGAAGAAGCCAAAAATGCTACTGAAGTTATGGGGAAAGATGCTTGGAAACTAATTATTAAACAAGCTATAGCTAAAGATAGATTTCGTTTTGTGTCTTGGCCAGTTCTAGATACTGAATCTAAAAAACTAGATCACCATGTACTAAGTATAAACCTTAATCTAGATAAAAGTACATCGTATAGCTACGCCCAGTTTATGGCACCTGCAATACAGTCAAATCTTAGTAATGAGATATATAAAAATGTTGTAAACATGCTATTTAAAACTCCAGATATGGTTCTAAGTGCTTTAACATATTCTCTAAGACTACCTGAACAGTATCTTGAAATGGATGAAACATATGAAGAAATTAGTAACCTACTTAGAGCAAGTGCGTCTAGACTACCATTCAAGATCATTATAGAACTTCCAGATAAAATGTTGAGGCATGATGCAAAATATACGAAGCTATATATAGAATTATTTCAAACCTATAATATTAAAATTGGTATCTATGAATTCATTGGGGAGAGTGATGACTATCAGTATCTCCAAGATGTTAGACCAGTCTATATCAAAGGAGAAAGTTCTTACTTCCTAACTCAGAGTGACCAATCTTTATCTGCTCTAAGACTTATAACAGATGCAGTAGATATTAATCTAATAGCTGTAGGTGTTATGGAGTTAGAAACTGTTGATAAACTAAAAGAAAAAGATATAAAAGTAATACAAGGAAAAGCTACAGAGCTTATAGAGCTTTAAACTCTTCTAGAGGTTAGACCTTTTGTCATAGCCTCATTGATATCCTCTTTATACTCTGGATTTAACCTAGATAAAGAGCTGTCAAAATTTATTATCATATCTTTATCTGCATTAGGATGTCTACAGATTCTAAAAAGAACTTCTTCATATATGTCGAAATCTGGATGAGCCCTAATACCTAACTTTGTGTGAACCGTACCATGGTACTTTATAATCAACTCAAGAGCAGTTCTCAGTTCTTCTGTAATTGATCCCTTATTTTTTATAACATCTCTCAAAGATTCCATATCTGTATCCATTGTAATTACAGGTTCTTTTTCAATGATTTCGACAGCCTCTACTTCATCTTGAAAATCATCTTTGTTTGGTGTAATGAATAAGAAAAAAATCAGAAGGGCTAAAATACCTACCAGACCCATAATTGATTGAATAATAAGTTCTATTTCCATATACCTCACCAAATTTTTTATATAATTATACCACTATATTATAAAGAAAAATATGCTATAGTAATATCAAGTAAATATAAGGATAATTAATTGTTCGCAACTATTAAACTAAAATTCATCGCTAACCTTCTTTTTTCCGCCATTGCTCTTATTCTTGTGGTTTTAATAGCCTACTATATATCTTTTTCTAAAATTAGAAATATTATGGTGAGCGATATTAGTACAGTTGCCGTTGCACTTGAAAAATCACTAAAATATATAGCTTTAAAAGATAAAGAAGCTTATAAGGATGAAGACCTTAAAGAGCAACTTAAACAAATAAAAGTTGGAAAAAGTGGTTACGTATACCTAATTAGAGAAGATGGCATACTTCTTATTCATCCAAAAAAAGAAGGAAAAAGCCTTATAAAGACAGACTATGGTCAACATATTACTTCACATAAAAAAAATGGAATATATGAGTACCACTCTGTAACATCTGGACAAGATAAAATAGCTGCCTACGCATATATAGAAGCGTGGAATGCTTGGATAGTACCAGGAGTAAATAAAGCAGACTATTATGATGAACTACAATCAAGCTTTATAATTTATTTTTCAATTATTTTATTGGTAACAATTTCTCTTTTTACACTCATAAACTATCTTACTGGAAGATCTATACTTGGTAAAGTACTTAATATTCAAGATGTTGCGCATGAGCTTAGTAACGGTAATGGGGACCTAAAGAGTAGACTTCCAACAGGTAAAGAGACATCAAAAGATGAACTTGATGGGCTTAGTTCTTATGTCAATAACTTTATTGTAAAAATTGAAAAAACTATAATGGATGTTAAGTCTAATAGTTCCTACCAAACATCATTATCTAAATCACTGTCTGGCATAATGGAAGAGCTACAAGTAAAAACAAATGAAACAGATAGAGTTGCCCAAGAAACAAAAAACAACCTAAATAATATTAGAGGTGTTATTGAGACTAATGTAGAAGGTTCAAAAGAGACACTGCTTAGTTCTACGAAAAGTCAATCCTCTCTAGTTAATGCTTCAAGTAAAGTTGATAATATCATAGAAAAAATATCTATTACAGAAGAGACTACCGAGAAGTTAAGTGATGACTTTAAACAGTTAATAGGTGACACAAAAAATTTAAGAGAGATAACTACTGTTATAAAAGATATATCTGAGCAAACTAACCTACTAGCACTTAATGCTGCTATAGAAGCGGCTCGTGCCGGTGAGCATGGTAGAGGCTTTGCAGTTGTAGCAGAAGAAGTAAGAGCACTGTCCGAGAGAACTAACAAGGCTATTACAGAAATAGAAGCCTCTTTGTCTATACTAGTGCAATCAATGAATGGTGCAACTGAGACAATAGAAAAAAATAGTAATGTAGTAAGTGAACTAGTAGTTGAGGGAGAACAAGCTAAAGAAGATGTTCGTTTAGTTAACGATAGCATCGCTAATGGTGTAAAAATTGGAACAGAGTCTCAAGAGTCAATGCTAGATATGCAAAAAACTCTCATAAATATTATTGAAGAAGTTCAGTACATGTCATCTTTAGCCTTTGAGAATGGTCAATATATTAATCAGGTCAGTGAAATAAGTACAGAGATAGCAAATACCGATAAAAAAATAGATGATTTTTTAAGCTTCTTTTCTACATCAGAAATTCAAATAATAGAAGACTTTCAATTTACGCAAGAAGACTCCGACGAAAATAAAGATGAAGATGTTTTCTTTTAAACTCTCTAGTTGATGAACTGCACGAAAGCCAACTAAACGCCTAATTAAGATATAATATCCGATATATAACATGTCGGATAAATTTTCAAAGAGAATATAATGGATAAAAATTTTAACTACTCTAGTTTAAAACTAGGAATCATCGGTGGGGGACAACTGGGTAAAATCATGTCTCAAAAAGCTAAAAAAATGGGCTTTCATGTTACAGTTTTAGATCCTACCTACAATTGTCCCGCTGCTCAAGTTTCAGACAAACATATTATTGGTGGATTTCACGATAAAGCTAAACTTGAACAGCTTGTCCAAGAAACAGATGTTACCACTTTCGAACTAGAACATGTTGAAACATCAATACTCAAAGAGTTATACGATAACGGGCACGAAATTCATCCATCACCTTATGTTATTGAATTGATTCAAAATAAGTATGAACAAAAAAAGCTTTTAGATGAAAGAGGTATTCCAGTACCTGCTTATAAAGATGTCTCTTGTGATGAAGACTTAAAAAGCTTTGGCTTTCCTGTGATTCAAAAAGCAAAAAAAGAGGGCTACGATGGAAAAGGTGTTCAAATGCTCAAAACACCTGAAGATATTAAAAATGCACTACAAACAGAATCTTTTATAGAGGAACTTGTAGATATTGACAAAGAGTTAGCAGTTATCGTCGCTAGAAATATAGAAGGTGATATGAAATGTTATCCAGTTGTTGAAATGCTCTTTGATGATAGAACAAACATTTGTGATATCGTTATGGCACCAGCAAAAATCTCTAAAGAGGTTGAAGAAAAAGCCATAGATATATCAAAACAATCAATAGAAGTTCTTGATGGTGTAGGTATATTTGGTGTTGAGCTATTTTTAACAAATAGTGGAGAGATACTAGTCAATGAAATAGCACCAAGACCTCACAACTCTGGACATTATACAGTTGAAGCTTGTGCAACTTCACAGTTTGAGCAAATCATTCGAGCTGTTACAAACCTACCTCTAGGCTCTACAAAACTCATATCTCCGGCTGTGATGATTAATATTCTTGGTGAAGAAGGTTATGAAGGTGAACCATTCATAGATGGTATACATGAGGCACTAGCTATCCCTGAGTTATCATTTCACTTTTATGGAAAAAGTTTCACTAAGCCATTTAGAAAAATGGGGCATGTGACAGTACTAGCTGATGATATAAATATAGCTTTAGAAAAAGCGATGAAAGCAAAAAGTATTTTAAAAATTAAAGGAAGTAAAAAAAGATGAGTAAACCATTAATAGGAATCATTATGGGGAGTGACTCTGACTTACCTGTAATGAGTGCTGCTGCACAAATTTGTGAAGAGTTTGGAATTGACTTTGAGATAGATATAGTATCTGCTCATAGAACTCCTGCTAAACTAGTTCAGTATGCTTCAAGTGCTTCAGAGCGTGGTTTAAAAGTTATTATTGCTGGAGCGGGTGGCGCAGCACACTTACCAGGTATGGTTGCATCTGAAACTTCACTCCCTGTTATTGGTGTTCCTGTAAAAGGAAAATCATTAGAAGGTATGGACTCATTACTTTCGATTGTACAAATGCCAGGTGGTGTTCCTGTTGCAACTGTTGCTATCAATGGTGCAAAAAATGCAGGTATTTTAGCAGCTCAAATCATTGCTACATCCGATAATGATCTACAAAATAAAATAACATCATATAAAATTGATATGAAAAATCAAGTAGACAAAAAGTCAGAGAAGCTACAAAAAATTGAATATAAAGAGTACTTAAAAGGAATGAATAAATAATTTCAATAACTATGTTGTATGAAATTTTTTATTATATTTTTCAAAGTCACTTACATTTAAAGGTCTACTAAAATAGTAACCTTGTATAGTTTCGCACATTTTATCTTTTAAATAATTATACTGATATTCACTTTCTACACCTTCTGCAGTTATTGTAAGGTCCAATGCTTTAGACATATCAATAATCGCATCAACAAGTAGTTTATTGTCATTTTCAGGTGTAATTTCATCAATAAATGATTTATCAATCTTTATAGACTCCACTGGTAAGTGATGAAGATATGTTATTGAAGAATATCCTGTTCCAAAATCATCAAGATGAAATCTAAAGCCATTCTCTGCTAGTTTATTTAAAGATTCTAATGGGGAGTTCTCCGACATCATTAACTCATATTCAGTGATTTCAAAAATCAGATGAGATAAATCAATATTTATTGCTTCCACTAACGTCATCATATCATCATAAAAAGTTGCATAATGGAGGTGGGATTAAAGAAGAGTTATTACATAAAATATTTAATCCACACTTCACAACTAAAAAGAAAGATCAAGGAACTGGTTTAGGCCTATACATGAGTAAACTTGTAATTGAAGAACACTGTCATGGAAAAATATCTGTAGAGAATACAAGTAATGGTGCTATGTTCAAGATTGTTCTTAAAAAAGTATCACTTTAGGGAATAACTTAGATAATGGTGGACAGCTAGGGATTCGAACCCTAGATAGGTTGCCCTATACCCGCGTTCCAGGCGAGCGCCTTCGACCACTCGGCCAGCTGTCCTTCAAAGAGGTAGAAGTTTACCTTTTAATATCTTAATTTTTGGTTTTTATGTTAGAATATTCTTAAAAAAATAGGATGGAACCCAAACATGTTAAATCTTGCCTCGTTTATTAAGCTACTGCAAGAGTCTTTTAGAGACCTCTTGCCCATAATACTTGTAATCATATTTTTTCAGCTGGCAATCATTCAAACAGTACCAGAAAACTGGCTTAGTACTACTATAGGTTTAGCTATTGTGGGTGTTGGTCTTGCAGTATTTTTATTAGGACTTGAAGTTGGGATTTTCCCTGTTGGAGAAGGTCTTGCAGGTGACTTCGCTCGCAAAGGTTCTACCATGTGGATTGTTATATTCGCATTTATGATAGGCTTTGGTACTACAGTAGCCGAACCTGCCCTTCTTGTTATCGCAGATAAAGCAGCAGGTATCAGTTCTGGGAGAATCGATGCTTTTACACTTAGAATGGTAGTTGCCTTCTCTGTTGGTATCGCTATAGTCATTGGTGTTTGGAGGATTATAAAAGGTCACCCTATTCACTATTACATTATCAGTGGTTATATTATGGTTGTTGCAGCTACTGCATTTGCCCCAAAAGAGATAGTTGGTCTTGCTTATGATTTAGGTGGCGTTACAACATCAACTGTTACCGTTCCATTGGTTGCTGCACTTGGTATAGGACTTGCATCAACAATCAAAGGCAGAAATCCTGTTCTAGATGGTTTTGGTCTCATAGCATTTGCTTCACTTACACCTATGATTTTCGTTCAGTTTTATGGAATCTACGTATACCAATTTATTGAAGCTTCTCAAATTGTAATGCCAATTGCTGCTCATACTGCAGAAACTGCTGCAGCCTTTGATTTAAGTATCATGTCTCTTATTAAAGGAATACTTAGTGTAGCAACTGATGTTATTCCTATTCTAGCTGTTATCCTATTTTTTCAATATGTTATTTTAAAGAAACATATAGATAATCTAAAAGAAGTTCTGATAGGTTTTGGTCTTGTGATCTTCGGGCTAGATGCTTTTATAATTGGTTTAGAAATGGGTCTCTTCTCTCTTGGTGAGACAATGGCTCTACAACTTACACAAAATGATAGTGTATTTATCATCTATGCTTTTGCATTTGCCATAGGTTTTTCTACAACCATGGCTGAACCATCATTAACTGCTATAGCTAGAAAAGCTAAGGAGATTAGTGACGGAAAAATTAATGACTTTGTTCTTCGTCTTTTCGTTGCTCTTGGTGTTGCTATTGGTATCTCATTAGGTGCATTTAGAATTGTTAACGGTGGAGAAATTGTTTACTACATAATGGCTGGATATCTATTTGTAATTGTTCTGACTTTTATGGCTCCAAAGTACATCATTCCTATCGCATATGATAGTGGTGGAGTTACAACTTCAACAGTAACCGTTCCTCTTGTTGCCGCGCTTGGTCTTGGTCTAGCTACAAACATAGCTGGTCGTGATCCTCTAATAGATGGATTTGGTCTTATTGCTTTTGCTTCTTTATTCCCTATGCTAACTGTTATGGCTTACGGAATTATGACTGAGAGCATGGGTATTAAAGGTAAACATGAGCTTCAAGAGATAAAACTAGAAGAATTACAACACGCAATAGAACATGCAAACGATATGGGTCTATCAACTGTTAATGTTCATGGAACAGACAAAAGACACTCATACAGAGTTCAGTTCTCAGCTGTACATGTAATAATCCCTATTGATAAAGAACAAGAAGCTATAGACTCTGCAAAGAAAGCCGGTGCTACAGGGGTTACTGTTATGAAAGCGCATGGTATGGGACTTGAAAAATTAGAAAGTCTATATAATAGACTAGGGGAGAGTCACTCAGATGTCAATATGATGTTTATTACACCATCTCAAAAAGTTAATGATATTATCAAAAATGTGATTCATGACTTAGATTTAACTGGAGAGGGTGCAGGTATAGCTTACGCTTACCCTGTGAGCCATCTTAAAGGTTTAACTCTTAAAATGGATGATCTATAGCGATAAATCGCTATAGTCATACTTATCTAAATCAATATAACACTTTTTCCCTAGAGTAACAATTCTAGAGTCATTTTTAGCTGCCTTTTTAAACTTCTCTTTAATTTTCACAATCTTTTTCTTAGAGTAGTCTCTACTCTTTAAATACTTGTTTAAAGATATAAGTCTTTTATCTGCACTTTTAGACTCATCTATTTCAGCCTCTACAAGCTCATTAACTACCTCAGGAGTATTCTCAGGTGCATTTAGCATAAACTTGGATGATATCGCGTTTAAAATGTTTTTTAACTGCTCATCTTTATCTAAATATATTTGCTCTATCTTCACTCTTTCATCAATAAGCATCTGCTCTTTTTGATCTCTAAGCGTTCTTGTTTCACCCTCAAGAGTTTCTACTCTTTTTTGAAGTTTAGAATTTTGTTCTTCTAGAAGTTTATAATATCTATCATCTGTTTGAGTAGCTTTTGTACTAGTAGCTCTTCTTGATGCTGGTTTCGTAATTTTTTTAGCATCAATGATGACTAACTTAACTCCATTTTCTACCACACTCTCCAAAGAGCCTCTTCTTATACGGTTATGTATTGCTTCTTTTGAAACACCAAGTTTTGCGGCTGCATCTGATACTGTTAGTTTTGACATTTAATCCTACCTATCTCATATTTTCAAAGACTAATGGAGCATCCCATTCACCCTCTTTAACCATCTTCATAACTTTTTGTAAGTCATCAAGTTTAGCACCCTTAACACGAATAGAATCACCTTCTATTTGAGCATTAACTTTTAGTTTCATTTTTTTTATATCTGCAGTAATTTTTTTAGCCTCTTTTGACTCTATATAATCAACCACTTTAAAAGTTACTTTTCTATTATCTCCACTAGAATCTTCTACTCTTAACTCATCAAGTACTTTTGAACTTAGTCCTTGTTTTAAAAATTTAGCGATAGCTATATCTTTTAGAGCATCAAGCTTATTGTCACTAGATGCTATTAAGACTAAAGTTTTAGCTTTTTCATTGTAATTAACCTCATATGTAGTACCCTTAAAATCATAACGATTTGCAACCTCTCTATCTACCATATTTATAGCATTTTTAAAGTTTTGCATATCAATTTTTGCACTTATATCAAACGAGTGTTCTTTAGCCATTATCTCTCCCCTTATTAAAATTTGCAAACAATACTTTACGTAGCTTGATTACGTCTATTGGTTTTGCAATGTGACCATTCATTCCTGATTCATATGAAAGTTTTACATCCTCTGTTCTTGCATTTGCACTAATTGCAACTATCTCTACATTATGATCTAAAACATCCGAATTCTCATCGCGTATAATTTTTGTAGCCTCATATCCATTAAGATTTGGCATCTGAATATCCATTAAAATTAAATCAAATGTTTTAGAAGCTAGTAGATCAACTGCTTCTTGACCGTCGTTTACAATCACAGCCTCTATATTGCACTCATCTAAAATTATGTCTATAAGTACTTGGTTAGTTTTATTATCCTCTACAACTAAAACATTCAGAGAGCTTAAATCCATCTCTTCACAAACTTCTTGTTTGTCTTGCTCATTCTCTAGAGTTACAGACTTATCAAACCCTATCTTAACTACAAACTCTGAACCTACGTCTTCTGTAGACTCAACACTAATCTTTCCATCCATCATTTTGACAAGAGTATTTGTTATAGATAGCCCTAACCCTGTTCCACCAAATTTTCTATTGATTGTACTGTCTGCTTGCTCAAAACTGTTAAATAATTTTTTGATTGTTTCTTCAGACATACCTATACCAGTATCTTGAATAATAGCCTGATATATAATCCTATCATTATCCTCAAAAATCGTATTTACAATAACCTTTACTTGACCCCTGTCTGTAAACTTTATTGCATTATTAAGCAAGTTAATAAATATCTGGTTTACCCTTGTTGGATCACCCATTATTTCACCATCATATGTACTTTGATAATCATAAATAAATTTAATATCTTTTTGCATCGCCATCATCTCTAAAATAGCATGTATATGACTACAGAGTTCATTCATGTTAAATGACATGCATTCTAACTCTAATTTTCCAGCTTCGATTTTTGAAAAATCTAAAATATCATTTATAATTACTAAAAGATTCTCTGAACTTGATTTTATATACCCAAGATGTTTTTTCTGCTCATCATCTAATTGACTTTTATGTAAAATATCCGCAAACCCTATAATAGCATTCATAGGTGTGCGTATCTCGTGACTCATATTGGCTAAGAAAACACTTTTAGTTTTTGCAGCTGCACTAGCTGCTTTTTCTGAACTTTTCACTCGAAAAATAGCTATAAAAATTAGTAGTGTTGTTAATACTATCGAAAACCAAATGACTATAAAATAGTTTCTTATCTTTTTTATATTCTTGTTAACTCTAGAGTCAATTAAGTAAGCTACTGTTTCATTTGTGATGACATTCTTAACAGGAAAAAAAGTAGTGACTTTATGTGTACCACTTATCTTACTCATAAAAGTAAAAGCTTCGCCTTTAGCTAAAACTTCTTCATAATTTTTATTATTTAATTTATAGTTAGAAAATAACTTTTCTATTATCTCCGCATCATCTGTATACATAGATCTGTCATATAAATAGTTTTCACTTACTTTCGATTGTTTATAGTTTTTATGTTCTGCTTTAAAAACATTTTTATTTACAATTTTTTTGTCTATTATACAACTTACTTTAGAATTTATATTCTGTTGCATAGTATTTAAAATAACCTTCATAGAGATAGCTGTTTCTACACTACCAATATGTATGCCATTGTAATTAACAGGAAAAACAAATCTATACCCATTAAAGATTCTACCCTCTTCAAAGCTAGATATACGCTTATGTTCCTTGTTAACATAAGCTACTGTTTTACGTAAATCAGAAAGATTGTCTCCATATTTATCAGGTCTATGAAAAGGTAGAAAGCTATCATTATTTGCTAAATGAAAGTGTAATTGCTCAATATCAAAGTATTTCAGTTTATCATATATGCCAGAGAGTCTGTTATATAGCTCTTTTCTATATTTATCACGCTCTTGGTTAGTTTGTGCGATAGAAGCCTTATAAAATATACTTTTTACATCATCCCTATCAATTGTACTCGCAAAAAGTATCTGTGCATTTTTTTCATAAGCATTAATTACAGTTTTGTAAGTTACTTCTACTAATTCCTGTTCATTAGACTGAATACTTGACATTCTCTTATCAAACTGATTAATCAAAACAATACTGGTACAAGCTACTATAGCAACAAAAGATGTACCCAAGTATTTAGAAAATCTTTTCAAAATAAAAAATCCTACAAAAAGTTAAATATATAAATATTATAACACAATCAAAAATATGTTAGTTAATTAAAAACTTGGGCTACCATCAAAGCTACCAAAACCTCCACCAAAGTTAGCAAAACTAGGATCCATATAACCAGCCATTGAACTTCTCGCACGAAGTTTTTCTATATCAGCTTTACTAGATATATCTTGAGGACAAACTACTGTACACTCATTACATAAAGTACAATCCCAAACTCCATTTGTTTGTATAACATCAATCTTATCTTTAGAATCTATCTCTCTCTTATCACTAACATATCTCCATACTCTAGTTAGCGAAAACGGCCCTAAAAACTCTTCGTTAACTGCATAAACAGGACAAGCGCTATAACAAGCCGAGCATAAGATACAGTCACTTTGAATTTCATTCATCTTCTCATCTTCTGGAGTTAACGCAACATCTTTAGATAAAGAGCTTTGCCACGCCTTTGCTTTAGCATTAAAATCATATGCCTTATCCATATCTACTACTAAGTCTCTAAGAATAGGAGAGTTTCTCAAAGGTTCTATAACATCGCCATCTTTTGGATGATAAGAACAAGCTAAAACTTCTCTCTCATTTACCCTCACAGAACAACTTCCACAAACGCTACTTCTACATCCACTAGAAAAACTAAGTGTTGGATCCTGAGTAGTTTTAATCTCATTGAGTACTTCTAATAAAGTTACATTTTCTAAGTCAACCTCGTACTCTGTAAACTCTTCTCTTTTAATTTTAATCTTCATATTTGAGTACCCCACTATTGATAACGGTGTGAGCTTTAAACCTACTGTCATCTTCTTGCATGTCATCCACTCTATAATGTGCTCCACGACTTTCATCTCGGTTTATTGCACCAAGAAGTATAAGCTCACTTATTTCTAAAATATTTTTAAACTCTAAAAACTCTATGAGATTTGTGTTATAAATTTTTGATTTATCTTCAACACCCATTTTAGCAACATCTTTTTTAATATCTAGAAGTTTTCCCTTAACCTCTTCCAAAGTAGACTTGTCCCTTTTCACACCTACATATAAGTAAAACAATTCACCTAACTCTTTTTGTTTCTCATAAAAATTTATTAGTGTATCATTACTCATTGCATCATCAACCAAACTACATGTAGAACTATCTACTGATATATGTTGACTTTTGTTTTTACTATAAGATGCGGCATTTTCACCTGCTTGTTTTCCAAATACTACAAGTTCTAAGAGGGAGTTTCCACCCAAACGGTTTGCTCCATGAACTTTATGGTTTGAACATTCACCTACAGCAAAAAGTCCCTTTATTGATGTTTGTGAGTTTTTATCTACTTCTATTCCACCCATAGTGTAATGTGCAACTGGCTTAATAGGAATCAACTCATACACAGGGTCTACATTTTCATAAAGACGAGCTAGTTTTCTCTCTTGTGGTAGCTCTTCATCTATAAACTCTTCCCCTAAATGACGGATATCTAAAAAGACATCTTCTCCCTTAAGAATCTCATCATCAATAGCACGAGCAACCTCATCGCGAGGGGCAAGTTCATTTGTAAATCTTTCACCTTTAGAGTTTAGAAGATAGCCTCCTGCACCACGAGCAGATTCGCTGATGAGTATTGCAGAGTTTTTCATAGCAGTTGGGTGGAACTGTACAAACTCCATATCGCTAACACTTGCTCCTGCTCGATAAGCTGTAGCTATACCATCACCTGTTGTAGATACTGAGTTTGTTGAATGAGTATTATAAACTCTTGAGTAGCCCCCAGTAGCTAGGATCACACTCTTTGCACTATATATTTCAACTTCTCCACTACGCTTATTTAAAACACTAACACCACTTACATCTAAATTGCTGTCAGTAGTGTTTGTTATACACTCCAAAAGATATCTTTCACTAAGTATCTCTATCCCAAGTGCTAAACATCTATCATAAAGTGTATGCAAAATTTTTAAACCTGTATAATCTTGCGCATAACAAGCACGGGATGATGAAGCACCTCCAAGTTTGCGTTGAGCAATCTTAGCATCATCTGTCCTACTAAAAGGAACACCAATACTGTCTAACCACTCTAACGCTTTTGGTGCATTTGAACATAAAAACTCTACAGAGCTCTCATCTGCTAAACCATGTGCAGACTTTAATGTGTTTGCAATATGAGATTCAACACTATCTTCACCAGCATTTCCTAAAGCCGCATTTATTCCACCTTGAGCCATGCAAGTTTGACTTCTAGTCGGATACTCTTTAGTTAAGACAATTACCTTCGCTCCAGACTCGTGAGCATTAATTGCAGCTACTAATCCTGAACCACCAGCTCCAACTATGAGAACATCACATTGCATTTAAAGTACCTTCTTTTTATAGTTTTAATATTTTGTATTATACAACTTAAACCAAATGGTATTGTTAAAACAGTTCTGCAAGTAAAAGATACCTAGTAACCCTAAGCGTTCCTACTATCGCTATAAAGATTAAGAAATTTAATCTTAATAGTCCTGCTACAAAGGTAAGTGGATCGCCTATTATTGGCAACCATGATAAAACTAATCCCCAGTATCCATACTTGTGCCCATACTTATATGAGTAACGACCAAGCTTACTTGATAGAAGTTTGTTTTTTGTTTTCTCGTATAAGAAGAAACCTAGATAGTAGTTAAATGCAACAGCTGAAACATTACCAATAGATGCAAAAATAATAGCTGTGTGTTTTTCCATTCCACTTGAGAGTGCGGTAACAAATGCAACTTCAGAGGAAAAAGGTAAAATTGTTGCAGCTAAAAAAGCTGTAACAGCAAGAGCTAGTTCAGAGATGAGATATTCTCAATAACAGAAGCTATAAGTTTATCTCTTGCTTCAACAGATGTCCAAGCAATATGTGGAGTGATATAAAGATTCTCTTTGTTCTTTACATGTAGAAGTGGATGATTCTCTCTCATCGGTTCGCTGACAAGTACATCTAAACCAAAAGAGATGTTTTTTTCATCAACAATTTTAGCTACTGCTTCTTCGTTTATAATCCCACCACGACCAAGATTTATAACTGTGGCACCATCTTTACATGTAGAAAGTTGTTCATAGTCTAAAAGGTTGCTTGTTTGCTCATTTAAAGGTGCGTGAATCGTTACAATATCACAATTTTTTAGCATCTCATCAAGCTCTACATGTAGAAAATCAGGTGTTTTATTTTTACCACTAGTGGAGAAGTAACAAACCTCTGCTCCAAAGGCTTTCGCTATGTTTGCTACACCACGACCGATAGAACCTAAACCTATGATTCCCCACTTTTTACCTTTAACTTCAAAGAATGGTTTTGATACATCTGTAAAGATTGGGCTTCTAGAATACGTTCCATCTTTAACAGATTCATCATAATATCTTGAGTGTCCCATTAAGTAAAACAGCATGGAAAATGTATGTTGAATAACAGAATCAGTTGAATAACCAGCTACATTTTTTACTTCTACATGTAACTCTTTTGCAGCAACCAAATCAACGTTGTTCATACCGGTAGCGGCTACACAGATTAATTTTAAATTCTTACATGTAGACATCATTTCCTTAGTTATAACAACCTTGTTAGTTACTATAACATCTGCACTTGTTATACGCTCTAAAGTTTGTTCTGCTGATGTTGTTTGATGTACTTCAACTTCTCCAAACTTACTGAAACCTTCTAAAGAAGTCTTACCAAAAGTTAAAGCATCCAATAAAACTATTTTCATAATTAATAATCCTGTATTTTTGTAATTAATTCTCGCGACTGTTCTAATGCAGACTCAACTTCATCATAGACTAAAGCAACTGCGAGGCGTCGACCTTTATGAGCTTCTGGCTTTGAAAATACTCTAACAAATGAGTTGTCACTAAAAAGAGAGTCATCAACATCTATAACTGGAGCAAAGTTATGTCTATCTGATTTAAATGCAGCCGAAGCTCCACTTCCATAAAATGTAAAACCTAATGGCAGTCCAAGCACAGCTCTTAAATGGAGTGCAAATTCACTCTGTGATTGAGTAATGAGTGTTACCATCCCTGTATCGTGTGGACGAGGTGAAACCTCTGAGAAATATACCTCATCATCTTTTACAAACATCTCTACACCAAAAATACCGCGACCACCTAAACCATCTGTTACAGTTTTTGCCATATCTTGAGCTTTCTTCTTTGCTACTTCACTCATCTGCATCGGTTGCCATGAAAAAACATAATCTCCATCACGTTGTTCATGACCTATAGGTTCACAAAAAACTGTCTCTTTCCCATTTCTAGCTGTAAGTAAAGTTATCTCATAATCAAAATCTATAAAGGCCTCAACTATAAGTTCACTAGCATCTCCGCGAGCCTCTTTAGCCATTTCCCAAGATGCACTAACCTCTTCCTCGCCTTTGCATATACTTTGACCATGACCAGATGAACTCATAACTGGTTTTATAACACATGGATAACCCATTCGCTTTGTAGCTTCTTTTAAATCTTCTTCTGTAGTTACAAACTCATAGGGACCAGTTTTTAGACCAAGTACCTCTGCCGCAAACGTCCGAATGTTTTTTCTGTTCATAGTTTTACTCACAGCATTAGCATTTGGAATAACGTTATATCCTTTGTCTTCAGCTGCAAAAAGAGCATCAATACTAATTGCTTCAATCTCAGGTAAAATGAAATCAGGTTTTTCGCGGTAAATAATCTCTAAGAGAGCATCTTTATCTTGCATATTAACAACGTATGAGCGATGTGCTACGTGGTGTGCTGGTGCATTTTGATATCTGTCAACTGCTATAACCTCAAGACCTAATCTTTGAGCTTCAATAACAACTTCTTTACCTAGTTCACCTGAACCTAGTAACATAATTTTTTTAGAGTTTGATTTTAGTGGAGCGGAGAATTGCATGGTATATAATCCCTTTAAAATAGTAAAGAGATTATATCAGAGTAGAGCTAAAATTTAATTTTTAAGCCCAATTAGAGTTTGAAGAAGCTGATCTGAAGTGGTAATAGTCTTACCATTTGCTTGATAACCCCTTTGAATAATAATAAGCTGAGTCAGTGAACGAGACAAGTCAACATTAGAAGCTTCTAGTGCTGATGACTGAATAAATCCACGTCCTGATGTAGCTGCAGAACCAATAATTGGGTCACCTGAATTGGCAGTTTGTACATACACACTACCACCCTCAGTTGAAAGACCCTCATTATTTGTAAATTTAGCCATACCAACTTGCGCTAGACCAAATGATCTACCATTTGAGAATGAACCAACGATAGTACCACTTTGATCAATTCTAATACCAACTAAATCACCACCAGTAAAACCATCTTGAGAGATACCTGATGTTGATGAAGTAGAATCAAAAGATGTCATCCCATCAAAAAGACTAGATGTACCAAAATTAAAATTAACTTGTTGTTCAGGTGAAGAACCATTATTACCCGTAAAAGACACATTTGGTGGGTTAAACGTTGCAAGTGAACCATCGTTATTAAAACGAATAGAACCTGTTTTCTCACTTGGTATAACCGTTCCCCCTATTTCTGCTGGTGGAGGAACACTAATATTCATATCCCATGTACTACCAGTAGTTGTATCAACAGAAACCTTTCTAAATTCCATTCTAAGTGTATGTTTAGAACCTAATGAATCAAACAAATCAATTGAACTTGAATGTGTAGCCGCATTAAAAGATTGAGAAAAAGCTTTACCAGTTCCACCCGATGCTATAACAGAGTTAAGAGCTTCTAAATTTCTAGTAAAACGTATATTTTCTGTTGTACCTACTCTAAGTGCCGTTATAGAAAGATTTATATTGTAGTCTGCCCCTGCTGAACCACCAGGATTAGAAACTTCAAATTTACCCTGATCATTTATTGCTACACTTACATTGTTATCTTCTGTCGTACCGTCTAAGTCAACATCTCTTGCCTGAATTTCTAAAGCATGACGTAAGTCAGCAATAGTCTTAAACTCTTTATCTGCTCCTACAGCTGTAGTAGAACCAGTAGCATTATAAGTATATTTAAAAGCTGTCTCATTTGCACCTACAAGTGGTGTTACTGGAGTTAGAGCAAGATTAGAATTAGCCCCAAAAGCTGTAATATGGATATTATGAGAAGCGGATGGATTACTATTTGTATTCTCTAGTGTCAATATACCAGCTGCATCTGCAGCTGCTGTAACACCTGTTGTTGCTGTTCCAGCATTTATAGCCTTAACTATTATTGAAGCATTTTGAACAGATGTATTACCAGCTTTAAGCGTATAATTTATAGTATGTGTTGAACCATCATCTAATGTTAAATCAATTGTTTCAGCAGCATCAGCACCTAAACCACCAGTAACTGCACCACCACCAGTAACAACAGCATTTTGAAAAGATGCCCAAATACCTTGTCCTTCTTGAAGAGAAAAAGCTTCCCCAACATCATTAAACATAACACCCATATCACCAGAAGTGATTGAATTACCATTAGAATCAGTTGCACCTGTCGCCACTGCTGGGAATACACCACTACTAGCTACTTCATAAGCAGGTGAATAATTATCTACGTAAATACCAGCATTAAGATTTGCTTTTAAAACAACTTCAGATGTTGCACTAGCAGGAGTAGTAAGTCCCGGTGGGATGTTGATACTTTCAATCGGTGCAGTTGCATCAACCTTACCAGTAGTCGTATCTCTCACCCAACCTTGAACAATGAAACCATTGTTATCAACAAAGTTACCACCTGCATCAAACTTGAAGTCTCCTGCACGAGTGTATTTGTAAGATTTACCTGCATCTGGTGAAACAATGAAAAAACCATCACCTTGAATAGCAACATCTGTATTTTTATCAGAGTTTTGAATAGAACCTTGAGAATAAATCGTAGTCATAGAAGCTACAGTAGAACCAAGTCCAACTTGAACAGCATTTTTACCACCAAGGTCACCTTGTGGAGCTGTTGCAATCGACTTTGTTTGAGCTAAAAGGTCTGAAAAGTTTGCACGAGAATATTTAAAACCTGTAGTGTTAACATTAGCAATATTGTTAGACTCTACATCCATCGCGATTTGATGCGATTGTAAACCGGATACACCGGCATATAATGATTTTAACATCTTAAATCCTTTATATTAGTAAATATAAGTAGCAAGATGTGTTCCAACTTTATGAAAAGGGTTTTAGAGGGGGATTAAGCGTCCATACTTAGAGCTTTTTGTAACATTTGGTCAGCTGTAGTTATTGATTTTGAATTTGCATCATAAGATCTTTGCATAATGATGATTTCTGTTAACCCAGCATCTAGTCTTACATTTGAGCCTTCAAGTTTAAAGTTTGTTAAGTCTGTTCCGATAATATTATTTCCATCAGCATCTTGAGTGAATTGTGGTGTTCCACTATTACTACTCTCAAAAAATCTTGCACCATTAGCACGTACAAGTCCTCTATCATTTGCAAATTGAAAAACTGCTACAGTAGCAACATTACTCTGTTCACCATTGGTAAATGTAGCTAAGACTTCTCCATTTTTATTTATCTCGTACCCTGTTAACTCTCCTGGTTTTAGGCCATCTGAAGTACTAGAAACTGAAGGGTCTGCTTGAATAGATATTAAAAAACCATTAGTGCCGCCAAGATTTATATTTATTGGTGCTCCTTGGTTGTCAATACTGCTTAATGTATTAGATATCAGAAGTCCTGTCTCATCAAAACTAACCACACCTGTTTCAGTTGAGTAAACTGTGTTATCAGCTAAA
Source organism: Sulfurimonas sp. (assembly GCA_028044295.1). Taxonomy (GTDB): domain Bacteria; phylum Campylobacterota; class Campylobacteria; order Campylobacterales; family Sulfurimonadaceae; genus Sulfurimonas. The sequence goes on from JAOFSE010000009.1 coordinate 71,219, forward strand.
CCTTCAATAGTAGCCGTAACATCCCACTGAACTCCAGGGGGAACTTGTACATCAGACTTGTTAAACTCTAATCTGAGGTTATTTTTAGTACCTTCTGGATTTATAGCCTTAGTACTAATAGTTTGTACACTTTCATTGAGGCTCAAGTTTCCATAAAAGTTTGCCTCTGATGTTGGAATAGGTGGATAATATAAATTTTCTGGGAAACTAAGCTTTTCTTGTTCTGTTACATCAGAAAGAGGAATATTCCCCAAATCTTCTGTTAGTATTTCCCCATCTATATTATTGCCCATTGTACCAAGAACAAAAAAGCCATCGTGAGTTACTAGGTCTCTATTTGAATCAAAAGTAAAACTACCATCTCTGGTATAAAGAGTCTCACCTAGTCCTTGTATACCAAACCAACCATCACCAAGAATAGCTAAGTCATTTGCACTCTCAGTAAGCTGAAATACACCACGAGATTCATCCATAAGTATAGTATCAAGCTTTGTACCAACACCAACAGTACTGCTTACGCTAGAACTTTCTGCATCAGTATTGAGAGCTCTCTCAAACATATTTGAGAATTCTGTAGTATAACCACGAAAACCTACAGTACTTGTGTTGGCAAGATTATCAGTTATAACATCTATAGCCTTTTGACCAGCGTGTAGTCCTGTTAGTCCTGTATAAAAAGCTTGAGTCATCATAATAAGCTCCTTAGTATACTTCTTGAATACGCTCTAGTGGAACATAGTTTGAACCAACTTTGACAAGAGTGTTACCACCATCAAATCTTACAGACTCGATTGGGTATGCCCCAAGTCTTGTTTCTAAATTTTGTCCACTTGGTGTTGTATAAGCAGCATTTACATAATAAAGTCCACTCTCAGCAACACCACCAGCGTTATCAGTACCATCCCAGTCAAACTGATATACTCCAGAAGAGTTTGTACCAACATTAAGTGTTTTTATAACAGATCCTGAACCATCCAGAACCTGAACACTACCCTCTTGAATGTCTGCTGGGAAATATACCTCAAATGAGCTACTTGAACCCTCATCTAGAGTTATTGCATTACTTCCTAAGTCTGCTGTTTTACCTATAGCAGATATTGTCGAAAACTGTTGAGCACTTCCAAGAGAAGCTGCTAAATCAGATAGAGCTTGATTAGTATTTTCAGATGCTTCAAGACCTGCTAGTTGTGAAGTCTGTGTAAGAATCTTCTCACTATCCATTGGTTCTGTCGGATCTTGATGTTGAAGCTCTACTAGTAGAAGCGTCATAAAGTCATCTTTACCTAGAACTCTTTTATCTTTTACTGCTTCATCAAGTTTTGGGTTTGCATATAAGGCTGCATTTTCGCCTACTGAATTAATTGCCATAATATATCCTTTATCTTAACCGTATTGAGGAACTACTATCTCTAGAGAACTTAAAATCTCTTCGTTTTCCTCTGATTTTTCAATGTAGCTATACTCTTCGTGAGCCTCTTGCTCATTGTGTCTTTGTTGATGCTGATTCGCATTTGCATCATTTCCTGAGTTACTATTAAAGTTAAATGAAGCATTATTTATACCAGTGTTGTTTAGCTGAACTTTTAAATCATTTACATTCATAGCTAATGTATTGATTGCAGCGTTATTAGAGCTAAGTGTTACATGTAGATTTTTACCACGCTGAATAACTGTTAAATCAACCTCTCCAAGTCTCTGTGGATTAAGTTGAACTTTTACTCTTGTAAATGGTGACTTGTAATCTTCAATAGCAGTTTTAACATCGCCTGATAAGTACTTAATCATCTGCTTCGCTTCTTTTAACTTAGCATCAAAACCATCATCATTTTGAACTGATTGAGTATCTGTTTTTACAACTTCTACACCATCATCTGCAGCTGAATTATCTCCACGAAGAAGATTCTCTAAACTTTTATTAGCTTCAGTAGTTGCATTAGAAGCTATTACCTTAGCTGTTGCAACTGAAAAGTCTGCCGTAAGTGCTGGATTTTGTGTAGCAGGTTTTTCACCGCGAAGAAGAAGTTTAAGTGTCTCATCTGCTTTTTCTTTTACTGTTTTGGTCTCTACCTTGAACTGTTTAACTTGAACAATCTGTTCAGTTGTATGTTCAACTGGCGTTTGAGCTTTAAAAAGTGGAGTAGACTTTACTTCTTTTTTAACTTGAACAGCTTTTTCTTCTACATGTAACTTAGTATCTAAGTCATCTTCAACAACTTTAGCAACTTCTTTAACATCGGTAGCTTTTGTTTTTACATCTTTATTTTGAGTAGCAATCTCTTTAATCACATCACTACTACTCTTAACATCAGTATCTACTTTATTGGCGACTACTTCTTTTATTAATGTCGCCGTTTTTACTTCAGTTTTTACTTCAGTTTTTACTTCAGTTTTTACTTCAGTTTTTACTTCAGTTTCTACCTTCTTTATAGCTACTTCTTTCACATCAATAGCTTTAGTTTGTAAATCAGCATCTACTTTTTTCACTTCAACAGTTTTTGTTTTCACATCTTCTGATTTTATATCTCTAGCTTGTAGTAAATCTTTTACATGTGACTTTTTCTCTTCTTTAACCTCAGTAACTGGTACTTTTTCTATTGCGTCTTTATTACTAAGAGTTTTTACATCTTCTTTTATAGACTGTTTTAAATCTACATGTATCTTAACTTCTTCTATTGTAATTTTAGAGATATCAATGTCAAACTTTTTAGCAACAGCGACTAAGCCTTTTAAAGTTTTTGGAAGCTCTTTAACTTGAGCCATTTTAAAGCCATCACTCTCTTCAATCTTATCTTTTAAATAACTTTTCGCATCAGCTATAAGAGTTTTTAAGTCTTTTATAGCTAGATTTTTCGTAAGCTCTGGATTTAACTCTAATGGTATTTCATCACTCTTAAGAGCTAAAGAGTCTTCACCCTTTAAAAGTCCTAACAGCATGTCATTTTTAGACAAACCTTTTACATCCTTATCTTCAGCACCTAAAGATAGGATTAGTGAACCATTTTGAATACGTTTAGAGTCTTTTTCATCGCTTACGCCACGAAGAAGTTCTGAAAACGAAAGTGTTGGTTCATCACTTGGAGTTGTTATGCTAAGAGGAGAAGCAGAGGCTGTTTTAGCTTCGCTTTTCATATCTAGTGAAATCATTTTTTGCTCCTTTAGAGTAGAAACTTCTATAAGATAAAGTTTCCTCTATTGTCCCTTTTTAAAGAGGGTATTTTTAAAAATAAAGCATTAACTATTCCAATATTAAAAATATAATATAATTACCGATATTACCTTTATGAAAAAAAGAAGCCTATTATTAACACCTATATTACTTTTTGCACTTAGTCCTTTTGACACTCCCAAAGCAAATACCTTTAATACATCTGCTTATGAGAGTAAAAAAAGTTTAGAGAATAAAAAAGTTGTGAAAAATAAAAAGCTTACATGCAGATATGTGTGTGATAAAAAAGTATATAAGGAACAGCGTATCTCAGAAGCTGTGTCCTTCTACAAGAAAGATAAAAACTATACGTTTATTTCAGATAAAGATTAAAAGAGTCTAAACATTTTAAGTCATTTTTATAAGTAGCGCTTACAATATCCGCAAGCTCTTCGACAAGTGTATCAGACTTCTCCCCATCAACAGGATAAGAAACCATATATGAATCCAACTCTTTACTGAAAAACTCTACAAACATATTTTTCACAATGTCTGCTCCATACTTATCAGTGTATGGTAGAACAAAAAAGTAATCTCCACCACTATTCACAATAGAGTCAGAGTTTCTAAGTACATGTTCTAGAGAATTTTTAATAACTTCCTCTTTTACAACGGAAAAATCACAATAAAGTAGAGTAAAACTCTCAGCTCTATTTTCATCTAATCTCTCAGCTATACCTATATTTAAATCAAGAAGTTGTTTAAAGTTTTCAAATCCAAAGTGAACACCAGCCATATACTTTCTCCATATAATTAAATCTTATTGAACAAAGTATATCTAAATAATTAGAGTATTGTAAATGGCTTTATATCTTCTCTACTCTCAAGTGGTGACCCTGCTATATCGCTTCCATCATGAGAGATAATATATGACTCTGATGAGTTAGTTTTACAGTAAGTCAAAACTATTTTTGTTGCTAAAGCTTTATCTGCTTCACTTGCACTTTTACTTAAAAGTGCATGTGGTCCTGGTAGACCTACAGTTTTAAGGTGATAAAATTTATCGTTTTGTATATCTTGAAGGTATCCGTTCTCTTCTTGGTTTCGGCCAACTACAAGTTTCGCTCCATCGGCCAAACGAAGATGACGACCAAACTTCATAAGTGGTATATCTTTCACTTCAAACTTATCGTGCTTTATAAAATCAACCATCTTTTTAGAGAAATTTTCATCAGTTAAAAGACATCCACCACCTGGGCTTTCAAAGTTATCTAATCCTATCTCTTTTACAAGCTCAAGCTGTCTGTCACGACTTCTACCTGTGATACCTTCTAGTTTATCTCTATCTACCCAGCCCTTCTCTTCAGCTATAGTTGGTGCTAACATCTTTGCAGACATAGGACGAAGAAGAAGACCATCACAGTTACTCTCATTGAGTACTGTTTGAAGCGCATCTTTATTTTGACTCATAGGACGTTGTCCCATAACCTCACCACTTATTAAAAATGATGCACCCTCTGCTTCCATAATTCTTTTTGCAACTGCAAACATCTTTGCATGACAATCAATACAAGGGTTGAAGTTTTTTCCATAACCATGCTTAGGGTCAAACAAAACATCTTGAAGATATTCACTTTGAATATCGATTATCTTTAACTCTGCACCAACTTGATCACACATACTCTGCATATGGTCTAGTCTATCTTTTGTACTTCCAAAACCTGTATTTATATTTACCGCAAGTACTTCTATGCCTTGGTCTATAATTAATTTAATTGCTAAAGTAGAGTCAAGACCTCCACTAAAAAGTGCTATTGCTTTCATTTATCTATTTCCTCTTGGTTTAGAACTTCTTTGGCCGTTACCATTGCCATTTGGTTTATTTCTTGGTCTATTTCTAGAGTTTCCTCCACGTCCACGACCACCGCCACCTTGGTTAATAGGCTCTGCTTTTATAGATGGATCAGGTTTGAAACCTTTTAGCCATACTTTTGGTATATCTTTTTTGATTAGTTTTTCTATATTTTCAAGATATTCATGCTCATCTACACATACAAGGGAAATTGCTTCACCCTCACGACCAGCACGGCCAGTTCTACCTATACGGTGAACATAATCTTCACTTACATTTGGAAGTTCGTAGTTCACTACATGAGGAAGGTAGTCTATATCTATACCACGAGCAGCGATATCAGTAGCAACAAGTACTCTAACCTCACCTTTTTTAAAATCATCAAGAGCTTTTGTTCTAGCATTTTGACTTTTGTTTCCATGAATCGCAGCAGCTGTAATATCATCACTATTAAGTTGTCCAGTAAGACGGTTTGCGCCATGTTTTGTTCTTGTAAAGACTAAAACTTGTTTCCACTCTCCTTCATTAATCAAATGAGTAAGAAGCTCACGTTTACGAGTTTTGTCTACATGGTAAACTGCTTGCTTTACAGTTTCACTTGAAGTGTTTCTACGAGCAACTTCTATAAGTGCTGGAGATTTCAGAAGTCTGTCTGAAAGTTTTTTAATCTCCTCTGAATATGTAGCTGAGAAAAGTAGTGTTTGTTTCTCTTTAGGCAAGATTGCTAAAACTTTTTTAATGTCATTTATAAAACCCATATCGAGCATTCTATCCGCTTCATCTAGAATCAGATAATCAACACTACTTAAATCTATACTTTTTTGAGATATATGATCAAGAAGACGACCTGGTGTTGCTACAACAATATCTACACCTTGACGAAGTTTAACTAACTGAGGGTTTATCTTCACTCCACCAAATATAACAGTAGATTTAAATGGAAGATGCTTTCCATAAAGTTCAACACTCTCACCAATCTGAGCTGCAAGTTCTCTTGTAGGTGTTAAAATAAGTGCTTTAACTTTGTGTTTACCCTTAGTCGGTTTTGCACGCGTAAGTAATTCTAATACAGGAAGTGTAAAACCTGCTGTCTTACCTGTACCTGTTTGAGCACCTGCAAGTATGTCTTTTCTATTTAATATAACTGGTATAGATTGCGCTTGTATTGGTGTTGGCTCTGTATAGCCTTGTTCTTTGATAGCTTTTAATATTGGTTCTGATAAACCTAATTCTTTAAATGTCATTTTTTTCCCACTCTTAATATTGATTCATAATAGCATAATTTATGGTAATCTTAGATATAGTTTCAACTATAATTTATAAACTACAACTAGGACTTATTATGCCAGTAAAACAAATTTCTATAAAACACAACAAACATTATGTGCACCCATGTCCTATAGATAAAAAATTATCTTTACTTAACTTACTTATTGAGAAGTACAGTGATATGGAGATTCTAGTTGTTAGAGCGAATTCTCTTGATGTTATAAAAGAGGCTGTAACAGCTGAAAATGTAACGATTTTAAGTGATGATGAGCTAAAAAACTCAGAAAAAACTTATGAACTTTTAATCAGTTTTGATTTACCAGCCACTCCAGCTTTATATATAAACAGACTATTTAAACCAACAGAAATGGCACTTATTTTACTTGATGTTAAAGAGCAGAAAAAACTTTACCCAATAGAGACTGTTCTAAAAAGAGTTATTAAACAAGAAGTTATAGAAGGTTTTGAATATGATGAAGACCCAAAACTAAAAGTTGCTTACAAAGGTGTAGAGAAACCAAAAGAGTATGAATTTAAAAAGACATATGAAGAACAGCCTAAAAAAGAAAAAAGACCTCGCGCAGAAGGTGAAAAATGGGACAAAAAAGAGAAGGCTGAAAACAAATTTTTAGGGAAAGATGAAAATGGGAAAGCTCTATTTTCAGGGAAAAGTGGTGAAAGAAATCATCGCTTTGATGGCAAACCTAAAGATAAATACTCTAAACCTACAAAAGTAGGAAGAAAAATATCTATAAAAGCTCGTAAACCTAAAGAGCAAGAGTAGAACCTAGCTATTAAAAGCTACTAACTCCCCTCTTTTAAGAATGGCTATTTTACCACGGAACTTACGTATGTAAAACGCCTTCTCTTCAAAAGAAATTCCTTGACCCATATTTACCTTTTTTAACTCTCTTTCATAATGTTTAGTCAAAAAAGTAATAAGCTCATTTTTTAAAGCCTCTTCATCTTTTAGTGATTTTATCATATCATCAACAGAGATTGCCATCAGTTGTGGTTCATCTAACTTTCCAGATAATGCTAATCCTAACTCGTAAGAGTGAAACTGTAAAAGTGAAGGGTCTAACACATCCAGTATCTGATCAATAAGATGTGGCTTTTCTAATACCGTTTTTATAAGACTTAACTCCCACATATCCTTATGAGAATTTGTTTGAACGAATGGGGCACCTTGGTTAGTGTTAGTTTGACTTGTAACTTTAACAAATGAAGGACTTAGTCCAAGTCTAGAAGCCAAATATGATTTGTACTCTTCTTGAAGAATTGGCGAAAGTGTTTTCAAATACCCTGTCGCTTCTTGCATAGAAGATTCTTTAGCTTTAGGATCGCGTAGGTCATACAGAGATATTATCTCATCTAAAACAAATTCTATAAATGGTTTGGGTGAGCGAAACATTGTTGCTAACTCTTCAACCCTACCATCTTTAACCATATCTGCAGGGTCCATCCCCTCTCCAAATATAACAACTCCTCCATTAAAACCACTAGCACTTAGCAGTCTTGATGCCTTAAGAGCAGCTGCTCGTCCAGGCTTGTCCCCATCATAGGCCATAATAACTTTTGGGTCACCCTTACGTAAAAGTGGTAAGTGCTGATCCGTAAGTGCTGTACCTAAGGTTGCAACTGCATTATCAAATCCAGCTTGATGAAGCATGATAACATCAAGGTAACCCTCTGTTATGATTATCTCTTTTCTTTTATGAATAGACTGCTTAGCATGATGATAAGCATATAAAAGACGCGACTTGTTAAAAAATGGTGTTTCAGGAGAATTCACATACTTTGCTTGATGACCTGTTATAGTTCTTCCACCAAAACCAACTACCGTTCCATTAACAGAGTGAATAGGAAAAGTCACACGCTCTATAAATCTAGCAAAGTTTCGTCCACCATCAAATCCAACAACACCCATTTCTACAGCTTCACTCATATTAAATAACTGAGATTTTATGTAGTTAATAGTTGCATTTGAATCAGGTGCGTAACCAATACCAAATTTCTCAACAGAGTTCTCATAAATTCCACGTTCTTTTACATACTCTAAGGCAGTTTGCTTGTGTGTGAGTAAATTCTGATACCACTCATTTACTCTCTCCATAAGTTGTGAACGAGGTTTGTTATGTTTGTTATCAGAATAAGAGAGTGAAAAGTTATAGTTATCTGCTAACTTCTCTAAAGCCTCTGGGTAGTTAAGCTTCTCATACTCCATAGTAAACTTGATACTATCTCCACCAACACCACAGCCAAAGCAATGATATATCTGTTTAGATGGACTAACAACAAAAGAGGCAGATTTTTCATCATGAAAAGGGCATGGTGCTTTGTAGTTCGCACCAGACTTTTTCAACTCCAAGTAAGAGCCTACAACATCAACAACATCAAGTCGTGCCTTTAAGGCTTCTATGGAATCTTGGGTAATCATAAAATCATTATACTACGAAGTGCTTTAAAAAGTTATGTGATTAGAAAAGATTATGGTACAATTTCAATTCAAAAAATTTAAAGAAAGTGGGTGATGTGATATGCCAGGAATAGTACTTCGTTCAGATGACAATTTTGATGCATCTTACCGCCGTTTCAAGAAGCAGACTGACCGTAACTTAATAGTTACCGAAGCTCGTGCTCGCCGTTTCCATGAAACGGAAACTGAAAAGCGTAAGAAATTCTTAATAGCTTCTCGTAAGAAAATGCTTAAACGTCTTTATATGATGAGACGTTACGAATCACGCCTATAAGCCTTAGTCCTTCGGGACTATAGCCTATCTTCAACAACCTCAAAATCAAGAATTCATAACTTCAATTTATAAGATTAATAACTTATATACTTTATTATATAGTAAACTATATAACTATATTTTTCCATACATTTCATTATAAAAACTAAGAGCATGTCTATCGCTCATAGAAGCTATGTAATCTGCTACAACCCTATGTTTTTTTCTAGTTTCTAGCTGCTTATAGTAGTACTTAGGCATCATTTTATCTTCATCCATAAGACCTTTATATAAACCTTTTATAGCTTGACCACCAGCATACATCTTTGTAACTATCTTTTTATGTTGATACATTTTTACAAAAAGAATCTTTTTTAACTTCTTGATTTTAGTCTCTAAGCTAGCCTCAAAACCAACAGGGATATCCGATTTAGAATCAAACGTAGAACTGAAAATTTTAGAATTATCTATCTTATCTTTTGAGTACTCTAAGAGTGAATACACAAGATGGTTGATAAGGTGCGAGCTAAATCTATATCTAAACATCTCATCCTCATCTTCACTAATTCCTTCTTCTTCAACCTTAGCAAGTACCTCTTGGATTAATTCGCTCTCTCTTAAGTCATCAAAGCTAATAAGTCCTGAGTGTATACCATCGTCTATATCATGACTCATGTATGCTATTTCATCAGCACGGTCAACAACCATAGCCTCAATAGATGGATGAGTATCTAAGTTAAACTGCTCATGAATACTATCTGGTAAAAAACTCTTCTTGTATGGATAAGAGTGCTTTAGTATACCCTCTAGAGTTGCAAAAGTAAGGTTAAGTCCATTGAACTCTTTATATCTTTTCTCTAATGCGGAAACAACTCTAAAGCTCTGAAAGTTATGCTCAAACCCATTTTTATGTCCATCAGCTCTTAAACACTCATCAAGAGTATCTCCACCTATATGACCAAAAGGAGTATGACCTAAGTCATGTGCTAATGCTATAGCTTCTGCAAGAGACTCATTTAGTCCAAGGTTAGAAGTGATTGAACGAGCAATCTGTGAGACTTCTATAGAGTGAGTAAGACGTGTACGAAAAAAGTCACCCTCTTGATTTAAAAAAACTTGTGTTTTGTATTCTAGTTTTCTAAATGAACCAGAGTGAATTATTCTATCTCTATCCCTAGCATATGGATTTCTAAAGTCCTTATCAATTTTATAAAATCTATCATATGAATTCATGGTTATGACTTTTTCAAATATTTTGTAAGAATGTGGATTTTAACACCATTGACACGACCTTCTATATGCTCTGCATCATTTGGAACAAGCCCTATGTTTCTTACAGCAGTACCGCGCTTTGCAGTAAAACCAGTACCCTTAACATCTAGATCTTTAGTAATTACTACTGTGTCTCCATGTTCAAGTGTAACACCATTTGAGTCTTTATAAACTAACTTCTCACCTCTGTGTATTCCAGCCTCTGCCCACTCTTTCTCGTAATCTTCTAAGTACATCATATCAAGTAGGTCTTGGCGACCTAGGGAATCTAAAAGTCTATAAGTTAAAACCTTTACACCTGAGCTTTCACTCCACATTGAGTCATTCAGACAGTTAAAGTGGTTTTCATCTAACTCTTCACTTTTGATTTGATCTCTACATGTAGAACATAAAGTTAAGTTCACTTCGTTGTTTGCACCATCTACTAAAAAGCTGTCTAGGTTATCTTCACTAGAGCATAATTCACATACATTACTCATTTTACTACCTCTGTCTTATTACTAAAATTATAGCCTGTTAAGCTTTTATAACTGTATTTCTTCCAGCATCTTTTGCCTTATAAAGAGCGTTATCTGCTCTTTTCATAACAGCAAATGGATCTTTGTCTTTTGAAGTACTTTGTACTAAACCTGCTGATATGTTTATATATATAGTTTTGGCTTTTTTCTTGTTTCTCACTACAAAAGGAGTTGTAGCAATATTTTGTCTTAGAATATCTACATGTAGAAATGTTTCTTCTGTATCTTTTGATGGAAATAAAATTGTAAACTCTTCTCCGCCATACCTATAAGCCTTTCCACCACCACTAACAGCTAAGAGCTTAGAAGCAACCATCTTAAGCACCTCATCACCAGTGTCGTGACCATACGTATCATTAAACTTTTTAAAATGATCTATATCAATCATTACCAGAGCATATTTTCTACCAAGTTTTGCCATATCTTCTATCAAAGCACGACGACCTGGCATAGAAGTAAGTTCATCATAAAAAGCAAGTCTGTAAGTCTCTCTGATAAGAAGTACGAAAATCATAATTGCCATAGAAAAGAAAGCCATATCCACCGCATAGGCTGTCTTTAAAAAATACATTCCTAAACAAAAAGATATTAAAAGTACTAAGAATGTTGAGTTGTATATAAGATAACGATTAAAAATAATTAGAGCTGTAAAAATAGATAAAACAGATAGCATAATAGCTATAGCAATATCTTTTAATGGATAAAAGGAGTGTGCAAATATTTTAAGTCCTAAAAGATTATTTACATACGTATTTTCATAATTTAGCACATACAAAACTATACCTATCTCAATAGAAAAAAATAGTAATTTTAATATACCCCATACAGAAAAAAAACCTCTCTCTTTTAGCGTCAAGAAGATAAGTAAGTGTATAGGGTATAAAACAGAGGCACAGAAAAATAGCATGCTTGCTTTTAGAGGTTCAATATTTTCAAATCCAAAATCTATGAGTAAAAGTGGGAGTATGATGAATATAAATCTATTTCTATTGAAATGCCATGAAACCCATATAATTATTGCACAAAGAGCATAAAAAATATAAGGAGCTATTAAAAATATATATTCGGGAACTTTAGGCGAGTAGTAAACAATAAGCGAAAATATTAAAAATATAAATGTAGGAATTCCTACATTTAAAGATATAGCCTTAAGAGAGTTCATTTAAGTACGATATCTACTTCTCTTTAAACTCTAAAGCATCTTCTTGGCTAATTGGTGTCTCAGTTTCGCCTTTAGTATTGTTAAATGCTTTAGTAGCATCTTCTTCATTATAGTTTCTACACTCTCTAGGCATATTTCTATGCGGATCACCAGCAACCTTGTCACAAACTGCCCAATTAAAATTGAAATATGAACATCCATTAAACATTAGTGCCGATAAAAAACCGATTATTAGTATATGTTTTTTCATTTAGTCTGCTTTCTTTTTGATAATTAAATCTAAATATTTTGATGGAGTCACTCTCATCATCTCTTGTGCTAACCATCTTATTTGGAAAAATGCAGCACCACTATCACGAAGCGTTAGGTAGTTCTTCAAACTTCTTAAGTTAAATGTCACAACCATATCAACTTTTACATTATCACTAATGATATGTTTAAAAGCATCGCCAACATTTCTTTTTTTCTTTCCAGCTTCTAAGGCCTCAAAAAGTTTTTGTGGATTACCCTTGAATTCATCTAAAAAGCCTAATGAGCTTTTTGCAATAGAGAGTTCATGAAAGTTATCTACTACGCTTGATTGATACTTTAACTTATCATAAATAGCACCGATTTCTATCTTGTTGTATTCCATGTCTGCTGTAACAAACATATCAAAGCCAAGCACTTTATCTACAAAGAAATCTTTATCATCAGCTGTTTGTGAAGCTGTAAAAGCATTTATTACAGAGCTCATAGTATAACGAGTACTTCTAACAGATATAGCTTGCATACGGTGACGAGCATGTTCTTGTAAAACACCACGAGAAGTTCCACGAACTAAAAAGCTAAGGTTAGCATGTTCTAATATCGAGTGATGAAAGTATGTCCATGCTAAATCATCTAAAAGATTAGAATCTTCTATAGAATTAATATCTTTACATGTAGCATCATTTGGTAGGTTGTTTTCAATAAACTTTATAGACTCATTCTCAGAATTTTCAAATGAATCATAACAAGTTCTTGCAGCTGCTTCTGCAACACCTATACCAGTCTCTTGCATCAAGACTACTTCAGGTTTTGAGTATTTTATGCCGTACATATCTTCCATACATATATCCCTAATTTATATTAATACTATTTTACAATAACAAACTTATATCTTTATTTTTGTACCCCATCAAGGATAGGAACAAAATCGCATTCTTCTAACTCTTCTTCAACTAACTGTGTGCCATTTCTTCTAAAACGTGTGATAATTTGCTTGTTACCTTTTTGCATGGGTGCGAGGAGTACTCCATCATCACTTAGTTGATCAAAAAGTTTCTGAGGTATCTCTTTTGCAGTTGCCGAGAAGATAATCCTATCATAGGGAGCGTACTGAATCCATCCATTTTGACCATCATCAGTTCTTGTGTGAATATTATTTATACTTAATCTTCTAAACTTTGCCTTTGCTTCTATCATCAAAGGTTCAATTCTCTCTATGGTAAATACTCCACGAAAAAGATTTGATAAAACTGCTGCTTGATAACCACTACCACAACCTACTTCTAAAACTCTATCTGCACCAGCAGGTTCTAAGTACTCTGTCATTTTAGCAACTGTGAGGGGTGAACTTATCCACTGTGATGAGCTAAGAGGAAGAGCATCTAATTTATAAGCGTTATGTCTAAAACCAGCTGGAACAAACTCTTCTCTATTAGTCTTAGATATAGCTCTTTTTACATTTTCACTAAGTTTAAATATTTTATGACAATCTTCCGCTAATTTTGCTGCTTTTGTTGCTACTATCTTATCCAATACCTACGTCCATATATCTTCTCATTGTTAAAATTTCTTTTCTATTATATTCTACTTCTAAGCAAGGCTTATTCCCGTTTCTACGCTCTTGTCCATTAGGAGTAATAATACCACTCATTTTAGAACATTCTTCGTTTAAGGGGTCACTTGCTACCACATAACATTGATTGATAATTGCTAAAGCGCGTGTTAGTGTTTTAAAGTGCTCAGTCCTTAAAACTCCCCACCAAGATGGAACAGCTATAACATCACAACCCTCTAATTTTTGCCAAAGTTTTTTAAAGCGAAGTTCAAAGCAAATGAGTATTCCAAGTTTTATTCCTGCAATATCTATTATTTGAATATCTTCATCACTACCCTCTGACATAAACTTATCTTCATCTCCAAAACGAAATAGCCTAGCCTTAGCTCTAGTAAAAACTATCTCACCATTGTGAAAAACTTTGACAAGGTTAAAAACTTCACCATCAGCTCTTTCAAGTAGTGTTACAATAATAATTTTATTTTTAGATGATTTTTTCAACTCACTGTTAGCCAATTCAGAAAACTCTATAGCATTATCTATATTCTCATAATCAAAGCCTGTTAGACAAACCTCGGGGGCTACGATTAAGGAGTTATCTTTAATATCTTCAATAAGTGTTATGAGTGTTTTTAAGTTAGTGTTATAGTCTGGAGTAGTTTCAAATTGTAGTGAACATAGTTGGTTCATAAAAGCTCCTAAGAGGTAAAATGAGCATAGCTCATTTTAATTTTCACTCTAAAAGTCATCATCAAAAGTTAGTGAACCTTTTGAGTAGTTAGATACTGTAGCTTCAAAGAAGTTAGTTTTTTGATCATTAAATTTTGCGAAATCATCAACCCATTTAATAGGATTTTCTACATTATATATCTTATCAAATCCAACAGAAGCAAGTCTATCATCAGCTAAGAAATGAATATACTGTTCAACAATATCATCTGTAAGTCCAAGAATCTGACCTTGAGTAATGTATTTACCCCATTCTACTTCTAGATGAACAGCTTCTTTAAACATATCAATAACTTCTGATTTTAACTGTTCTGTAAAAAGGTCAGGTCTCTCTTTTCTAAGTGTATTAATAAGATTTTTAAAGAGTGCAAGGTGTGTAACTTCATCTCTTTGAATAAATCTTATCATTTGAGCAGAACCTAACATTTTTCCTGAGCGTGCCAAAGTGTAAATATATGCGAATCCACTGTAGAAGTAAATGCCTTCTAGAATCTGGTTTGCAAAACAAGCTTTTACAAAATTAGTCTCTGTAGGGTTAGCAGTTAACTCATCATAAGCTTTTGCAATTGCATCATTTTTATTTTTAAGCATCATATCTTTACGCCAAAGATCATATATCTCTTCTGAGTTAGTTGATATAGTATCAACCATAACTGCGTAAGATTGTGAGTGCAGAGCTTCTTCAAAACTCTGTCTTACTAAAATAAGGTTTATCTCCGCTGATGTAACATAAGGGTTAATATTGTCTATAATATTATTTGTTTGAAGTGAATCCATAAAGATAAGTTGGGATAGTGCTTTATCATAAGCATCTTTCTCTGCACTAGTAAGATTTTTATAATCATTTACATCTCTAGTCATATCAACTTCTTTAGGAAACCAAGTGTTATTTAACATCACTTCCCAAAGGTTATATGCCCACTGATACTTAATGTTGTTTAGTTCAAAAATACCTGTCGGATTACCGCCAAATATTTTTCTATCATTAACGCTTTCAGTAGATTCCGGATTATATATCTTTTTTCTCTTCATCTTTATTCACCCCAAAAAATTTAGTTTTCGATTATATCTTTTTGAAACATAAAATGAACTTTATAAATTACTACACATTATATACACTCTATTAATATAAAATAATATTCTCTATAATATCAACATACTACAAAGGAGAAGGTATGAAGTATATAATACTTTTCATGCTCATAATATCAACAATGAATGCAATAGACCTACAAAAGTGGACAGGGCAGATAGACAAACTGAGTGATGATGAAAAACATGTCATCGTAAATAAAGATACGGAAAGACCTTTTACTGGTAAATATACTGATGAAAAATCAAACGGAATCTATACATGTAAACTATGTGGAACTGCACTTTATAATTCTACTGATAAGTTTGATTCACATTGCGGATGGCCAAGTTTCGATGATACAATTCCCGGAGCTGTGAAAAGAGTTCCAGATGCTGATGGTAGACGTGTTGAAATAGTTTGTAATAACTGTGGAGGTCATTTAGGTCATGTTTTTGAAGGTGAAGCTATGACTTCAAAAAACACTAGACACTGTGTCAATTCTATTTCACTAAAACTTGAAAAGAAAGTTGA